>NZ_LLZG01000391.1 GCF_001509475.1 Streptomyces regalis
CCCCCGCTTCGGCCCTGAACGGGCCTCGTCCTCAAACGCCGGACGGGCTGGGTAAGTCAGCCCCTCCGGCGTTTGAGGAGCGGGGGTCCAGGGGGCAGAACCCACCCCCCAACCCTCGGCTTCACGCGTCCCCGAACCGCTCCCCCTTCTCCGCCTTCTCCACCAGCAGCACCGGCGGCGTGAAGCGGTCCCCGTAGCGCTCCGCCAGCTCACGCGCGCGTGCCACGAAGCCGGGGAAGCCTCCCTCGTAGCCGTTGATGTACTGCAGGACGCCGCCCGTCCAGCCGGGGAAGCCGATGCCGAAGATCGAGCCGATGTTGGCGTCGGCGACGGACGTCAGGACGCCTTCCTCCAGGAGTCTGACCGTGTCGAGCGCCTCGGAGAACAGCATGCGTTCCTGCATGTCCCGGAAGGGGATCTCGGCGCCCTCGCGCGTGAAGTGCTCGCGCAGGCCCGGCCACAGGGCCGTCCGCTTGCCGTCGGCGTCGTAGTCGTAGAAGCCGGCTCCCCCGCTGCGACCCGTGCGGTCGAACTCGTCGACCATGCGGTCGATGACGGCCTCGGCGGGGTGGGACGTCCAGGTGCCGCCCGCCTCCTCCACGGCCCGCTTGGACTCGGTGCGGATCTTGCGCGGCAGCGTGAGCGTCAGTTCGTCCATCAGGGAGAGGACCTTGGCGGGGTAGCCCGCCTGCGCCGCAGCCTGTTCGACCGACGCGGGCTCGATGCCCTCGCCGACCATCGCCACGCCCTCGTTGATGAAGTGGCCGATGACGCGGGAGGTGAAGAAGCCGCGGGAGTCGTTGACGACGATCGGCGTCTTGTTGATCTGCCGGACCAGGTCGAAGGCGCGGGCCAGCGCCTCCTCCCCCGTGCGCTCACCCTTGATGATCTCGACCAGCGGCATCTTGTCGACGGGCGAGAAGAAGTGCAGTCCGATGAAGTCGGCCTGGCGCTCGACGCCCTCGGCCAGCGCGGTGATCGGCAGCGTGGAGGTGTTGGAGCACAGCAGCGCGTCCGGTGCGACGATGTCCTGGATCTCCTGGAACACCTTGTGCTTGAGCTCCGGGTTCTCGAACACGGCCTCGATGACCGCGTCACAGCCGGCCACGCCCTGAGGGTCGGCCGTCGGCGTGATGCGCGCCAGCAGGGCGTCGGCCTTCTCCTGCGTCGTACGGCCCCTGGAGACCGCTTTCGCGCACAGTTTCTCCGAGTAGGCCTTGCCCTTGACCGCGGCTTCGAGGGACACGTCCTTCAGGACCACCTCGATGCCCGCGCGGGCGCACGAGTAGGCGATGCCCGCGCCCATCATCCCGGCGCCCAGGACGGCGACCTTGCGGACCCCCCGCGCCTCGATGCCCTTGGGGCGGTTGGCGCCGGAGTTGACGGCCTGGAGGTCGAAGAAGAACGCCTGGATCATGTTCTTGGACGTCTGGCTCGCGGCCAGCTCCACGAAGTAGCGGCCTTCGATGACCTGCGCCGTCTCGAAGTCGACCTGCGAGCCCTCGACGGCGGCCGCGAGGATGTTGCGCGGAGCCGGGTAGGGGGCGCCGTTCGTCTGCTTGCGCAGGTTGGCCGGGAAGGCGGGCAGGTTCGCCGCGAACTTGGGGTTGGCGGGGGTGCCGCCGGGGATCCTGTAGCCCGGCTTGTCCCAGGGCTGCTGCGATTCGGGGTTGGCCTCGATGAAGGCGCGGGCCTTGGTGAGCAGTTCCTCGTGGGTGGCGGCCACGTCGTCGATCAGGCCGTTCTGCAGGGCGCGCTGCGGGTTGTACTGGGTGCCCTGGAGGAGGACCTTCAGCAGCGCGTCGGCGATGCCGAGGAGGCGGACGGTGCGGACGACGCCGCCACCGCCCGGCAGCAGGCCGAGGGTGACCTCGGGGCAACCGATCTTGGAGCCGGGGGCGTCGAGGGCGATGCGGTGGTGGCAGGCGAGCGCGATCTCGTAACCGCCGCCCAGGGCCGCACCGTTCATCGCGGCGACGACCGGCTTGCCCAGGGTCTCGATGCGCCGCAGGTTGCGCTTGATCTCCATGCCGCCGTCGAACAGTTCCTGCGCGGTCTCGGGAGTGACCCGGATCAGGTCGCGCAGGTCTCCGCCGGCGAAGAAGGTCTTCTTGGCGGAGGTGATGATGACACCGCGAATGGTGTCCTTCTCGGCCTCCAGCCGGTCGGTGATCACGGCGAGGGAGGCGCGGAACGCCTGGTTCATGGTGTTCGCGGACTGGTTCGGGTCGTCGAGGACGAGGGTGACGACGCCGGTGCGGTCCTGTTCCCAGCGGATGGTGGTGCTCTGTGTCATGACAGGGTCTCCGTAGCAGTCTGTGGGTGTGCCGCTGATTCCGCTGGGAATCAGATGCGCTCGACGATCGTGGCGATGCCCATGCCGCCGCCGACGCACAGGGTCGCCAGGCCGTACCGCTTGTCCTGGCGCTCCAGTTCGTCGACGAGCGAGCCGAGGATCATCGCGCCGGTCGCGCCGAGCGGGTGGCCGAGGGCGATGGCGCCGCCGTTGACGTTGACCTTGTCCAGGGACAGGCCCATGTCCTTCACAAAGCGCAGCACGACGGCGGCGAAGGCCTCGTTGATCTCGACGAGGTCGATGTCGTCGATGGTCAGCCCGGCCTTGGCGAGCGCCTTGCGGGTGGCGGGCGCGGGGCCGGTGAGCATGATGGTGGGCTCGGATCCGGAGACGGCGGCGGAGACGATCCGCGCGCGGGGCGTGAGTCCGTAGCGCTCGCCGACCTCCTTGGTGCCGATGGCGACCAGCGAGGCGCCGTCGACGATGCCGGAGGAGTTGCCCGCGTGGTGGACGTGGTCGATCTTCTCGACCCAGTGGTACTTCTGCAGCGCCACGGTGTCGAAGCCGCCGAGGTCGCCGATGTCCGCGAAGGACGGCTTCAGCTTGGCGAGGGAGTCGGCGGTCGTGCCCGGGCGCAGGTGCTCGTCGTGGTCGAGGACGACGAGGCCGCTGCGGTCCTTGACCGGAACGACCGAGCGGTCGAAGCGGCCCTCCTTCCAGGCCGTCGCCGCCCGCTCCTGGGACAGGGCCGCGTACTCGTCGACGTCACGGCGCGAGAAGCCCTCGATGGTGGCGATCAGGTCGGCCCCGATGCCCTGCGGGACGAAATTGACGGCGAGGTTGGTCATCGGGTCGTTGAACCACGCGCCGCCGTCCGAGGCCATCGGCACCCGGGACATGGACTCCACACCGCCCGCGAGGACGAGGTCCTCGAAGCCCGAACGGACCTTGGCGGCGGCCATGTTCACGGCCTCCAGGCCCGACGCACAGAAGCGATTCTCCTGTACGCCCGCGACGGTGTCCGGCAGCCCGGCGGCGATCGCGGCGATGCGGGCGATGTCGGAGCCCTGGTCGCCGACCGGGCCGACGACGCCCAGCACGATGTCGTCGATCGCGGCCGGGTCCAGGCCGGGGAAGCGGTCGCGGAGCTCGTGGATCAGGCCGACGACCAGGTCGATGGGCTTGGTGCCGTGCAGGGCGCCGTTCGCCTTGCCGCGGCCGCGCGGGGTGCGGATCGCGTCGTACACGTACGCTTCGGTGCTCACTGGTAAGCCTTTCGGGGTGAGGGTCAGCCCAGCAGGGAACGGCCGATGATCTCCTTCATGATCTCGGTCGTCCCGCCGTAGATGGTCTGGATGCGGCCGTCCGTGAAGGCCCGGGCGACGGGGTACTCGGTCATGTAGCCGTAGCCGCCGTGCA
Organism: Streptomyces regalis; assembly: GCF_001509475.1. Classification (GTDB taxonomy): domain Bacteria; phylum Actinomycetota; class Actinomycetes; order Streptomycetales; family Streptomycetaceae; genus Streptomyces; species Streptomyces regalis. The sequence goes on from NZ_LLZG01000391.1 coordinate 3,716, forward strand.
GTTGGAGGCAGCGGTCGGTGACCCGCTTCTGCAGCTCGGTCGCCCACCACTTGGCCATGGAGGCGTGCACGGCGTCGAGCGTGCCGTTCGCGTGGTCCTCGATGCAGCGGTCGAGGAACGCGCGCGTGACGGCGCACTCGGTGGCCATCTCGGCTATCTCGAATCGGATGTGCTGCTTGGTGGCGAGCGGCCGGCCGAAGGCCTCGCGTTCCTTGACGTAGTCGGTGGTGATCTCCAGCAGGTGCTCGGCGGCGGCGATCGCGGAGACCGCGATGCTCAGGCGTTCCTGGGCGAGGTTGGTCATCAGGTGGACGAAGGCGCCGTTGAGTTCGCCGAGGAGGTTCTCCCTGGGCACGCGCACGTCGTGGAAGAACAGCTCGGCGGTGTCCTGCGCCTTCTGGCCGATCTTGTCGAGGTTGCGGCCGCGCTCGAAGCCGTCCATCCCGCGCTCGACGACGAGCAGCGACAGCCCGTGCGCCCCGCCCTCGGGGGTCGTCTTCGCGACGACGATCACCAGGTCGGCGAGGATGCCGTTGGAGATGAAGGTCTTGGAGCCGTTCAGCACCCAGTGGTCGCCGCGGTCCTCGGCGTGGGTGCGGATGCCCTGGAGGTCGGAGCCGGCGCCGGGCTCGGTCATGGCGATGGCCGTGATCAGCGAGCCGTCGCAGAAGCCCGGCAGCCAGCGCCGCTTCTGCTCCTCGGTGGCGAGCGAGGTGAGGTACGGGCCGATGATGTCGTTGTGCAGGCCGAGGGCGATACCGGGCGCGCCCGCGCGCGTGAACTCCTCCGCGAGTACGGCGCTGTAGCGGAAGTCGGAGGTGCCGCCGCCCCCGAACTCCTCGGGTACGGCGAGTCCGAGCAGGCCCTGCTTGCCGGCGGCCCGCCACGCGTCGCGCGAGACGATGCCGTCCTTCTCCCACTGCTCGTAGTGCGGCAGCACCTCCCTGGCCAGGAAGGCACGCACGGTCTCGCGGAACGCGTCGTGCTCGGGAGCGAAGATCTGCCGCTTCATTCGAGGCCATTCATGTCGGCGCTGTCCATGTCGAGGCCCTTCGTCAGATCGGGTACGCCCCAGTCGCGCGCCACCTGAGCCGTGTCGGCGCCCGGTTGCGCGGGGCCGGTCCGTACGGCCGTCGGGGTCGCCGAGAAGCGGGGTGCGGGCGCGGGCTGGGTGATGCCGCCGTGGTCGGTGAAGGTGCCGCGGGCGGCGAGGTGCGGGTGGTGCGGGGCCTCGCGCAGGGACAGGATGGGGGCCACGCAGGCGTCGGAGCCCTCGAAGACGGCCGTCCATTCGTCCCTCGTACGGGACTTGAAGCGGGCCGCGACCGCCTCGCGGAGCTCGCCCCAGCGGGCCCAGTCCTTGCGGGCGGAGGCGAAGTCCGTGAGGTCGAGCAGTTCCAGGAACTCGTCGTAGAACTGGGGTTCCAGGGCGCCGACCGCCATGTACCTGCCGTCGGCCGTCTCATAGGTGCCGTAGTAGGGGCAGCCGCCGTCCAGGAGGTTGGCGCCGCGCCGGTCCTGCCAGCCGCCGGCGGCGAGCATGCCGTGGATCATCGCGGCGAGGTGGGAGGCGCCGTCGACGATGGCGGCGTCGACGACCTGGCCGGTGCCGGTCGCGCGCGCGTGGTGAAGGGCGGCGAGGACGCCGATGACGAGGTAGAGGGAGCCGCCCGCGTAGTCGCCGACCAGGTTGGCGGGGACGGCCGGGGGTTCGTCGGGGCTGCCGATCATGCCGAGGGTGCCGGTCAGCGCGATGTACGCGATGTCGTGGCCGGCGCGGTGGGCGAGCGGCCCCTGTTGGCCCCAGCCGGTCATGCGGCCGTAGACGAGCGCCGGGTTGCGGGCGTGGCAGGCATCCGGGCCGACGCCGAGGCGCTCTGCGACGCCGGGGCGGTAGCCCTCGATAAGGATGTCGGCGCGGGCGGCGAGGTCGAGGACGCGGGCGGGGCCGTCGGGGGACTTCAGGTCGACGATCACCGAGCGCTTGTTGCGGTTGGTGACGTCGCACTCGGTGTCGATGGCGAGTCCCGTGCCGCCGGGCCGGTCCACGCGGACCACGTCGGCGCCCAGGTCGGCGAGGAGCATCGCGGCGAACGGGCCGGGCCCGATTCCGGCCAGCTCCACCACGCGCACGCCGGTGAGCGGGCCCTGTCCTGGCGTCGTTGCCATCCAAGCCCCCAGGGAGACACGAAGAGAGCGACCCCGGAGGATCGATCACGGAGATATGACACAACTGCTGTAACACCAGTGATGCTAAGAACTCGTTCCACCAGGCACAAGAGCAAGCGCTTAGGAAGTTACCCGCGGGAAGGCCGACTGCGAACCGCTGCCGGAGAAATCAGCGCCCGTCCAGCTCGGCTATCAGCCGCTTCGGCGCGATCGTGCGGTAGCTCTCCTCCACCCAGTCGCCGCGTGGCTCGACGGCGCCCGGCATCCCGAGGGCGAACTCGCGCGCTTTCTCCCACTTCTTCAGGGCATTCCCGGGCACGGCCACCGCATACCTCCCAGCCTCGTCGTCGGGCTCCGCACTCCTCACGCTAGCCTCGGCCACCGACAACGGCGCGTGCTGCGAGACCGAGGGGTGTCATGACCAGGCTGGACCGGGCGGATCGTCCGTACGACATCGTGCTCTTCGGGGCCACGGGCTTCGTCGGGACACTCACGGCGGAGTACCTCGCCGCGCACGCGCCCGAAGGGCTGCGCTGGGCCGTCGCGGGCCGCAGCAAGGAGAAGCTGGAGCGGCTGCGCGAGTCGCTGCCCGGCGGCGCGGGGATCGAGGTGCTTGAGGCGGACGTCTCCGATGCGGCCTCGATGCGCCGTCTCGCCGAGCACGCGCGCGTGGTGGCCACGACGGTGGGTCCCTATGTGACGTACGGCGAGGACCTCGTCGCCGCCTGCGCCGACACCGGCGCCGACTACCTCGACCTGTCGGGTGAGCCGGAGTTCGTGGACCGGACCTACGTCCGGCACGACGCACGCGCGCGTGAGACGGGTGCGAGGCTGGTGCATGCCTGTGGCTTCGACTCGATCCCGCACGACCTGGGCGCGTACTTCACCGTCCAGCAGCTGCCGGAGGGCGTGCCGCTGACCGTGGACGGGTTCGTGACGGCCGACGCCACCTTCTCGGGCGGCACGTTCGCGTCGGCGCTCAATCAGTTCTCGCGCGGACGCCAGATGCTGACCGCCGCCCGCGACCGCGCCCACCACGAGCCGCGGCTGATGGGGCGCCGGGCACTGGCGCCGACGGGTGCGCCCCGGTTCGCCAAGGAGGTCGGCGCCTGGGCGGTGCCGCTGCCGACGATCGACCCGCAGATCGTCAAGCGATCCGCGCGGGCCCTCGAGCGCTACGGCCCCGACTTCCGCTACCGCCACTACGCCGCCGTACGGCATCTGCCCATCGCCCTCGGCGGAGTCGCTGCGATGGGCGCGCTTGTCACGGCCGCCCAACTGCCGCCCGCCCGGCGTTGGTTGTCCGACCGGCTGAAGCCCGGTGAGGGGCCGAGCGCCGAGAAGCGCGCGAAGAGCTGGTTCTCGGTCCGCTTCGTCGGCGAGGGCGGTGGCCGACGGGTCTTCACCGAGGTCTCGGGCGGCGACCCCGGATACGGCGAGACGGCGAAGATGTTCGCCGAGTCGGCCCTGTCCCTGGCCTTCGACGACCTGCCGCCGACGGCCGGGCAGGTCACGACGGCCGTCGCGATGGGGGACGCGCTGATCGAGCGGCTGCGTGGAGCGGGGATCACGTTCCGGGTCGCCGCCGCCAAGTGAACCAGCCCGCAGCTTGTCGGACCGGGCCACGGCCAGAGCTGCCGTGCGCTGAAGGCCTGTCGCAAGTGCGTCGCTGAACGCGACGGCGCGCGCGAACAGGGGCGGCAGCAGGGCGACCTGCCCTTCCCCGTGCACCGCAAGGGGGCGCGGACGGGCCCGGTTGCGTCCGGGAGCTGCGGTCGGCGCGTGTCGGCGCTGCGCGCTGCGGCGGCCGCAGCCCCGACTCGGGAGTGCGGCGCAGCGCCGCGGCGCCGTTCCGCTGCGCTGCAGCGCAGCCGCGCGGGCGCCGCGCCGACCGAGACGAGCCCGGCGCCGCGGACGCGGGTGGGCCAGCGACGTCGGCACCGCGGCCAGGCCCTGCGCCTGGCGCGGCTGCCGCCCGCCGTATTACCGACTGGCGTGGAGCGCGTTGATCGCGCGCCGACGCGCACGGGCAGAACACCTGCGCCACCGGCGTCCCGTATCGCAGGCACTGGAGGCACTGGAGGCACTGGAGGCACTGGAGGCACTGGATTAGATGGTCGAGCCGTTCCTCACTGCTTGCACGCGCGCTGCCGGGGGACCGAACGGCCGCCCCAGACCGCGGCGCGCGACCTCGACGGCGAGGTACCCGACGCCACGGCGGGCCGGCCACGTGAGGCGGCCGAGTCGACGGCACCACGGCCGGCCGGCTTCCCGCCGGGCGGCATCCGGGTGCCACCGGTGCACATTCCGCACGCGATCGAGTCCTCGCCGACGGTCCGGTGCTGCCGGTCCTGGTGGACGGCGAGAACCGGCTCGTCACCCTGCGGGCGTACATGCAGGTGACGGGCGACGGCACGTCGACCTCCCTTCCCGCCCGCCGCCCCTCCGCCTCGGAACCGGCGGCACGTACCTGATTCCGGCGCGGCCGTCAGGGTGGCGACGTCAGGGTTCCCAGACGGCGCCGCAGGAAGGACTCCTGGGACAGCACCGCGCCCACGCTGAGGCCGATCGCGACGGCCACACACACGACGATCAGCCAGGACAGCAGGACGAAGACCGAACCCGCTGAACCGTAGTCGGCCAATGCCCGGTTGAGGGCCCGTGGCATGTAGAAGTGCGCGGTCACGGACAGGCCGCTGACCGCGACGGCCGTGATGACGGCCCCTGGCAGGAGGGGCTTCCACCGGACGATGCCGCCGAGCAGCAGATGTTGGGTCCACCACCACATGACCGCCTGTATGACCAGGACGACCGGGAACCCCAGCCCCGCCCCCAGGCCGAACCCGTTGTGCAGCAGCCCTTGCACGACCAGTGCGCCGAGCCACAGGGCGATCCACGCCACCCACCTCCACGGAGCGACCTTCGCCTCGGTCCGGGGCAGCTGCCAGGCACGTCTGCACAGCCGCTGCACCGCGCGGCTCACCGCGGTCGCCGACAGCAGCACCATCAGTCCACCCACCAGACCGGTCGCCTGGCGCAGGTCGTCGGTCGGGGGCTCGAACGCCTGCTCCACCTGGGCTTTCGCCTGCCCGGTCAGCCCGAAGACGGCGCTGACCGATGCAGTGACCTGGTGCTGCACCGCCTCCGGCGCGTACGCACCCACCACGAACAGCAGCGGCACGGCGGTCAGGAAGCACTGCGCCGCGATACGGGTGGCGGAGTCGAAGATGTTCACCGACACCAAGCGGTCCACGAGTGCTGTGACCACCGGGAAGCGGGTCTCCACGCGCGCGTGGAACGCTCTCAGCCAGACAGTCGGTTCCCTGATACGGCCGCGCCACCAGGCTTCGCGTCTCACCCGGCCTGGTCGACTCGGCGGCTTGCCCACCTTGCCGACGGCATCGCTGCGGAAGTCTTCATCGAGCCGCTCCTTCCCATCTCCAGGGTGCGCGACGACGCGGCCCACGGCACGCCGCCGCCTCGCCGACGCACGGCAAGTCCTCCTCCTTCCTCACCTCGCGGATGGAGCGTGACGCGATCCGGCCGGTTGACGCGCCGGCTCGGGCACGCGGAGGGAGCACCTCCCCCGGCGGCTCACCGCGCATCGGGCGATAGTGGGTGCGTACCTGAGTTCCACCGTCGGCCCTGGCTGACAGCGCTCGCCCAGCGGATCGTGTGCTTCGCCCCTCTGGCTCTTGATCATCAGCTCGCCGCGCAGCGGATCGCCGCAAGGAAGAGGCACTTCTGCCGCCGGAGCCGCCGGAACCGCTGGATTCGCAGTACGCGGACTTCGAGCCGCTGCAGCCCCACGAGCCAGGCGTCACCGTGGACGTGGCCGGGATGCCATCCGCTCTCACCCGGTCGGCGAGGGCACCTACCTGCAGTCCTTCTACCTGTTCCTGACCGTCGCCGGGATCATCGGCTCGGTCGGCATCATGACGAACTCTCAGATCCTCATCGTGGCGGCCATGGTGGTCGGCCCCGAGTACAACGCGATCGCCGGCGTCGCGCTCGGCCTGGACCGCCGCAACCGGCGCAGGGTCCGCGAGGGGCTGCGTGCGTCGGCGGTCGGGTTCTCCCTGGCCATCGTGGTCACCTCTCATCGACACGCCGAATTTCTTCTCCGTCGCCGTGGCCTTCCTCGCCGGCATCGTCGGCATCGTCTCGCTGACCGAGGCGCGCGGCAGTGCCCTGCTGGGCGTGTTCCTCTCCGTCACCACCATCCCCGCCGCCTCGGGCATGGCGGTCTCCTTGGCGTTCGCCGACTGGCACCACGCATGGGGCTCACTGGTCCAGCTGCTGCTCAATGTGGCCGTCCTCGTCCCCGCGCGAGGATCCGGACCGCAGGCTTAGCCTGATCTAGGGGAATTGGGATGAATTGCACATCGGAAGGGCAGCCCCGATGGGCGACTACCCACTGATCGAGAACCATGGCCTCCTCGGTGATCTGCAGACCGCGGCGCTGGTGACGACCGACGGGAGCGTCGACTGGTTCTGCGCCCCGAGATTCGACTCGCCCAGTGTGTTCGGCGCACTGCTGGACAAGGACAAGGGCGGGCACTGCACGGTCCGCCCGATGCATCACTCGTACGCGACCAAGCAGCTGTACCTGCCCGATACGGCGATCCTGGTCACCCGGTTCATGACGGAGGCGGGCGCCGGAGAGGTGATCGACTTCATGCCGGTGACCGGAACGACGGTCACGGAAAGTCACCGCCTCGTGAGGATGGTCCGCTGCGTGCGCGGCAGGATGACGTTCGAGTTGGAGATAGCGCCGAGGTTCGACTACGGGCGGCAGGCGCACCGTCTGCACATCAGCACGCACGGGGCGGTGTTCGCCGCGGAGGACGGCTCGGAGCTCACCGTGCACCCCATCCGGGAACCGGACGACGAGCGGTTGCTGGACGTGCTCGCCGACCGGCGGGACGCTCTGCACTTCACGCTGACCCTGGAGGCCGGCCAGGAGCGGGGGCTGGCCCTGGAGTGGGCCGCCGAGGGGCCGCCCAGGGAGATGCGACTGGCCGAGTACCAGCAACTGTTCGACGAGACGGTGCAGTTCTGGCATACCTGGCTGCGTCAGTCGCGCTACACCGGGCGCCTGGCGCGAGACCGTGGAGCGTTCCGCGATCACGCTGAAGCTGATGACCTTCGCGCCCACCGGCGCCGTGGTGGCCGCCCCGACGGCGGCGCTTCCCGAGCAACTGGGCGGCGAGCGCAAACTGGGACTACCGGTTCACCTGGATCCGTGACGCGTCCTTCTCGGTGTACGCCCTGCTGGGTCTGGGCTTCACCGACGAGGCCCGGGCGTTCATCCTGTGGCTCGCCGACCGGGTCGAGGAGCGGGCCGGAAGGGACGGTGACACCGGTCCGCTGAACATCATGTACAAGGTGGACGGGTCCTCCGACCTGGACGAACAGGTTTTCGACCACTGGGAGGGCTACGCGGGTTCAGCGCCGGTACGGATCGGCAACGGCGCCGCCTCGCAACTCCAGCTGGACATCTACGGCGAGGCGCTGGACAGGATCCACTTCGCGCACCGGCACGGGCTGCAGATGGGGCACCGCGGCTGGAACGCGCTGCTGACGAACCTCGACTGGCTGGTCGACCACTGGGACCAGGCGGAGGAGGGCCTGTGGGAGACCCGCGGCGGCCGGCAGGACTTCACCTACGGTCGCGTCATGTCCTGGGTGGCCTTCGACCGCGCCCTGCGGCTCGCGGAGTCCAACGGCCGCCCGGCCGCCGCCGAACGCTGGCGCAGGGCCCGGGACGACTGCTACGAGCAGGTCATGGCCAAGGGCTGGAGCGAGGAACGTCAGGCCTTCGTCCAGCACTACGCCACCGATGTCCTCGACTCCTCGCTGCTGCGCATGTCGACGGTCGGGTTCCTCACCCCCCAGGACCGGATGTGGACAACGACCCTCAGCGCCATGGAACAGGAACTGGTCAGCGACAGCCTGGTCTACCGCTACAACCCCGAGGCATCGCCCGACGGCCTGCGCGGCTCGGAAGGCACCTTCTCGCTGTGCACCTTCATGTACGTCGACGCCCTGGCGCGCGCGGGACGGACCGACAAGGCACGGCTGGTGCTCGAGAAGATGATGGGCTACGCCAACCATCTCGGCCTGTACTCGGAGGAGATCGACCTGACGGGCCGCCAACTGGGCAACTTCCCCCAGGCGTTCACCCATCTCGCCCTCATCGACGCGGCCATCACCCTCAACGCCGCTCTCGACCGCGGCTAGTGCTCCGACCGGGACCAGCGGATACTCCCAATCGTCGGCGCCCAGGTACCAGTCGTGCAGCGCGAGCGTCTTCTGGAACCGGGCCGCAGGCCACGCCCACGATGTCGGCCGTGAAGCGGCTCCGGCGGTGGGAACGGTGGGTGCCGAGTGGGGTGGGCTCCGTGCGGCGGGGTGCGCGACGGTGCGGGCCGCGGGTTCCTGTCGTATCAGCCGCGTACGGTCGCGGTCCCGGGGCGTGGCAGCCGCGTACGGCCCTGGTCCCGGGACGTGCCGGCCGCGTCACCCACCTGTCCGGTCAGCACACCTAGAGCGGCCACCCCGCGATCGTGTAGATCATCCCGACGATCCAGCCCAGCCCGGCCAGCGTGGCCAGGACCAGCGCGGCCGTCACGGCACGCTCGACGGGGCGGTCGGGGTCGGCGAGGGGCTTCGGGGCACGGTGCGTCGTCATGCGTCAGAGCCTGCCGATCAACGTCGGCCGCGACATCCGTACAGGTACTCAGACGACGTACTCAGTAAGGGGAATGAGCCGGGGACTCAACCGACGTCATCACTTGTCGGCCAGTCCCCCAACGCTTCCGCGATCCGCTCCCGCACGTCCCGATCGGGCGCGGAGGTGGCGATCCGGACGGCGATGGGGCCGATCTGCCAGCCCGCATGATGGTCGAAGAAGGGAGGGGGCCCTGCCTCGTTGTGGGCGACCTTGCCGACCAGCTCCGCGAGCCGGACCAGCAGCCGCTGCTGGTCCGTCGGGTGCTCCCAGGCATCGAGCCCTCGCCCGCGGACCAGTCCGAACACCTCGCTGCCCCGGCTCCACCGATCGCGGTCGCCCGCCAGTTCCACCGCGGCGTCGATCTCCGGGGTCCGGCCCACGCCCTCCGCCGCTGCCGCGAGCACCCGCCCCGCCCAGGTCACGGGCAGGGGCTGGCGCTCGAACAGGGAACGCCCCCACGTCCGGGTGGGGTCGGCCGCTGCTCGGGCGGCGAGCTCCGGCCTCGGACCGGTCGCCTCCTTCAGCGCCCGGCGGCACAAGGAGTCCGCGCGGCGCGTCGTCTCCGGAAGGCGGTACTCGGGGGTCAGCGCGAGCGTGTGCGCGCAGGCGTTGTCGAGGCTCACCCGGTGGCCGACCGAGACGAAGACGGGCTTGACGGCATCACGGGTGCGCAGGGCGCGGCCGACCTCCTCGTCGCCCGCCATGAGCGGCGCGGACGACCCGCGCGCGGCGGCGGGATCGTCGTACGTGAAGGTGAACGGGTTCTTCGCGACGCCGATCGTGGGCAGGCCGGTCAGGACGCCGAGGTGGCTGGCGAGGCCGAAGCGGCGGGGGTGGGCGAGGCCGTAGCCGTCGCAGACGACGAGGCCGGGCGGGCAGGGCAGGGCGTCGAGGGCGGCCAGGACCGTGGGGATCTCGCGGAAGGCGAGCAGGCCGGGGACGTAGGGGAAGGAGATCCGCCCGACGGCCGTGGTCTCGGCGACGACGTCGAGGGTCGCCGCGTCCAACACGACCGCTGCTGCGGCGACCACGTCCCGCTCGTCGTCGTAGGCCACGTCGACACCGGTCACGTGCCCGGCTCCGGGCGGCGGGCCCGGCTCGTCGAGCACCACCCGCTCCCGCAACTCGTCCTGGACGGCGCGGGCTTCTTCCTCGGTCGCGGGCCAGCCCGCGGGAATGCGTACGGTCGTCATGGTGGGCACGAGCGTACGGTGCCGGGGCCGGCCGGCGCGGGCCCCGGGGGTAGGCTCGCGATCATGTTCGTGCTGGAGCTGACCTACACCGCCCCGCTCGATGCCGTCGACGCCGTGCTGGAGGCGCATGTGGCGTGGCTCGACGAGCAGTACGAGAAGGGGTTCTTTCTCGCCTCCGGGCGCAAGAACCCCCGCGACGGCGGGGTGATCCTCGCCGTCGCGGAGGACCGGGCCCGGATCGAGGAGATCGCCGCGACGGATCCGTTCGTCGGCGCCGGGGTCTGCGCGTACCGCATCACCGAGTTCGCCGCCACGAAGACGGCGCCGGAGCTGGCACGGTACCGCGAGACGCTCGGCTGAACCTCACTTGCCCAGCGCCTGCTTGAGCTGGCTCTTGTTCATGTCCGAACGCCCGTGGATGTTGCGCTTCTTGGCCTCCTCGTACAGCTGGTCGTAGGTGGGGCCCTGGGAGCCCTTGCCCGACCGCTGGCCGCCCCGCTTGCCCGAGGACATGTCCTGGGTGGACGTGCGGCTGGCGGACTTGGACTCGCCGGACCGTGCGCGTTCCACGGGGGTCTGGGGGTGTCCCCCAGAAGACACAGCCACCGTCCGCGCCGCGATCTCCTTCGCACGCGAGGCGCTCTCGCCCCGGTCCTGGGCACTCTCCTTGATGTGCTCGTACTGGCGTTCCCGCTTGGGGCTCGAACCGCGTGGCATGTCGGGTCACTCCTCTCGCAGTCGGCGACCGAGTACCCACATTCCGGCGTCAGCTCTCCAGCCGCGCGACCCGGCCCTTCTCCCCCGCGGCCCAGCAGCCCAGGTCCGGCGTGCAGTCCACGGTGTCGTACGAGCCGGTGTCGACGGTCCGCCAGGTGCGGCCACCGTCCGTCGTCACGTCGGTGCCGGTGGGGCCGACCGCGAGGGCGGCGGTACGGCTGTGCGGGAGCCAGGCGACGCCGGAGCGGTAGGCGGGCGGGGGCGTGGCGGCGGGCGGCCAGCTGTGGCCGCCGTCGGAGGTGCGTGCGGCGGCCTGCGGGGAGGCTTGCTCGGGGCGGTAGTCGCCACCGACCGCGAGGCCGTGCGTACGGTCGCGGAAGGCGAGCGCGAAGACGCCGCGGGCCGGGTCGCCCGCCGGGATCGGCGCGTCGGCGGCCGTCCAGGTCAGCCCCCGGTCGGCGGAGTGCAGCACACGCGCGCGTGCGGCGCCGCCGGTGGCCAGCCAGACGTCCTTCGGCCCGGAGCTGACCAGGCACTGCCCGCTCGCCGCGAAGCCGGCCTCGCCCACCTGCGCGGCGGGCATCCCGTCGCTGGGCAGCACCTGCCAGGAGCGGCCGCCGTCGCTGGTCGACAGGATGCGGAACCGGCCGTCCACCGGGTCGCTCATCGCCAGGCCGTGGCGGCGGTCGAAGAAGGTGAGGCAGTCGTAGAAGGCCCGTGCGTCAGTGTTGCGGAAGGATTCGGTCCAGGTCGCGCCGCCGTCGTCCGTGCGGTACACGCGGGACGCCTCGCCCTCCCCGATGGCCAGCACCACGGCCCGGCGCGCGTCGAACGCCTCGATGTCCCGGAACTGCAGCTCGGCGGCGCCGGGCGGCGAGACGTTCCGCCAGGTCGCGCCGCCGTCGGTGGTACGCAGCACGGTGCCCTCGGTTCCGGCCAGCCAGGCGGTGTGCCGGCTGACCGCGGACAGCCCGCGGAAGCGCACCTCGGGCGTGCCGCTGTCCTTGAGCTCCCAGTGCGGCTCCCGGCCCTTCGGCTCGTGCGCCTGCGCCTGCGCGGGTACGGCGGTCAGCGCTGCCAGCGCCGCCCCGCACGCCACCCCCGCGGCCATTGTCCGAAACGTACGCCCCGACCGTCGCATGCTCCCCGAACGCCTCATGGCGGGCGAAGCTAGCCCACCACCCCGGTGTCGTCCAGATGGCCCCGATGACCACATGTGACTTTCCCGGCACTGCCGGACGAACAAGCCACTCCCCTGCATGACGGCGGTGACAGAGGTCACTCGCATCCGGGGTGCACGGATTGGCTGATTCCGTCGTCTCTACCAGTGCCCGGTCTCGTCCGCCCGGAAGTTCGTCCAGCTGTCACAAGGGAGCATGGCGTTGTCCACCGTAATCGAGCAGCCCGTTGAGGCCCGTCTCGTCGCCGCCGCGCCGCGGATGCCGAGCATTCCCGCGACCCTTCACTACGACCGGCGCGACCCGTTCGCCGTCCGCATGACCTTCCCGGCCCCGGCCACCCTGGAGGGCGTGGAGGTCTGCTGGGCCTTCAGCCGCGAGCTTCTCGTGGCCGGCCTGGAGGGGCCCGAGGGGGACGGCGACGTGCGGGTGCGGCCGTACGGCTTCGACCGTACGGTCCTGGAGTTCCATGCCCCCGAGGGCACGGCCGTCGTGCACATCCGCTCGGGCGAGGTTCGGCGGTTCCTCCAGGCGACCAGCGAGTTGGTGCCGCTCGGTCTGGAGCACCTTCAGCTCGATCTGGACCGCGATCTGGCGGAACTGATGCGGGACGCTTGCTGACGGGGGGTTCTCGCCTCCGCCGCCCCTACCCGTCCCATCCTGAAGGGGCTCCACCCCTTCCACCCCGCCAGGGGGCTGCCGCCCCCTGGACCCCCGCTTCGGCCCTGAACGGGCCTCGTCCTCAAACGCCGGACGGGCTGGGATGCACGGACCGGCGTCGAGATGGCGAGCCTAACCCTGCGCTCGTTTTAATTCCGTTGACAGCCCCGGGGCCCCCTTCTACCGTTTACCACGGTCCTGTTGCCGTCGATTGGAGAAGGACGTTGCTCGTCTGAGGTCCTGAGACACCGCGTCACACCTGAAGTGTGTGTGCGCCGCGTGCGACCTCGGCGTTCGAGCCGTCCTCCGGAGCAGGGCTTTTCTCATGCCCCTGAGCCCTCCGAGGCCTCCCCGTTGGTCGCCGGTGTCTCGATACGCGTTTGCCCTTGATCGCTTCGAGCATCCGCGGAGGCCCGTATGTCTACTTCCATCACCTGTACATCCCTCTCCTTCACCTGGCCCGACGGCACCTCCGTCTTCGAGGGCCTCGACGTCTCGTTCGGCCCGGGCAGGACCGGGCTCGTCGGCGTCAACGGGTCCGGGAAGTCGACCCTGTTGAAGCTCATCGCCGGTGAACTCGCCCCGGCCGACGGCGCCGTGCGCGTCGCGGGGGAGGTCGGCTACCTCCCGCAGAACGTCACCCTCGACACCGGCCTCAAGGTCGACGAGACCCTCGGCATCGCCACGCAGCGAGCCGCGCTGCACGCCATCGAGGCGGGCGACGTGGCCGAGGAGCACTTCGAGACCGTCGGCGACGACTGGGACGTCGAAGAACGGGCTCTCGCCACACTCGGTGAACTCGGGCTCGGCCACGTCGAGTTGGATCGGACGATCGGCGAGGTGTCGGGCGGCGAGTCGGTGCTGCTGCGGCTGGCCGCGCTGTTGCTGCGCCGCCCGGACGTCCTGCTGCTCGACGAGCCCACCAACAACCTCGACCTGTACGCACGCAGGCGGCTGAACGCGGCCGTCGCGGCCTGGCCGGGGGTGATGGTGGTGGTCAGCCACGACCGCGAACTCCTGGACCTCGTCGACCAGATCGCCGATCTGCGCTCCGGGGAGGTCACCTGGTACGGCGGCAACTACTCCGCGTACGAGGAGGCGCTCGCCACCGAGCAGGAGGCGGCCGAGCGCATGGTGCGCGTCGCCGAGGCGGACTTCCGCAAGCAGAAGCGGGAACTGACCGATGCCCAGGTCAAGTTGGCGCTGCGCAAGCGGTACGCCCAGAAGATGTACGACACCAAGCGCGAACCCCGGGCCGTCATGAAGCTGAAGAGCCGCGCGGCCCAGGTCTCCGCCGGCAAGCACCGCATCATGCACGAGGAGAAGCTCACCGAGGCCAAGGAGCGGCTCGACGAGGCGGTGGACGCCGTACGGGACGACGACGAGATCCGCGTCGACCTGCCGTACACGGCCGTACCGCCGGGCCGTAACGTCCTCACGCTCATGGACCTGGAGTTGGCGTACGGCGCGCGCGTGACCGGCGGCTTCGATCTGCGCGGGCCGGAGCGGATCGCCCTCATCGGGCGCAACGGCTCGGGCAAGACGACGCTGCTGCGGACGATCGCCGGGGAGCTGGAGCCGGTGTCGGGCGCGGCGACGGCGCATGTCCCGCTCCGCTTCCTGCCGCAGCGGCTGGACGTGCTCGACGGCGAGTTGTCGGTCGCCGAGAACGTGGCCCGCTTCGCGCCGGGCGCCACCAACAACCGGGTCCGGGCACGCCTTGCCCGATTCCTGTTCCGGGGCGCCCGCGCCGACCAGAAGGCGGCCACGCTGTCCGGCGGCGAACGCTTCCGGGCGGCCCTGGCCGCGCTGATGCTGGCCGAGCCGGCACCGCAGTTGCTGATGCTGGACGAGCCGACGAACAACCTGGACATGGCGAGCGTACGGCAGCTCACCACGGCCCTGGAGTCGTACGAGGGGGCGCTGATCGTGGCCAGCCACGACCTGCCGTTCCTGGAGTCGATCGGCATCACCCGCTGGCTGATGTTGGAGGAGGGAGAACTGAAGGAAACCACGCCAGAAGCTGTCGGGTATCCCGCCTAGCTTCGAGCACGACCTGGACGTGGTCGCGCAGGCCGACTGGATCATCGACCTGGGGCCGGACGGGGGCCGGACGGCGGTCGGGTGATCTTCGAGGGAACGCCACGCCAGCTCCTCGAAGCGCACGGCTCCTTCACCGCCGAGCATCTCAGGAGGGCCACAGCCTGATCACATGGGTTTTGCCCGCACAGGCTCGCCCTGCATGATGGCGGACCGGTGTCCTGTGCATGATGGGTGCCGAAACCTGCCACCGACCCGGAGATCCTCCCGTGCCCAGCAAGAAGGCCCTCATCCGCCGCCCGAGCCCGCGCCTCGCCGAAGGGCTGGTGACGCACATCGAGCGGGAGAAGGTCGACGTCGATCTCGCGGTCGAGCAGTGGGAGGCGTACGCGGAGGCCCTGCGCACGCACGGCTGGGAGACGATCGAGGTCGATCCGGCCGACGACTGCCCCGACTCGGTGTTCGTCGAGGACACGGTCGTCATGTACAAGAACGTCGCACTGATCACCCGGCCCGGTGCCGAGGCCCGGCGCGACGAGACCATCGGCGTCGAGGAGGCCGTGGCCTCGCTCGGCTGCTCCGTGAACTGGATCTGGGAGCCGGGCACGCTGGACGGCGGCGACGTGCTGAAGGTCGGCGACACGATCTACGTCGGTCGTGGGGGCCGTACCAACGCGGCGGGTGTCCAGCAGTTGCGGGCCGCTTTCGAGCCGCTGGGGGCGCGGGTCGTCACCGTGCCGGTGAGCAAGGTGCTGCACCTGAAGTCGGCGATCACGGCGCTGCCCGACGGAACGATCCTCGGACGTATCCCGCAGCTGGACGTGCCGTCGCTGTTCCCGCGCTTCCTGCCCGTGCCGGAGGAGTCCGGGGCGCATGTGGTGCTGCTGGGCGGCGGCAAACTGCTCATGGCCGCGAGCGCGCCGAAGACCGCGGAGCTGCTCGCCGACCTCGGCCATGAGCCCGTTCCGGTCGACATCAGCGAGTTCGAGAAGCTCGAAGGATGTGTGACATGTCTCTCGGTGCGGATGCGGGAACTGTATGCGTGACCGACTGAACGGATCGCGTTCTCAGCCCCGGGACCTGCGGGTCCTGGGGCTTTGCGCATACCCGTGAAATCACGGCGTCACGGCGGCTGATCAGCAGTCTTTACACTGCCCTTAACCTACGGCTTCGTAACCTACGGTTTCGTAGCCTACGATCCCGTAGGTTCCCGGCAACCGCTTCGCCGGTGACATGCCCTGTGCTGTGCGTCCCCCTGGAGTTCCCGTGACGATCACTT
This sequence comes from Streptomyces regalis, assembly GCF_001509475.1. Taxonomy (GTDB): domain Bacteria; phylum Actinomycetota; class Actinomycetes; order Streptomycetales; family Streptomycetaceae; genus Streptomyces; species Streptomyces regalis. Next base: position 19,688 of record NZ_LLZG01000391.1, read on the forward strand.
CCCCTCACCTCGGCAGCCCTGCCGTCTGGACCGACGCCCGCCTGCTGTACGCGTTGGAGGAAGTGGTCGAGACCGAACTCAACCGCCATCTGCAGGTCGCCAAGGACTGGATGCCGCACGAGTACGTGCCGTGGACGGACGGCCGCAACTTCCCCGGCCTCTTCGAGGACGGTGAGGGCTGGGACAAGGAGCAGTCCAAGGTCACCGAGATCGGCCGTATCGCGCTCGTCGTGAACCTCCTGACCGAGGACAACCTCCCCAGCTACCACCACGAGATCGCCTCGCTCTTCGGCCGTGACGGCGCCTGGGGCACGTGGGTGCACCGCTGGACCGCCGAGGAGGGGCGGCACGGCATCGTGATGCGCGACTATCTGCTCACCTCGCGCGCGGTGGACCCGGACAAGCTGGAGCAGTTCCGCATGTCCCACATGAGCGAGGGCTTCGAGTCGGACAACCGGCACTCGATGCTGCACTCGGTCGCCTACGTCGCCTTCCAGGAGCTCGCGACGCGCATCTCGCACCGCAACACCGGGCACCAGTCGGGCGACCCGATCTGCGACCGGATGCTGGCGCGCATCGCGACCGACGAGAACCTGCACATGGTCTTCTACCGGAACCTGCTGAAGGCCGCGTTCGAACTCGCCCCCGACCTGACGATGCAGGCGGTCCGGGACGTCGTCGTCAACTTCCGCATGCCCGGCCACGGCATCCCCGGCTTCGAGCGTGCCGCCGCCCAGATGGCCATCGGCGAGGTCTACAACCTGCGCATCCACCACGACGACGTCCTCCAGCCCGTCCTCCGCTTCCTGAAGATCATGGAAATCGACGGCCTCGGCCCCGAGGGCCAGAAGGCCCAGGAGGAACTGGGCCTGTTCATGGGCGGCCTGGACGCGGAGGCCCTGAAGTTCGACGAGAAGCTGGCGGCCCGGAAGGCCCGGATGGCGGCTCGGGCCGGGGGCTGAGGGTCGGGGTTGAGGGGCAGCGCTACGGGCCGAGGGGCGTGGGCTGAGGGGTGACGGCCGTGCGCCGGAACCGAGAGCCAGGCCCACCGGCCCAGGCACGCGCTCATGTGAAGAGGCCGGAGGTGCGGTCGGCTGACAGCCGCAACCCCGGACTGAGCACCAAGGACTGCGAGCCGACAGCCGAGGACTCAAGGCGAGACAGGCCATGTCCAAGGCTGAGACCCGAGGACCGTGCACTGACAGCCGAAGGCCCAGAGACGACGGCCGAGGACCGGAGCCAAGGCCATGGAGACCGGAGCCAAGGCCATGGACCGACAGCCGCAACCCCGGACTGAACGCCAAGGACTGCGGACCGACAGCCGAGGACTCAGGCGAGACGGGCCGTGCCCAGGGCTGAGACCCGAGGACCGCGGGCTGACGGCCGAGGGCCGAGAGGTGACGGCCGAGGGCCGAGGGCCAGGGGCACAAGGATCCAGCGCGCGGGCCGGGGATTTACGGCGCGACCCCCTGGCCGCCGGCCGGAGGCATACGGCGCGGGCTGTGGGCGCGAGTCTCCCGGCCCGGGGGCTCCGGCGCGCAGGGCTCGGGCCGTGGCTGCTGGGGCGGAGGGAAGACGGGCTGTTGGGGCTGATGGCGCGCCGACGGTCGGCGGCGTGCGAATGGCTCGGGGCAGGCTGACGGCTGGGTCGGCGGTTCACGTGCCGGCGCCCACGCGGTCGGCGGCTCGGACCAACAGTGCCCGCGACGAGGACCGCGACCCGCGTCTGTACGTCGCGCCAGGGGTACGGCCGCACTGGGCGACGCGGGGCGAACGGGTCACATGGATGCCGCGCCCACCCTGTGCGACTCCCCCATCGGCTACCGGCTCGCCCATGACCGGGCCGAGCGGACGGTGACCGTGGACATCACGCAGGCGCCCGAGGGCGTCCGTCGGTTCAGCGTGACGTACGCCTGAGCTCCAGGCGTTCCTTCTCCGACAGGCCGCCCCAGACGCCGAAGCGTTCGTCGTTGTCGAGCGCGTACTCGAGGCAGGCGGAGCGGATCGGGCACAGGCCGCAGATCCGCTTCGCCTCCCGTACGGAGCTGCCCGGCTCGGGGAAGAAGAAGTCCGCCCCGGTCTGCGCGCACAACGCCTCCTGCTGCCAGTCCAGGTCGGGCGAGGTGATCGTTGCGATCGTTTCGAGGTGCATACGCAGGATGGTGCCGGTCGGCGAAAAACGTTCGATCAACGCGGGATCAACGCCGCGCCGCAGGGCCTCCGGTCGACTCGATGGTCTCCCTCCCCGCGCGGCGGCGCACGGCGGCGCGCGGAAACGGGTGAAAAACATGGAGGTCCTCGTTGGGCACCCATTCCTCGCTGGGCACCCATGGTGACCGCGGCCGTCGCCGCAGTCGGCGGCAGCGCTCCGGCAGCGCTTGTCAGTGGGCGGTGCAAGACTCGGCAGAGCAGACAGCACAACGGACAAGGACACGGACAACGGGACCCTTCCGAGGAGGGCGATGATGCTCACCACCCGTTACGTCACCGGCGCGCCGAACTGGATCGACCTCGGCACACCCGACATCGAGGGCGCCGCTTCCTTCTACGGCGGCCTGTTCGGCTGGCGGTTCCAGCCGGGCGGACCCGAGACCGGAGGTTACGGCCTCTTCCAGCTCGACGGGAGGACGGCGGCCGGCGGTATGCAGACGACCGAGGAGCAGGGTCCGCCCTCCTGGACGGTGTACTTCCAGACTCCGGACGTGGACGCCACGGCGAAGGCGGCCGAACAGGCGCACGGCTCGGTGCTGATGCGGCCCATGGACGTGATGGACCTGGGCCGCATGGCCATCCTCGCCGACAAGGCGGGCGTGTCCTTCGGTCTGTGGCAGCCCGGCACCAACAAGGGTCTCGACGTCGTCCAGGAGCCCGGCTCGCTGTGCTGGCTGGAGCTGTACACCACCGACGTGCCGGCCGCGGCGGGTTTCTACCACGCGACGCTCGGCCTGGAGACCTTCGCCCTCGACTTCTACGGCGGGACGTACACGACGTTCGGCCCTGCCGGAGAAGAAGAGGACGCCATGTTCGGCGGTGTCGTCGACAAGGCCGACGATCCGGCGGAGGCCCAGGGCCCGGCGTACTGGCTGCCGTACTTCGAGGTCACGGACACGGACGCCACGGTCGCCAAGGCGCAGGAGCTGGGCGGCACGGTCCGTATACCGGCCACGGACCTGCCGGACGTCGGCCGTATCGCCAAGCTCACCGACCCGTACGGGGCACGCTTCGCGGTGATCAAGAGCGCGCCGCCGCAGAGCTGAGGGAACGGGACAGGCACCCGTCGGACGAGACAGAGGCTCCCGTCGGACGACCTACGCGGACGCCCGCCGCACCAGTGTGGTCGGCAGCACCACGCTGGACGGTGCGGCGCCGACGCCCTGCTCGGCGGCGCGCCGGTCGAGCCCCCGGAGCAGCAGCCGGGCCATCAACCGGCCCATCTCCTCTATGTCCTGACGGACCGTCGTGAGCGACGGCTCGGTCTGTTCCGCGACCGGAAGCATGTCGTCGAACCCGACCACCGCGACATCCTGCGGCACCCGTCGGCCCGACTCGCGCAACACCCGCAGCGCCCCCGCCGCGGTGAGATCGTTGGCGGCGAACACGGCATCCAGGTCCGGGCAGCGTTCGAGAAGCTCGCGCATCGCCCGCTCACCGCCGGCCGGCGTGAAGTCGCCCTCGACGATGAGCCGCGGATCGGCGTCGACCATGACATCCCGGTAGCCGTCGAGCCGGTCCACCGCCGACGTCTGGTCGAGGGCGCCGGTGATGTGCGCGATGCGGGTGCGGCCCAGGCCGACGAGGTGGCGTACGGCGTCGCGGGCGCCGCCACGGTTGTCGCTGTCGACGTACACCACGCCACGCCGGTCGCCGCCGCTCCAGTCGGGCCGTCCGCCGAACACGGTGGGGACTCCGGCGTGCTGGATCAGGCCGGGCAGCGGGTCGTCGAGGTGCAGTGAGAAGACGAGCGCTCCGTCGACGTGCCCGCCGGCGAGGTAGCGGCCGACGCGGGCGTGGTCGTCCCGGCCCTCCGTCAGGAGCAGCACCAGTTGGTTGTCGTAGGCCGTCAGCTCCTTGCTGATCCCACGGAGTTGCAGCGCGAAGAAGGGGTCGGCGAAGACGCGGGTCTCGGGTTCGGCGACGACGACGGCGACGGCGTCGTGCCGCCGGGTCACCAGGCTGCGGGCGGCCTGGTTGGGCACGTACCCGAGCTCCTCCACCGCCTTGCGGACCCGCTCCACGAGGGGCTCCCTGACCCCGTCCCCGCCGTTGACCACCCGGGACACGGTGGCCCGCGAGACCCCGGCCCGGGCGGCCACGGCCTCCAGGGTGGGGCGCGGGGCTGTGTCGGTCACTTCGGGGCTCCTTGTCCGAGGTTGCGGATCAGGATAGCCCTGGCAGGAAACGGAGGTGAGAGCGCTCTCCGATCATCGGGACCGCGTGCGCCAGGAATGCCGAGAACGGTGCGGACCGCCGTTCGACCGGGTGCTGCATTCGGCCGATCTTGCCTGGCAGGCTCCTCGGCGGCGGCAGAGGCTACTGCTGACGGCCGCCGAGGACAGTGGGCGGCACGGCCCCGACAGGAGATGCCATGCGGACCACTCCCAGGAGAGAAGCAGTTGCGCGAGGGCTGCGGCGCGCAGGCGCGTCCCGCAGGTGGTGGCTGCTGTTCTCCGTCGGCGTGGCCCTGGGCCTCCTCGGTTCCAGCAGTGCGGGGGCCGCCGAAGGTGGCGCGCCCGCGCCCCGTCGCTGCGACCCGGCACCGACCGGCGTCGCCGCCCAGGACTACTTCCTGGCTTCACCGTGCCGCCCGGGCTGATGCCGGACCGGCAGTGCGACCGGCGCCCGGCGAGGATCCATGTCCACCGGGCCCGTCCGGTGTAAGCGCACGGCAAGCGCGCCGACGTTCCCCACCGGGCCGCGGTGCCGGCCCACGGCTGCAACCTGCCCGGCCCGCCGGTGTTCGGCATACGCCACCCGCCCGCAGGGTGGCACACCCGGCCGTCACTGCGCGCGGCCAAGCTCCCCGAGACTTCTGAACCCGGCTCAGCTCAACAGGTCGACCCGCTGCCCGACGCCCTCCCGCTCCGCCGCCCGATACGCCACCCATGACAGGGCCAGGTCCTGCCAGGGCAGCCCGACGGGAGCGTAGACGGAACGGGCCGCGGCACTCGTACGGCCCGGGTGTTCGCCGCGCAGTACGGCACCGAGGGTGGTGTCGGTGGCCTCCGCGGGCAGGCCGGTGGCCGCCAACGCGCCCATGGTGGCGGCGAGTTCGCGGTCGTCGACAACGAGCAGCGCCGCCCGAAGCAGGTCGGCCGCCAGCTCCTGCTTGCCGGGCTCGTCGGCTCCCAGGCTCGTGAAGTGCTGCCCTTCCCGGGTGTCGGCCAGGGACAGCAGCGGCGATCGTGACCAGGTCGCCAGCAGTACGGTGTCGGCGGCCACGGCGACCTCCCGCGCCGAGCCCAGAACCCGACCACCGTGGCGTGCGGCGAAGTCGGCGGCGCGGTCGCCGTCCGTGTCGTGGACGGCCAGGTCGCCGCACGGCCGCAGAGCACGCAGCCCCCGCAGCATGAGCTCCGCCTGCGCCCCCGCGCCGATCACCCCCAGCACGTCGCCGGGCCCGGCGAGGAGGTGAGTTCCCAACGCCGCCGCCAGCCCCGTGCGCCATGCGGTGACCGTCGCCGAGTCCAGCAGGGCGAGCAACTCGCCGTCCTCGCCGCTGTGCAGGCAGATCACCCCGCGCAGGGCGGGCCGGGCGTCCGGGAACTTGGCGTTGACCTTGACCGTATAGGCCGGGATGCCGGGCAGGAGGCCCGGGATCAGGGCGGTCGCCGTGCCGGGGAAGGGGAGGTCCGTACGCACGCGTTGTCCCGCGATCGGTACGCCCTCCGCGTTCCGGAAGCCGTCCCGCAGAGCATCGGCGCAGGCCTCCGGCTGTAGTACGGCTTCCAGGTCACCGCGCGTCAGAAGAAGGGTCACGCGCCCATGATCGGTCAGTGCTCGTGCTCGGCCGACGGATGTGCGTGCTCGTGCGGCTCGTACCCGGGAATCGCCCCGTCCGCCTTCTTCACCAGGAACAGCCCCACCATCCCCATGTCGGAGTGGCTCTGCACATGGCAGTGGTACATCCATGCCCCCGCCCCGACCCCCTCCCCCGCGATCACCTGGAAACCGAACGAGTCCGCCGGACCGCAGATCTTGTTGTCGATGACCTGGCTGGGGTCGTCCGGGCCGGTGAGCATGCCCGTGCGGTTGTCGGCCCAGCGATGACCGTGCAGGTGGAAGGTGTGGTAGTACTCGCCGTGCGTGATCATCACGAACTCGACGCGATCGCCCACCGTCGCTTCGAAGTCCGGGCCGCTGTGCGCGGGCCTGTTGTTGATCAGCATGTCGTTGAAGACGATGGTGTGGGTCGCGTCCGGGAGGATGTCGCCCTTGCGCCGGACGATCACCGGCCCGTAGAGGCCCTTGCGGATGCCGCCCGTGCCGTGCTCGGTACCGACGACGTGGTCGTGGTAGTGCCAGTAGCCCGCACTGCCCGCCCGCCAGGTGCCGTCCTTGCGGCGGCCGGGGGCGTGGGTGCGCCAGGTGTAGGTGCGGGTGCCGCCGGGCTCGACGTCGCTCTTGTTCAACTTCGTGCCGTCGCTGGTGATTTCGTAGTCGAGGCCGTGGACATGCAGGCTCACCGGCACGTCCATCGTGTTCTCGAACTCGACGTGCAGGGTGTCGCCCTCGTTGAGCTCGATGAGCGGGCCGGGGATGGTCGCCTTGCCCTTTTCGAGGCCGTAGCCCATCTGCCCGTCGGCGAGTTTCTCGGCGTACAGCTTGAGATGCCTGACCTCGCCGCCGGCCGGGGCGGTCCTCGGCGGCGTGTCGGCACTCACGGCCTCGGGCACCGACGCCAGGGACAACGATGTCGCGACGGTCGCGCCGCCCAGCAGTACACGTCTGTTGAAGCTGCGTCTGTTCATGCCGAACTCCCCACGGCGGTACGGAAATTACGGGGATGAACCGGTGAGACGGTACCGGCCGGGCTCCCGTTTATCCACACTCAGGACAAAGTTCGTCCCAGTGCGGTCATAGGTATTGGCGAGTCGTTCAAAGGGGTCTAGCTTCCTTGTCGCTGTTGCTGTGACCGTGGAGGTGCCCATGCACTTACGAGGGTTGAGCACGAGAAGACAGACCTGGGTGGCCACTGTGACCGCCGGGATCGTCGCCGCCGGTCTGATGTCGGCTCCGGCGGCCGACGCACGCCCGGTCCCGGAACCACCCCTGACAACGATGTCCGTCAAGTCGCCACCGGGCGGCGCGAATGTACGGGTGCTCATCTTCTACGGCTCCGCGGCCGCAGGCGACGAGTCGCCTCTGGTGAACGCCGGCATCGAGGCGATCGAGCGGATCGGCCTGTCGGGCCCGGCCGACCAGCGCTTCAAGGTCGAGGCCACGAAGGACGCCTCGGTCTTCACCGATGAGACGAAGCTGGGCCGCTTCAACGCGATCGTGTTCCTCACCGGTGGCGGCGATGTCCTCGACCCCGAGCAGGAGGCGGGTCTGGAGGCCTACATGGAGGCGGGCGGCGGTTTCGTCGGCATCCATGACGCGGCCCGCGCCGAGCCGTACTCGGACTGGTTCACCGGCCTGGTCGGCGCCCGCCCGGCAGCCGGCGGCCCGACGAACGTCCAGCGGGCCGTCGTCGAGGTCGGCGACCGGCGGCATCCGGCGACCAAGGAGCTTCCGGTGCAGTGGAAGCGGCCGGACAAGTGGCTGAACTGGGCGAAGAACCCGTCGGGTGCGGTGCACACCGTCGCCCGGGTACGGGAGTCGAGCTACCAGCCGGGCACGAGCGCCAACGGCTGGGACCACCCGGTGAGTTGGTGCCGCGACTACGACGGCGGCCGCTCCTTCTACACGGGTATGGGCGGCACGGTGTCGTCGTACGACGAGACCGACTTCCGTACGCATCTGCGCGGCGCCCTGCTGTGGACGACACGGCTGGTGCAGGCCGACTGCAAGGCGACCATCACCGGAAACTACAAAGCCGAGCGCCTCACCCAGCCCAACCAGCCCGGCCGGAACGACCAGATCGGCGAGCCGCACGGCCTGGTCACCGCCCCCGACGGCCGCGTCCTCTACATCGGCCGGGGCGGCGCCGACTCCTCCCAGCCGGTGATCACCGACTGGAACAACCCGGACATCGGCAAGGGCAAGGGCGAGATCCATGTCTACGACCCGACGACCAAGAAGGTCACTCTGGCCGGGGCCCTGACGGTATTCGGCAACAAGGGCGGCGGCGACGAGCTGATCAAGGTCGAGGAGGGGCTCCTCGGCATCGAACTCGATCCGCGCTTCGAGGAGAACGGCTGGGTGTATCTGCATTACACCCCGCACTCGCAGATCAACCGCGACACGCGAATGGCCGAGCGGCGCGTCTCCCGCTTCACGCTCGACCCGGCCACGAACAAGCTGGACCTGAGCAGTGAGAAGGTGCTGCTCAAGTGGCCGGTGCAGATCCACAGTTGCTGCCACTCGGGCGGTGGGATGACCTGGGACTCCCAGGGCAACCTGTACATCGCGACCGGCGACAACAACTCCAGCCGCTTCAGCGACGGTTACTCGGGCAACAACCCCGAGCCCGACTACAAGGGCGTCTCCTTCGCCGACGCGCGCCGCACCGCCGGCAACACCAACAACCTCAACGGCAAGATCCTGCGCATCCACCCGGAGCCCGACGGCACGTACACCCTCCCCGAGGGCAACCTCTTCACGGGCCGGGAGACCGACGAGGGCGGCGGCAAGACGCGCGGCGAGATCTATGTGATGGGAGTCAGGAACCCGGCACGCATCTTCGTCGACCAGCAGACGGACATCCTGTACGCGGGCTGGGTCGGCCCCGACGCCTCGGCGCCCTCCACGACCTGGGGCCCGGCGAAGTACGACACCTTCGCCGTCATCACCAAGGCGAGCAACCGGGGTTGGCCGTACTGCATGGGCAACAAGCAGCCCTACCGCGACCGCAATCTGCCCGACCCGACGAAGCCGCTGGGCTGGTACGACTGCGACCACCCCAAGAACGAGTCGCCGAACAACAACGGCCTGGTCAACCTCCCTCCGGTCACCGGCAACAACATCTGGTACTCGCCGCAGGGAGGCGCCCCGGACTTCCCGCGCGACGCGAACGGCATCCCGTCGTACAAGCAGGAGGAGTCCACGTATCTGCTGCCGTGGCTCAAGGGCGGCGGCCAGGCAGCGATGAACGGTCCGGTCTACCGCTACGACGCCACGAGCGCGAGCGACGTGAAGTGGCCGTCGTACTGGGACGGCAAGTGGTTCGTCGGCGACTTCTACGACGCCGACCAGCCGCGCAACGCCGTGATCACCGACCCGAAGACCCACGGTGACGGCGGTCTGCCGGTCCACTCGGAGTCGTTGAAGAAGATCGTGCCGATCGGCAATGACGGCATCAAGAACCTCATGGACTGGAAGTTCGGCCCGGACGGCTCGCTGTACGTCCTCGACTACGGCCGCGGGTTCTTCACCTCGGACGCCAAGTCGGCGCTGTGGCGGGTCACTTACACGGGCGGCGGTCCGACCCCGGCCGCCGACCAGCTGGCGAGGGGGACGCAGTGACACGACAACGAAGAATGTGGGCGGCCCTGTTGGCCGCACTGCTCGTGGTGCTCGGACTGCAGGCGTTGCCCGCGACCGGACAGCCACAGCCACCGGCACAAGCAGCCGCCGCACAGGTCCTCACCTGGACCGCCGGTGACGACATCACCAAGTACACGACGGCACCCGCCACGGCGGTCGCCGGTCAGGCGACGATCGTCTTCGAGAACAGCACGGCGACCGGCAACACCACCGGGATGCCGCACACGTTGACGTTCGACACCTCCGACCCGGAGTTCAACAACGACGTCCAGCTGAACATCCTCGCCAACCCGAACGACGACCAGGGCGGCCGGCACACCGCCGAGGTCACGCTCACCCCCGGCCGCTACCGCTACTACTGCACGATCCCCGGCCACGGGCAGATGCAGGGCATCCTCGTGGTGACCGAGGGCAGCGGTGAGGACACGACGGCGCCCGAGGCGTCGGCCCACGTCAGCGGGGTGCAGAACGCGCAGGGTCAGTACGTCGGTTCGGCGAGCGTGGCGATCCACGCCACCGACGAGGCGGGCGGCTCCGGAGTCGACCGGGTCGAGTACGCGGTCGGCGACGCGGGCGCCTGGCAGCCGTACACCACCCCGGTCGTCGTCGATCAGGTCGGCGACCACAAGATCCGCTACCGCGCCTTCGACAAGGCGGGGAACGTCTCGGCGGAGCAGAGCGTCGCGTTCACGGTGGTGCCACCGCCTACGGACGACACGGCCCCGCCACAGACGTCGGCGACGGTCAGCGGCGAGCAGAACCCCGACGGCACGTACATCGACATGGCGACCGTCACCGTCTCCGCCTCCGACACCGGTTCCGGCGTCAACGCCATCGAGTACGCGATCGGCTCCGGCGCCTGGCAGCCGTACACCGCGCCGGTGATGGTGCACGAGGCCGGCACGCATACGGTGCGCTACCGGGCCACCGACAAGGCGGGCAACGTGGCCGCCGAGAAGAGCGTGCAGTTCACGGTCGTGGCGACGCCCGATCCGGACACGACGCCGCCGGTGACCGGCGTGACCGTCGAGGGCGCGAAGAACTCCGACGGGGCGTACATCGGCAGTGCCAAGGTGACGGTCACGGCGACCGACGAGCACGGCTCGGGCGTCGAGCGGATCGAGTACTCGCTCGACGGCGGTCCGTATCTCGCGTACGGCGCCCCGGTGGTCGTCGACCGCGCCGGCACGCACACCCTCGCCTACCGGGCGACGGACAAGGCGGGCAACACCTCCGCGGCCCGCACGGTGACCTTCACGGTGGTGTCGAGCCAGGTTCCGGCCCCCAACTGCCCCGAGTTCGACGATCGGTTGACGGTGATCGTCGGCACGGTCGACTCGGGTGTCCCGAACCGGCTCACCAACAGCCGGTGCCGGATCAACGAGTTGATCGAGGACGAGAAGGAGTGGACGTCCCACGCACTGTTCCTCAAGCACGTGACAACGGTCCTGGACAAGCTCCTGAAGGAAGGGGTCGTCGACCAGCGCGAGTACAACGCCATCCGCAAGGCCGCCCGCGAGTCGGGGATCGGCAAGCCCGGCCAGACCGAGGGCTACCGCACGATCCTCGACGGCAGCGCGGAGTCCTTCGCCAAGTGGCAGCACGTGGGCGGCGGTTCGTTCGCGCCGAACGGTGACGGGACGATCACCAGCGGGACCACCAAGCCCGGCCTTGGCATGCTGTGGTTCCCGGAGCGCAAGTACGGCGACTTCTCGCTCCGGCTCCAGTGGCGGGACGACGCTCCGGGCACGGGCAACGCCAACTCGGGCGTGTTCGTCCGCTTCCCGTGGGTCCACGACCACCCCGAGGAGCCGCGTCCCGAGTGGGTCGCCATCAAGTACGGGCATGAGGTGCAAGTACTCGACCGTCCTGACGGCGACATGTACAAGACGGGCTCGGTCTACGGCTTCGACCGCGTGGGGCTCGCCGGTGCCGGCGTCACGCAGAAGGGGACCTGGAACGACTACGAGATCCGCGTCGTCGACCAGCACTACTCGGTCTACCGCAACGGCGTGCTGATCAACGAGTTCGACAACACCGGCGGCCAGGACTTCTCCCCGCCCCGCTCGGACGATCCGGGCACGGACGGGCGACGGTTCGCCTCCGGCTACATCGGGCTCCAGGTGCACGGCACGACGGATGTGATCTCGTACCGGGACATCCGGATCAAGGAGTTGTGAGAGAGGGCCCGGCGCGGTGCGCCGGGCCCTGCGGCTCGCTGACGGACCCGGACCGCCGTCAGACAATGACGGTCCGCTCGTTGCACCTGTCGTCGGTCGACGGGGCAGTGCCGTTGCGCCGACAGATCTGGATCGTGAGCACGTCCCCGGATTCGAACCAGGAACCGTACGAGGTCACGCCGCCGTTGTTGCTGCCGTTGGTGTCCTGGCCATGGACCACGAGGGCTCCGCCCAAGGACTCGTTCCAGACGTCGGCCACGATCCGGCGGCCGTCCGCGTACGTGTCGTTCACGTACAGCCCGCCGGTCGAGGTGTTGAAGGTCGCGTAGCCGTAGGTGCTGGGGCTGGTGTAAACCGTCCAGCTGGTCGCGTGCGCCGTGCCCTGTGCCGGCAGACCGAGCGTTGCGGCCAGCCCGGAGACGAGGACGGCGGCGCGCTTGCCATGACGTGTCATGTTTCCCCCACGGATCGGTGGTCGAGTCCCGCCCTTCGCGGGCTCGGCCACCACCGTGCAAGGCCGGGTTCGGGGAAAGCTGACGGAAACCTTGAATCGCCTGGTCACCGTGCGGATGCTGGGCCACCGGTGACACCCCGGCCCGTCACGACCCGGCCGCCTCGTCCGGCGGCCCCGGGTCCGCCCGGCGGGCCCGGCTCGGCTGGACCCGCTTGGGCTCCCCCGGCATCTTCGGATACTCGGGCGGGTACGGCAGGTCGCCGAGGCCGTGGTCGCGTTCGTCCTTGTTGGCCAGCTCCAGCAGGGCGTCCAGCGAGTAGCGGTGGTCGTCCATGTCGGCGTGCACGTCGCCGAGTTCGGCGAAGCGCGCCGGCATGGTCGCGATGTCGAAGTCGTGCGGGTGCGCCTCGCCGACCTCCTCCCAGCGCAGGGGAGCTGAGACCGGGGCGTGCGGGCGTGGGCGTACGGAATAGGCGGAGGCGATCGTGCGGTCGCGGGCCGTCTGGTTGTAGTCGATGAAGATGCGTTCGCCCCGCTCCTCCTTCCACCACTTGATCGTCACCTGCTCGGGCATCCGGCGTTCCATCTCGCGGCCGACCGCGATGGCGGCGCGCCGGACCTGGGTGAACGTCCAGCGCGGCTCGATGGGCACGAAGACATGCAGGCCGCGCCCGCCGGACGTCTTGGGCCAACCGCGCAGGCCGCCGAACTCGTCCAGGACGGCGCGCAGTTCGTGGGCGGCGCGGACGGCGTCGTCGAAGTCGGTGCCGGGCTGCGGGTCGAGGTCGATGCGGAGTTCGTCGGGGCGGTCGACGTCGTCGCGGCGGACCGGCCAGGGGTGGAAGGTGAGCGTGCCGTACTGGGCGGCCCACAGGACGGCGGCCTCCTCGGTGGGGCACATCTCGTCGGCGCTGCGGCCGCTGGGGAAGGTGATGTGGGCGGTGGGGATCCAGTCGGGCATGTTCTTGGGCGCCCGCTTCTGGAAGAACCACTCGCCGGTCACGCCGTCCGGGTAGCGCTCCAGGGTGGTGGGGCGGTTGCGCAGGGCGCGCAGGATGCCGGGTCCGACGGCGACGTAGTAGCGGGCGAGGTCCAGCTTGGTGAAGCCGCGCTCGGGGAAGAAGATCTTGCCCGGGTTGGACAGGCGAACGGTCCGGCCGCCCGCTTGAAGTTCCACCGCTTCGCCCATGCGAGCCACGGTAGGCCGACCGGGCACACCTCGCACACCGGGCGGCACCGCCCGTGTGCGCGCAGAATCGGAGCATGGACCTTCCGGTGATGCCGCCCGTGAAGCCGATGCTCGCCAAGTCGGTGGCGAAGATCCCGCCGGGCATGCAGTACGAGGCGAAGTGGGACGGGTTCCGGGCGATCGTGTTCCGTGACGGGGACGAGGTCGAGCTGGGGAGTCGTACCGGCAAGCCGTTGACCAGGTATTTTCCCGAACTGGCTGCGGGGCTGAAGGAGCGGCTGCCCGAGCGGTGCGTGCTGGACGGGGAGATCGTCATCGCGCGGGAGGGGCGGCTGGACTTCGACGCGCTGACCGAGCGCATCCACCCGGCCGACTCCCGGGTGCGGATGCTGGCCGAGAAGACGCCGGCGTCGTTCGTGGCCTTCGACCTGCTGGCGCTGGCGGACGAGTCGCTGCTGGAGACCCCGCTGGCGGACCGGCGGGCGCTGCTCACCATGGCACTGTCCGGGGTGACGGCGCCGGTCCACGTGGCGCCGGCGACGACCGACCTCGCGACGGCCCAGGGGTGGTTCGAGCAGTACGAGGGGGCCGGACTGGACGGTGTCATCGCCAAGCCGCTCACCCTGCGCTATCTCCAGGACGAGCGCGCCATGTTCAAGATCAAGCACGAGCGGACGGCGGACGTCGTCGTCGCGGGCTACCGCCTCCACAAGAGCGGACCGGTGGTGGGGTCCCTGCTGCTCGGTCTCTACGACGACCGGTGCGCCCTGCAGCACGTGGGCGTGTCGGCCGCGTTCTCCATGAAGCGGCGCGCCGAACTGGTCGAGGAACTGGAGCCGCTGCGCATGGCGGACGTCACGGGGCACCCCTGGGCGGCCTGGTCCGACGAGGCGGCCCACGAGTCGGCCCGGCTGCCGGGCGCGCCGAGCCGCTGGTCGGGCAAGAAGGACCTGTCCTGGGTGCCACTCCGGCCGGAGCGGGTCGCCGAGGTGGCGTACGACCACATGGAGAACGGCGTGCGTTTCCGGCACACGGCCCGCTTCCGCCGCTGGCGCCCGGACCGCACCCCCGAGAGCTGCACCTACTCGCAGTTGGAGGAGCCGGTGCGCTACGACCTCGCGGAGATCTTCGCTCCGCAGGCCTGATGGGCGGGCTGGAACAGGAGTCAGGGCTGCATCAGCACCTTCACCGCGCCCTCCTGCTTGCGCTGGAACATCTCGTACGCGTGCGGGGCGTCGCTCAGCGGCACGCGGTGCGTGGCGAAGTCGTCGACGCCCAGGGGGTCCTCGTCCGTCAGGTACGGCAGGATGTCGTCGCTCCAGCGGCGTACGTTGGCCTGCCCCATGCGGAGCTGGATCTGCTTGTCGAACAGGGTGAGCAGAGGTATCGGGTCAGCGGTGCCGCCGTACACGCCGGACAGGGAGATCGTGCCGCCGCGCCGCACCAGGTCGATGGCGGTGTGGAGGGCGGCGAGCCGGTCGATGCTGAAACGTTCGGCGAGCGGGCCGCTCAGCTTGCGGGGCAGCATCGCCGAGGCCTGCTGGGCCAGCCGGGCGGCCGCGCTGCCGTGGGCCTCGGTACCGACCGCGTCGATCACGGCGTCGGGGCCGCGGCCGTCGGTCTCGTCGCGGATGGCCGCCACGAGTTCCTTCTCGGTGTGGAAACTCCTCAGGTCGTACGTCTCCACGCCCCGCTCGCGTGCCCGCTGCAGCCGCTCGGGGACCAGATCCACGCCGAACACCCGCCCCGCACCGCGTACCTGGGCGACCCGGCAGGCCATGTCGCCGATGGGGCCGAGGCCGAGCACGGCGATGCTGCCGCCCTCCGGGATCTCGGCGTAGCGGACCGCCTGCCAAGCGGTGGGCAGGACGTCGGAGAGGTAGATGAACCGGTCGTCGGGCGGGCCTTCCGGGATCTTGATCGGGCCGAACTGCGCCTGCGGGACCCGCAGATACTCGGCCTGGGCGCCCGGCACCGCGCCGTACAAACGGGTGTAGCCGAACAGGGCGGCGCCCATGTGCTCGCCGGTGACCTGGGTGGTCTCGCACTGGGTAGGCAGCCCGGTCAGGCACATCCAGCAGTTGCCGCAGGCGATCTGGAAAGGCACCACGACCCGGTCCCCCGCCTGCAGGTCAGGCACCCCGGCGCCGACCTCCTCGACGATGCCGATCGGCTCGTGGCCGAGGATGTCGCCCGGCGTCATGAACGGGGTGAGCACCTCGTACAGATGCAGGTCGGAGCCGCACAGCCCGGTGGAGGTGATGCGGATGACCGCGTCGGTCGGCTCCTGGATCGTCGGGTCCGGCACGTCCTCCACGCGCACGTCCCGCTTGCCCTGCCACGTCACTGCCCTCATCGCCCGCGCTCCCTCCGTCACGTGTACGCGTCCGCTCGTGCGGTGGCCGCCGGGTACCCCGGCGCTCTCCCGCCGAACCGCTCGGACGGGCCCACGACGGGCCCCGCAGGCCGGCCGTCCGCACCCGCCCGCCGACCGGCTGTCCGCGCCAGGGCCGATCGGCGTATGGCGAGCACACAGTCGGTACCGATCGGGTATGGCCTCCTATGAACTGATAAGCACACAATTAACGACACAGACAGGGCGGGGTGACTGCGGGTGACAATAGTGGGCAGGCAACGAGGGGCGCGCACGAGACGCGCCACAACCATGGCGGGGCTGCTGGCCGCCGCACTGACGGCTTCTCTGGCGGCCGGCTGCGCGACGTCCGACGGCCTGCGCGACGACGGCCGCAGCCTGGGGCGTCCGCCGTCGCCGGGTGAGAGCGAGAGCCGCGCGAACGGCGCCTCGGTGCTCGCCGTGAAGATCGACAACGTCCGCGCCGCCCGACCCCAGACGGGCCTGAACGCCGCGGACATCGTGTACGTCGAGCAGGTCGAGGCCGGACTGAGCCGCCTGATGGCGGTGTACGCACAGAAGCTGCCGCCGGTCATCGGGCCGGTGCGCAGCGCACGCGAGAGCGACCTGGAGCTCCTGGGCCAGTTCGACCGGCCGACGCTCGCCTTCTCCGGTGCACAGGGCAAGCTCCTGCCGCTGATCGACAGGGCACCGCTGCGGGCCGAGCCGCCCGAAAAGGCGACCGGCGCGTACTTCCGCGGCAAGGTCAGGCCTTCGCCGCACAACCTCTATCTGCGACCCGGCCGGCTGATGCCCTCCGCCCCGGGCACCTCCGCCCTGACGACCGACTTCCGCTTCGGCGCGGCCCCCGAGGGCGGCAAGCCCGAGACCTCGCGGACGGTGCGCTTCCCGGCGGCCCGGTTCACCTTCACCTGGTCCGAGAGCCAGGGCCGCTGGCTGGTCGCCATGGACGGCACGTCCGCCACGACGACGGACGGGGGGCGGTTGGCGGCCGGCACGGTCGTCGTGCAGTACGTGAAGGTACGCAAGTCCGACTTCCACGACTCCGCCGGCAACTACACGCCGTACACCGAGACCGTGGGCTCCGGGCGGGCGAAGGTACTGCGCGACGGGCGCGCCTACGACGTCAACTGGAAGCGTCCGAAGGCCACGGACGGCACCAGGTTCACGACCGACGACGGCAAGCCGGTGAACTTCCAGCACGGCCAGGTGTGGGTGGTGTTTGCGAAGGCGTCCTGAGCATGGCGAGCGTCCGGACGGCGAGCTTGCGGGGAAGGCGATGAGCTCGTGGGGAAACCGTCTTCGGGGCCGCGCATCAGCCTTGTGCGACGAGGGGTTCGGCCGGGTTGCGGAGCCCTTCGGCCGCGTCCGCGACCCGCCGGATCAGGTCGAAGAACAGGGTCTGCTCCTCGGCGGAGAGCGGGGCCAGGAAGACCTGGTTCATCCGAGCCGTGCGGACGGTCAGCTTCTTGTGCGTGCGCAGCCCGTCGTCCGTCAGGCGCAGCAGGGAGCGACGGCCGTCCTGGGGGTCGCGGACCTTGTCGAGCAGCCCGCGGCGGCCGAGCCGGCTGATCACCTCAGCGATGGTGGACCGGTCGAGCCCCACCCGCTCCCCCACCGTCCGCTGGTCCAGTCCCGGCTCGGCGACGAGCGTGTTGAGGACGGCGAACTGCGGCGAGGTGATCTCCTCGGAGACCATCGTGTTCCACAGCAGGTAGTGCGCCTGCTGGAGCCGCCGGGCGAGGTGCCCGGGGTGGGTCGTGAGGTCCACCGCGGCCATGTGCGCTCCCGAGGTCGAATTCGTTGGTGTACTGACGATAGCCGCAGGCGCCCATTCCTGTCTCCATCACCCACTCCCTCCTGGCCTGCATCGATTCCTAGGTCTTGACGCGCGACCGCCCCAGTGGCAGCGTGATGGCAACCTCGCTGAAATACTCAGTGCCCTGAGTAATTGGAGAGATGGGGCTTACGGATGGACAAGGTGGTCGCCACAGCCGCTGAGGCAGTGGCCGATGTGCCCGAGGGCGCTTCGCTCGCGGTGGGCGGTTTCGGGCTGAGTGGTGTGCCGAACGTGCTCATCCAGGCCCTGTACGACCAGGGCACCGGCGGACTGTCGGTGGTCTCCAACAACTGCGGGGCGATGGACTCCGGCCTCGCGATCCTGCTCGCTGCCGGGCGGATCTCCCGCGTGACCGGCTCCTACATCGGTGCCAACAAGGAGTTCGCCCGCCAGTACCTGGCCGGTGAGCTGGAGGTGGAGATGATCCCGCAGGGCACGCTCGCCGAGCGGCTCCGGGCGGGCGGAGCAGGGATCCCCGCGTTCTTCACGCCGGCCGGCGTGGGTACACAGGTCGCCGACGGCGGGCTCCCCTGGCGCTACGACGGACAGGGCGGCATCGCGCTGGCCTCGCCGCCGAAGGAGGTGCGGGAGTTCGACGGCGTCGAGTATGTGCTGGAGCGGGGCATCCGTACCGACTTCGCGCTCGTCCGGGCGGCGAAGGGCGACCGGCACGGCAACCTGGTCTTCAACAGGTCCACCCGGAACTTCAACCCGCTGGCGGCCATGGCGGGCCGGATCACCGTCGCCGAGGTGGAGGAGCTGGTGGAGCCCGGCGAGCTCGACCCGGACGCGGTGCATCTGCCGGGGATCTTCGTGCAGCGGGTCGTCGCGCTGACCCCGGAGCAGGCGGCGGACAAGCAGATCGAACGGCGCACGGTTTCCGCGCCTGCGGCACAAGGGACGGTGGGCTAGTCATGGCGTGGACGCGGGAAGAGATGGCCGCGCGGGCCGCACGCGAGCTGGAGGACGGGCAGTACGTCAACCTCGGCATCGGGCTGCCGACCCTGATCCCGAACTACCTGCCCGAGGGCGTCGAGGTGATCCTCGAGTCCGAGAACGGCATCCTGGGCACCGGCCCCTACCCCACCGAGGATCAGGTGGATGCGGATCTGATCAACGCGGGCAAGGAGACTGTCACCGTGCTGCCGGGGGCGTCCTTCTTCGACTCGGCGCTGTCGTTCTCCATGATCCGCGGCGGCCACATCGACGTCGCCGTGCTGGGCGCGATGCAGGTCTCCGCCACCGGTGACCTGGCGAACTGGGCCATCCCCGGCAAGATGATCACCGGGATCGGCGGGGCGATGGACCTGGTCCACGGGGCCCGCACGGTCATCGTGGTGATGACCCATACCGCCAAGGACGGCAGCCCGAAGATCCTCACCGAGTGCGCGCTGCCGCTCACCGGCAAGGCGTGCGTGAACCGGGTCATCACCGACCTCGGCGTGATCGACGTGACACCGGAGGGGCTGGTGTTGACCGAGGTCGCCCCCGCAGTCGCCGTCGACGACGTCATCGCGAAGACCGACGCCAAGCTGACCGTCGCGGAGGACCTGCTGTGAACCCGGTGTACATCGTCGACGCGGTCCGCACCCCGATCGGCCGCTACAACGGCGCCCTCGCCTCCGTCCGCCCGGACGACCTCGGCGCCCACGCCATCCGCGAACTCCTCGCCCGGACCCCGGAGTTGGACCCGTCCCGCATCGAGGACGTGTACTTCGGCAACGCCAACGGCGCGGGCGAGGAGAACCGCAACGTCGGCCGCATGGCCGCCCTCCTCGCCGGGCTCCCCACGTCCGTGCCGGGCGTCACCGTCAACCGGCTGTGCGCCTCCGGCCTGGAGGCCGTCATCCAGGCGGCCCGCGCCATCGCGGTCGGGGACGCCTCCATCGCCGTGGCCGGCGGGGTCGAGTCGATGACCAGGGCGCCGTATGTACTGCCCAAGTCGGACAGGCCGTTTCCCGCCGGGCACACCGAGCTGTACTCCACCACCCTGGGCTGGCGCATGGTCAACCCGAGGATGGAACCGCAGTGGACCATCCCGCTCGGTGAGTCGGCCGAGCTCATCGCGGACAAGCACAAGATCAGCCGGGAGCAGCAGGACGAGTTCGCGCTGGCCTCGCATCGGAAGGCCGCCGAGGCCCAGCAGGCGGGCCTGTTCGACGCCGAACTCGCACCCGTGCCGATCCCGCAGCGCAAGGGCGACCCGGTCCTCTTCGCCGCCGACGAATGCGTCCGCGCGGACGCCTCCCTGCCGGCGATGGCCAAGCTCAAGCCGTCGTTCCGCAAAGAGGACGGCACCGTCACGGCGGGCAATGCGTCGCCGCTCAACGACGGCGCCGCCGCGCTGCTGCTGGTCGACGAGGAGGGCCTGAAGGCCACCGGCCGCGAACCCCTCGCCCGTATCTCCGCCACCGGCGTCAACGCCCTCGACCCGCACTACTTCGGCCTCGCCCCCGTGGAGGCCGTCAACCGGGCCCTCGCCAAGGCGGGCAAGGAATTCGGCGATCTGTCGGTGCTGGAGCTCAACGAGGCCTTCGCCGCCCAGGTCCTGGGCTGTGTCGCCGAATGGCCCGAGTTCGACCCGGCCGTCCTCAACCCGCAGGGCGGTGCCATCGCCCTCGGCCACCCACTCGGCGCCTCCGGCGCCCGCCTCGCCGGCACCGTCGCCCACCAACTGGCCCGCAGGGGCAACGGAGTCGGCGTCGCCACCCTCTGCATCGGCGTGGGCCAGGGCCTCGCCCTCGTCCTCGAACGCTAAGAACACCCAGGAACCCGCAGGGACCCCCATGACTCTCACCCAGCACGACATCGACCAGGAGATCGCGGCCGAGCACGCCGCCTACGAGAAGCGGGTCGCCGACGGAGCCCCCGTCGAGCACCAGCCGCGGCGCGACTACGCGCCGTACCGCTCCTCCGTGCTGCGCCACCCCAAGCAGCCGCCCATCGCGATCGACGTCACCAAGGACCCGGAGCTGGTGGAGCTTTCCTCCCCCGCCTTCGGTGAGCGCGACATCACCGAGATCGACAACGACCTCACCAAGCAGCACAACGGCGAGCCGATCGGTGAGCGCATCACCGTCTCCGGCCGCCTCCTCGACCGCGACGGCCGTCCGATCCGCGGCCAGCTCATCGAGATCTGGCAGGCGAACTCGGCCGGCCGCTACGCCCACCAGCGCGAGCAGCACGACGCCCCGCTGGACCCGAACTTCACGGGCGTCGGCCGCACGCTGACGGACGACAGCGGCTTCTACGAGTTCACCACCATCCAGCCGGGCCCGTACCCGTGGCGCCAGCACGTCAACGCCTGGCGGCCGGCGCACATCCACTTCTCGCTCTTCGGCACGGCGTTCACCCAGCGGCTCGTGACGCAGATGTACTTCCCCAGCGACCCGCTGTTCCCGTACGACCCGATCATCCAGTCGGTGACGGACGACGCGGCCCGCCAGCGGCTGGTCGCCACCTACGACCACAGCCTGTCCGTGCCGGAGTTCTCGATGGGCTACCACTGGGACATCGTGCTCGACGGGCCGAACGCCACCTGGATCGAAGAAGGGCGCTGACCTGCCATGACGAAGATCGACACGAGCCGTCCCGAGACCGTGCTCCCGACCCCGTCGCACACGGTGGGCCCCTTCTACGGCCACGCCCTGCCCTTCCCCGGCGGCGGCGACATCGCCCCGATCGGCCACCCCGACACGATCGCGCTGCAGGGATACGTCCACGACGGCGAGGGCAACCCGCTGCCGGACGCGTTCGTGGAGCTGTGGGGTCCCGACCCGGGCGGCAACCTGTCGCAGGTCGACGGCTCGATGCGGCGGGACCCGGCGAGCGGTGGCTTCCTGGGCCGCAACGGCGTGGAGTTCACCGGCTGGGGCCGGATCCAGACGGACGCAGGCGGCCACTGGACGGCGCGGACGCTGCGGCCCGGGGCGCGCGGGCAGAGCGCGCCGTACATCAGCGTGTGCGTCTTCGCGCGCGGGCTGCTCGTGCACCTGTTCACCCGGATCTACCTGCCGGGCGACGAGGCGGCGCTCGCGGCCGATCCGCTGCTCTCCCGGGTGGCGCCGGAGCGGCGCGGCACGCTGATCGCGCGGGAGGAGCGCGCGGACACCTACCGTTTCGACATCCGCCTTCAGGGCGAAGGCGAGACGGTCTTCCTGGAGTTCCAGTGACTCCCCCACCCGACGCGGACACCGGCCTGCTCGCCCCCGGATGGGCAGGCTCCCCCGCCGCCTCCACGACCTCTGACGGCGCCTACCTCCAGGCGCTGCTGGACGCGGAGGCCGCGCTGACCCGGGTGCAGGCCCGCCTGGGGCTCGCCCCGGAGGGGGCGGCGGACGCGGTGACCGAGGCTGCCGACGCGCGCCGGTTCGACGTGCGGTCCCTCGCCGAGCGGACACGCGGCGGCGGCAACCCCGTCATCCCCCTGGTCGCCGACCTCACCGAGGCGGTCGGCAAGGAGTACGGCCCGTACGTGCACCGCGGTGCCACCAGCCAGGACATCCTGGACACGGCGACGATGCTGGTCGCGACCCGCACGCTCGATCCGGTGCTGGCCGACCTCCAACGCACCCAGCGGGCCCTGGCCCGGCTCGCCGCCGAGCACCGCGACACCGCGATGCCCGGCCGGACGCTCACCCAACACGCCGTACCGACGACGTTCGGGCTGAAGGCGGCCGGGTGGCGGTCACTGGTCCTGGACGCGCGGGACCGAGTCACCGAAGTGCGGGACGATCTCCCCGCCCAACTCGGCGGTGCCGCCGGGACACTCGCGGCCTTCACGGCGTACGGCGCCCAAAACACGGAGATGCTCACAGCGGCCTTCGCCCGTGAACTCGGCCTCGACGCGCCGCTCCTGCCCTGGCACACCCTGCGCACGCCGATCGCCGATCTCGCCGCGTGCCTGGCCTTTACCGCCGGGGCGCTGGGCAAGATCGCGACGGATGTGCTCGTGCTCGGCCGTACCGAGATCGCCGAGGTCGCCGAGGGCAGCGGCGGCGGTTCGTCGGCCATGCCGCACAAGGCGAACCCCGTACGGTCCACGCTGATCGCGGCCGCCGCCCGGCGCGCGCCGCAGCTCGCGGCCACGCTGTACGGTTCGATGGCGGCGGAGGACGAGCGGCCGGCCGGAGCCTGGCACGCCGAGTGGGAGCCACTGCGGGACCTGCTGCGACTGGTGGGCGGGGCCGCCCGGGACGCCGCCGAACTGGCAGAGGGACTGCGGGTGAACGCGGACGCCATGCGCGAACACCTCGATCTCACCCACGGGTTGATCGTCTCCGAGCGGCTCTCCGCCGAGCTCGCCTCCGTGCTGGGCCGTGCCCGCGCCAAGGAACTGCTCACCCGGCTGGCGTCCGAGGGGCGCCCGCTCGACTCGGCACCGGAGTTGGCGGACGTCGACCTCGATCCCACCCACTACACCGGCTCCGCCGGAGCCCTCACCGACCGTGCTCTGGAGCGACGTTGACCACCAGACTCCTCAACCACCGTGCCGAAGGGCCCGCTACCGCGCCCCCGCTGCTGCTCGGACCCTCGCTCGGCACCTCGTACGCCCTGTGGGACAAGGTCGCGCCCGAGCTGTCGATCACCCATCGCGTGGTCCGCTGGGATCTGCCGGGGCACGGCGGCTCGGCGGCCGATCTCATCGAGGAGGGCGCGACGGTCGGCGACCTCGCCCGTCTGGTGCTGTCGCTCGCCGACTCGCTCGGCATCGAGCGGTTCGCGTACGCGGGCGTGTCGCTGGGTGGCGCGGTGGGGCTGCACCTGACCGTGCACCATCCGGAGCGGGTCTCCTCGCTGGCCGTGATCTGTTCGTCGGCGCACTTCAACGGTGCGAAGCCGTGGGAGGAGCGGGCCGCGCTGGTGCGGCGCGAGGGGCTGGCGGAGCTCGCGGAGAACGCGAACGCCCGCTGGTTCACGCCCGGCTTCACCGTGCCGGAGCTGGTCGCCGACCATCGGAACGCCGATCCGGGCGCGTACGCCGCGTGCTGTGACGCGCTGGCCGCGTTCGACCTGCGGGACGAGCTGCCGTCCATCACCGCGCCCACCCTGCTGATCGCCGGGCGTGACGATCCGGCGACCCCGCCTCCGCACCTGCGGGAGATCGCGGACGCCGTGCCCGGTGCCGCGCTCGTCGAGATCCCGGGGGCCTCGCACCTGGCGCCGGCGCAGTGCCCGGAGGCCGTGCTGACGGCCTTGCGGGCCCACCTGAACGGAGGCGCCGAGCGGGGCATGGAGGTGCGGCGCGAGGTGCTCGGCGACACCCACGTCGATCGGGCGCAGGCCCGGCAGACCGCGTTCACGGCGCGCTTCCAGGACTTCATCTCGCGCTACGCCTGGGGCGAGATCTGGACCGACCCGACGCTCACCCGCCGCGAACGCAGCATGATCACCCTGACGGCGCTGGTCGCGCACGGCCACTACGACGAGCTGGGCATGCACGTCCGGGCGGCCCGGCGCAACGGGCTGACGCCGGAGGAGATCGGGGCCGTACTGCTGCAGACGGCCGTGTACTGCGGGGTTCCGGCGGCGAACTCGGCGTTCGCGGCGGCCCAGCGGGTGCTCGCGGAAGAGGAAGGGTGACCCTGCCGGTCGTAGCTTCAGCAGCACCTCGCACATGCCCCACCGCGTGTTTACGGTGGAGGCATGTCCACGATTCTCATCACCGGCGCCACCTCCGGTCTCGGCCGGTACGTAGCCTTCGAGCTGGTCCGCTCGGGGCACGTCGTCCTCGCGCACGGGCGCGACCCGGGTCGTACGGAGCAGCTGGTCGAGGAGCTGCGCACCGAGGGTGACGCCGAGGGGTTCGTCGCCGATCTGGCCTCGCTGACACAGGTGCGTGAGTTGGGCGCGCATGTCGCCGACGCGCATCCCGACCTGGACGTGCTGATCAACAACGCGGGCGTGGGAGCGGGCGCGCCCGGCGCCGGGCGCGAGCTGAGCATGGACGGACACGAACTACGGCTCGCCGTCAACTACTTGGCACCGGTGACGCTGACCCGCGCCCTGCTCCCGGTGCTGCGCGCGAACACGCCCGCCCGGATCGTCAACGTGGGCTCGGCCGGCCAGGAACCCCTCGACTTCGACGACGTCGAGTTCCGACGCGGATACGACGGTTTCGCGGCGTACCGACGAGCCAAGTTCGCCCTGGCGGCCCATACCTTCGCCCTCGCCGAGGAGTTGGCGGACACCGGTGTCGCCGTGAACGTGCTCCACCCGGCGACCTTCATGGACACGGCGATGGTGCGCGAGGGCGGGGTCACCCCCTGGAGCACGGTCGCCGACGGGGCGGCGGGCGTCCTGGCCCTGGCGACCCAGGACCTGGGCACGGGCACCTACTTCGACGGCACGAGCCCGTCCCGGGCGCACGAGGGGACGTACGACCCGGAGGTGCGCAAGCGACTGGCCGCGGTCACCGCTCAGCTGCTGGCCCTCTGACCCGTCTCACACCACGCCCGACAGCAACGCCGACTCCGCCTGCGCCACCAGCCCGTCCGCACCGCACGACCGCGCCAGGGTCAGTCCGCGCTGCAGCTCCGCGGACGAGCGGGCCGCGATGCCGTACTCGACGCGGGCGGCCGCATGTTCGTACTGGCAGGGCGAAGCCTCCAGATAGGTGACCGCCTGCTCGGCCAGGCGCACCGCCCGCTGCCCGGTCTCCAACGCGGCAGCGCACCGCAGGGCCTCGCCGATGGCGGTGTCGGTGCCGAGGCGCTCGGCGTCGCGGCGGACGTCGGTGGCGAGCCGGGCGGCGCGCGCCGGGTCCACGCTCGCGAGGGCGCGGGCCAGGTCGACGGCCCAGGGGACCAGCACCGGGTTGTGGTGACCGCGGACGGCCGCCGCCTTCTCCGCCTCCTCCAGTTCGTTGATGCCCTCCTGGGTGCGGCCGACGGCGAGGAGCAGGCGGCCGCGGACCGAGCGCGGGTCCGGCAGGACGATGGTGGACGGGTACGGCGGTGCGAAGCCGTACTGCTCGGCGATCTCCCAGGCCTCGTCGACATGACCGCGGGCGAGCAGCGTGTCGACGAGGTTGCAGGTGGCGGACCAGTGCAGAGGCAGTCGGCGGCCGACGCGCTCGGCGAGCGCCAGCGACTTGCGCAGGGAGGTCTCGGCCTCGTCGAGCCGGCCGCGCCTGCGGTGTCCGAGGCCGACGTAGGCGTGGGCCAGGGAGAGGTGGCCGCCGCTCCAGCCGGCGGACTCGTAGGCGCGCAGGGCCTCGTTGTAGAGGGTCTCGGCGCGGTCGAGCCGGTCGGTGAAGGCGTAGGCGCTGGCGAGCATCATCGGCAGCTCGAGGCCCCACTCGGGGTCGGTCCAGCCGAGTCCGGGTGCGAGGCGGCCGTTGACGAGGGCGCGGTCGCACAGCTCGACGACCTCCTCGGCGTTCTCGCCGCGGGCCATGGCGTCGAAGCCGCGCAGGATGAGCAGGGCGCGCTCGGAGTTGTCGCGGCCGGTGCAGGTCTTGGCGAGGTCGGCGAGGCGCGCGGAGCGCCCCGGGGAGGTCGCCTCGCCCGCGTGGATGCCCTCCCACATGAACTGCACCGCCTGGAGCCGCAGCTTGGCGGGTCCGGCCGGGTGCCGGGCGGCCTCCGCCTCGACGGTGCGGACGGCCTCCTCCAGCTGGTCGTTGTGGAGCAGGGCCTGGGAGAGGCGGCAGACGGCGTCGACGCGTGCGCCGCCGTCCAGGCCGGGCATGGCGAGCGCGGTCTGGAGGTGGTCGACGGTGGTGGCGGGCGCGGTGAGCAGGGTGGCACAGCCCAGTTCGTACAGCACGCGCGCGTGGGCCTCGGGCAGGGGCGGCTCCAGCAGGGCGCGCTCCAGGCAGCGGCGGGCCGCGTCGGGGGCGCCGACGGCGAGGTGTTCACGGGCGGCCTCGCGCAGTTGCTCGACGAGTTCCTCGTCGCTGTCCGGGTGGACCTCGAGGAGGTGGCGGGCGGCGACCGCGGCGCCGCGTCCGTTGTCGGTGACGACGCGGGCGGCGATGCCGTGCATGGCGGTGCGCAGGGCGTCGGGGATGGAGTTGTAGACGGCGGTGGCGATCAGCGGGTGCACGAACTGCAGCTCGCCGTCGTCCGGTTGGGCACCGGCCGGGTCGGGCTCGGTGAGGATACGGGCGGTGCGCAGCAGGTCGGCGCAGTGCACGGCGTCGTCGAGGCTCATGGTGGCGAGCTCGGCCACCAGGTCGACCGAGATGCCGGTGCCGAGGATCGCGGCCGCCCAGGCGAACCGGGTGGCCTCGATGCCGAGCGTCTCCAGGCGGGCGACGAGGCCGCCGCCGCGCGCCGAGCGGTTCAGGGCACGCAGCTCGCCGGCCGCGGACTCGGTCGGCTCGAACTCGCTGTCCTGCACCTTGGCGAGGAGTTCGACGGTCTCGTACGGGTTGCCGCCGGTGACGGCCCAGACCTCTCGGCAGAACGGGGCATCGGCGTGCGTGCCCAGGGTGGCGCGGGTGAGGCCGGCGGTGGCGTCCGGGGTGAGGGCGCTCAGGTTGGCGACGGAGCAGCCCGCGGCGGCGACCGCGTCGAGGTGGCGGGCGCTGTCGCCGCCGACCTCGCCGGGGCGGCGGGCCACCATGACCAGGACGTTCTGTTCGCCGAGGCGCTCGGCGAACGCGGCGAGCCAGCGCAGGGTCTCCTGGTCGGCCCAGTGGGCGTCGTCGATCAGCAGCACCAGCGGCCAGTCGCGCCGGGCGAGTCGGCGTACGGCGGCCACCAGGCCGTCGCACACGCCCTGCGGGTCGGCCTGGCGCTCGCCCGGGTCCGCTATGCCGAGGGCGGGGCCGGCGATGTCGTACCAGTCGCCGAGGTACTCGCGCGCCTCTTCCGGCATCAGCGACAGCAGCGCGGGCTGCAGCAACTGCCGTACCACGTTGAAGGGAACGGAACTCAGGGTCTCGCTGCCGCGGGCGGACCACACCGTGCAGCCCCGGGCCTCGGCGATGCGGCGCGTCTCCGCGAGCAGCGCGGTCTTGCCGAGTCCCGCCTCGCCCCGGAGCACCAGAAGGCTGCCCGAGGAGGACTTGTCGGCGCACAGAGTGTCGAGGGCTCGCTCGACGGCGGCGAGTTCCTCGTCGCGCTCCCACAGGGAAGCCGAGGCGGCCTGTGTGGGCCGTACCTCCGTCATCCCGATACCTCCCCAAGTCGCCCGAACGACGTACAGACCTCGAGCGTAGCCGTCCGGCTGCCTAACTGGAGGCCGGTCGGGGCACCTTTGCCGTGATGGGTGACAGCGGGTGCGGGCGGGCGACGCGAAGGGCTTGCGACCTGCGCTTGTGACAGCCAGATCCGTCAACTGGCCATAAATGTCACCGGACGCTCGACCGCTGGCGCGGTGTCGTCCCTCAGGCAGGCCCTGCCACGACACTCTTTGACGGAGTGTCGACAACCTGTCACGGAACGTCAGCTTCCAGTGTTGATCCGCGGTGTCGGTGATGACCGAGTTCGCGCCACCCGGGCGGCGTGGGCTGTACGGGGGCTGCTCGGCGATGCGGGAGCGGCGGCGCTGCCGGCCACCGTGCTGACCGAGCAGCAACTGGGTGACTGGGGCTGGAGGTTGCCGTTCCTGCTGACGCTGCCGCTGGCTCTGGGCGCCCTGTGGCTGCGGCTCAGGCTCGACGAGACGCCGGCGGGTGGGCGGCGGCCGGGTACACCTTCCTCTTCGTGCTGCCCTCGTATCTGCAGTCCACGCTGGACGCGACCTTCCAGCAGGCACTGGTCGGGTGCGGCGGTGTGCGGCGCGGGTGCCGTGGTGGGGCTGATGGCAGGGCCCGGCCCCGCGATGCTCGCCGAGCTGTTCCCGACGAACGTGCGCTGCACGGGGCTGGGACTCGCCTACGCCCTGTCCAATGCGGTGTTCTCGCACTGGCCAGGTCAGCCAAGCCACTGCGGAGAAAGGCGAGTTGATCGGATGCGGGTCATCGGCCTGATGTCGGGCACGTCGTACGACGCCATCGACGCGGCGGCGGCCGAGCTGGGTCTCGTCGGCGACAGCCTCGTCCTCAAGCCACTGGGGCTGGTGAGTCAGGCGTACGACGGCGGACTGCGGGAGGTGCTCGCGACGACCTCGATGGCCGAGGTGTGCCGGCTCGACACACGGATCGGGCAGGCCTTCGCGGCGGCCGCCGTCCGTGCGGACCGTGAACTGTGCGACAGACGGGCCGAGTTGGTCGCCTCGCACGGACAGACGGTGTACCACTGGGCCGAGGACGGGCAGGTGTACGGCACGCTGCAGCTCGGGCAGCCCGCGTGGATCGCCGAGGCGACCGGGCTGCCGGTGGTCGCCGACTTCCGGCCGCGCGACATCGCCGCCGGCGGCCAGGCGCGCCTCTGGTCAGCCTGGTCGACCTGCTGTGGCTGCGCGGCCGGCCGGGCACGCCCGTCGCACTCGACCTCGGCGGCATCGCCAACCTCACCGCGCCCGACGGGACCGCCTTCGACACCGACGCGGCGGCGACGGGGTTCAGCGGTGGACGCCTTGCGTACGACGTGGACGGGGCGCCGGCCGGTCGCGGCAGCGTCCACGAGCCGTTGCTGCGACGGCTGCCACCACGTCCCGTTTCCGGTTGCAGCGCGCGGGTGCGAGGACTCAGGCGAGCTCGAGCACGGCTCGGGGCCAGCGCGGATCCTGGTGTCCCGCGGGAGTCCGGAACGCTCGCGCGGGCGCCGGCCACAACAGGCCGCGCGGGCCACCGAAAAAAGTTCGCGGCCGCTGGAGGAGCCGTACTACGCGCTGCCCGCGCCCAAGACGACCGGCAAGGAGCTGTTCCACCTCGGCCATCTGCGTGACGCGCCGGCCGGGTTCGGGACGCTGCCCGCCGAAGACGTCGTCGCCACCCTGACCATGCTCACGGCCCGTGCGGTCGCCGACGCCGTGCGCGCGGCGGGCGCGACGGAGGTGATCGCCTCCGGCGGCGGAACGCGCAACCCCGTACTCATGCGCATGCTCGGTCAGCGGCTGCCGGAGGTGGCCCTGCGCACCTCCGACGAGTTGGGGCTGCCGTCGGCCGCGAAGGAGGCATACGCCTTCGCGTGCTCGGTTCCATCACCCCCAGCCGGAACGGACTTCGACTGCCGCCGGCCGCTCGGGAACGGCCCGTTCGGCTCGTCCTCGAGTGACTCGGGGCGGATCCTCTCATCCGACTTTCACCGAGGCCTCATACGGTGGACCCATGACGCAGGTGACTCCTCCCGGCTGGTATCCCGATCCGGGCCAGAAAAGTGACGGTCCGCCCACCGAGCGCTGGTGGGACGGCAAGGCATGGACGGACCAGGTCCGGCCCGTGGGGTCGGCCGACGTATGGGGTCCTCCGGAGCAGTTGTCGGCCGCGGGGGACCATCCGACCTATCCGGTACATCCCGGTTATCCCGGCCAACCGCAGTCGGGCGGGCGGCGCGGCCTGCGCACCGGCATAGCCGTGGGAGTGGCCGCGGTGGTCCTCGCGAGCATAGGCGTCGGCGTGTACGCGCTGACCGCGGACGACGGCTCGGGCGGCGGCACCGCCAACTCCCCGCAGCAGGGCCCCGGCGGACAGGGAGGCCAGGGAGGGCCCTTCGGGGACTCCGGCGGCGGCAGCGGCGGCGGTTCCGGCGGGCAGTCCCCCTCCCCCGACGGGTCCGAGGCGCCGAGGGTGGAGAGCGGTTCGGTGACCGACCCCGTCAGCGGGATCAGCATCGCCATCCCGGACGGCTGGTACGGCCAGCAGATCAACTGGGGCGCGCATGTGGCGTCGAACGAGACGTACAAGTGCCCCTCCGACACCTCCCAGACCTGCATGAAGGGCGGCGCCTACTCGGCGCCCGCGTTCGCGCTCGGCACCAAGGGCGACACGGCCGAGGAGGTCGCCAAGGCGGACATCGCGGCGAACACCGAGGAGTCGTACGGCAAGGGGTACGGGGAGATCACCTCGCACGAGGTGCTGGCCTCCAAGGCGGTGACCGTGGCCGGGCAGAAGGGCTATCTGGTCCGCTGGAAGGCGGTCACGAGCAAGGGCGCCGACGGCTATGTCGAGTCGCTCGCCTTCCCCTCGCCCGTCAGTGAGCAGCAGATCGTCGTGGTCCGCATCGGCGTCGACGCCGGGGAGCAGTCGGTCATCGACGAGATCACCAAGGGCATCAAGGTGTCCACCGGCGGCGGCAACGGTCAGGACATCTGAGCCGCTCTTGTTCTCGGACACGTTCCCGGACATGAAACGGCCGGGTGGGGCGCCCCTCCGCTCAAGAGGAACCCCACCCGGCCGGGGGGTGCGCGCCGCCCCCGTCCCCACGGTGCGGCGCGGAACAGGTCACCATCCAGTCATCCCGTGGACGGCGGCCTGAGTCTCAGGTCAGGCCGAGCGCCGGCAACACGGCGGCCCGCACGAACCGGACGATGTACTCGGGGTCGGCGTCCTCGCCCTCCAGGACGGGACGTGCCCGCAGC
Organism: Streptomyces regalis; assembly: GCF_001509475.1. Lineage (GTDB taxonomy): Bacteria > Actinomycetota > Actinomycetes > Streptomycetales > Streptomycetaceae > Streptomyces > Streptomyces regalis. The sequence goes on from NZ_LLZG01000391.1 coordinate 50,783, forward strand.
ACGCCGAAGATCTGCGCCGGGATGTACTCCAGCGCCGGATGGTCGGCGGCGACCTCCCCCCGCTCGACCCCGCGCCGGAGGATCTCCCGCAGGGCGTCGAGCTCGGGGTCGATGAGCGCCTCGCGCAGGGCTCGCTGGAGTTCCGGGTCCTGCATGACGGCATGGCCGAGTGCCTGGAAGAGCCGCGTGTCCTTGCCCGACCACGCTCCGGCGGCCCGGGCGGCCTCGCACAGGTCGCCGGCGAGCGTGCCGGTGTCGATGCCCTCGAAGCGGGTCCGCCGGCTGGCGCGCAGGGCGGCGGCCACGAACTGCGGCTTCGTCTTCCACTGCCGGTAGAGCGTGGACTTGCTGCAGCGCGCGCTGGCGGCGACGCCCTCCATGGTGACGGAGTCGTAACCGCACGCGCGGATCTGTTCGAGCACAGCGTCGTAGAACTCCTGCTCACGCTCGGGCGTGATCTTGGAGCGGCGCGAGGCGGCGACCGTCTCCGGTCCGTCCGCGGCCTGCGACGTCATCGACTCTTCTCCTCGCTCGTGTGCGGCGGCCCGCCATGTGAAGGGGGCCGCGCTTCCAGTGTGTCGTACGTCTATCGAAACGCCACTGTACCGGAACGCTCCCGTATCGGTACAGTGACGTATCGGTACAGAGGCGTTTCGGTACGTCGACGTATCGATGAGTTCGTCGAGTCCAGGCAGTCCACAGCTCGACGAGCTCGCCCAGCACCGCCCAGCACCACCCACCGTCAGCGAAAGGGCCGGGGGATGAATGGCCGCACCGAGCCTGCTCAGGCGGAGACCGACGCGATAGCGCGGCCTCCGCTCGTCCGGGAGCTCCTGCTCGTCGTAGGACTCTTCCTCGTCTACAAGTTCGGCCGGCAGCTCGCCACGGGCCACACCGCCGAGGCCTTCCGCAACGCGGACCGGGTGTGGGACCTGGAACGAGCCGTCCACCTGCCCGGCGAGGGCTCGGTGCAGAACCTGCTCCTGCACGGCGACACGCTCATCCACCTCGCGAACACCTACTACGCGACCGTCCACTTCCCGGCCACCGCGGCCTTCCTGATCTGGCTCTACCTGCGGCGCCCCGCACACTACGTCTGGGCCCGCCGCGTCCTCGCCGCGGTCACCGCCGCCGCCCTGGTGGTGCATCTGACGTTCCCGCTCGCCCCGCCGCGCATGCCGGCCGCGACCGGTCTGATCGACACCGGGCAGGTCTACGGGCCCTCCGTGTACGGCTCCCCCGAGACCGACCACCTGTCCAACCAGTTCGCGGCGATGCCGTCGCTGCACTTCGGCTGGGCGCTGATGGTGGCGATCGGCCTGATCGTGGCGACCCGGTCGCGGTGGCGCCTGCTGTGGCTGCTGCACCCGTTGCTGACCCTGCTCGTGATCGTGGGCACCGCCAACCACTACTGGCTCGACGCGATCGTGGCGACGGCCATGCTCGGCCTCGCGCTCGCAGTGATCCGCCCCCAGACTTCGTCCGGGGGGACCCCCATCTCGCTTCGCTCGCCGCAGCGCACAGTGACCACGGCTGGCCGCGGCGCCGAGAAGCTCGTCCCGGCAGCCCGGGACGAGGACGCCGTGGTCGTGGGAGCGGGCCGATGAACGCCACTCTTCTCGCCGTCGCCCTGTCCCTGTTCTCCGCCGTCGCCTACGCCTCCGCGGCCGTCGCCCAGGAGCGGCTGGCCTCCCGCGCCCAGGGGTCGGGAACGCTGCGGCTGCTGGGCTCCGGCGCCTGGTGGGGGTCGGTCCTGCTCAACGGCTCCGGCGCGCTGCTGCATGTGGTGGCCCTGAAGTACGGTCCGCTGACCGTGGTGCAGCCCCTCGGTGCTCTCACCCTCGTGGCCGCGGTGCCGCTGGGCGCGCGCATCGCGGGGCGGCGGGTCAGCGCGGTGGAGTGGCGCGGTACGGCGCTGACGCTCGCCGGCCTGGCCGCGATCCTCGTCACAGCGTCCGGGCACGCACCCGACGAGGTGCTGAGCACGTCCGAGGCGCTGGCGGTCGCGGCGGTGACGGTGGCGCTCATCGGCATGCTGTCCCGGCCTGGCGCCCGGCCGGGGCTGCGGCACGCGGCCGCGTCCGGCTTCGCCTCCGGGGTCGCCTCGGCGCTCACGCAGACCGTGACGGTGGCCCTGACGGACGACTCGGCCCCGCTGCTCAGCCTCCAGGTGGCCGGGGTGGCGCTGCTGATCGCGGCGCTCGCGGCGAGCGGCCTGCTGCTGTCGCAGACCGCCTACCGGGGCGGCCTGGGTGCCCCCCTCGCGGTGGTGACGCTGGCGAACCCGATGGCGGCCGCGGTGATCGGCCTCGTCCTGCTCGGCGAGCAACTGCAGGGCGGCGCGGCAGGCATCCTGCTGGCGCTGGCCGGGGCGGGGCTGGCGTCCTGGGGTGTGGTGCTGCTCACCCGGGCGACGCCCGCGCTCACGCCCGACCCGGACGTCGCGCACTCCCACGAGGCCGACGACGAGCACCCCGTGGCCGCCGTACTGGCTCTGGAGCCCGAGTCGGCGGCGCCGGAACCGGCGTTGGTGCCCCGGCAACCGCGGCCGGGGCACCTCACACCGCTCTGAGCTCCGCTCTGATCCGAGCGATCCGTTCTGATCCGAGCGATCCGTCCGTCGCGGCCGCTTACTCGGTGATGATCGCCGGGTCGCTCACACCCGGCCGCCCGTTCTCGACGTGCCCGGCGAACCGCCGCAGGAACGCCGGGTCGCCGTCGGAGGTGACGGTCAGGTCGTACCAGCGCCGGCTCACCGCGAGGTCGACGGTGCGCCGCACCGTGGCGCCGGGCCGCACGGTCACCGTCGTGGGGCGGCCGCCGTACCCGTTGGCGATCTTCAACCGAGCGGTGGCGGTGCCCTTGTTGGTGAAGGTCAGCTCGATGTCGTCGCCGGTGTGCCGGGCGGTGACCTCGGGGCCGGCCGCCTTGTTGGAGCCCTTGAAGCAGCGCACGAAGCCGGCCGGGCCGTGCACGGTCAGGTCGTACGAGCCGTTCGAGTACACCGAGTTCCAGGTGTCCGCGATGCTCTTGCCGGCCTCGGTGGTGTACGTCCAGGGGCCGTCGGTGCGATTGCCGGACGTCACGTGGAAGGCGGCACCGGCCTTGGCACCGGAGGCGAAAGCCAGCGTGAACTTGCCGGCCGCCGCGTCCACCGAACCGTCCACGTACGGGGCGTACTTGAGCGGCCGGGAGGGGCGCAGGCCGCGCTCCTGCCGCGGCATGTCCGGGTCGGCCGGCGGCGTCGGCTTGTAGTCGGGGTGACGCTCGCGGTCCTGCGGCTCGTACTCGTCGGTCTCCGGCAGCGCGGCCGGGCGGCTGTCCTTGCGGGAGAAGTCGAAGGCCGAGGTCAGGTCGCCGCAGATGGCACGGCGCCAGGGGGAGACGTTCGTCTCCTTGACGCCGAACCGGCGCTCCATGAACTGGAGGATCGAGGTGTGGTCGAGGGTCTCGGAGCAGACGTAACCGCCCTTGCTCCACGGCGAGACGACCAGCATCGGCACGCGCGGACCGAGGCCGTAGGGGCCGGCCGGGCGCTTGCTGTCGCCGGGGTAGAGGTCGAGCGAGACGTCGACCGTGGACTTGCCCTGGGAGGCGTCCTTCGGCGGGAGCGGCGGCACCATGTGGTCGAAGAAGCCGTCGTTCTCGTCGTACGTGATGAACAGGGCGGTCTTGGACCAGACCTCGGGGTTGGCGGTGAGGGCGTCCAGGACCTGGGCGATGTACCAGGCGCCGTAGTTGGAGGGCCAGTTGGAGTGCTCGGAGAAGGCCTCGGGGGCGGTGATCCAGGAGATCTGCGGCAGCTTGCCGGCCTTGACGTCGGCCTTCAGCCGGTCGAAGTAGCCGTCGCCGTTCTTGACGTCGGTGCCGGTGCGGGCCTTGTCGTACCAGGGGTCGCCGGGCCCCGCCTCGCGGTACTTGTTGAAGTACAGCAGCGAGTTGTCGCCGTAGTTGCCGCGGTAGGCGTCCTCGATCCAGCCCCAGGAGCCGGCCGCGTCCAGGCCGTCGCCGATGTCCTGGTAGATCTTCCAGGAGATGCCCGCCTGCTCCAGGCGCTCGGGGTAGGTCGTCCAGCCGTAGCCGAGCTCGTCGTTGCCGAGGACCGGGCCGCCGCCCGTGCCGTCGTTGCCGGTGTAACCCGTCCACATGTAGTAGCGGTTCGGGTCGGTGCCGCCTATGAAGGAGCAATGGTAGGCGTCGCAGACGGTGAAGGCGTCGGCGAGGGCGTAGTGGAAGGGGATGTCCTCGCGGGTCAGGTACGCCATGGTCGTGGTGCCCTTGGCGGGCAGCCACTTGTCGTACTTGCCCCCGTTGTACGCCTGCTGACCGTCCGGCCAGCTGTGCGGCAGACCCTCCAGGAACTGCATGCCGAGGTCGTCGGCGTCCGGGTGGAACGGCAGGATCTCCTTGGTGCCGTCCGACTGGTGCCAGTTCGACTTGCCGTTGTCCAGCTTCACCGGGCACGGGTCGCCGAAGCCGCGGACGCCGCGCAGCTTGCCGAAGTAGTGGTCGAAGGAACGGTTCTCCTGCATCAGGACGACGATGTGCTCGACGTCTTCGATCGACCCCGTGCGGTGGTTCGCCGGGAGCGCGGCGGCCCGCTGGATGCTGCTCGACAGAGCACTGAACGCCGTTGTCGCGCCCGCGAGTTGAAGAAATCGGCGCCGGTTGACTTCGGGCATGAGTGAGGGACCTCTTCCCATGGAGGGGGATTTGACCGGCCGGTGATGACGGAATGCGCGCGGAAGGAGTGTTCCAGGAGCACCAAACGTCAGGGAAGGGTCTGGTGGCGCTCGTGTGAAAGTCGTCGGTACGGGAGGTGTGCCGGGGCCGGGGTGCGGGGATGGTCGCGATCATGACAGAGACGACGCGCACGGTTTCCCCGCCGACGAATCGGCCCGTACGCCAGCTCCTCGCCGCCTCGGTCGGCAATGCCGTGGAGTGGTACGACTGGTACGCCTACACGTTCCTCGCCACCTACATCGCGGCCGAGGTCTTCCCCAAGAGCGCGGACAACTCCCTGGTGCCGCTGCTGTCGACGTTCGCGGTGTTCGCGGTGGGCTTCTTCATGCGTCCGGTGGGCGGACTGCTCATGGGCGCGATCGCGGACCGGCGGGGGCGGCGCGCCGCGCTCACGGTCACCATCCTCCTGATGGGCGGCAGCAGCCTGCTGGTCGGCCTGACCCCGACGTACGAGACGGTCGGCGTCCTCGCTCCGGTGGTCCTGGTCCTGGCCCGCCTGCTCCAAGGCCTGTCGGTGGGCGGCGAGTTCGCCGCGTCGACGACCTTCCTGGTGGAGTCGGCGGGACCGGGTCGGCGCGGGCTGTTCTCCAGCTTCCAGTACGTGTCGACGACCGCCGGTCAGCTGGTGGCGTCGGGCATCGCGACACTGCTGGTGGACACGTTGAGCGACGGGCAGATGAACGGCTGGGGCTGGCGGCTGCCCTTCGTCCTCGGTGCCGTCCTCAGCCTGGTCGGCTTCTGGATCCGGCAGGGCGCACAGGAGACGAGGAGCGCCGAGCAGCAACACGCGCCGCGCCCCGGCCTGTTGGAGGCCCTGCGCCGCCACCCGCGCCAGTCCCTGCTGATCTGCGGGATCACGGCGGGCGGCACGATCGCGTACTACACATGGACGTCGTACCTGCCGACGTACGCCGAACTCAACGCGGGCATAGAGAAGTCGGACGCGCTGCTGGCGGGAACGATCTCGCTGGCCTTCTTCGCCCTGCTCCAGCCCCTCGGCGGCCTGCTCTCCGACCGCTTCGGCCGCCGCCCCCTGCTCCTCTTCTTCGGCCTGGGCTTCACCCTCCTCACCGTGCCCCTGCTGCATGCCCTGCGCGATTCGTTCGCGGTACTGCTGCTCGTGCAGTGCGCCGGCATGGTGCTGCTGACCGGGTTCACCTCGATCAGCGCGGCCGTGAACGCCGAGGTGTTTCCGCCGCGGGTGCGGGCGGCGGGCATCGGGTTCCCGTACTCGCTGACGGTCGCGATGTTCGGCGGTACGGCGCCGTACGTCGGCACGCTGTTCAAGGAGCTGGGCCACTCGGGCCTCTTCCCCTGGTACGTCGCCGCCCTCTGCCTCGGCTCGTCCCTCGTGTATCTGCGCCTGCCCGAGACCGCCCACAAGCCACTGGACCGCTGAGCGGCTACCGCAGGGGCACCAACGGCACGCCCGTCAACTCGGCCGACCGCCTGCGGAGTTGGCGGGTCGGCTGCGGGTCGCGCGCCCTCCGGCGAGTTCACCGGCGAACAGGACCCTGCCGCCGACCTGGGCCGCGACGGCCGCCGTCTTCTCCTGGGACCGGCCCATCACGGCGACGGTGGCGCCCAGTTCGCCGAAGCGCCGGGCCACCGGCCGCACTATGCCCGCGCCGGCGCCACCGATGCCTCGCGGCGACTGCGTGCCGACGCCGCGCGAAACTCCGAAAGGGTCCTGCGGGCCGCGCGGGAGGTGGGACACGGCGGCACTCGGCATCGGGTTCGTGCCGTTCAGCCCGCTCGGCAAGGGGTTCCTGACCGGGACGGTGGACGCGTCCACGTCGTTCACGGACGGCGACGTCCGCACGACCATCCCTCGGTTCACCGCGGAGAACCGGGCTCTCGTGGACCATGTGGTCGCACTCGCCCAGAGCAAGGACGCCACGCCCGGGCAGGTCGCCCTCGCCTGGCTCCTCGCCCAGCACCTGTCGATCGTGCCGATCTCTGGGACACGGCGCCTGTCCCGTCGCTACAGATCGACACCGCACCACACTTGACGCCCGGGGCCTTGTCGTCGACCTGCGTGTCGGGGCCGGCTGGCGCCGGAGGAAGCGGATCCGACGTGGCGCTGACGTGCAGGTCGCGCCTCTACCTCGTTCACGTTGAAACGCAGACGCCTGGAGGGCCAAACGGCCGCGTCGGGAACAGCCGGGCCGGTCGGGACGGTTGCATCGACGACGGACCGGCGCCGCATGGGCGGGGAACTCGGAGACCACAAGGTCGTCCGCCCCACCAGGACCCGGGCCCCGGGATCGCGGTACGCCCGCCGCGCACTCGGACCAAGACGTATTTCTGCAGGAGGACTGTTTCATGACTGACCGGCCCTTGACGCTCATGGCAGTACACGCCCACCCCGACGACGAGGCCACCGGAACCGGAGGGGTCCTCGCGCGGTACGCGGCGGAAGGCATCCGCACGGTTCTCGTGACGTGTACCGACGGCGGTTGCGGTGACGGACCGGGGGGTGTCAAGCCCGGCGATCCCGGGCACGATCCGGCGGCGGTCGCCTTGATGCGCCGTCGAGAACTTGAGGCGAGCTGTGAGGTCCTGAAGGTGAGCGATCTGGAGATGCTGGATTATGCCGACTCCGGGATGATGGGCTGGCCGAGCAACGACGCCCCCGGCTCCTTCTGGCAGACCCCCGTGGCGGAAGGCGCTGCCCGACTCGCGGAACTCATGCGGCACTACCGACCCGACGTGGTCGTCACCTATGACGAGAACGGTTTCTACGGCCACCCCGACCACATCCAGGCCCACCGCATCACTATGGCGGCGCTGGAGATGACCGCGCTGACACCGAAGGTGTACTGGACCACGATGCCCCGCTCGATGATGCAGCAGTTCGGGGAGACCATGCGCGAGTTCGGTGAGGACATGCCGGAGCCGGATCCTGCCGAGGCCGCCGCGCTGGCCGAGATCGGCCTCCCCGACGACGAGATCACCACGTGGGTGGACACCACCGCGTTCAGCGGCCAGAAGTTCGACGCGCTGGCCGCCCACGCCAGTCAGGGCGAGAACATCTTCTTCCTCAAGATGGGCAAGGAGAGGTTCGGCGAGTTGATGGGCATGGAGACCTTCGTACGGGTCCAGGACGCCACCGGCGCCACCGTACCCGAGAACGATCTCTTCGCCGGACTGCGCTGATCCGCCCGCCCGACCGGCCGGGAAGGCGGCAGACCCGGCGCGGCTCGCGCATCGTGCCCTCAACAGCCAGGCCCGCGCCCCTGAGGACGTCTCCTCCTCCTCCCCCCCGGCCAGGACCGGATCGACGTGGGAGTGGAGGAGACCCTCTTCGACCGGCGCGTCACCGCCACCATGTCCCGCGCCCTGGGCGTTGGAGAACCACCCGCGCCCCCGGGAACACCACCGCTCGTCGAGTTCAACCAGGGCGCGATCAATGTCATAGACCAGTCGCCAGTTTCCGGATGCGCGGGTGGTTCTCCAGTGCCCAGCGCACGGTCTTCGGCGGGCGTCCGAGCAGGGTTTCCAGCTCGTCGGTGATGCCGCCGTATCCTCCGCGGCCGATGATCCGGGTCAGGGTCTTCAGGTGCTCCGCGATGTGCGGGTACGCGGACATGTGGGTGTCCACGTAGGTCTCGTTCCAGGTTTCGATGTCTTCGGGAACATACGTGACCGGGCGTCCCAGCACGGCCGCGAAGTCCTCCGCGATCCCGTGCATGTCCTTCAGCTCCGGCCCGGTGAGCGCGTAGGACTTGGAGATGTGCGGCGCCGGGTCGGCCAGGATCTTCGCGCACAGTTCGGCGACATCGTAACCGGCGATGGGTGCGAGCCGGTGGTCGCCGAAGGGCAGGCGCAGTTCACCGTCGGCCAGAGTGCTCAGGGCCAGCCAGGTCATGATGGGGTTCTCGACGAAGAAGGCCGCCTGAATGTTTACGGTCGGGACGCCGGACCACTCCAGCACCCGCTCGGCGACCCAGTGGGCCCGCTGCTGCGGCGACCAGTTGGCGACGATTCCGCCGAGCCTCGCGCGCCGCTCTTCCTCCGGCGCGGTCATGTTGTCGAAGGTCATGAACGACTGCTCGTACTCGGAGATGTTGACGAACACCTCGATGTCGCCCTGGGCCCGCGCCGCCGCGGCCATCAGGCTGACGGCGTCGGTGTAGTACGGCGACAGGCTCATGCTGAAGTAGATGCGCCGGACGCCCTTCAGTGCGGCGGTCACGTCGGCGATGGTGAGCAGGTCACCGACGAAGACCTCGGCGCCGGCCTGGCGGAGCGAATGCGCGCGTTCGTCGTCCTGCCGTACGAACGCCCGTACCGGGTGCCCTTGTTCAAGCAGCATGTCGACCATCGTCCGGCTCACACCACCGATTTCGCCGGCGGCACCGGTGATCAGGATGGGATTGCGCTCTGGCATCAAAGTGTCCTCTGTCTGGTGGGGGTGGGGCGGCTGTTCGGAAAGCCCAGGCAACGCCTGCGCGTCAGCCGGCCAGTTGGTTCATCTTGCGGATCTGCTTGTCGAAGACCCCGGCGGGGGCGAGGCGGCGCAGAACGCGAGCGCGTCCGGCCAGAGGGCCGGCTGTGTAGCGCGGCTTCGGCTTCGTATCGGTCGCTGCCGCGACGATCGCCTTGGCGACGACGGCGGGGGCGTCGCCGCCCCTGACCGCCTCCGCCAGCACGCGGTCGACGGTCTGCCGCTGCTTCGCGTAGGCGTGCAGGGGGGTGTCGGGCTTCGCGCTGTTGGCCTCGAATCCGGTCCTGGTGTAGGCGGGTTCGACGATGAGCGCCCGGACGCCGTGGTCACGGACCTCGTGGTCCAGGGATTCGGTGTAGCCCTCGACCGCGTGCTTGGAGGCGGCGTAGGCGGCCATGTAGGGCTGCGGCAGGAACCCGAGCACGGACGAGATGTTGATGATGCGCCCGCGTCGCTGAGCGCGCATGTGCGGCAGGACCTCGTTCACCATGCGCATGACCCCGAAGACGTTGGTGTCGAAGACGGACTGGGCCTGCGCGAGGGAGGTTTCCTCGGCCGCACCCATCGAGCCGACACCGGCGTTGTTGACCAGGACGTCGATCCGCCCGAACCGCTCGCTCACCTCCTGGACCACTGCGGCAACCGAGGCGTCACTGGCGACGTCAAGTCCAAGGAACGTCACGCCGTCGAGCGGCGTGACGCGTGAAGTGTCACGGCTTGTGCCGACTACCTCGAATCCGGCTGCGACCAGCGCGAGCGCGGTTTCCTTCCCGATGCCCGATGACGCACCCGTCACGAGTGCCACCGGCCGATCTGTCGTCATCATGGACTCCCGAACTCACTCGAAACCGATCAGTTTCCGCTATAGTAAACCGATCGGTTTCCATCTGCAAGTTCGAGTAGGGAGAATGACCTCATGGGCAGGATGAGTGCGCAGGAGAGGCGTGAGGGCGTCATCCGCGCGGCGATCGCCGAGTTCGCGCGCACGGGCTACCACGGCACCTCCACCGCGGCGATCGCCGACCGGGTCGGCGTCACGCAGCCGTATCTCTTCCGGCTCTTCCCCGACAAGAAGACGATCTTCGTCTCCGCATTGCTGCGGAGCATGGAAGACACCCGCCTGGCTTTCGAGAGGGCCGCCGACGGACTGGAGGGCGGCGAGCGGGCCTTCCAGGCCATGACGAGCGCCTACGCGCAGCTGATCTCGACGCGCCCCGAAACGCTCCTGATGCAGATGCAGGGATACGTCGCCGTGGCGGCCGCCGAGGCGCAGGGTGACGACCTGATCGGTGAGGTCGTCCGGGCCGGCTGGATGAGGATTTGGGAGACCGTGCACCTGTCGCTGGGTGCTGATGCCGACAGGACCACGACCTTCTTCGCGTGCGGCATGCTCGGCAACACGCGTACGGCCGTAGGACTTCCCGCGAGTACGGGGAAGTGAGGGAGCATTCTGGGTGGGTGGTGCGTCAGTGCACGCCTGCCGCGTCGAGCAGGGTGGTCACTGTGGGCGTGATGAGCCCGGTCAGGCTGTCGGCGCCGATTCCCGCGCGGGCGCTGGCGCCGTCGAAGACCATGCTGAGCTGCCGGGCCAGCAGACCGGGATCGTCCGCCCCGCCCTGTTCGGCCTCGGTGCGGAAGAAGGTGGTCAGGTTCTCCTTGACCTGGCGGGCGACTTGACTCGCGGGGTGACTCTGGTCCTTGAGTTCGATCTGTACGGCCAGGTACCGGCAGCCGCGGAACTCGGGGGCGCCGGCCTGTGATTCCACCTGCTCGAAGACGTGCAGGATCCGCTCGCGGGGTGAGCGGCCGTCGTCCGCCGCGGGCAGGAGAGTTGCCACGTAGGCGGAGGCGCGCTCCTTCAGGCTTGCTGCCAGGAGTTCGTCCTTGCTCGCGAACAGCTGGTACATGGAGCGCTTCGACACTCCCGCCGCCTTGCACAGGGCCTCGACGCCGATGTTGACGCCGTCTCGGTAGGTGAGGGTGGCCGCTGCCTCCAGCAGCCGCTCCCTGGAGCTCAGTTTCACTTCGGTGGTCATACCGCGAGGTTAACTCGAAGTGGAGAAAATTAAAACCGATCGGTTTCCAGGGGGGTCGGGCAGAGGCTCGGCCTGCCGCTGCTACGCCGGGACGGCGGTCTTCTCAGGCGTCGTTTCCGCCGGGATGCGGTGCAGCCCCCTGCGGTCGTACCAGCCGAGTACGCCGAAACCGAACAGTGCTGCCGCCACGAGGCCGGCCGCCATCATGACCCAGCCCCGCGTCAGGCCCGCGTCGCCCTGGGCGTCGTAGTAGAGGATCGAGCGGATTCCGCCGGTGATCTGCCGCAGCGGCTCGAACTCCGCGAGGAAGCGGTAGAAGCCGGGCAGCGCGTCGAGTGGGGTGGTGGCGCCGGCCGTGGGTACCGCCATCCCGATGAAGACCAGCGTGACCACCAGCATGCCGGGTGTGCCGAAGACCGCGAGGAGGGTGAGCGCGCCGATTCCGGTGACGGCGATGGCACACACCGAGTACAGCCACAGCAGCGGCAGGTGGGGGGCGTCCATGCCCATGATGCCGACCGCGCCGGCCAGGACCAGGGTGCCCATCAGCAGGGACAGGCCAGCCATGAGGGTGCTGCTGATGGCGAGGGTCTGGACCCGGCTCGCCCGGATCAGTGGGCGGTGCAGGCGCAGCGGGCCCATGTCGTTGTGGGTGTAGCCGAGGGCGTGGTCGACCTGGCCGCTGATGACGTTGGCGGAGAGCATGCCGACGACCACGAGGGTGAGCGCGTAGTAGAACGCCGTCAGACCCAGGCCGCTGTGTGAGTCGAGCGGATGGCCGTCCTTCACCGTGACGGCGGCCGGGTCGGCGAGCAGGATGCGGGCCGCGGCGGGCAGCTTCGTCTGCTGGGCGCCGGTCTGCGCGGTCAGCTGCCTGCCGAGCTGGAGTGAGGCGTTCTCGGCCGCGGTCGTCGTCGCCGTCCGGGCCAGGCTGGAGCCGATGCTGCCGGCGGACTGGTTGGTGAGCACTGTCAGCGTTGGGCGGGCCGGGGTCCCGGCGGGTGCGGTGCCGGTCAGTGCGGTGGTGGCCGAGGTGAAGTCGGCGGGCACGACGAGCGCGCCGAACAGTTTGCCCTTGCCGAGCTCCTCCTTCATCTCCTTCTGGTTCATCACCTTCCAGTCGATCTTGTCCCCGCCAGCGGTGGACTTCTTGATCGACTCGGTGATCCGAGCCCCGAGGTTGACCTGCTTGCCGCCGACGGCGGCTCCCTTGTCGGCGTTGACCAGGCCGACCGGCAGTTCCTTCATGTGGCCGGCCGGGTCGATGTTGGCGCCGACGTAGAACACGGTGAACAGCAGCGCGAGGGCGCCCGTGATGACGCCGTTGGCGATCCACAGAGGCTTGGCGCGCAGGACGCGGAAGGGGTGGATGCCATTCATGACGTGCGTGTCTCTCGGTCGGTGGACGCGGAGCGTTTCGCCGGGGGCTGCCAGCCGCCGGTGACTTCCTTGACGGGCTTGTGCGGGAAGCGGCGTTGGGCGTACTCCTGCGCGTGCGAGCCCGGCAGGACGTACAGGGTTTCCTTCTTGTCCTGGAGTGGTCGCAGCACGGTGTCCATGAACGTCTTGCGGTCGTCCAGGTAGGGGCCCAGGACGTCCTCGCCGGCGGGGCAGACGGCAAGGCAGTAGCCGGACTTGTAGCCGGGGGGTGAGGACAGGCTCTGCCACATGGAGGCGCTCTCGGAGTCGGTGACCCGGGAGCGGTAGTCGGCGGCGTCCTCGCTGTCGGCCACGGTCTGTGCCCAGTCGGTGAACCCGCTCATGAACTCGCGGTAGTTGTGCGTGGTGCAGGCCAGTGCGTCGAAGGCGCCGTCCTTGGCGATGGCGCCGACCGGGCAGGCAGCGACGCACAACTTGCAGTCGATGCAGGGGTTGTAGTCCAGCGCTTGGCCGTACTCGCTCACCTCCGCGTCCACCAGGACGGTGACCAGCAGGACGAAGCTGCCGAACTTCGGGTGGATGACGTTGCGGTGCAGGCCCATCACGCCGAGCCCCGCGGCCACCGCGACCGTCTTGTGCGCCACCACCCAGATCCGCTCCCTGGGGAAGCGGTCCATCTCCTGCGGGAAGCCGACGGAGGGATTGAGCGCGCGGTAACCGGCGTCCTGGAGTGCCCGGGTGACCGTGCGGGCGGCGTGGTTGGCCTGTTCGTCGGTCTGGTGGAACTCCTGGTTGGCCACGCTGCGGGCCGGGGAGCGGCAGTTGTCGCGGTTCATCCGGACCGCCATCGCGATCAGGGTGCGGGTGCCGGGCAGCGCGGCCTGCGCGTGCTCGCGCTCACCGGCCAGATCGGGGTGGTCCAGGCTGACCGCGGCGGCGTCGTCCGCACCGGCCGCCAGGCAGAGCTCGCGCAGCCATTCCGCGTCGATCACCAGCGGCGGGCTCGCCGCGCCACCGGCCTCGCGCCGGGCAAGTACGGCCTGCACCGACGGGTGGGCGGCCAGCTTCGCCGGAAGCCTCGGTTCCGCCAGCTGCCCCTCGGTGTCGTGCGCGGTGGTCGTCATCCGGCGCTCCTCGTGAGTCTCGTCGCGAGACCCGCCCCCACGGCGGGAAACCGATCAGTTTCACCACCGTAAACCGATCGGTTTCCAGGCGCAAGCCCAAGGGTGGCCCCCTTGCCTCTCGACAGGGGTCGGCTGGGCGAGGTTCCGGAGGATCGCGCACCGGCCGGGTGTCGCCGGAGGCCGGCGGCACCTTCGGCGGGCGTATCGATCGCAGAGAGCGCTCATACGCGCGATACGTCAGCGCACGTCCGCCGCATCGAGCAGGGTGGTCACCGTGGGAGCGATAAGCCCTGTCGGCGTGTCGGCCCTGATTCCCGCGCGGGCGCTGGCGCCGTCGAAGACCAGGATCAGCTGCCGGGCCAGCAGGTCCGGGTCGCTCGCCCCGCCCTGCTCGGCCTCGGCACGGAAGAAGGCGGTCAGGTTCTCCTTGACCCGGTGGGCCACCCGGCTCGCGGGGTGACTCTGATCCTTGAGCTCGATCTGCACGGCCAGGTACCGGCAGCCCTGGAAGTCGGGTGCACCCGCCTGCGATTCCGCCTGCTCGAAGACGTGCAGGATCCGTTCGCGGGGTGGACGGTTGTCGTCCGCTGTGGGCAGGAGCGTCGCCACATAGGAGGCGGCCCGCTCCTCCAGGCTCGCCGCCAGCAGCTCGCCTTTGCTCTCGAACAGCTGGTACATGGAGCGCTTCGACACCCCCGCCGCCTTGCACAGTGCGTCGACGCCGATGTTGACGCCGTCTCGGTAGGTGAGCGTGGCCGCCGCCTCCAGCAGCCGCTCTCGTGAGTTTGACTTCGCCTCGGTGGTCATATTGCGAGGTTAACTCGATTCCGGCCCATTGAAAACCGATCGGTTTACGACCGTTGGGGGCGGCGGTCTTCTCGGGCTTCGTCACCGTGGGGACGCGGCGCAGCCCCTGGGGGTCGTACCGGCGCGTCACCCGAAGCCGAAGAGCGCGGCCGCAATGAGGCGACAGCCATCATCATCCAGCACCGGGTCAGGGCCGCGCCGCCTCGGGCGTCGCAGGAGAGGATCGAGCGGATACCGCTGGTGATCTGTCGCAGCGACTCGAACTCCGCGAGGAAGCGGTAGAAGCCGGGCGACGCCTTGATGGGAGTGCCGACCGGACGTCGGCACCGCCATCGCGGTCTCCAGGATCGGTGCGCCTACCCTCCTTGGCGTGTTCGGCGCGCCCGGCATCGCTCGCCTGCCGCTGCTGTGACTGCACTCGGTGCCCCCCCATGGCCGGCGTGCCCATCGGCCTTACAAATTCAGCCCACATCGTGGGTGCCCTCTACCGGCGATGATCGGTTTACTGAAGACGGAACGCGCGGGTAGAGGTGGGCACCATCCCGGAGATGCCCCTGTCTTCCTGCGCTGGCTTGTGCCTTGAGAGCACCAATCAGCGCAGGGCATCTGTCACCACGTCCACGGTGGATTCGGGCTCAGTGGGCGATCACGGGCTCGCCCTCCGAGGGCTCCAGAGCCCGATTCGGCATCAGGAACGCCGCGAGCACCGCACCGACCACGAAGATCCCGGCGCCCCACGCCAGGGTGGCCGTGTAGCCCTCGACCCCGGCCTGGGCCACGGTCAGCGCGCCGGGCTTGTGCGAGGACAGGTAGTCGGTCGCGGCCGACGAGGCAACGGTGGTCAGCAGCGCCGTACTGATCGAGCCGCCCACCTGCTGGCTGGTGCAGCGCCGAGGCGACGCCCGCGTCCTCGTGGTGCACGCCTGCGGTCGCCCCCTGGAACGCGGTGGTCATCACCGCACCGATGCCGAGACCCAGCAGGATCATGCCGGGCATGATGTCGGCGACGTAGCCGCTGTCCAGCCCAAGCCGGGCCAGCAAGGCCATGCCGGACGCGGAGACCAGGAAGCCGGCGCTGACCACGACCTTCGGGCCAACCTTGGGCAGCAGCAGCGAAGGCACCGTGGTCGACGAGGCGACGATGCCCCCGACCATCGGCAGGAAGGACAGACCGGCCTCGATCGGCGAGTAGCCGATGCTGGCCTCCAGGTAGTAGGTCAGGAACAGGAAGATCGAGAACATCCCCATGCCCAGGACGAACACGGCCAGGAACGAACCACCCCGGGTCCGGTCCAGCACGACGCGCAGCGGCAGCAGCGGATGCGCGACCCTGAGCTCCAGCCAGGCGAACACCGCGAGCAGCACGACGCCGCTGATCATGGAGCCGAGGGCGACCGGGTCGGTCCAGCTGGTGGACTCGACATGCGCGAACCCGTAGACGATGGCGAACAGCGCGGCGCTCACCACGACGGTGCCAGGAATGTCGATCTTGGGTCGCTCGGTCACCGCAGGCTTGGCCAGCAACAGCAACGCACCGGCCAGCGCGACGCCCGCGAAAATGACGTTCACGTACATCACCCAGCGCCACGACGCCCATTCGGTGAGCATGCCGCCGAGCAGCAGTCCCACCGCGGCACCCGCACCGGACAACGCACTGAAGATACCGAAGGCCTTCGCCCTCTCGGACCGCTCAGTGAAGGTCACGCTGAGCAGCGAGAGCGCCGCGGGCGCGAGCAGCGCGGCGAAGACGCCCTGGGCCACACGCGCACCGACGAGGATCTCGAAGCTGCCGGCCGCGCCGCCGACGACGGATGCGACCGCGAAACCGATCAGGCCGGTCACGAAGGTCGTACGGCGGCCGAACAGGTCACCGAGCCGGCCACCGAGCAGCAGCAGGCTGCCGAACGCCAAGGCGTAGCCCGTGATGACCCACTGCCGGCTGCCGTCACTGAAACCGAGGTCGTGTTGCGCTTCGGGCAGCGCGATGTTCACGACGGTCGCGTCGAGCGTGACCATGAGCTGCGCCACGCCCAGCACGACGAGCACCCACCAGCGCACGCCATGTGAGCCGCGGCGGCCCGAATCTGTCTTCCCGGAGGCGGGCGCCCCACGGTCCAAGGTGGTACTCACTATTCCCCTTAGTTGCTGGTCATAGGCCGACTATCGGTCGGAAACCGATCTGTTTCCACTTAGGAAAACAGATCGGTTTCCACGATGCAAGTGGACAACTCGCTTCCGACCCTGGAGCGGCCCGTCAAGGTCGAAGCCCGCACAGGCCGGCAGCGCCGCCTCGACACGCGACTGCTTGCTCGACACCGCGGCACGGCTGTTCTGCCGGAGGAGCGCCCATGTCGGCGTCGACACCTTGCGCCGCACCGCCAAGACCGCGGGACGCCCGGGTGTACTTGGTCGGGGAGTCGGCGGTCTACGACGACACTCTGGACGCGCTCGGCTCGCTGCGGCGACCGCCGCCGTGGCGGCCACGTGTGGTTCCAGCCGGCCATCAGGTTCTTCGCCGGATGCGTCGCCGTTTCCCTCGGGGTGCTGTCGCTTCCCATCGCCAACTTCGGCGGATTCTTCGTCGGCACGCTGTGCGCGGCCACGGGTGGGCTCCCGGCCCTGGCGCCCCTCTACGCCCGGCCAACGAGAGGCCGTCACGCCGTTCCCCGCACGTCCACGCTGACCCGACTGCGCCTGCCGCTCGGGAAGGCTCTCGCACTGACTGCGCTGCCAACCGTCCTCGTCCTGGCGAGTCAGCGTCCGCCCGCAGCCGACGCGAGCGTCACCGCGGCTCATTCAGCTCCCGAAGAGACGCCCGGCGACGGTGTCGACTGTGCCCGGCCCGCCGACACAGCGCCCCCCGCCACGGCCCCCACTCTCTCCGCTGTCGCCGGCACGCCCGGTGCCCCCACGAGCGACGAGTCCATGAAGCGGCCGGAGCACTTGGCTGACGAGGAAACGGGCCTCGCCCCGGCTCCGAACGCCTCACCGAGCGCGACCGCTGCCGCCACCGGCCTTGCGGACATCCTCGGTTCCCTCCTTCACGGTGACACCGAGCAGCAGAATCCGGCACGCGACGCGAGCCCCTCACCGAGCCTGGCCGCTCCGACGCCGACGCCGACGCCGACGCCGACGCCGACGACCACGGAACCATCCGACGCACCATCGGCCGTGCCCCCCACGTCACTCACCCCCGGCCATCGGACGACCGAGCCGTCGTCCCCACCGGCGCCCCCCACGAGGTCCGCCCGTACCTGTGACATCAGCGATCTCAAGGCTCCCGAAGACAAGAGCGCCGGCCGATTCGCCGCCGAGTCCTGGAACCTGAAGGGAAGCCGCCTCGAACTGCGCGACCTCGTCTTCGGCGGCGTGGTGACCGTGGACACGGCCGCCGGGCCCAAGCGGGTGCTCAAGTTCTCCGCGGCGGACGTCACGATCCGCGACCTAAAGATGGCCGTACCCGTCGGCCCGCAGATCCAGCACATCGACGGAGCGCCCGGCTCCACGTCCACGCTGCGGGGCGACCACATCTCCCTGTACGTCGAGAGCCTGACGGGCACCCTCTCCGGCGTCGAAGGCATCCCCCTGCCCCCAGCCCTCCGCCTCCACCTCACGCCCGACACCGTGCCGGAGTGGCTCTACGACACGGCCGGGAAGCTCGACCTCAAGCTCCAACTGGGCTTGGACGACGCCGACATCGACCAGGCCGGACAGACAGGTGGAGAGCTCGTCATCCCAGGGATCCATGGATACGGAACGCCCCGGTGAAGCTGGGGACCCCGCCGGGCTTGCGCTTGGAAACCGATCGGTTTACCTTAGTGGAAACCCATCGGTTTCTCATTCTGTGGAGAGAGTCATGACCGCTTTGAAGGGCGCCAACGTCTTCGTCACCGGTGGCAGCCGGGGCATCGGCAAGGCGCTGGTGGAGGAGCTGTACGCACGCGGTGCCGGCAAGGTCTACGCCACGGCCCGCGACCCGCGCAGCGTGACGCACCCCGATGCGGTCCCGGTGGCGCTGGAGGTCACC
>NZ_LLZG01000392.1 GCF_001509475.1 Streptomyces regalis
GCACCGGCCTTCCTCCCCATCCACGGGTCCGAGGTCGTCCGTCTCCCCCCGTGTGGCCGCGTCCCCCTCCTCCCCCTCCGTACCTGCGACCGGCCCCGAGGCCTCCTCCAGTTCCTCGGCCGGGCCCCGGCTTTCCTCCGCCGCTGAGGCTCCATCCGGGGGACCCTCCGCCTCCTCCGATCCCTCGGCCCCGTCCGGGGAGCCCGGGAAGGCCGAGGGGACCGGGAAGTCCGGGGAGACCCGGGATCCGCGGGATACGCGGGAGACACGGGCGTCGTCCACCTCTCCCGCCCACGCGCCCACCGCTTCCCGTCCCGCCCCCTCCGACAAGCCGTCCCGGGCCGGGAGCAGGGCGGGTGAAGGACGAGAGCGGCCGGGGCGGAAGAAGGGGCCGCTGGAGGACGAGGAAGCCGCGGAGGAGGAAGCCGGGGAGGAGGAGTCGGACGGCGGCGTCGGTGACGAGGACGGCCCGGGCTCGGCGTTGCCGGAGGACGAAGGCGACGGCGACGGCGACGGCGAGGACGACGGCGAGGACGACGGTGGGGGCGTGGCCGAGAGCCCGGACGGCGCCGGTGACTCCGGCCGGGACGCCTCCACGGTGCCCTCCGCCCCGTCCGCCCGTCCCGTAGGGCAGCCTGGCCGGCATGCCGAGGGCCCCGCCGAGCCCGTACTGCAGGTCCTGCCCCTCGGCAGCGGGCTGGTCCTGATCGGGCTCGGTCTGGGCCTCGCCTTCGTCGGTCTCCGGTTGCGGCGCGGCTAGGGGTGCCCTCGACGCGCCGGACGACAGTCCTACGGCGCGACGAGGAGCACCTTGCCGACGTGCCCGCTGTCCTCCACCACACGGTGGGCCTCGGCCGCGTCGTTCATCGGGATCTCGCGGTCGACGATCGGGCGTACATGGCCGGCGTCCAGCAGCGGCCAGACGTGCTCGCGTACGGCCGCGACGATCGCCGCCTTCTCGTCGAGCGGGCGGCGCCGCAGCGAGGTCGCGCTGATGGCGCCGCTCTTGCCCAGCAGCGCGCCGATGTTGAGCTCGCCCTTGACGCCGCCCTGCATGCCGATGATGGCGAGCCGGCCGTTGACGGCGAGGGCCTGGACGTTGCGGTCGAGGTACTTGGCGCCCATGTTGTCGAGGATGACGTCGGCGCCGGCCCCGTCGGTGGCCTTCTTGACCTCGGCGACGAAGTCCTGTTCCCGGTAGTTGACCAGGATGTCGGCGCCCAGCTCGGCGCACCGGTCGAGCTTCTCCTTGCTGCCCGCCGTGACGGCGACCTTGGCGCCGACGGCCTTGGCGAGCTGGATGGCCATGGTGCCGATGCCACTGGAGCCGCCGTGCACGAGCAGGGTCTCGCCGGGGCGCAGGTGGGACACCATGAAGACGTTGGACCAGACCGTGCACACCACCTCGGGCAGGGCTGCGGCCTGCGTCAGGCTCACGCCCTTGGGCACGGGCAGCAGCTGGCCGGCCGGCACGGCGACCTTCTCGGCGTAGCCGCCGCCCGCGAGCAGCGCGCACACCTCGTCGCCGACGGCCCAGCCGGAAACGCCGGGACCGAGCGCGGCGATCCTGCCGGAGCACTCCAGGCCGGGGTAGGGGGAGGCGCCGGGCGGCGGGTTGTAGAAGCCCTGGCGTTGCAGGATGTCGGCGCGGTTGACGGCCCCGGCCACCACCTCGACCAGCACCTCGCCCTCACCGGGCACGGGATCGGGGACCTCGTCCCACACCAGCGCCTCGGGCCCACCAGGTTCGGGAATCGTGATCGCATGCATGGCACGGACGCTACTCCCCGGGGCCTGGGTCCCCGGTCCCGAGTCCCTCGGTCCTTGGGCGGGTCCGGGCAAAATCCGTGTGCGGCACCGATGAGTATGCGCGACCGTAAAAGTCTCTCCATGCGTAGCCCACGAATGCGGAAGGCCACTCGGAAGGACCCCGAAGCATGAGCACGCAGACGACATCCGGTCTCGCGATCGAGACCGCGGGCCTGGTGAAGACGTTCGGTGAGACACGGGCCGTCGACGGCGTGAACCTCGCGGTTCCGGCCGGCACGGTCTACGGCGTCCTCGGCCCGAACGGCGCCGGCAAGACGACCACGGTGAAGATGCTCGCCACCCTCCTACGACCCGACGGCGGCGAGGCCCACATCTTCGGCCACGACGTCGTGCGTGAGGCCGACGAGGTGCGCAGCCGGGTGAGCCTCACCGGCCAGTACGCCTCCGTGGACGAGGACCTCACCGGCACCGAGAACCTGGTCCTGCTGGCCCGGCTCCTCGGCCACGGCAAACACGCCGCGCGGGAGCGTGCCGCGCAGCTCCTGGAGGCCTTCGGGCTGACGGACGCGGCCGGGAAGCAGGTCAAGAACTACTCCGGCGGCATGCGGCGCCGTATCGACATCGCCGCGTCCATCCTCAACACCCCCGAGCTGCTCTTCCTCGACGAGCCGACGACCGGCCTCGACCCGCGCAGCCGCAACCAGGTGTGGGACATCGTGCGCGCGGTCGTCGCCCAGGGCACCACCGTGCTTCTGACCACTCAGTACCTGGACGAGGCCGACCAGTTGGCGTCCCGGATCGCCGTCATCGACCGCGGCAAGGTGATCGCCGAGGGAACGAAGGGCGAGCTGAAGGCGTCCGTGGGCGCCGGTTCCGTGCATCTGCGGCTGCGCGAGGCTGCGCAGCGGCCGGAGGCCGAGCGCGTGCTGCGGACGACCCTGGACGCGGACGTGCAGCTGGAGCCCGATCCCGTGGCCCTCACCGCGCGCGTCGGCTCCGGTGCGGCCAACGGGCGGGGCGCGGCGGAACAGGCCGCCCGCGCGCTCGCCGAGCTGGCCCGCACCGGCATCACCGTCGACAACTTCTCGCTGGGCCAGCCCAGCCTGGACGAGGTGTTCCTCGCACTCACCGGACACGACACCCACGACGCCCGCGACACCCGCGACAACGACGACAAGGACGACAAGGACGACAAGGACGAGGTGGCGGCATGAGTACCGCGACGCAGACCGAGAGCAAGGAACTCGCCCCCGTCAGCGCCGAGTCGCTCGCCGCGCTGCTCGTCTCCGGGGAGCGGCCGCCGCGGCCCAGCGCCTGGTCGGCCTCGATGACCTTCGGCTGGCGGGCGATCCTCAAGATCAAGCACGTACCGGAGCAGCTCTTCGACGTCACCGCCTTCCCGATCATGATGGTGCTGATGTACACGTACCTGTTCGGGGGCGCCCTGGCCGGGTCCCCGAAGGAGTACATCCAGTTCCTGCTGCCGGGCATCCTGGTGATGTCGGTCGTGATGATCACGATGTACACGGGTGTCTCGGTGAACACCGACATCGAGAAGGGCGTCTTCGACCGGTTCCGGTCGCTGCCCATCTGGCGGCCGTCGACCATGGTGGGCTATCTGCTGGGCGACGCCCTGCGCTACACCATCGCGTCCGTCGTGATGCTCACCGTCGGCATCATCCTGGGCTACCGCCCGGACGGCGGGGTCGGCGGCGTGCTCGCCGGGATCGCACTGCTGGTGGTCTTTTCCTTCGCGTTCTCGTGGATCTGGACGATGTTCGGGCTGATGCTGCGCTCCGAGAAGTCGGTGATGGGCGTCAGCATGATGGTGATCTTCCCGCTCACCTTCCTGTCCAACGTCTTCGTCGACCCGAGGACCATGCCGGGCTGGCTCCAGGCCTTCGTCAACAACAGCCCGATCACCCATCTGTCCTCAGCGGTCCGCGGGTTGATGGCGGGCGACTGGCCGGCGGACGAGGTCGCCTGGTCACTGGGCTGGGCGGGCCTGTTCGTGCTGGTCTTCGGGCCGATCACGATGCGGCTGTACAACCGCAAGTAGCGGGGCGGGACGTCAACCCTGGGGCAGACGCCGGGCATCAGGTGCGACCTGAGTGCCCGGCGTCGCGCGCACGATGGTGATGAGCCGGTCCGTCAACTGCAGACTCCCGACCTCGGGATCGTCGTATCCGAGCACCCGGTGCCCGCGTATGACGCTCAACACCAGGTCGTCCGTCTGCCGCGGGCCCTTGCCCACCTCGGCCTTTATGACCGGCCGTTCGACGATGTCGAGCCCGCTGCCCTGCTGGATCAGATCCTCCAGGACCATCCCGGCGGCGGGGCTGAGCACGGAGAGGCCGAGCAGTCGGCCGGCGGCGCTGGCGCTGGTGATCACCGCATCGGCGCCGGACTGCTTCAGCAGCGGCGCGTTCTCCTCCTCGCGCACCGCGGCCACGATCTTCGCGCCGCGGTTGAGCTGCCGGGCCGTCAGCGTCACCAGGACGGCGGTGTCGTCGCGCTGGGTCGCGATGATGATCTTCCGTGCCTTGTGCACCTCGGCCCGCTTCAGGACCTCGCTGCGCGTGGCGTCCCCCGTGACCCCGGCGTACCCGTCCGCGACCGCCGCGTCGATCACCTTGGAGCTGGGGTCGACCACGACGACCTGATCCTTCCCCAGGCCCGTCGCGCAGACGGTCTGGATCGCCGAACGTCCCTTCGTCCCGAACCCGATGACGACGGTGTGGTCGCGCAAGGTGGACCTCCAGCGGGTCAGACGCCATTCCTCCCGGGTCCGTTCGGTGAGGACCTCGAGCGTGGTGCCGACCAGGATGATCAGGAACAGCACTCGCATGGGCGTGATGACGAAGATATTGGTGAACCGGGCGGCGTCACTGACGGGGGTGATGTCGCCGTATCCGGTGGTGGAGAGGCTGACGGTCGCGTAGTAGAAGGCGTCCAGAAGGTCGACGGAACCGTCGGAGTTGTCGTCGTAACCGTCGTGGTCGGCGTAGACGATCAAGGCCGTCGCCACGAGCAGCGTCAGGGCCAGCGTGACCCGCTTGGCGACCTGCCGGAACGGATGCTCCACGATCTTCTTCGGGAGCTTCACCCGATAGGTCGCGCTCCGCTCGTCCGCCCGCCGGGCTATCGCGTCCTGGCCCGGAAGTTTCACGTGAAACACACCTCGATGCCGGCACTCGCCCAGGGCAGGTCGAGCAGTTCGGTCTCCTGCCCCGCGCGGACACCGCCCGGTGGTACGACGGCGATGGCGTCGGCCGCCGCCATGCCCCGCAGCATGGCCGGCCCGTGGTAGTGCAGCGGCACAGCATGGTCGCCGCGCAGCACGACAGGGATGAGCCGGGTGTCGTACGGATGCCCGTGCGCCGCTTCCTTCAGGGGCAGCGTGTACCGCTCCGGGGTCGGGCGGACGGCGAGCGTACGCAGCACGGGTTCGGCGAGGGTGAGCAGGCCGGAGACGGCGGCGAGGGGGTTGCCGGGCAGGCCGACGAGGTGCTGGTTCTCCTTGGTGCGGGCCAGCAGCATGGGGTGGCCGGGCCGCACTTTGACACCGTCCACGAGGAGTTCGGCGCCGATGCGCTGCAGCGTGGGGTGGACATGGTCGACGGGGCCAGCCGCGGTGCCGCCGGTGGTGACGATGAGGTCGGCGTCGGAGCGGGTGAGGGCCTTGTGCAGGGCCTTGGCGTCGTCGCCGAGCCTGCGCACCGAGGTGACCTCGGCACCGAGTGCGCGCAGCCAGGGCGGCAGCATCGGGCCGAGCGCGTCACGGATCAGGCCGTCGCGCGGGAGCCCTTCGGTGAGCAACTCGTCGCCGAGGACGAGGACTTCGACGCGGGGGCGGGTTACGGCGGTGACGGTGTCGTATCCGGCGGCGGATGCCAGGCCGAGTACGGCCGGGGTCACGAGGGTGCCGACGGCGAGCAGTTGATCGCCGTTACGGCACTCCTGGCCGCGTGGGCGGATGTCCTGGCCGGGCTCGATCTCCCGGCTGGTGTGCAGGCGGTCCTTGGCGTCCGTACGGCCGTGCTCGCTGCGCAGGACGGCGGTGGTGTCCGGCGGGATCCGGGCGCCGGTCGCGATGCGGACGGCCTCTCCGTCGGTGAGCGGTTCGGGCTCGGCGTGCCCGGCCAGGACCCCTTCGTCCCGTACGTCCCAGGGGCCGGGGCCCGCGACGGCCCAGCCGTCCATCGCCGAGGTGTCGAAGGAGGGCAGGTCGGTGAGGGCGGTGAGAGGGGCGGCCAGGGTGAGGCCGAGAGCGGCGTCGAGGGGGACCGAGACGGGAGCGCGGCCGGCGGACCGGGCGGCGGCACGCGCGACGCGGGCGGCGGTGTCGCGTGCCTCGCGCCAGGGGGTGGCCTTGTGGTGGCGGTCCGGGGTGGGGGAGCCAGGGGCGTGCGGGGCGGATACGGGCATGTGGTCGCCGGGGGTGTGGGGGCCGTTGTGTTCCTTCACGAGGGCGAGCACCTCCTCGACGTCGAAATCCTCGGCGTCCTCGTCCGCCTTGATACCGCGGGCGGTCATCCGGCGTCCGGGCGGGTGTCGGGCGTAGCGTCGGACTTGGCGTCGGGGGCCGCGTCGGACTTGGCGGCGGCCTCCTCCTCCGCCCAGCGCAGGGCGAGGGCGGCGGCCCTGCGGGATGCCTCGGCGACCGCTTCAGGGCCTCCCTCGCCTCCCCCTGCCTGCGCTGCCGCGTACCCGACCAGGAAGGTGGTCAGCGGGGCCGCGGGCCGCGCCACGCCGTGGGCGGCGTCGCGGGCGAGATCGAGCAGGAGCTTGGTGTCGACGTCGAGCTCGATGCCGAGCTCGTCCTTGACTGCGGAAATCCATTCATCCAACACGTGCCCATGCTCCCTGATGCGTGCCCTGGCGGTGGCGATGTCGTCCCAGGTGTCGCAGTCGAACGACGCGACGGGGTCGGGGACGCGGGTGAGGCCGAGCGCGCCGGTCAGCCGGCGCAGGGGGAGGCCGGTGAGGCCGTCGTGCCCCTGGCCGAGCGCCTCCAGTTCGCGGCGCAGCGCGGCCGCGCGGTACGCGGCGACGAGCGGCTGGTCGCGGCCGTCGGCGTCGGTGAGCAGCGCGCCGTCGGCGCCGCTGGTGCGCAGGGCGGCCAGCAGCCGCCGGACCGTGCCGTCGTCGAGGAACGGCAGGTCGGCCGAGAGGACGACGACCCGCTCCGCGGTGGTGTGGCGCAGCCCGGCGTCGAGTGCGGCCAGCGGGCCGCCGCCCGGCGGGTCCTCGCGCGCCCAGGTGACCGGCCGCGCGGTCGGACGGGGGTCGGCGACGACGACGGTGGACCGCGCGTCGGCGCAGGCGGCGAGCACCCGGTCGAGCAGCGGGCGGCCACCGACGCGCACCCCTGGTTTGTCCGCGCCGCCGAGCCGCCGCGCGGCACCGCCGGCGAGCACGACGGCGTCGTACGCGACGTCGTGCCCGGACTCCTGCTGGGCGTCGGCGGCGCCTTGCGCACCCGGCGGTTCGTACGCGGTCACCCCCCGAGTATGCGTGCCTCCACGATCACAGGGAACGCAGGGGAAGCAGCCGGCCCCGGGGGGTGTGTCACAGCGTGCGCAGCAGCACCGCCGGCTGTTCCACGCAGTCCGCCACATATCGCAGGAAGCCGCCGGCCGTGCCGCCGTCGCAGACCCGGTGGTCGAAGGTGAGCGCGAGCTCCACGACCTGCCGCACCGCCAGCTCGCCCTCGTGCACCCACGGCTTGGGGATGATGCGGCCGACGCCGAGCATCGCGGCCTCGGGGTGGTTGATGATCGGCGTGGAGCCGTCGACACCGAACACGCCGTAGTTGTTCAACGTGAAGGTGCCGCCGGTGAGTTCCGCGGGCGTGAGGGTGCCTGTGCGGGCCGCCTCGGTCAGCCGGGCGAACTCCGCGGTCAGCGACTCCGCGTCGCGCGCGTGCGCGTCCCGTACGACCGGGACGACCAGGCCCCGCTCGGTCTGCGCGGCGAATCCGAGGTGCACATGGTCGAGCTGGACGATCTCCCTGGCCTCCATGTCGACCGTGGAGTTGAGCTCGGGGAACCGGGCGAGGGCGGCGGTGCAGATGCGGGCCAGCAGGGCGAGGAGGGAGATCTTCGGCCCACCGGCGGCGTTCATCGCGGTCCGCGCCCGCATGAGCTCGGTCGCGTCGGCGTCCACCCAGCAGGTCGCGTCCGGGATCTCCCGCCGGCTGCGGGAGAGCTTGTCGGCGACGGCACCGCGGATGCCCTTGAGGGGGGTGCGGATACCGCCGAGGGGGGCGGAGGAGCGGATGGGGGCCTGCGCGGGCGGGACGGCGGCGGAGGCGGCCGGAGCCGTCGGCGTCACGCGCGGGTGCGGCTCGGCCGACGGCTGGGCCGTCCGCCCGTGCACCTCGGCGGCCCGCAGCGCGTACTCGACGTCGGCCCGCAGGATCAGCCCGTCCGGTCCGGAGCCGTGCAGCTCCCTCAGGTCCAGGCCGTGCTCGCGGGCGAGGCGGCGCACGAGCGGGGAGATCACGGGCACAGGGCCCTCACGGGTCTCCTGGTCGGCCGGTGCCACGTCACGGGCGTGGCCGACGGGGCCGTGCCCCGCAGCTGTGCCGACGGGCCGCGCGACGCCCGGGGCGGGGGCGTGCTCGGCGGCCGGCGTGCCCGCGCGCGCGGCGGCACCGTTCGCCGCCCCGCCCGACGGCTGCCCCGCCGGTGCCACCGGTGCCGTCGGCGCGGTCGGCCGTACGCGCCTGCGGCGCGCCGGTGCCTCGGAGGTGCCGTACCCCACCAGCACGTTCCCGGAGCCCTCGGGCTCGGCGCCGGAGGCGGGCGCCCCCACCGCCACCGTCAGCAGCGGCGCCCCGACGGGCAGCTCCGTGCCCTCCTCACCGAAGCGGGCGGTGACCACACCGGCGTAGGGGCAGGGGATGTCGACCATCGCCTTGGCCGTCTCGACCTCGACGACCGGCTGGTCGACGGCGACGAGGTCGCCGACCTCGACAAGCCAACGAACAATCTCCGCTTCGGTGAGCCCCTCCCCGAGGTCGGGGAGCTTGAACTCCAGGCTGTGCATGTCAGAAGCGTGTGCCATCAGCTCTCGGCCTCCCACTGCAGACGCCCCACGGCGTCCAGGATCCGGTCCACGCCGGGCAGGTGGTGACGCTCCAGCATCGGCGGCGGGTAGGGGATGTCGAACCCGGCCACACGCAGCACCGGCGCCTCCAGGTGATGGAAGCAGCGCTCCGTGATCCGGGCCGCGATCTCCCCTCCCGGGCCGCCGAACCCGCCCGACTCGTGCACGACGACCGCTCGCCCGGTCCGCCGTACCGAGGCGGAGACCGTCTCGTCGTCGAACGGCACCAGCGAGCGCAGGTCGACGACTTCCAGGTCCCACCCCTCCTCCCGCGCCGCCTCGGCGGCTTCGAGGCAGACGGGCACGGACGGTCCGTACGTAATGAGCGTGGCGCTCCGGCCCGAGCGCCGCACCACCGCGCGGCCAATCGGTTCAACGTCCGTCGGATGCTCCGGGTTCCAGGAGTCCTTCGACCAGTACAGGCGCTTGGGCTCCAGGAAGACGACCGGGTCGTCGGAGGCGATGGAGGCGCGCAGCAGGCCGTAGGCGTCGGCGACGGTCGCGGGCGTGACGACATGGAGCCCCGGAGTCGCCATGTAGTACGCCTCGGAGGAGTCGCTGTGGTGCTCGACGCCGCCGATGCCGCCGCCGTAGGGGACGCGGACGGTGATCGGGAGCGGCATCTTGCCGCGCGTGCGGTTGCGCATGCGGGCGACGTGCGAGATGAGCTGCTCGAAGGCCGGGTAGGCGAAGGCGTCGAACTGCATCTCCACGACCGGGCGCAGCCCGTACATGGCCATGCCCACCGCCGTGCCCAGGATCCCCGCCTCGGCCAGCGGCGTGTCCGTGCAGCGGTCCTCGCCGAACTCCTTGGCGAGGCCGTCGGTGACCCGGAAGACACCGCCGAGGGTGCCGACGTCCTCGCCCATGACATGCACGGTGGGGTCGTCGGCC
This sequence comes from Streptomyces regalis, assembly GCF_001509475.1. Classification (GTDB taxonomy): domain Bacteria; phylum Actinomycetota; class Actinomycetes; order Streptomycetales; family Streptomycetaceae; genus Streptomyces; species Streptomyces regalis. The sequence continues at coordinate 9,778 of NZ_LLZG01000392.1, forward strand.
ATGGCGTCGCGCATCGCGCGCGTGAGGGCCTGCGCCATGGTGGCCGGCTTGACGGCGACGGTGGTCATCGGTGCGACCCTTCCGACTCGGCGTCGAGCTCGGCGCGCAACTGGGCCCGCTGTTCGCGCAGTTGCGGGGTGGGCTCGGCATACACGTGGGCGAACAGGTCCATGGGGTCGAGCACCGGGTCCTGGTTCATGCGCTCGCGCAGATCGGCGGCCATCGCCTCGGCGGCGTCCCGCGCGGCCTGCTTGCCGGCCTCGTCGAGCAGGCCGCGCTCGGTCAGTTCGTGCTCCAGGAGGGCGATCGGGTCGTGTCCGCGCCAGGTCTCCACCTCGGAGTCGCCGCGGTAGCGGGTCGCGTCGTCGGCGTTGGTGTGGGCGTCGATGCGGTAGGTGATCGCCTCGATCAGTGTCGGTCCGCCACCGGCGCGCGCGTGCCGTACGGCGTCGCTGAGCACCTCGTGCACGGCGGCCGCGTCGTTGCCGTCGACCAGGCGGCCGGGCATGCCGTAGCCGACGGCCTTGTGGGCCAGCGACGGGGCGGCGGTCTGCTTGGCGAGCGGGACGGAGATCGCGAAGCCGTTGTTCTGGACCAGGAAGACGACCGGCGCCTGCCATACGGCGGCGAAGTTCAGCGCCTCGTGGAAGTCGCCCTCGCTGGTGCCGCCGTCGCCGACCATGGCGAGCGCGACCACGTCGTCGCCCTTGAGGCGGGCGGCGTGCGCGAGGCCGACGGCGTGCGGGAGCTGGGTGGCGAGCGGCGTGCACAGGGGGGCCACGCGGTGCTCGTGCGGGTCATAGCCGGTGTGCCAGTCGCCGCGCAGCAGGGTCAGCGCCTGGACGGGGTCCAGGCCGCGGGCCACGGCGGCGAGGGTGTCGCGGTAGCTGGGGAACAGCCAGTCGCGGTCCTCCAACGCCAGCGCGGCGGCGACCTCGCAGGCCTCCTGGCCGGTGGTGGAGGGGTACACGGCGAGGCGACCCTGCTTCGTGAGCGCGGTCGCCTGCGCGTTGTACCGACGGCCCCGCACCAGCTCGGCGTAGAGCCGGCGCAGCAGGCCCGGGTCGGCCTTCGCGGCGGCCTCGGTGCCGAGGACGCGATACGGCTCCGCGTCGGGCAGCAGCGGCGCGGGGTCCATGCGGGGCTGCCAGGCGGGCGGCGGCGATGGCCGATACGCGCCTCGCTGCTCCATGACCGTCATGACGGCACCTCCTCGTGGGAGCGGCTACGGGGAGGCGCAGCTCTTGTGATGCGCCTCACCTACCGATTGTTCGGTCGTCGGCACATTTTGGCTACAGGCCCCCTCAGGCTGTGGACAAACGGTTCTCCACAGCCTCCAATGAACGCAGTACGTCCACGGCAGGAAGGTGGGGGGACATGTCGCCTGAACAAATGGCCGAGAGCCCGGACAGCGGCACCCCCCTGCCGCCCCCGCGTCCGCTCGACGCCATCGATCAGGACATCCTCCAGATGCTCCAGGCGGACGGCCGCGCGTCGATACGGTCGGTCGCCGAGCGGGTCCATGTCTCGCGCGCCAACGCCTACGCACGCATCAACCGCCTCATCGAGGACGGCGTCATCCGCGGTTTCGGCGCCCGCGTCAACCACGAACGCGCAGGCCAGGGCACCTCGGCGTACATCACCCTGAAGATCGTCCAGAACTCCTGGCGCACGGTGCGCGAGCAGCTCAGACAGCTGCCGGGCGCCTCTCACATCGCCCTCGTCGGGGGCGATTTCGATGTGCTGCTCCTGGTCCACACCTCCGACAACAGGGCGCTGCGCGAGCTGGTCCTCACCCGGCTCCAGGCGATCCCCGAGGTCCTCAGCTCGCGCACGCTGCTGGTGTTCGAGGAGGAGGACCTGGAGCCGCAGGGCTGAGCGTGCGCCCCGGTCGTCAGCCCGAGGCCATCGCCATGGCCGACACCACCACGAGCAGGACGAACGCCCAGCAGACCGCACCCCCGAGGACACGGAAGGTGTTCCCGCCCCACAAGGAGTACTCCCACACGAGGAGCGGCAACCCCAGCAGCGTGGCCACGGCGGGCGCCCGCCACCACGTCGGGTCGTCGGCAGTGGACCGGACGTCGTTCTGGATCATGCGTCACAGCCCACCAGCCGAGGGCGCACCGAGGCGTCGGGCGACGTACTCATCCGGCCACGCGCGCGTACTCAGGCCGGCGTCGCGGCAGGCGGCGTTCAGTCCGCCTGCCGCAGCCCTCCGAAGACCAGCCGCACCACCGCGTCCGCGACTTCGCGCTCGTTCATGCCGCGGCCGTCCGGGCGGTACCACTCCACGATCGAGTTGATCATTCCGAAGACGAGCCGCGTCGCCAGCCGTACCTCCACGTCGGCCCGCACCTCCCCGTCGGCGGCGGCCGCCTTCAGCAGATCGGCGACCCGGTGGTCGAAGTCGCGGCGCCGCATCAGGGCCCACCGCTCGGTCTCCGTGTTGCCGCGCACGCGCAGCAGCAGCGTCACATAGGGCAGCTCGGTTATGAGCACCTCGACCATGCGCCGTACGACGTACTCCAGGCGGTCGGCGGCGTGCCCCACGCGCGCGTGCTCCTCGTCGAGGATCCCGAAGAGCCCGTCGAGCGCCCGGCTGACGGCGCGGCGCAGCAGCTCCTCCTTGCCCGTGACGTGGTGGTAGATCGACGACTTGGAGATGCCGGCCGCCTTGGAGAGGTGCTCCATGGAGGTGCCGTCGTAGCCGCGCTCGTTGAAGATCCGCACGGCGACGGAGAGCAGCGTCTCCGGCGTGTACGTGTCGCGCTTGGCGGTGGTCATGAGGTGTTGCCCTCCCGCTTGTCGGAGGCGTACGCGTGGCGGTACAGCGCGAGGGACGGCGCATAGCGCCCCGACGGGTCGCGCAGGTGCAGGTCGTCGAGGAGGGCGTACGCCCAGTTGCGGCCGAGCCTGCGGCTCCACTCGAAGGGCCCGAGCGGGTAGTTGACGCCGAGGCGCATCGCGGTGTCGATGTCCTCCTCGGTGGCCACGCCCTTGGCGACGGCGTCGTGCGCCAGGTCGACGATGCGGGCGACCGTGCGGGCGACGATCATGCCGGGGACGTCGCCGATGACGCTGACGTCCTTGCCGAGCGCCTGGAAGAGGCCGGTGGCCTCGGCAAGGGTCTGCGGCGAGGTGTCCTGGGAGGCGGACAGGGCGATCCGGGTGGCCCGGCGGTAGTCGAGGGCGAGGTCGAAGTAGACGACGTCCCGGAACTCCACCGAGGTCTGGCCGTCGGCGAGCGCCAGCTGGCCGCCGCTGGGCAGCACCAGACGGGTGCCGTGGTCCTCGTCCTCCTCGCGCACCGGGATGCCCGCCTCACGGATCAGGGCGAGGAGCTCGGAGGCCGGGCCCAGGTCGCCCTCCGCGACGACGTAGGCGGGCGGCTGCTGCCGTTCGGCGGTGTGCGGCTCAGCACGCTCGGCGTCCTCTGCGTAGTCGTACCAGCCGTGCCCGCTCTTGCGGCCGAGCCGGCCGGACTCGACCAGGCGCCGCTGGGCGAGCGAGGGCGTGAAGCGCACGTCCTGGAAGAAGGACTGCCACACGGAGTGCGTGACGGACTCGTTGACGTCCTGCCCGATGAGGTCGGTGAGCTCGAACGCCCCCATCTTGAAGCCGCCGCACTCGCGCAGGACGGCGTCGATGGTGGCCGGGTCGGCTCCTTGCGCCTCGTAGACCGCGAAGGCCTCGGCGTAGAAGGGCCGGGCGATGCGGTTGACGATGAAGCCAGGAGTGTCGGCGCAGGCGACCGGCGTCTTGCCCCAGGCGCGTGCCGTCTCGTACGCGCGCGTGGCGTACGTGACGTCGGTGGCGAACCCGGAGACGACCTCGACGAGCGGCAGCAGCGGCGCGGGGTTGAAGAAGTGCAGGCCGACGAAGCGGACCGGGTTGGCGAGGGCGCCGCCGATCGCGGTGACGGACAGGGACGAGGTGTTGGTGGCGAGCAGGCAGTCCTCGCCGACGACGCCCTCCAGCTCCCGGAACAGCTCCTGTTTGACGTCGAGGCGCTCCAGGACGGCCTCGACGACCAGGGCGCAGTCCGCGAGGTCGCCAAGCGACTCGGCGGGCAGCAGCCGGGCGCGGGCCGCGTCGCGGTCGGCGCCGGTGAGGCGGTCCTTCTCGACGAGCCGGTCGAGGCGGGCGCCGATCGCGTCGGCCGCGGCCTGGGCGCGCCCGGGAGCGGCGTCGTACAGCCGTACGGGATGGCCCGCCACCAACGCGACCTGGGCGATGCCCTGGCCCATGGTGCCGGTGCCGACAACGGCCACGGGGCTGCTGAGGTCGAGTGCTGTCATGTGCGCGATCCTCCCGCACGGGGTTTTCCACAGATGCGGCGGACCCCCTTGAACCGACCGATCGTTCGGTTACTCTAACTCTGACTGCCTGTTCCTGCCCATGTTTCTGCCCAGGTCATGAGCTCAACGGAGAGCTCTGGAAACGAGGAGTTGGTCCCGCATGGCCGCCGAACTGACCGCCCACGAGCTGATCGCCAAGCACCGGCCCACCCTCGACCAGGCGCTGGAGGCGATCCGCACGCGCGCGTACTGGTCCCCGCACCCGGAGCACCCCAAGGCCTACGGCGAGAACGGCAGCCTGGACGCGGCGGCGGGCAAGGCCGCCTTCGACGCCCTCCTCGGCAACCGCCTCGATCTCGGCCAGGCCGGCACGGACGACTGGGTGGGCGGCGAGGTCTCCCCGTACGGCATCGAGCTGGGCGTCGAGTACCCGCACGCGAACATCGACGAGCTGCTGCCGGCCATGCGGTCCGGCATGCGCGCGTGGCGGGACGCGGGCGCGGAGATGCGCGCGGTGGTCTGTGTGGAGATCCTCAAGCGGATCAGCGACCGCACGCACGAGTTCGCGCACGCGGTCATGCACACCTCCGGCCAGGCCTTCATGATGGCCTTCCAGGCGGGCGGCCCGCACGCGCAGGACCGTGGCCTGGAGGCGGTGGCGTACGCGTACGTCGAGCAGGTCCGCACGCCCGACGCGGCGGAGTGGACCAAGCCGCAGGGCAAGCGCGACCCGCTGGCGCTGAACAAGCAGTTCACGCCGGTTCCGCGCGGGATCGCGATGGTCATCGGCTGCAACACCTTCCCGACCTGGAACGGCTACCCGGGCCTGTTCGCCTCCCTCGCCACCGGCAACGCGGTCCTCGTCAAGCCCCACCCACGCGCGGTACTGCCGCTCGCACTCACCGTGCAGGTCGCCCGGCAGGTGCTCGCCGAGGCCGGCTTCGACCCGAACCTGGTCGCGCTGGCCGCCGAGCGCCCCGGCGAGGGCATCGCGAAGACGCTGGCCACCCGCCCGGAGATCCGGGTCATCGACTACACGGGATCGACCGTGTTCGGTGACTGGCTGGAGGCCAACGCCCGCCAGGCGCAGGTCTACACGGAGAAGGCCGGCGTCAACACGGTGATCGTCGACTCGACGGACAACTACAAGGGGATGCTGTCCAACCTGGCCTTCTCCCTCTCCCTGTACAGCGGCCAGATGTGCACCACCCCGCAGAACCTGCTCATCCCCCGCGACGGCATCCGCACCGAGGAGGGCCCCCGGACCTTCGACGAGGTCGTCGCCGACCTCGCCCGCTCCGTCGACGGCCTCCTCGGCGACGACGCCCGCGCGAACGCCCTGCTCGGCGCGATCGTCAATCCGGACGTCAAGGCCCGCCTGGAGGCCGCGGCAGGGCTGGGCGAAGTCGCCCTCGCCTCCCGGGAGATCGCCAACCCGGAGTTCCCGGACGCGGTCGTGCGCACGCCGGTGATCGTCAAGCTGGACGGGGCCAAACCGGACGACGAGGCCGCCTACATGAGCGAGTGCTTCGGGCCGGTCTCGTTCGCGGTCGCGGTCGATTCGGCTGCGGACGCGGTGGAGTTGCTGCGGCGGACGGTCCGTGAGAAGGGCGCGATGACGGTCGGCGCGTACACCACCGACGAGGAGGTCGAGCAGGCCGTACAGGAGGCTTGCCTCGAGGAGGCGGCCCAGCTGTCGCTGAACCTGACGGGTGGGGTGTACGTCAATCAGACGGCCGCGTTCTCCGACTTCCATGGGTCGGGCGGCAACCCTGCGGCCAACTCGGCGCTCACCGACGGGGCGTTCGTCGCGAACCGGTTCCGAGTTGTTGAGGTGCGTCGGGAGGCCTGAGAGCTCGGGGGTACGGGTCATTGCGCGGCTGCGGGCCGATTGTGGCTGGTCGCGCAGTTCCCCGCGCCCCTAAAGGGCGTTGTCCGACCCCGCGCTCCAGTGGTACAGCGTCATCGCCACGCTGGTCGCCAGGTTGTAGCTGGAAACCTGCGGGCGCATCGGCAGCGACAGCAAATGGTCGGCACACGCGCGTAGTTCGGGCGACAATCCACTCCGCTCGGACCCGAAGGCGAGGACCGCGTCGTCCGGGAGCTTGATGCCCCGGATGTCGTCGCCCTCCGGGTCCAGGGCGAAGACCGGCCCGGGTGGCAGCTCGTCCACGCCCAGTCGTTCCACGGCCGTCGCGAAGTGCAGGCCCGCTCCGCCGCGTACGACCGTGGGGTGCCAGGGGTCCAAGGTGCCGGTGGTCACCACGCCGGTCGCTCCAAAGCCCGCGGCCAGGCGGATCACGGCCCCGGCATTGCCCAGGTTGCGCGGGTTGTCCAGGACCACGATCGGGGCGGTGCGCGGGGTGTGCGCCAGCTGCTCGAGGTTGGCCGTGCGGGACGGACGTACCGCCAAGGCGGCCACCGCCGTGGGGTGCGGGCGGGGCACGAGCGAGGTGTACGTCGACTCCGGGACCTGCGTCAGAAGCGCGTCCAGGGCGTCCCGTACGTCTGGGGCCAGCTCCTCGGCGAGAGCGAGGGCGGCTTCCCGGTCGACGGCGACCGCCACGGGGACCTCGGCTCCGAAGCGCACGGCGTGCTTGAGGGCGTGGAAGCCGTCAAGCAGGACGGAGGTGCCGGCGAGCCGGTTCCAGGAGGTCACGGTCATGCCGTGAAGCCTACGTGCGCGTGCTCGGGGTTCTCCGGGGTGCGCGGCTCGGGGAGTGCCCTACGGTCGTCACCGCGCCGGACCGGACCCGACAGTCGCTCGCGCGCGCGTGCAGCCCACTCGCCCAGACGGCGCAGGAACGGCGTCGGCAGGAAGACCGCGTCCGCCGCGATCATCGCCAGCGAGAAGAACGGCAGGCCGAGGACGACCGCGATCACGGCGTGCTCGGTGATCATCGCGGCGAGGAGGACGCTCTTGACCCGCCGGTTGAACAGCGTGAACGGGAAGGCGACCTGCACGACGACCGTGCCGTAGGTGATGAGCATCACCATGGTGCCGCTGGACGACAGCACGTCGGCGAGGGCCGGCCAGGGCGAGAAGTAGTCAAGGTGCAGCGGGTAGTAGACGGCGGTGCCGTCCTGCCAGCGGGACCCCTGGATCTTGTACCAGCCGGCGGTCGCGTAGATCAGGCACGCCTCGGTCGTGATCACCAGCAGGGCACCGTTGTGCACGATATTGCCGACGACGTCCAGCAGGATGCGGGGCTGGGCGGTCCGGGCGCGGCGGCCCACGATCCACCACACGGCCTGCCCCAGCCAGACGCCCCACAGGATCACCGGAACGGTCAGGTCGCCGTCGAGACGGCCCGCCGCGGTCACCGCGACCAGCGCGAAGCCGAGCACGCTCCACAGGGCCGGGCCGACCCGGTCGGGCCCGATCCGCTCGCCACGCGCGTGTGCCTCGCGCGTGAGCCGTGCCCGGCGCTCGTCCAGCGACCAGACCTGGCCGCAGCGCGTGAACACGAGGTAGAGGCACATCAGGTGCAGGACGTTGTCGCCGCCGTCGCCCATGAAGATGGAGCGGTTCTGCAGCGAGAGCACACCGACCATGAACAGCACGGACATCGTGCGGGTGCGCCAGCCGAGCAGCAGCAGCACGCCGGCCAGGACGGCAAGGGCGTACACGGACTCGAACCAGAACTGGCTGCTCGACCACATCAGCGCGGTGAACGAGCCGTTCGTCCCGATCAGCTGCTGGGCGAGGTCGAAGTCCCAGGGGCCGTCGGGGCCGTACAGCTCCTGGCGGTGAGGGAACTCACGCAGCAGGAACAGCAGCCAGGTCGCGGTGAAGCCGATGCGGATCACGGCTGTCTGGTACGGGCCGAGGGCGGACTCGGTGACGCGGGCGATGCCCGAGGAGATCGCGAGGGTGAAGCGGTTCACCGGGAGCCTCCCTCGGCCGCGTCCGCGGCATCGGTCCCGTCCTGCGGTACCCACCACCACGGCAGCATGCGGTAGGCCGGCTTGTCCGAGACCTGCTCGTCGCTCCACGTCGGCGGGCGCACATTGGTGGTGCGGGAGCGGACCTGGACGCGTTCGACGACGCCGCCCTCGCCGGCCGCGTTGGCGCGGTCGAGGCGCAGCTGCACTATGTGCCGCAGATACGTCTCGGACAGGGCGCCGCGCAGACCCACGGGACGGTTCCCGGCGTCGTGCGTGGCGACGAAGAAGTCCCAGGCCCGGCGCAGCTCGTTCTGCTGGGTGTGGCTGGGCAGCAGATTGCCGTCGATGGCCCGGCCGTCCTGGGCGGACAGGTCGTACCAGCCGGTGGTACGGGTGCCGCCGTCGGCCGTGCCGACCTTGGCGCGGACCTGCACCGCGATGTTCTGCTGCAACGGGTTGGGCGCGAACAGCTTCCAGTTCTGCTCGAACTCCGGGTATATCCAGTCGTCGATCGCCTTGCCGTGCTGCTTGGTGACCGTGTTCGGCGGCGCGACGTGCAGGAAGACCATGCCGACGTGGACACAGACGGCGATGGCCACGACGGCGAGGGCGAGGGCGGCCCCGATCTGGTAGCGCAGGGAGAGCGCGGCCACGCCGGTGCGGGGTTCGGGGGACGGCGAGGCGGGCGGGATGGGCGCGGCGGGCGAGGGCACGACGACGGGCAGGGCGCCCTGCGGCTCCTCCTGCGGCCCGGGCGGGGCGGCCGAGCCTGCGTCGTACGCGTCTGCCATTCCGTTTCGTTCCCCGATTCCGGTTCCGGTCCGTCTTCCCTCAGCGCTCGCACGGGAACGGTACTCAGGCCCACCCGCCGGGCACAGCCCCTGTCGGGCCGCCGTCGTCCACACCTTACGGGGGTCCTACGAGACCTTACGGGGGTCCGCCGAGGACCATTCCCTTCTTCTAGAACCTGTTCTATCTTGACGCTCCGTCAGATCGCCGTGCGTGTGGAAGGGCAGGGACCGTGGACTTCACCTTCACCGAGGAGCAGCAGGCGGCGGCCGAGGCGGCGCGCGGAGTGTTCGCCGGGGTCGCGCCGGACGCGGTGCCCTCCCCCGCGCTCACGCCGGGCGCCGTCGCCGACGACTTCGACCGCCCGCTGTGGGGCCGGCTCGCGGACGCGGACCTGCTGAGCCTGCTGCTCGCCGAGGAGTACGGCGGGGCGGGCCTCGACGCCATCGCGCTGTGCCTGGTGCTGCGCGAGTCGGCGAAGGTACTGGCCCGGATGCCGCTGCTGGAGAGCAGCGCGGCGACGGCTGCGGTCCAGGCGTACGGCGGTCCGGAGCTGAAGGCCGAGCTGCTCGCCCGTGCGGGGCGCGGCGAGATGGTGCTGACGGTCGCCGCGCACGGCCGCACCGGCCATGACCCGGCCGAGCTCGCGGTGACCGCCCGGCAGGACGGTGCGGGCTGGGTCCTGGACGGGGTGCAGACCGCGGTGCCTTGGGCGTACGACGCCGATCTCGTGGTCGTCCCGGCCCGTACGGCCGCCGATCGGACCGTCCTCGCGCTGGTGCCGCGCGGTGCGGAGGGGGCCTCGCTCGCCGAGCAGTTCTCGACCAGCGGGGAGCGGCTGGGGGAGCTGCGGCTGGAGTCGGTGCGGCTCGCGGCGCGGGACGTCGTCGACGCCGAGGGGGCCTGGGAGTGGCTGCGGGAGCTGCTGGCCACCGGGACGTGTGCGCTGGCGCTCGGGCTGGGTGAGCGGGTGCTGGGGATGACGTCCGAGTACGCGAGCAAGCGGGAGCAGTTCGGTCATCCGATCGCCACGTTCCAGGCGGTCGCCGTGCAGTCCGCCGACCGCTACATCGACCTGCGCGCGATGGAGGCCGCGCTGTGGCAGGCCGCGTGGCGGATCGCCTCGGGGGCGTCGGGGGCGCTGCCCGCCTCCGCAGACGTGGCCGTGGCCAAGATCTGGGCGTCGGAGGGCGTACGGCGGGTCGTGCAGACGGCCCAGCATCTGCACGGCGGCTTCGGCGCGGACGTCGACTATCCGCTGCACCGGTACCACGCCTGGGCCAAGTACCTGGAGCTGGCGCTCGGCCCGGCAGCGGCGCACGAGGAGGCGCTGGGGGACCTGCTGGCGGCGCATCCGCTGGGTTGACCGGCGGATCCCGGCCGGCCTACAGGACGAAGCCGGGCCGGCCCTCGTCGTTCACCACGGGACGTCCTACCGCCGCCCAGACCTGCATGCCGCCGTCGACGTTCACGGCGTCGATGCCCTGCTGGACGAGGTACATCGCGACCTGCGCCGAGCGGCCGCCGGAGCGGCAGATCACATGGACGCGGGCGTCCTGCGGGGCGGCCTCGGTCAGCTCGCCGTAGCGGGCGACGAACTCGCTGATCGGGATGTGCAGGGCGCCTTCGGCGTGACCCGCCTGCCATTCGTCGTCCTCGCGGACGTCCAGGAGGAAGTCGTCGTCCTTGAGGTCGGTGACCTCGACCGTGGGCACGGCAGATCCGAAGTTCATGACTCCGACGCTACCTGACGGGGACGGGAGCGTTGACGGCTCCTCAGCCCCGCGCCCCTTTGGGGGCGATCTCTGTGCCCCTAGCCGAGCAGTGCCGCCAGCTGGGCCTCCCGCTCCGCCACCTGGGCCAGGAGCTGTTCGGCGATCTCCTCCAGGAGGCGGTCGGGGTCGTCCGGGGCGATGCGGAGCATCGCGCCGATCGCGCTCTCCTCCAGGTCCTTCGCGACGAGGGCGAGCATCTCCTTGCGCCGGGCGAGCCATTCGAGGCGGGCGTAGAGCTCCTCCGCGGGGGTCGGGCCCTGCTCCTTGGGTACGGGCCCCGCGGCCCACTCCTCGGCCAGCTCCCGCAGCAGCGCCTCGTCGCCGCGGGCGTAGGCGGCGTTGACGCGGGTGATGAACTCCTCGCGCCGGGACCGCTCGGCCTGTTCCTGAGCCAGGTCCGGGTGGGCCTTGCGGGCCAGCTCGCGGTAGAGCTTGCGGGCCTCGTCACTGGGGCGCACGCGCTGCGGCGGCTGCACCGGCTGGTCCGTGAGCATCGCCGCGGCCTCCGGGAACAGGCCCTCACCGTCCATCCAGCCGTGGAACAGCTCCTCGACGCCGGGCATCGGCAGCACCCGGGCGCGTGCCTCGTCGGCCTTGCGGATGTCCTCGGGGTCGCCGGTGCGGGCGGCCGTGGCCTCGGCGATCCGGGCGTCCAGCTCGTCGAGGCGGGCGTACATGGGGCCCAGCTTCTGGTGGTGCAGGCGGGAGAAGTTGTCCACCTCGACGCGGAAGGTCTCCACCGCGATCTCGTACTCGATCAACGCCTGCTCGGCGGCCCGCACGGCCCGCTCCAGCCGCTCCTCGGGTCGCCCCGCACCGTCCTCGGCCGTCACCTGCGCCTCACCACCCTGCTCAGCTCCACCGACGGGCACCTCGGCACCGCCCCGCGTCCCCGCAGCAGCGGGCTCGGCCTGGGACTGCTCAGCTTCCGGGGTCGTCACCCGACCAGCGTAGGCCACGCCGTGACTGCGTCGGCCGAGCCGAGCCCCCGACACCGCCGCCCTGAGGGCACCGGCGTTGTTGCGGGCCCTGCTGGGGCTGCCGCCCCAGACCCCGCTTCGGCCCTGAACGGGCCTCGTCCTCAAACGCGCGCCGCGTACCCCCCACCGCACCCGCACAGGCCACCGCAGGGACCCCGCCCACGCATCCGCACTGCGTCACACCCCCGTCACACCCCGACCTCCGCCGCAATCCGCCCCGCCCCCACCGCCGCCACCAGTGCCGCGTGGTCCGCTTCCGTGCGGTCGGCGTAGGTGACGGCGAACGTGGCGATCGCCTCGTCCAGTTCCTCGTTCTTGCCGCAGTAGCCGGAGATCAGGCGGGGGTCGGCGCTGTGGGAGTGGGCGCGGGCCAGGAGGGCGCCGGTCATGCGGGCGTAGTCGTCTATCTGGTCGGCGGCCAGCGCGGCCGGGTCGACGCTGCCCTTGCGGTTGCGGAACTGGCGTACCTGGAAGGGGAGTCCGTCGACCGTCGTCCAGCCCAGCAGGATGTCGCTGACCACCTGCATCCGCTTCTGCCCGAGGACCACGCGCCGTCCCTCGTGCCCCGCCTCCGGCGCCTCGAAGCCGGCCGTCACCAGGTGCGGGACCAGGGCCGAGGGGCGGGCCTCCTTCACCTGGAGGACCAGGGGCTCGCCACGGTGGTCCAGGAGGAGAACGACGTACGAGCGCGTGCCCACGCTGCCCGTGCCCACCACGCGGAACGCCACGTCGTGCACCGAGTGGCGGGACACGAGGGGGTGGCGGTCCTCGGAGAGCGTGGTGACCCAGCTCTCCAGCGACGATGCCACCGCTGCCGCCGCCGCGTCCGGGACCCGGCGCAGTACCGGCGGGGCGTCGACGAAGCGCCGGCCGCCGTCCTCGGTCGGCTCCGTCGACTTCGCCGCGAAGCGCCCGCTGGTGTTGGCCCGCGCCTTCTCCGCGACCCGCTCCAGCGTGCCGAGCAGGTCATGGGCGTCGGTGTGGGAGACGAGCTCCTCGTCCGCGATCGCGTTCCACGCGTCCAGCACCGGGAGCTTGGCCAGCAGCCGCATGGTGCGCCGGTAGGCACCGACCGTGTCGTGCGCCGCCTTGCGGCACGCGTCCTCGTCGGCGCCCGCCTCCCGGCCCGCGAGCACGAGCGAGGCGGCGAGCCGCTTGAGGTCCCACTCCCAGGGGCCGTACAGCGTCTCGTCGAAGTCGTTCAGATCGATGACCAGGCCGCCGCGCGCGTCGCCGTACAGACCGAAGTTCGCCGCGTGCGCGTCGCCGCAGATCTGGGCGCGCACCCGGGTCATGGGGGTGCGGGCGAGGTCGTACGCCATGAGACCCGCCGAGCCGCGCAGAAACGCGAAGGGCGTCGCCGCCATCCGGCCGACCCTGATCGGGGTGAGGTCGGGAAGCCGGCCGAGGTTGGACTCCTCGACGGCCGCCACGGCGTCGGGACGGGCGGCGTCGAGGTCGAAGAGCGCGTGCTCACCACGCGGCACCCGCCTGCGCAGCGCCTTGCCCTCCTCCTTCGGTGACCCACCGCCGGGCCACTGCGCGAAGCCGCGCACCCGGGGCAGCCGACGCGCCACGGATTCCGACGCCGCCGCAGCCGGAGCCGCCTCCGCCGTAGCCTCGCCACCGACCTCGGTCATCCCGACCGCCTTCCCCGCTCACGCACGAACATCAACTCGTGCCGACGGTACAGCCGGTGGCCGAAACACGTCACACCCTGTGGACAACTCCGCGGATGTGGAAAACCCGGCTCGGCGGCCCATCGGCTGTCGTTGGTGGCCTCAGCAGCCCTCGGGGCGCTCCCCGTCCGCCAGATACGTCTTCGCCCACCCGGCCAGCTCGGTCAGCGCGGGCTCCAGCGCGGCGCCTGCCTCCGTCAGCCGGTACACGACCCGCAGCGGCGGCCCCTCGTACACCTCGCGCACGACGAGTCCCGCGGCGACCAGCTCGGTGAGCCGGTCGGAGAGCATGCGCTCGCTGATACCGGGAATCGCCCGGCGCAGCGCGACGAAGTACGCGGGCCCCGCGGTCAGGACGGACACGATCGGGCCGGTCCAGCGCTTGCCGAGCAGTTGGAAGACGCGGGTGATGCCGTCGTCGACCCGCTTGCACGCCGCTACGTCGTGACTCCGCTCACCCGCCATGCCCTCAGGGTACTGCTATGCCGTACGGGGATGAAAAAAAGTAAGTGACTGTGTTATCCATAGTCGAGTACGAATTTTCAGTCCGCGCGGGCAGATCCCCGGCCGGGTCCGTCCGCTGCCGTCCCCTCCTGGAGACCCCCATGGCAACGCTCCTGCACATCGACTCCTCGGTCTTCCCCACCGACGCCTCCGCCTCCCGCACGGTCACCGACGCCTTCCGCCGCACCTGGCAGGAACAGCACCCCGAGGGCACGGTGATCCACCGCGACCTCGCCACGAACCCCGTGCCGCACATCTCCGCCCACGCCCACACCGCCGGCTTCTCCGATCCGGCCACGCACACCCCCGAGCAGGCCGCGGCCTTCGCCGAGCGGGTGCAGCTGATCGAGGAGCTGGAGCGTGCGGACGCGGTGCTGATCGGCGCACCGATGTACAACCTGACGATCCCGTCGACGCTGAAGGCCTGGCTGGACAACGTGGTCCTGTTCGGCCGTACGGCGGGCGACGCCCAGTCGGTCAAGGGCACCCCGGTCACCGTCATCGCGAGCCGCGGCGGCGCCTACGGTCCGGGCACGCCGCGCGAGGGCTACGAGTACGTGCAGAACTACCTGTCGGCGATCCTGGCCGACTTCCTCGGCACCGACCTCGGCTTCATCGTCCCGGAGCTCACGATGGCCCCGGTCAACCCGCAGATGGCCGACCTGGTCCCCCTCTTCGAGGCCTCCCGCGAGCGCGCCCTCGAGGAGGCGGCCACGAAGGCAAAGCAGCTCGCGCAGCGGCTCGCGGCGTAGCCGAGGCCCGCGGCCGGCGTGGCTCGGGTTCGCGGCGTGGCGCGGTCGGTGGCAGCACGCGCGCGCAGGGGCCCGCTCCAGCGGTGCGGGTTCCCAGGCGTCCCTGCGCGCGCGTGGCGGGGAGTTGGAAGCGCAGTCGGAGGTCGGAGTCGAAGTGGGCCACGACGCCTCACCGAGCGCCGTCGACTCCCCGCACCGACACACCGGTCGAGTATCCCGGCCGGTTCCCCGGCGGATCCCCCGCCGCGTACTGCCCCACCGACGGCAGGCACAGCGCCACGACCAGCCCGACCACCGCCGGCACGGTGACCCGCGCCAGATACGCGCCCCGGCACTCCGCCACTGCCCAGTGACGGCCGCCTCGACGCTCCAGCACCCCCCAGGGATGCGCACCCCGCCCCTCACCCACGCCCGACACCCGCCCCCACCAACCGCCCGACCCGACGAGCAGCCGCCACCAGCTCCGTACGCCGGAACCAGGCGGCCAGAACCAGCGGATAGACCAGGTACCCGAACCGCGTCGCCGGGATCAGGCACATCGCCAGCCCCAACCCGAGCGCCAACCGGTCCGCCGCCGCGACGACGGTCCGGGGCGGACGTACCGCCAACGACACCGCCACGCCGACGGCGGCGGCCGCGAGGGCTGCCATGGCGAGGACGGAACCGCCGGGGACGTACGTGGCCAGCAGGTACCCCGGCAGCGGGCTGGCCGCGGGCGAGTGCACCCCGCCCTCACCGAGCGGGAAGAGCACCACGTGCTCGACGAAGGCATGCGGGTCGGCCAGGGCCGCCGGCACCACCGCCACCGCGGCCCCCAGCACGGCGACCACACCGGCCCGCACCGCCGCCCGCCGCCCCGCCGTCACCGCGAGCAGCACCAGCCCCACCGGCAGCAGCGGCCAAGCCGTCCACTTCAGCGCGGCCGCGGCCCCCATCGCCAGCCCCGCCGCCGTACCGGACCCGCCCCGGCCGGCGAGCGCCAGCCCCAGGCACATCAGCCCGATCACCGGAAGGTCGACCCCACCGACGGCCAGCGGCAGCGCCACGGCCGGGAAGGCCGCGAGGACAAGCACCGCGGCGCCCGCCCCCGAACCCCCGCCCATCCCGAGGGAGTTGCGCCCGGAGCGCCGAGCGGCGACGAGCATGCTCGCCAGGAACGCCGCGCAGAACCACACCCGGGCGTCCGCGAGCGGTGTGCCGCCGAACAGCGCGTGGGGTATCCCGAACAGCGCCATGCCGGGCAGGTAGGGGTTGTAGTCGTCGACGCCGGCCGGATGCGGCAGGTACGGGCTGCCGGAGTGCAGCAGCAGGCCGCCCGACTGCTCGACGACACGCACCTCCGACTGTGCGGCACCCGCGACGATCATGAACGCCAGCGGGACCACGACCGATCCGAGCAGCGCGGCGACCGCACTGCGCCCGCTCCAGGGCCGCGGCGCCCGGCGGGCGAACTCCGCCGCGACGCCGTATCCGACGGCGGCACAGGCCCCCCAGATCCGGTGCGGTGTGAGGGTCGTGACCAGGGCCAGCGACAGCGCGAAGCCCGCGCATCCGAGCCAGAACAGCACGTCCCGGCGCACACGGGGAGCTCTGCCGGACGGCTTACGGCTGCCCTGGAGGAGCGCCTTCCGTACGGGGGCGGGAGCCGGGACGGGCACGGGCACGGGCACGGAACCGCCGGGCCTTACTCCGGCTACGAAGGAGAGTGACTCGGGTGGCATCGGCGGGCTCCTGGGGAAGGGGAGCTCCAATCTCGCGCCGAGGCCCCAGCGGCCACCTCGGCCGAACGGCCACCGTTCACCACCCTCGCGCCAGGCAGCTCAGCCGAAAGACCGACCGAACGACCCCAGACACCTCACCGGCACAATCACCGCATGCATCTGATCTCTGTCGTCCTCGTCGCCCTCATGGCGCTGCTGCACGCCTACATCCTGGTCCTGGAAATGTTCCTGTGGCAGCGCGGCCCGGGCCGCCGCTTCTCCGGCTTCGACGCCGAGATGGCCCGTTCCACCGCGGCACTGGCGGCCAACCAGGGCCTCTACAACGGCTTCCTGGCCGCGGGCCTGGTCTGGGGCCTCATCGCCGACGACCCGACCGGTTACCGCGTCCAGATCTTCTTCCTGTCCTGCATCATCGTCGCGGGCGTCTACGGCGCGGCCACCGCCAACCGCCGCATCCTCTTCGCCCAGGCCCTGCCCGCCGCCGTGACCCTCGCCACGGTCATCGCCGCCGGCTGAGTCCCGCGCCGTGACCTGAGAGCTTCATCACAGGTCACGGCCGCCGAGGAGGCCGTACCGAAGCACAACGCGGCGAACGCGACACAACACAACAGAAAAGGCGGCATCGTGATCGATGCCGCCTCTTCGAGAGTGCGCGAGGGGGGAGTTGAACCCCCACGCCCTTGCGGGCACTGGAACCTGAATCCAGCGCGTCTGCCTATTCCGCCACCCGCGCATTGGGTGTGTCCTCGGGCTTCTTCCCTTGCGGTCCGGCGCCTTCCGACACGCAGAACATTAGCACGCCGACCAGGGTGAGTTCACATCCCTTACCCCTGGGCAGCCGCCCTGCAGCCGCCCACCAGCACCGTCGGCGCTCCCCCCGACGGCACCGACCGAGCCGCGGTGCCCTCCGTTCCGTATCAACGAGTATCTGTTCACGTATCAACCTCGTACCGGTACCACGTATCTCCCCAGGAGCCGGTCGGGGTCCACAGTCAGGTGCGGGACACTGGTCTTCGGCCGCCTCTACGATCCATGGCAGGACTATGGGCCTGAGGAGTTCGAAGCAGAGCTCCACAGGGAACTTCGAGGGCGTCGACACCCGTCGACCGGGCCGACAGGGGGAACCAGCCGATTTACCGGCGCGTGGATACGATCAGTAAGCAGTACCAGGTAAAGCAGTGCCCGCCCCGCGGGATGCAGGACGAAGCAGGCGACGGAGGAGGTGCCCCATGGGAGTCCTGAAGAAGTTCGAGCAGCGTCTCGAAGGTCTGGTCAACGGCACCTTCGCCAAGGTGTTCAAGTCCGAGGTCCAACCCGTGGAGATCGCGGGAGCGCTCCAGCGCGAGTGCGACAACAACGCGACCATCTGGAACCGCGACCGTACGGTCGTCCCCAACGACTTCATCGTGGAGCTGAGCGCGCCGGACTTCGAGCGCCTGAGCCCCTACTCCGGCCAGCTCGGCGACGAGCTCGCCGGCATGGTCCGCGACTACGCCAAGCAGCAGCGCTACACCTTCATGGGCCCGATCAAGGTCAACCTGGAGAAGGCCGACGACCTCGACACCGGCCTGTACCGCGTGCGCAGCCGTACGCTCGCCGGCTCCACCGACCAGCAGGGCGGCGGCCGACAGGCTCCCGCGCCCGCCGCCCCGGCCGGGCGGCCCGGCGGCGCCCCGGGCGGCTACGGCTACCCGCCGGCCGCCGCACCCACAGGCGCCCCGCCCATGCCGGCCGCGCCGCCCCCCGGCGGCCGCCCCGGCGGTTACGGCTACCCGCAGCCCGCGGGCGGCCAGCGCCCCGCGGCCCCCGCAGCCGGCGGACGCACCCGCTACTGGATCGAGATCAACGGCACCCGCCATCAGATCTCCCGCCCGACGCTGGTGCTGGGCCGCAGCACCGAAGCCGACGTGCGGATCGACGACCCCGGCGTCTCCCGCCGGCACTGTGAGATCCGGACCGGAACGCCCTCGACGATCCAGGATCTCGGGTCCACCAACGGCATCGTGGTGGACGGGCAGCACACCACCCGCGCTACGCTCCGCGACGGCTCGCGGATCGTCGTGGGCAGCACCACCATCATTTACCGGCAAGCCGAAGGGTGAAGCGGGGGCAATGTCAGAGCTGACCCTCACGGTCATGCGGCTGGGTTTCCTGGCCGTACTGTGGCTGTTCGTGATCGTGGCCGTGCAGGTCATCCGCAGCGACCTGTTCGGTACGCGCGTCACCCAGCGCGGCTCCAGGCGCGAGGCCGGCCGGCCGCAGCAGGCCGCCCGGCAGGCGGCAGCGCCTCCGCAGCAGCGCGGCCAGCAGGGCGGCGGCCGCCAGCGCCGTAACGCCCCCACCAAGCTGGTCGTGTCCGAGGGCACCCTGACCGGCACCACCGTCGCGCTCCAGGCCCAGACCATCACCCTGGGCCGGGCGCACGACAGCACCATCGTGCTGGACGACGACTACGCCTCCAGCCGGCATGCCAGGATCTACCCGGACCGCGACGGCCAGTGGATCGTCGAGGACCTGGGCTCCACCAACGGCACGTACCTCGACCGAACGCGGCTGACGACCCCCACACCGATTCCGCTGGGCGCGCCGATCCGCATCGGCAAGACCGTCATCGAGCTGCGGAAGTAGTACGACAATGAGCGAGCGGAGCGAGCACGCAGCGGAGGACCGCACGACGGGCCCCGGCGCGCTCCCGACCGGAGGGTGGGCACCGTGCGGATGTACCCGGAGCCGACGGGCGAGGTGCGCATGAGTCTGTCACTGCGCTTCGCCGCCGGATCGCACAAAGGCATGATCCGGGAGGGCAACGAGGACTCCGGATACGCCGGACCCCGCCTGCTCGCCATCGCCGACGGCATGGGCGGCGCCGCCGCCGGCGAGGTCGCCTCCTCGGAGGCCATCTCGACGATCGTCGCCCTCGACGACGACATCCCCGGCTCGGACATCCTCACCTCGCTCGGCACCGCCGTACAGCGCGCCAACGACCAGCTGCGCGCGATGGTCGAGGAGGACCCCCAGCTCGAGGGCATGGGGACAACCCTGACGGCCCTGCTGTGGACCGGACAGCGGCTCGGCCTCGTCCACGTCGGCGACTCGCGCGCCTACCTGCTGCGCGACGGCGTCCTCACCCAGATCACGCAGGACCACACCTGGGTGCAGCGCCTCGTCGACGAGGGACGCATCACCGAGGAGGAAGCCACCACCCACCCGCAGCGCTCCCTGCTGATGCGCGCGCTGGGCAGCGGCGACCACGTCGATCCCGACCTGTCCATCCGCGAAGTCCGCGCCGGCGACCGGTACTTGATCTGCTCCGACGGCCTGTCCGGGGTGGTGTCCCACCAGACCCTGGAGGACACCCTCGCCAGCTACCAGGGCCCCCAGGAGACCGTGCAGCAGCTGATCGAGCTCGCGCTGCGTGGCGGCGGCCCCGACAACATCACCGTGATCATCGCCGACGTCCTCGACCTGGACACCGGCGACACCCTCGCCGGGCAGCTGTCCGACACCCCGGTCGTGGTCGGCGCCGTCGCCGAGAACCAGAACCACCTGCACGACAACGGCATCATGCAGACCCCCGCCGGACGGGCCTCCGGGCTCGGCCGCCAGGTCCCCGGACAGGGCGGCGGAGGCGGCGAGTTCGGCCCGCCCGGCTCCGGCGACACCACCGGCTACATCCCGGCGGGCAGCTTCGGCGACTACACCGACGACGACTTCGTCAAGCCGCGCACGGGCCGCAAGTGGCTGAAGAGATCCTTCTACATCGCCCTCGCGCTCGGCGTGATCGGCGGCGGCCTGTACGGCGGCTGGCGCTGGACGCAGACGCAGTACTACGTCGGCGCCAACGAGGAACACGTCGCCCTGTACCGGGGGATCAGCCAGGACCTGGCCTGGGTCTCGCTCTCGAAGGTGGAGAAGGACCACCCCGAGATCGAACTCAAGTACCTGCCGCCGTACCAGAAGAAGCTGGTCGAGGCGACCATCGCCGAGGGCGGCCTGAAGGACGCCCAGGCGAAGATCGACGAGCTCGCCCTGCAGGCCTCGGCGTGCCAGAAGCGGGCCGAGCAGCAGGCCGCCGCGAGCGAGAAGAACTCCAGGACGGGCGAAGGCGAGGCCGGAGGCACCACGGGAACCACCCGTACCTCTCTTACGTCCAAGGCGACACCGACGCCGAATCCGTCGGCCACCGACTCCCCGAAACCGTCCACCTCCCCGACACCGACTGCGACGCCAAACCCCGGCCCCACTCTCTCGGAGGAAGAGCAGAAGGTCGTCTCGAACTGCGGTACGCAGTAGGCAAGCCGTGAGAGGCCCCGTCACACGATGAGCAGTACTACGAACTCGCCGACGCATCACACGTCCACGATCGGCGCCATCGGCGCGCCGAGCAGGCGCAACACCGAGCTCGCCCTGCTGGTGTTCGCGGTCGTCATCCCGGTGTTCGCCTACGCCAACGTGGGGTTGGCGATCAATGACGAGGTACCGGCCGGCCTGCTGAGCTACGGAATCGGCCTCGGCCTCCTGGCCGGCATCGGCCACCTCGCCGTACGCAAGTTCGCGCCGTACGCGGACCCGCTGCTGCTGCCTCTGGCGACGCTGTTGAACGGGCTGGGGCTCGTGGCGATCTGGCGGCTGGACCAGTCGAAGCTGCTGCAGTCGCTGCCCACCTACATCACGGCCGCGCCCCGACAACTGCTGTACACCGCGCTCGGCATCGCGCTGTTCGTCGTCGTGCTGATCTTCCTCAAGGACCACCGTGTCCTGCAGCGCTACACATACATCTCCATGTTCGTCGCTCTCGTGCTGCTCCTGCTGCCCCTGGTGCCCGGACTCGGGGCCGACGTCTTCGGCGCCAAGATCTGGATCCGCGTCCCCGGCCTCGGCTCCGTCCAGCCCGGAGAGTTCGCGAAGATCGTCCTCGCCGTCTTCTTCGCCGGCTACCTGATGGTCAAGCGCGACGCCCTCGCCCTCGCCAGCCGCCGCTTCATGGGCCTGTACCTCCCCCGCGGCCGCGACCTCGGCCCGATCCTCGTCGTCTGGGCGATGTCGATCCTGATCCTGATCTTCGAGACCGACCTCGGTACGTCGCTGCTGTTCTTCGGAATGTTCGTCATCATGCTGTACGTCGCCACCGAGCGGACCAGCTGGATCGTCTTCGGTCTGCTGATGTCCGCGGTCGGCGCCGTCGGCGTGGCGTCCTTCGAGTCGCACATCCAGCAGCGCGTCGACGCCTGGCTCGACCCGATGCGCGAGTACACGCTCAGCCAGCAGGGCGTCTGGGGCCACTCCGAGCAGGCCATGCAGGCCCTGTGGGCCTTCGGCTCCGGTGGCACCCTCGGCACCGGCTGGGGGCAGGGCCACTCCGAGCTCATCCGGTTCGCCGCCAACTCCGACTTCATCCTCGCCACCTTCGGCGAGGAGCTCGGCCTGGCCGGCGTCATGGCGCTTCTGCTGCTGTACGCGCTCATCGTGGAACGCGGCGTGCGCACCGCACTCGCCGCCCGCGACCCCTTCGGCAAGCTCCTCGCCATCGGCCTCTCCGGCGCCTTCGCGCTCCAGGTCTTCGTCGTGGCCGGCGGTGTCATGGGCCTCATCCCGCTGACCGGTATGACCATGCCGTTCCTGGCCTACGGCGGTTCCTCGGTGCTCGCCAACTGGGCCCTCATCGGCATCCTGATGCGCATCAGCGACACCGCCCGCCGCCCGGCACCCGCCCCTGCCCCCAACCCCGACGCCGAGATGACCCAGGTGGTCCGCCCGTCATGAACAAGCCCCTGCGCCGGATCGCCATCTTCTGCGGCTTCCTGATCCTCACCCTGCTGATCCGGGACAACTGGCTCCAGTACGTCAAGGCCGACAGCCTCAAAGAGGACCCCAAGAACCGCCGCGTCCTCATCGCCCGCTACGCCATCCCCCGCGGCGACATAATCGTCGGCGGCAACCCGATCACCGGGCACGCGGAAACCACGTCGGGCGACTTCAAGTTCAAGCGCACGTACAAGGACGGCGCCATGTGGGCGCCCGTCACCGGCTTCGTCTCGCAGGCCTACGGCGCCAACCAGCTGGAATCCATCGAGGACGGCATCCTCAGCGGCACCGACGACCGGCTCTTCTTCCGCAACACCCTCGACATGATCACGGGTAAGGACAAAGAGGGCGGCAACGTCGTCACGACCCTCAACGCCGCCGCGCAGAAAGCCGCGTACGCCGGCCTGAAGAAGCAGGGCGGCAAGGGCGCCGTCGCCGCCATCGAGCCGTCCACCGGCAAGATCCTGGCGCTGGCCTCCTTCCCGTCGTACGACCCCTCCACGATCGCCGGCGGCAGCACCTCCGACGAAGAGGCCTGGAAGAAGCTCCAGAAGAAGAACAACCCCGACGACCCGATGCTCAACCGGGCGCTGCGCGAGGTCTACCCGCCCGGCTCCACCTTCAAGGTCGTCACCGCTGCCGCGGCGCTGGAGGACGGGCTGTACAAGACCGCGGACGAGAAGACGAACTCGCCGGACCCGTGGGTCATGAAGGGCACCACCACCAAGCTGCCGAACGAGGGCAACATCCCCTGCGAGAACGCGACGCTGCGGGTCGCCCTCCAGTGGTCCTGCAACACCGTCTTCGGCAAGATCGGCTCCGACCTCGGCAACGACAAGATGCTGGAGGAGGCCAAGAAGTTCGGCTTCACCGAGGAGCAGTTCACGCCGGTCCGCACCAGCGCGTCAGTCTTCTCCGACGACATGAACCCCTCGCAGACCGCGCTGTCCTCCATCGGCCAGTTCAACACCGCCGCCACCCCCCTGCAGATGGCCATGGTCGCCTCGGCCGTCGCCAACGACGGCACGCTGATGAAGCCGTACATGGTCGACGAGGTCCAGACGCACAACCTCGACCCCCTCGAGAAGACCACCCCCGAGGAGATGAGCAAGCCGCTGTCGGCGGAGAACGCCCAGATCCTGCAGTCGATGATGGAGACGGTCGTCGAGGACGGCACCGGCAAGAAGGCTCAGATCGAGGGCGCCAAGGTGGGCGGCAAGACCGGTACGGCCCAGCACGGTGTCGAGAACAGCGAGAACCCGTACGCGTGGTTCATCTCCTACGCCAAGCTCGACGACGGCAGCTCGCCGGTCGCCGTGGCCGTGGTGATCGAGGACGACGAGGCGGTCCGCGACGACATCTCCGGCGGCGGCCTCGCGGCCCCCATCGCCAAGAGCGTCATGGAGGCGGTCATCGACAGTAAGAAGTGACCCCGCTCACGTCCCCTTCACATTGGTGCACGTTGCGATACCGGTCCTGTATCGGGTTACGGGCTTGGCCAGGTCACACAAGATGAGCCGGGTACGGTATGCCCGGACGGCACACCGACGCACCCACAAGGGTGACGGCGGGACCGACGGAGAGGGCTGGTAGGTAGCTATGGAAGAGCCGCGTCGCCTCGGCGGCCGGTACGAACTGGGCCAGGTGCTCGGTCGTGGTGGCATGGCGGAGGTCTACCTCGCGCATGACACACGCCTCGGCCGCACCGTGGCGGTGAAGACGCTGCGCGCGGACCTCGCGCGCGACCCGTCCTTCCAGGCCCGGTTCCGCCGGGAGGCCCAGTCGGCCGCCTCGCTCAACCATCCCGCGATCGTGGCGGTCTACGACACGGGCGAGGACTACATCGACAACGTGTCGATCCCGTACATCGTCATGGAGTACGTGGACGGCTCGACACTGCGTGAGCTGCTCCACTCCGGCCGCAAGCTGCTGCCGGAGCGCGCCATGGAGATGACCATCGGCATCCTCCAGGGCCTCGAGTACGCCCACCGCAGCGGCATCGTCCACCGCGACATCAAGCCCGCGAACGTCATGCTGACGCGCAACGGCCAGGTCAAGGTGATGGACTTCGGCATCGCCCGCGCCATGGGCGACTCCGGCATGACGATGACCCAGACCGCGGCCGTCATCGGCACCGCCCAGTACCTCTCACCGGAACAGGCCAAGGGCGAGCAGGTGGATGCTCGCTCGGACCTGTACTCGACCGGCTGTCTGCTCTACGAGCTCCTGACGGTCCGCCCGCCGTTCGTCGGCGACTCCCCGGTCGCCGTCGCGTACCAGCACGTACGTGAAGAGGCGCAGGCCCCGTCCGTCTTCGACCCCGAGATCACGCCCGAGATGGACGCGATCGTGTTGAAGGCTCTGGTCAAGGACCCCAACTACCGCTACCAGTCGGCCGACGAGATGCGCGCCGACATCGAGGCCTGCCTCGACGGGCAGCCGGTGGCGGCGACCGCGGCCATGGGCTCCGTCGGCTACGGCGGCTACCCCGACGACCAGCCGACCACGGCCCTGCGCACCGCGGACGCCGGCGCCACGTCGATGCTGCCGCCCATGAACCCCGACGACGGCGGCTACGGCTACGACGACCGCATCGACCGGCGCCGCCAGAAGAAGTCCAACACCTCGACGATCCTGCTGGTCGTCGCGGCTGTGCTGGTCCTCGTGGGCGCGATCCTCATCGGCAAGTGGGTGTTCGACGGGAATAAGGCGAGCAACAGCCAGGTGCCTGTTCCAAGCCTCATCGGCGAGACCGAGAACAGCGCGAAGGAACTGCTCGGCAACGTCGACCTCAAGCTGGGGACGGTCACGCCGAAGGAGTGCGCGAACCAGCCCAAGGGCCAGATCTGCGAGCAGGACCCTGCTGCAAAGACCAAGGTCGACAAGAACTCCAAGGTCAACATCGTGGTGTCGACCGGTGCGCCGAAGGTGAGTGTGCCGGATGTCACGGGCCTGACCTTCGACAAGGCGAAGGCCCAGCTCGAGGACAAGGGCTTCACCGTCGAGCAGAAGACCGAAGAGTCCGACCGGACTCCAGGCATCGTCATCAGACAAAACCCAGACGGTGACACAGAGCGGGAGAAGGGCTCGACGATCACCCTCACGGTCGCCAAGGAGAAGGCTCAGTCGACCGTCCCGGACGTCGCCGACAAGTCCTGCGAGGACGCGAAGGCCCAGATGTCGGCCAACGAGTTGGTCGGCACCTGCGTCGAGGTGGAGACCCAGGACCCCAACAAGGTCGGCAAGGTCATCGACACCGACCCGGCGATCGGCTCCCAGGTCGAGAAGAACTCGCCGGTGCAGATCCGGATCGGCAAGGCCGCCGAGCAGGAGCAGGTGGCGGTGCCGACCGTGACCCAGCTGACGGTCAAGGACGCCAGGAAGGCCCTCGAGGGCGTCGGCCTGACGGTGGGCAACGTCCAGGGCTCCACGAACGACCAGGCCATCGTCTTCCAGCAGGACCCGCAGCCGAACACCCCGGTCGCCAAGGGCACACCGGTCAACCTGGTCGCGTTCGATCAGGGCGGCAACAACAACGGCGGCGACGACGACGGCCAGATCTTCGGCGGCGTGACCGGAACGGCGGCCCGCACGGAGGACTGACCCGGCATACATGGTTGAGCCCCGGCACCCTGAGCAGGGTGCCGGGGCTCAACCATGTCCGCTGCGGTGTCCAGAGGTTGGCCGGACACTCGTTCCTTCGTCGATCGTGTCTTCACATTTCATGACTCGTTGATCCGGTGGGGTGGGGAGTCAGAGCTCTGCCCCGGCCATACGGCCACACCGCGACCGGAAGGGCAGAACGTGATCGACCAATCGGCACTGCTGGAGTCGAAGAGCCTGCGCGACAGCGTGCTGGAACGAACCGACGTGCTCGACAAGGTGAAGGCGCTGTCACTGCTGCCGGACGGGATGCATGTGACGACGGCGATGGTGGCGGCGTACTTCGGCGTCACCGCCGAGGCGATCCGGCAGCTCAAGGCACGCCACCGCGAAGAGCTGTCGTGCAGTGGAATGGTGACGCTTCAGGGCCCTGAGCTCGCAGAATTCAAGCGTGACGTCTTGTCACGCTTTCCCGGAGGTTATCCACAGCCCCGGGCGAGCCTCACTCTCTACTCACGCCGCGCCGTCCTGAACATCGCCATGCTCCTCCGCGACAGCGAGGTCGCGCGTCAGGTGCGCACGTACTTGCTCGACATGGAGTACCTGGTCCGCACACAGCCTGTGGAAAACCCAGCCCCCGCCGACGTCGCATCCCTCGACGACCGCATCGACCAGCGCATCACCCACATCCTCGGCAAGACCGTGGTCCCCATGTTCAACGCTTTGATCGCCACCGCCGGCGAACACCGCCGCGAACTCATCGACCTCCGCGACGACGTCCAGAACGTCGAACGCAAGCTGTGCTGGCACCACCGGCGGATCAGCACCCTGGAAGAGGACGCCCCGAGGGACCAGGTCAGGGCCTCCATCGCGGCCATGACCTGGCAGGCGTTCGAGCGTCATGTCGCCGACCTGCTGCGCCGGGACGGCTGCACGGACGTCGTCGTACGGCAGGCCCGCAGCGACCGGGGCATCGACGTCACCGGGCGCACGGCCGACGGACGCAGCGTGGCCGTCCAGTGCAAGAACCGGGCAGGTCGCTCGTCCGTCCCCAGCGCTGACATGCAGAAGTTCGCCGGAGCAACGCGCGCGATCGGCCAGGTCGATATCGCACTCTTCGTCGCCACCTGCAACTTCAGCAGCGAAGCACAAGCGATCGCCGATCTGAGCGGAGTCATCACCGTCAACCGCGACGAGCTGGAGGCATGGAGCGCAGGAGTGCGTCTCAAAGCCCTGCGATAGGCATCGCATGCGAAAAGCCCGAAGCCGCAAAAGGAAGTTGCGGCTTCGGGCTTCCGCCATGTTAGGTGACTGCCCCCCCTCAAAGAGGGTCAGTCACGTCAGCGCAACTCCTCCGGCAACGTCCGCTCCTCATCCACCTTCTCCACCCGCTCCAGCTCCCCCCACACCACATACCGGTACCGGCTCGTGTACACCGGCGTGCACGTCGTCAGCGTGATGTAGCGGCCCGCCTTCGTCTTGCCCGACTCCTTCGGGACGGCGGAGAGGACCTTGACGTTGTACTTCGAGGTCTCGGGGAGGACGGCGTAGACCTTGTAGACGTACCACTTGTCCTTCGTCTCGAAGACGATCGGATCGCCCTTTTCGAGCTTGTGGATGTTGTGGAACTTCGCGCCATGACCGTCCCGGTGGGCCGCGAGGGAGAAGTTGCCCTTCTTGCCCGAGGTCGGAAGAGCCGCCTTGACCGGGTCGGTGTAGTAGCCGGCGACGCCGTCGTTGAGGATCTTCGACGTCGTGCCCTTCTCGACCAAGATCTCACCCTTGGTCATCGCGGGCACGTGGAGGAAGCCGATGCCGTTCTTGGCGTCGTACTCGGCGGGACGGCCGGAGTCCTCGTCCTGCTGGGCCCAGATGTCACGGACCTTGTCGGCCTGTTTGTCCGCCGCACGGTCGGCGACGACGTTCGTCCACCACAGGGAGTAGACGACGAACAGGCCCAGCACCAGGCCCGCCGTGATGAGGAGTTCCCCGAACACGCTGACCGCCATAGCGATCCGCCCCATGCCGCGGCGGCGAGCCGGGGGGCGCCGTGACGCGGGGGCGGCCGTGTGCTCTTCCGTGCCCTCGGTGGTCGATGCCACTTTTCATCTGCCCTTAACTGACGAGCGCATCCGGCTTGCCCTTGCTGCGCGGCCGTTCCTCGACCATCTTGCCCCAGACGATCAACCGGTACTTGCTGGTGAACTCCGGCGTGCATGTGGTGAGCGTGATGTAGCGGCCCGCCTTGGTGAAACCCGAGTCCCGCGGAACCGGATCAAGCACGCTCACATTGCTCGGCGACGTCACCGGCAGGATCGACGCCATCTTGTACACGAAGTACTTGTCCTGCGTCTCCACGACGATCTCATCACCCGGCGTGAGCCGGTTGATGTACCGGAACGGTTCGCCGTGAGTATTGCGATGCCCGGCCAGCCCGAAGTTGCCGGTCTTGGCGTCCGGCATCGCCGTCTTCAGCTTGCCCTCGCCGTAGTGACCGACCATGCCCCGGTCGAGCACCTTCTTGTTGCTGACGCCCTCCGCGATCGGGACGACGACGTCCAGCTTCGGGATGTGGAGAATGGCGAAGCCCTGCCCCGGCTCGAAGGACCCCGGAGCGCGCTTGCCGCTCGCCCAGTCGTCCTGGAGGCTGCTCGCCTCCTTGTCCGCCTGCGCATGCGCCCGGACGTTCGTCCACCACAGCTGGTAGCTCACGAACAGCAGCATCAGCACACCGGTAGTGATGAACACCTCACCGATCGCCCGGCTGGCAAGGACGGCCGGGCTGGGCTTGCGCGCGCGAGCCTGCCTACGGGCCTCCACGCGCGAGAGGGGGGCCTGAGAGGCCTCCGAGTCACTCTCGGCGGAATCGACGGCTTCGGACTCCGGACGGGAGCCCCCATGACGCCCGTGACGCCCCTTGGCGGCCCTTCTGCGGGCCGCACGGCCGCCCGTTGGGGTTCCTGTGGCTGAGGAGGCGGAGGAGGCGGGAGAAGCCAATGTGGACTGGTCGGCGGGCGGATCGGGTATCCGCAGCGCTACGGTCTCGTCGTCGGGTGGCGGTATGTACGGTTCTGCGGACGGCTCTACATACGGTTCCGCGTACGGCTCTTGGGCCGCCGCAGCCCCCTCGCTGCCGTAACCGTCAACGCCGTAACCCTCGCTGCCGTAACCCTCAGCGCCCGCGGCGCCCTGCCCCTGAGCGACGTACCCCTCCCCGCCGTACCACTCCCCGAGCGCACCGGACTCCTCGTACGGCTGCTGCCCGTACGAGGTGCCCTGATCGCCGACGCCGCTGTAGGAATCCGTGAAGGACTCCCCGTACGCGGCACCGGACTCGCGCTCGGGGCGCAGCGCGGTCACGCCCTGGCCCTGCCCACCACCGGGGCGAGCCCCGCCGACCTCGCCACCGCACCCTGGTCGCCGCACTCCACCAGCCAGTTGGCCAGCATCCGGTGCCCGTGCTCGGTCAGCACCGATTCCGGGTGGAACTGCACGCCCTCGACGGGGAGTTCACGGTGGCGCAGACCCATGATGATGCCGTCGTGCGTCCGAGCCGTGACCTCCAGCTCGGCCGGCACCGTCTCCGGCTCCGCCGCCAGGGAGTGGTAACGGGTCGCGGTGAAGGGCGTCGGCAGGCCCGCGAAAACGCCCCTGCCCTCGTGCTCGACCAGCGAGGTCTTGCCGTGCAGCAGCTCCGGCGCACGGTCCACCACACCGCCGTACGCCACCTGCATCGACTGCATGCCGAGACAGACACCGAAGACCGGCACCCCCGTCGAGGCACAGTGCCGCACCATCTCGATGCAGACCCCCGCCTCCTCCGGCGTACCCGGGCCCGGCGACAGCAGCACGCCGTCGAAGCCGTCCTGGGCATGCGCCGTCGACACCTCGTCGTTGCGCAGCACCTCGCACTCGGCACCCAGCTGGTACAGGTACTGGACCAGGTTGAAGACGAAGCTGTCGTAGTTGTCCACGACGAGAATGCGCGCGCTCACTGGCCCTCCACCGTCACATCACCGAAGGGAAGCAGTGGCTCGGCCCACGGAAAGACGTAGTTGAACAGGACGTAGACAACGGCCACGACCAGAGCGAGCGAGATCAGCGCCCTCACCCACGCATTCCCCGGCAGATGCCGCCAGATCCAGCCGTACATGCCGTCCCTTCCGTCGCACCACGGCACCAGACTCACGCCGTACAGCCAACAGACTAACGGCGCAACGCCTCCGGTTTCCCGGCCTCCACAGGCTGTGCGGAGTCCAGATGCGCCCACACGATCAGCCGGTGACTGTGCCCCCACTCCGGATCACACGTGGTCAGGGTCAGATAGCGGCCCTCGCGCGTATACCCCGACTTACGTGGCACAGGGTCGATCACCTCAACGTCCGAGGGGAGGGTTTTGTAGGGGCCTTTGTCGATCCGATACGTGAACCAGGTCGTTCCGTCCGTCAGCACCACCGCGTCGCCGCGGCGCAGCCTGGGGAAGTCCTTGAAGGGATCGCCGTACGTACGCCGGTGGCCGGCCACCGAGAAGTTGCCCTTCTGACCGAGCTGGGCGGTGTTCGCGTAGTGGCCGAGCCCCTTCTTCAGCGTCTTGGTGGCGGTGCCTTCGAGAACCGGCTTGTTCCACGTGAAACCAAGGCGCGGGATGTACATGATCGCGAAAGGCCTGTCCACGGTGTACGGGGCAGGCTTCGGCGGACTCGCCTGCGAGCTCTCACTCGGACTCGCGGTGCCGCCGGGTGCCGCGGGCGTCGGGCGTACCGCCCCGTGCGCCCACTGCTCCTGTAACTGATCGATCTGGTCGTCCATGACGCTGTCGGCCTTCACGCCGGTCCAGAACAGCACATAGACGACAAAAAGAACGATCACCGTACCGACGGTGATACACAGCTCGCTGACGGTCCTGACGACGACACGCACCGGCAGCTCCAGAGAAGGCTCACTCCACGGGCTTGGCGTACTGCAGATCCACTGTGCCCGAGTAGCCCGGCAGAGTCACCGTCCCGTCCTCGGTGACTTTCCAGCCGAGACCGTAGACATTGACGTACACCATGTAGTTCTGGATCGCCCGCGAAGCCGCCAGCGCCTTCTGCATCTTCTCCGGATCGCCAACCGCTGTGATCTTGTACGGCGGTGAGTAGACCCGGCCCTGGAGGATCAGCGTGTTGCCCACGCAACGGACCGCGCTCGTGGAGATCAGCCGCTGATCCATGACCTTGATGCCCTTGGCGCCGCTCTGCCACAGCGCGTTGACGACGGCCTGGAGGTCCTGCTGATGGATGACCAGGTAGTCCGGCTGCGGCTCGGGGTAACCGGGGAGCTTGGCGGTGGCGTCCGGCGGGGCGTCGTTGAGCGTGACCGTGATCGCCTCGCCCGTCAGCCTCTGCGTACCCGCGCTCTGCTCCAGCGCCGCCAGCTTGTCGTCCTCGGCCTTGGTACTGCCGTCGTCCCGCTCAGCCAGCGCCTCCACGTCGTCACGCAGGGCAGCGTTGGACTCGTTGAGCTCACCGTTCCCGTGACTGCGCTCCTGAATCAGGTCCGAAAGCTTCAGGAGCGAGGCATCCGTACGGATATTAGTGCCCTTGGCCGTATTGAAACTGGTAAAGAAAATGAGCCCCGCCAGAGCGAAGACAGCCGCAGTCAGCACCCGCACCGGCCGAAAGCGGCCGCGGACAGGGCTGGATCCTGACCCGGGGGAGTCGGCAGAATTGCTCAACGTACCCTTATCTCCTTCGGCGCCGCGGAAGCACTACGCTAACGGACGCCCGGGGGAGCAATCAGAGTCCCCTTGTACGCTGCCCCGAGCCAGCCACAGTTCCCTGCGCGGCCACGCAGCGCATCGACAGGAGAGACCCTCGTGCCGAAGTCACGTATCCGCAAGAAGGCCGACTACACGCCGCCGCCGTCCAAGCAGGCGACCGCCATCAAGTTGAACAGCCGCGCCTGGGTCGCACCCGTGATGCTGGCCATGTTCTTGATCGGCCTCGCCTGGATCGTCGTCTTCTACGTGACCGACGGTTCGCTACCCCTCGACGCGCTGGGCAACTGGAACATCGTGGTGGGCTTCGGCTTCATCGCCGCCGGGTTCGGCGTCTCCACACAGTGGAAGTAGCGGTCGCAGCGGCAGCCGAAGCGGCAGTCGAAGCGACGGCCACTTCGTGGTGAACACACCTGTGCCCAGGGCTATCCGCTGAGTTATCCACAGCCGTTTTCCACAGTGTTGAAAAAGAAAAGACGATCTGTGGATAACTCATCGGCCGTTGACGCCGGTGTGACGGAACTACCGGTCAACCACTCCGGACCGAAAACTTGTTCGCCCCCTGCCTGACCTGCGAAAACACTGGTCAGTGACAGGGGGCACAGTTGTTCCCGCACGGTATGCACAAGATCCGCCACCCGCTGTGGACAACAGCTGGCTCACGTGGATAAAGGCCCTGCTCAGGTGAGCTGCAGCGTCCTCAACGCGGTCATCAGGACGACGGCGGCCACTACCACCGCGCACGTGCCGTACTGGACCAGCGTTCGACGCTGACGCGGGGCGTGGACCATGGCGTAGCCGATGACGACGCCGGCGACGAGGCCGCCGATGTGGGCCTGCCAGGCGATGTTGTTCCAGCCGAAGGTGAGGATCAGGTTGATCGCCAGCAGGGCCATGATCGGCCGCATGTCGTACTGGAGGCGACGCATGAGGACGGCAGTGGCGCCGAAGAGGCCGAAGATGGCGCCGGAGGCGCCGAGCGAGGCGCTGCTCGGGGCGGCCAGGAGGTAGGTGAGGGCGCTGCCCGCGAGGCCGGAGCAGAAGTAGAGCGCGAGGTAGCGGGCGCGGCCGAGGGCGGCTTCGAGGGGGCCGCCGAGCCACCACAGGCTGAGCATGTTGAAGGCGATGTGCCAGATGGCCTCGTGCGTGAACATCGAGGTCACGAGGCGCCACCACTCGCCTTGGGTGACGCCCTCGGTGGGGTTGAAGGGGGCGGGGGGCCAGGTGCCGATGAGGACGAGGTCGTTCAGGAGTGTGGTGCTGGTCTGGACGGCGATGAAGACCGCGAGGTTGATCCCGATGAGGATCTTGGTGAGGAGGCGGGGGTCGGCGGTGACGGTGCCGCCGGCGATGGTGCGGGGGCGGGCGGCGCCCGGGGCGTGTCCGGTGCCGGAGCCGCCGCGGACGCAGTCGGGGCATTGGAAGCCGACGGAGGCGCTGACCATGCAGTCAGGGCAGATCGGGCGGTCGCAGCGGGTGCAGCGGACGCCGGTCTCGCGGTCCGGGTGGCGGTAGCAGAAGGGCAGGCTCTGCGCGTCCTGCGGGCTGCCTGCCGGCTGGTCCATGCGGTCCCCTAGGTCGTCGTGCGCGATGCACGTCCTCAATGCACCGCCCCGCTCATCCTTACGGACGAGCGGGGCGTTTGGTTCCCTGGGGGAGGTGTCGGACTCAGCCTTCGCGGGTCTCGACGAGGACCGACTCGATGACGACGTCGTTGACGGGGCGGTCGGTGCGCGGGTTGGTCTGGGTGGTCGCGATGGCGTCGATGACCTTCTGGCTGGCGGGGTCGGTGACCTCGCCGAAGATGGTGTGCTTGCGGTTCAGCCAGGTCGTCGGGGAGACGGTGATGAAGAACTGCGAGCCGTTGGTGCCCGGGCCGGCGTTGGCCATGGCGAGCAGGTAGGGCTTGTCGAAGCGGAGGTCGGGGTGGAACTCGTCCTGGAACTGGTAGCCGGGGCCGCCGGTGCCGTTGCCGAGCGGGTCGCCGCCCTGGATCATGAAGCCGCTGATGACGCGGTGGAAGACCGTGCCGTCGTAGAGCTTGGCGGTGGACTTCTCACCGGTGGTGGGGTTCGTCCACTCACGCTCGCCCTTGGCGAGCTCGACGAAGTTCTTGACCGTGATCGGCGCGTGGTTCGGGAAGAGCCGGACCTGGATGTCGCCGTGGTTGGTCTTCAGGGTGGCGTAAAGCTGCTCGGCCACGATCTGCCTTCCGTTGTCTTCCTGTGACCCCCCGATCCTCGCACGGCCGGGGAGTCGCGTCGCCCGCCGCTTGTTCATCGGCACGCAACGGGGGCGATCCCTTGCAGAAAACTGCTCGACTGGTCACGGGACAGGGCGCGCTGCGCGGGGATCCGTGGCATTGTCGACGACAAGCTCCCGTTGCCCCGTATTGATCCGCTATTGCGCTTGATCTACTCCATCCGCACCCATATGCCTGCCTTCACATGCTGTGGAGCGGTCGGGGAGGCATGATCCGTAAAAGGGTGGAGAGTCGAAATACCGTACGCCACCGAGGAGGAGGATCCCGTGACCCGCATCGACAGCGTGCGCGCCGCGACCGGCTCGGCGAAGGACAGCGTGCTGCACGCCGCGGAAGTGGTGGCGCCCTACGCCGACACTGCCAAGGACAGGGCCGCGCACTACGCACACGAGGCACGCGTACGGCTCGCGCCGAAGGTGTCGCAGGCCACCGAGCAGGCCCGCGCGCAAGCCCTGCTGCAGTACGGCGCGCATGTCGCGCCGCGTCTGGAGCAGGCCCGTGCGCATGTGCCGACGAAGGTCGACCTGGCCGCTCATGAGGCGGCCGTCCGTACGCGCAAGGCGGCCCGGCAGGCCGCCGACTATTCCCGGCCGAGGATCGAGCAGGCGGTGGCCGCGGCCGGGCCCGTCAGGGGCGAGGCCGCTGCGCGCGGTGCGGCCGCGCTGGCCGCGCTGCGCGGTCAGGTCTCGCCGAAGGAGATCGAGAAGCTGGTCCGCAGGCATCAGCGGCGTGCCAAGGCCGGCCGTGCCGCGAGGGTGCTGGCGGTGGTCGGTGCTCTCGCAGGTGGTGCCTTCGCCGCCTGGAAGTGGTGGGACAAGCAGGCCAACCCGGACTGGCTGGTCGAGCCCCCTGCCGCGACCGAGGTACCCGCGTCGAACGGTCTCACCTCTGTGGACGGTTCCGGCCAGTCCGTTCTTGATCCTGAGGTCCAGGCGAAGGAGGCCGAGGAGGAGGCTGCCCGGCGCGACGAGGGCCGGTGACGTGTAGGCCGGTGACGGTCGGCATGTCGAACTGCGCCGTGGGGCGGGGGACTTGAGGGTCCCCCGCCCCACGGCGATGTTTCACGTGGAACATCGGCTGGGCTCAGGGGAAGGCCGGTCTGTTTTGCGGGGAACGGCGTGCGGGGTCGTGGGTTCGGGGGCGTGACGGCAGGGGGTCGAGCTTGTGGCTGCGCTGCGGAGTGTCCTGGACTGCCGGGACGGGTGTGGCGAGGGCGCGTATGCGGTCGGTGAAGTCGGGGTCGGGGAGGGGGAGGTCCAGGTCGTCGTCGACGTAGGCGACGGCGGCGGGGATGTAGTGCAGGACGGCGTTGACCGGGTCGGGGACGGGCGAGGTGTCGGGCTTGAGGGCGCGCAGGACGCGCAGGGTGGTGCTGATCTCGTCCTCGGGCTCGGGGCTTGAGTCGTCGATGCGGATGGTGGCGTCGACCACGGGGGTGTTCTGGTGGTGGGGGTTCTCGCCCTGGGGGTGCCCACCCTGGGGGTCGTCGTCCTG
>NZ_LLZG01000393.1 GCF_001509475.1 Streptomyces regalis
GCACCGCGCGCTCACGAAGCTCAGCAGGGTAGGGGGACGGACGTGCCATGACTCGATCCTCTCAGGGAATCGAGCCTCCATCAGACCCGGAGCGGTTCACCCCACGCCCACGGCGGACGCGTCATCCGTCATCTGACAACCTCCTTGTAATGCACCAAAGTTGACCCCACAACACAACGTAGAGTCACTCACCCGTCCCCAGGGGGCGATTGACGAAAGGCCAGGAGAACACAGCTCATGCGTACTGCAACGGCGGATCCAGACGCCCAGGCGTCGCACGCAGCGACCTGCGAGCCGCTGCCATATGCCCTGTACCGGGCGGGACCGTAGAAGGTGCCTGCGGGTACGGTGTCCCGTCCCGCGTCTCGTCGGCGACGAGGCCGACCGGCAGCTGCTCGACGAGTGCCAAGCCGCGCAGGCGGTTGTGGACGAGACCGCTTGCCCCGACCTGGCTGGTGTGCCGGGTGCTCGGCGGGAGACCGCCGTGCGGCTGCGCGCGTCGCGGCACGCCCACCACCCTGCCTACCGAGGAGAATGGCGCCCATGACCACCGAGCGCGTCACCGTCCGCGTCCTGCTGCTGTTCGGCGATCAGGCCGAGATTGTCGCCGACGTCGCACCAGCCGAGCGCGGTGAGCCGGAGCGCCATCCGGCGGCGGTCATCGCTGCCGCGGTCGGGGTCTCTGTCAGCGACCTGCCGGGCATGCGGTTGACCGCCGACGTCGGCGACGACGACTACAGCTTGTCCGACTGGCAGTTGGCCTGACCACCTGACGAAGACCGAGCAGGTGACAGGCATCGCCGACGGGGGCGCGCCGCGGCCGCAGTTACCTCGACGCGCACGGCGACCGTGCCAGAGTGGGACGCGCTACCCGGGCCGACATCGGCCGCGCCTGGCCCGCCTCGCGCCGCTCACCGGCGAGGCGGGCCAACGTGCAGTCGAGCCCGCCCTTACGTCAGCAGAAGCAGCCCGGCGCCAGAACGCCATCCCTGACGGCCCACTTCTGTATGCGTACGCGCCCAGGCCGGGTGAGGCTGGTGGCATGGCCGAACGTCGCGTGATCGTGTCTCCGCCCGCCGAGACCGGCGGCCGGCGTGTCCAGGTCGACAGCAGGACGCTGGGTACGGCGTACAGCCTGCACGATTTGACTGTCTTCCTGGAGCGGGCGGGCCTGGAGGGCTTGGACGAAGTCGACGTGGCCGACTCGCCCCTGATCGAGTGGCACGGCGGGGGCCCGGAGGTATGGTCGGCCTCCTCACCGTAGGAAGCCGCACGCTGATCCGTGAACGTTTTCAGCGTGACCACTGATCGGGTGAGACCGGTGAGGTCGAGGTGAGGGCCGCAACGCACAGGGCTCCCGTGCTGTTGGGTGAGGTGTTCGACGTCTCAACCCACCCGCACAGGAGCCCTGTTGGTTCCCCATCCTGCCGCACTCGACCTCCCGCATGCCCTGGTCGAGTGGGTCACGATGCTCATCGTCACCCGTGAGCGTGACCGACGGTGCAAACTCCCGCCGCACCAGCACGCGCTCATCGCTCTGGTGTACCTGCGCAGACGCGACGCCCTCGCCCGGATCGCGGCCGGTTTCGGCATATCCGTCGGCACCGCCCATGCCTACGTCACGGCTGTGAACGACCTGCTCGCCGACCGGGCACCGGGCCTGCTCAAGACTCTGCGCGAGCACGGTCCAGAGTTCGTCCTGCTGGACGGCACCCTCGCCGAGTGCGACCGCGTCGGCGACAGCCGAGCCGACTACTCGGCCAAGCACCGCCGTCACGGCGTGAACGTCCAGGTCGTCACCGATCCCGCCGGCGCAGTGCTGTGGATCTCGCCCGCGCTGCCGGGCCACACCCACGACCTGACCG
Source organism: Streptomyces regalis (assembly GCF_001509475.1). Taxonomy (GTDB): domain Bacteria; phylum Actinomycetota; class Actinomycetes; order Streptomycetales; family Streptomycetaceae; genus Streptomyces; species Streptomyces regalis. The sequence goes on from NZ_LLZG01000393.1 coordinate 1,866, forward strand.
CAGCCCGCACCCACCGCATCATCCGGATCTGCGAGCGTCAGGGCGCTGCTCGCTGTCTCCGTGCGGGACGACGCCGAGGCCACCGCACGAAGGCTCTGCCGTCTGGCTCCCAGGATCGACTCGTCCACCTGTTGGCGGCAGGCTATTCCCGTCCCTGAGGAGACAGACCATTCCTGAAGAGATCCGGCCATGAATGAGAGCCGCTGAGTGAGCGGTGCGGAGGAGCGGTCATCAGGGTCGTAACTCTCTCGCCCCCGAAGGCTGCTCACCGCCTCGGGAGGCCGGTCGTACCCGCGCAACGGTGTCCGATGCGGCGGTTGTTGATGGACTACCAGTCGTAGAGGCACTGCGCGTACCAGGGACAGGAGAACCCGGACGCTGTTGCCGCCCCGCTGAGTGACCTCGGCCCTGCGCGGTGGCGGAACGGCACGCCGACGACTCGCCACGCTGATCGACGGGCTGCTCCGCCCTGTCGGCGAGACGATCAACATCGCCTCCACCAGCGGGCGCATGGCCAGGCAGACGTCCACTGCGTGGTGGCCTGTCCGGGTCAGCGCATCGCCTGCGACGACCCACTTCCGCCTCGGCTATGACGCCCGGGCCGAAGATGTACCGCCACCTCTTGTGGCGGGAGACGCCGAGGAATATCTGAGTGGCGTTTGCCCCTCGGGCGGAGTCGAGCAGGGCGACCGGGATGTCGTCGCGGACGACGTGGTGGAAGGTGCTGCCCAGTTCCTCGACCAGGCTGCGCTGCACGGCGAGCTCCTTGGAGGACGCCAAGGTCAGGCCGTCACTGCTGGCGATGTGCACGGCCAGCACCTCGCCGCCCGCGCGCCGTTCTCCGCCAAGCGGGCGGCGCGGCGGATCAGCGTGCGGCCCTCCGGACCGCCGGTCAGGCCGACCACGATCCGCTCCCGCGAGCCCCAGATCTTCGAAGCCTGGCGCTGCGAGCTGGCCCTCCTCTGGGTGGCTGACCGGGTCGACGAGTACCTGCGGCAGTACCGTAGGTCAGACTCCCGGGCCGGAAGTAGTTCGACAGGGCCGCGTTCACCTTGTCCGGCTTGTAGATGTTGCCGTGCGCCATACGGCGGCGCAGCGCCGGAGGCGACATGTCGACCAGCTCGATCTGGCTGGACAGCGCACGACACGCCGCCGCAGCAATGTGGCCAGGGACCGGGCATGCCGACGCAGCGACGCCGGGGCAGTCGGCACGCCGGTCAGGTCTCCATCACGGCATCGCAGTCGGGGCAGACCGCAGACGCGTACTCCTCGGGATACCACGGCGTCTCACGACGCTCAGAGGGCTTCCGGCCGGTCGTCTCCATGGCGAAGGTGTCCTTGCCGCAGATGGTTCGGGGTCCAGTCGCGGTGGGCGCCCCCGGGGCTGCGGGCGCCGCGTGCACGCGGCGGACGGGCCGTTCCTCACCACGCGGCACACGCGTGGCCACCGCCTTGTCGAGCTCGAACACGACAACGATCTCGCCCATGCCTCCGCGATAGGACGGCCCCTCACCCGATCCGACCGCAGCAGCCGGCCGGACGGCTACCCAGGCCCGTCTGCCGGTTCGAGCCGGGCCACCTCGAACTCCATGCGGACTCGTTCGCCAGCCGCAACGCGCCCAAGAACGCGGTGAACGGCCTGATGCCCAGGTGGGCTGCGTGACGATCGCCCAGCCACACAACAGCCCGTCTCCGTTCCCTTCCCGTGCACCGTCGCCGGGCGGGTCCGGCCCTTGATGGTGAGGTCCCCTGTGATCTCGAAGGAGTGCGGCGTTCCCGTGATGCGGGTGGAACGGAAGGTGATCGTGGAGCGCTGTGGGGTGTTCCGCGGTGTGCAGCGCGGCCTTGTCCGCCAGCGTCTGTCCGATCTCGGCCCAGTCCGATGATCTTTGCGCAGGCGGACTGCGGGGCGCCTGACGGCCGCTACCGGGAGGCGCATCGGCATACAGCAATCCATCGCCATCGGTACCGACCGAACCTCCGAGCGAGCCGCCCGGATGTACCCGAGTCCGCGGAGTGGTCACTGCGGATCGGATAGAGCGAGGCTGGAGAGAGAGCCCATATCCCCCGACAGCGGTTCCGATCAGCAAGAAGCTGCAACCCGGTGGGTGACGCAGCGGAAGGGCGGCAGCCATGAAGGTCGGAGTGCTGACCGGCGGCGGTGACTGTCCCGGCCTCAACGCCGTGATCCGCAGCGTCGTCCGTAAAGGCATCCAGGAGTACGCCTTCGACTTCGTCGGACTGCGAGACGGCTGGCTCGGCGCGCTGGAGGGCAATGTCGTGCCGCTGGACATCTCCCGCGTGCGAGGAATCCTCCCCCGCGGCGGAACCATCCTTGGCTCCTCCCGCACCAACCCGTTCAAGCACGAGGACGGTTTGCGACGCATTGAGGACACCCTTGCCGCGCACAACGTGGACGCGCTCGTCGTAATCGGCGGCGAGGACACGCTCAGTGTGGCCACCGAACTGAGCCATCAAGGGATCAATCTGGTCGGCGTACCGAAGACCATCGACAACGACGTGTTCGGCACCGACTACACCTTCGGCTTCGATACCGCCGTCGGCGTCGCGACCGAGGCCATCGACCGTCTCCACACCACGGCCGAGTCGCACATGCGAACACTGGTGGTCGAGGTGATGGGGCGGCACTCCGGGTGGATCGCCCTACACGCCGGCATCGCGGGGGGCGGCAACGTGATCCTCATCCCGGAACGGCCATTCGACATCGATCAGGTCTGCGCATGGGTGCAGAGCCGATTCAAGATCAACTATGCGCCGATCGTCGTGGTGGCCGAAGGGGCCGTCCCCAAAGAGGGGCAGATGATCCTCAAGGACCAGACGCTGGACGAGTTCGGCCATGTGCGACTGTCCGGCATCGGCGAGTGGCTGGCCCGGGAGATCGAGGGACGCACGGGCAAGGATGCCCGCACCACGGTCCTTGGTCACATCCAGCGCGGCGGCACCCCGAGTGCCTTCGACCGGTGGCTGGCCACCCGCTTCGGACTGCACGCCGTCGACGCGGTCAGGGACGGTGACTTCGGCGTGATGGTGGCCTTGCGCGGCACCCAGATCATCCGTCTTCCCCTCGCCGAGGCCACAGCACAGACCAAGAGGGTCAATCCGTCGCTGTACGACGAGTTCGAGGTGTTCTTCGGCTGAACGCCCAGGCGCCCACCGGATCGCTGGTCGGACCTGCTGGTCCGCCTCAGCCGGCGTCTGGTACGACCGCCGCCGGGCAGCGGGCGTGGTGCAGTGAGGCGTGGGGGAGACCGGTCCCGGTCGGCCCTCTACCGCCTGGGGACCGGTGCGGCGGCCCACGACGAGCAGGTCCGCTCCCCGAGACACGTTCAGGAGTGAGTGCGCGGGTGGAGCAGGACGACATCGGGGCGGAGCGTCACCGTTGGCTACCTCTCCCGCCACGCGTGCAGGACGTCGGAGCACTGCAGGACCTCCTGGTCCTCCCAGGAGGCGGCCCTCCTCTGTCACCACCAACGTCCGGGGATGTACCTGGACCCCAGCCGAAGGCCGAGCTTGCCGCCGCCGACCATCTCTGAACGCTCCACCATGCCACCGAACTGGGGAAGACCATGCTTTTGCAGATCCCGCACCTGCACACCGTCGAGATCCTTGACTCCCGCGCCCACCCCACCCTCGCCGTCACCCTCACCACCGCAGACGGCAGCCGCTTCCGTGCCGGCGTCCCATCCGGAACCTCCACCGGCAGCCGCAAGGCCGTCGAACTCCCCGACGGCGACAAGGCCCGCTACAACGGACAGGACGTCCGCACGGCCATCGGCCGCGTCAACAGCGAGATCGCCCGGGCCCTGACCGGCCGCACCTTTGCCTCGGCGGAGGTGATCCCCCGCCCGGCGCGGTGCGAGCCTCCCAGCGGGCGAAGCCGGGTTCTCAGCCGGGTCCCTTCCTACGCAGTTGGCGTCGCTGGGTCAGGCGCATGATGTCGCGCGCGGTGATGATGCCGGTGAGGCGCCGGCCGTCGATGACGAGGATGCGCACACCGGTGAGCGGCTTGAGCTTCTTGAGGGCGTCTTCCAGGAGGTCGCCCGGCGCGCAGGTCGTGCACTGCGCGAGAGGGGTGGACGCGTCGCGCAGGCGCAGGGTCTCTCGCTGCGCCGCGGGGATCTTCGTGAGTCGGGGCAGGTCGAGCAGGCCGCTGGGGTGCCCCTCGAAGTCGAGCAACGGAAGCGCCGCGTGGCGGGCGGTCATCGCCGGTCCGTCGATGAACTGCCGCACGGTGATCCAGTCGGGGGCCGTCTCCACGGGGCTGGACATGGCGTCGGCGGCGCGCAGCCCGCCCAGGGCGGTGGTCAGGGTCGCCTGCCGCCGCTCCGCGTTGGCGACGATCATGATGAAGAGGCCGATGAGGGCCAGCCACAGTCCGCCCCATGCGCCGCCCAGGAACGCGATCCAGCCGAGGACGATCAGCAGGATGCCGAGGAGCTGTCCGCTGCGGCCGGCTGCCCGTTCGGCCCGCTCGCGGTCTCCGGTGCGCCACCACATCACGGCCTGCACCACGCGTCCGCCGTCGAGCGGTGCGGCGGGCAGGAGGTTGAACACGCCCAGCAGCAGGTTCGCCCAGCCGAGCCAAACCAGGACGGCCGCAGGTACCTCCCAGCCGAGTCCCGCATCCAGTCCTACTCCTGCACCGAGCGCCGCTCCACCGATGGCCAGGCTGGTCAGCGGCCCGCTCACGGCCACGAGGAAGGCCGCCCCGGGTGCGGGCGGCTTGCCCATCTCGGTCATGCCGCCGAGCGCCCAGAGGGTGACGGTGTGGACGGGGATGCCGTTACGGCGGGCCGTGATCGCGTGCGCGGACTCGTGCGCCAGCAGACTCAGCAGAAGCAACAGGGCGCCGACGAGTCCGGCGACGGAGTAGGCGGTCGCAGACCGTCCCGGAACCATGGCGGGGAGCGTCCGGTCGACCAGGCCGTAACCGAACAGGACGACCAGCAGCGGAACCGTCCAGTGGATGCGCAGGGGTACCCCACCGACCCGTCCCATCCGTATCGAGCTGCTCATCATCGTCACGACCGAACTTGCACGCTGCTCGCTACTGACAGTGTCGCCCCACGGGGGCTGTGACAGGCGGGGGTGTCCGTCGGCATCGTGGGTCATCGCGTCGGGCCTTGTCGGAGCGCAGGGTGGGTGCGGCGGACTCGCTCGGAGCGAGACGCTTGGGAGGGGCCGGGTCCTTGTCAGCCAGTGCGGATGCCGCTGAGCACCGCGGTGAGGACGAGGCCGGGGAACGTGAGGATGGCGAACACCGTGGCGGCGGTCAGCCCCAGCCGCATCCGCACCGCCCTCCTCGCCCCCGTCAGCCGCGACCTACGCACTCCGCTCGCCGCGATCAAGGCTGCGGTGTCCTGGCTGCGCTCCGACGACACGGCGCGGTCCGAGGAGGACCAGGCGGAACTGCCGGAGCGCGTGGAAAAGTCCACGCACACTTCCGTACCCTCTGCTCAGCCATCGCATGACCCACCCGAGATCACCAGCAGAGTCGAGAGTCACCACGTTGGGGTCAGGACAGGTTGTTGATCTTGCTGCGGACCTTGTCCACGATGGTGGCGGGGAGCGTCGCGTAGCCCTGGAAACTCAGGTCCTCCTGGCCCTTCGCGCTGGCGATGTACGTAAGGAATGCCTTGGTGGCGGGCCACGTCGCCGACTTGTTGCCCTTGTCGCAGACGATCTCGTACGTGACCAGGTCGATCGGGTAGGCACCCGGCGTCTTGGTCGCGTAGTCGAGCTTGAGCACGAGGTCGTCACCGGTGCCGGCGATTTTGGAATCGGCGATCGCCTTGGAGGCGGTGAGGACACTGGGGTCGACCGGAGCGGGAGCGCCGGTGGCGATCGAGACCGTGGGAAGGTTGCGGGCGATCGCATACGACAGCTCGACGTAGCCGATCGCACCCGTGGCTTTCTTCACCCGTTCGACGAGGCCCGAGGAACCCTTGGCGGACTGGCCGCCCTTGGCCATCCACTCCTTGCTGTGCCCGTACGGCCAGGCACTCGGTGCGGCGGCGCTCAGGTAGGAGGTGAAGTTGTCCGTCGTGCCGGAGGAATCGGAGCGGTGTGATGCCTGGATCGGCGTCGACGGCAGATTGGTTCCGGCGTTGAGCTTCGCGATCGCCGGATCGTTCCACTTCGTGATCTGCGAGTCGAAGACCTTGGCGAGTGTGGGGGCGTCCAGGATCAGCTTGCTGACCCCGGGCAGGTTGTAGGCGATTGCGATCGGGCCGCCGAGCATCGGCAGGTGGACGGCCCGACCGCCTTTGATGCAGACGCTCTTGGACTGGGCGATCTGGGCGGCGCTCAGTGCGGAGTCGGAACCCGCGAAGGCGGTTCTACCCTTCAGGAAATCGGTCTGGCCGGCACCGGAGCCGTTGCCTTCGTAGCTGATCCGGGTACCGGGGCAGGCCCGCATGTAGTTCTTGATCCAGAACTGCATCGCGAATTCCTGCGCAGTCGAGCCGGAAGCCGACAGCGTGGCCGCCTTGCCGCACTTGACACCGTCGGCACCTGTGGTGGCGGGCGAGGCGGCCGTAGGCGATCTGCCGGAGGGCCGGGAGCTGTCGTTCGAGCCGCAGGCCGTCACGACCAGGGCGCCGGAGACAACCGCCGAGCCGACCGCCAGAGTGCGCAGCCCGCTCGTCCGCTGAAACATCACTCTTCGGGCTCCTTCCTGCAGACCGCCGGGGTCGGCGCAGTAGAGGGGTGTGGTGCCGCGTGATCCCTGCGGCGTACATCTGACCAGCGATGCCTGCGCATAGGCCAGATGACCGCGGATCGGGTAGTGGTCAAGGCCCCCACCCTTCAGTAACTATATGTAATGGAACAGCTACTTTTCGTAATATTGTCTTCGGTTTCGAGAGGTTGCGCCACCCGCCACCCAGATCGCCTAACCTCGCACGCCCTCCTGAAGAAGGCGGCCTGGACTTGGCGATCGACCACGACCCCGACGCCGGGTAGGGCCAGCCCGAAGACCGTTTCGGGGGATAGCCCCCGGTGATCTCGGACCCGAATGACGGTGAGATCTCTTCATCGCTCTTTCCCGAGGAGATCTCTGATGAATTCAGCAAGGCTGCCACTGCCGAAGAGGGCGGGACGACGAGGCATGCTCGCCGCCGCCACAGCCGTGCTCACCACGTTTGTCATCGCGGCGGCCGCCGTGGTGCACAAGGAGACGCGGCAGCAGCCGCGTGCCGCCGCGGGGCCTGTGTGGACCGGGGCGTGGGGCACAGCCATGCAGAGGCCCGTCGAGGGCGGCGAGGACCAGGCGCCCAACTGGTCAGGCCAGGGCTTCGCCGACCAGTCCATACGCCAAGTGGTCCGCGTCGCCGCCGGCGGATCCACGTTGAGGATCCGGCTGTCCAACACGTACGGCGCCACGTCCCTGCGGATCACCGCCGCGGCCGTCGGCCGGTCCGCCGGCGACGCCCAGGTCTGGCCAGGCACAGCCCGCAAGCTCACATTCGGCGGTAGCCAGGGCACCACCATCGCCCCCGGGCGGGACATCAGCGATGCTGAGGCACTGAGCACCTCCCCGCTGGAGAAGCCATCACTGCCCACCAAGAAGCTCTGGGACGCCTTTCGTCAATTACCTACGCCGGGGAGATCACTCCCGGAAGAACTCGACGCCGCTTGGCAGGAGGTGTTCGCCCTCCTGCCAGCAGTGCGCACAACCGGTCCCATCGTCATGATCGAAGGACCGCGCGGCATCGCAGACCTGGCCGAGGCCATCGTGGAACTTGCGACCACAGCCACACACAGCGCCCGGTCGTATTCCTTGATCTACGCCAAGCGCGCGTACGACGATCCAGCGCTTGGCGAGCGCTCGCGACGGGTGACGACGGCTGCCTCGGAACTCAAAGAGAAGCTCTCAGCCTTCGCCGAGGAGGCGCGAAACGCCCTGGACGCTCCGGATGGCACCCACTCATAAGATCCGCCGCGTGTCTTCCCTCACACAGCGCGGGCCCCAAGTGACTCAGTCACAAGGGAGTTGATTCGCCCACAGGACAGGGCAAGACTGGGCGAACGTCTGCCTGCGGGGCCGAACAGAGCTGCTGCCCGGAGGCGGACCTCCCGAGCGGCGGGGCTGGCGCTCACGTTCATCGCCGCCCAGTCAGCGGCACGGATTCCGCGACTGCTTGAGGGAATCGGGCACTCAAGCCACCTGACCGGAACGCGTGCAGGCCAGTCCCCGCGCGACGGCGCGCCATGGAGAAGGCCCCTTCACGCGTGACCCGCTCCGGGCCGTCGAAGAACAACGGCCCGCTCGTCAGATCACCAATCAACCGGCCCAGCAGTGACGCCGTCAGTTCACTCATCGGGACCCACTCCGGCGTGTCCGGTCTCACCGGCTCCCACATGTGCACCTGCCGGCCCGGGAGGTCCACATCCTCGATCTGCGCCCGCAGCCAATCCGCCACGCGTGCCTCACCGTCCCACAGCGCCGACCACAGCGCACGGTGAGCCAACAAGATCCCCTCGTCGGCGACCAACTCCTCGAACCGCTCCCGGCTCACCCGCTCAACTTCGACCACCATGCCCCGACTCCCCACTGTCGAGATCGCCTGATCCAGTTCCCAACAACGTGCTGGCCTCTTCATGCCGCGTCCGGTTCGGGCGGCTGGTCGAGGCGCTCAACAGCCCATCAATTCGCTGGTTGTTGATCGACTGCCGGTCATAGAGACACTCGGCGTACCGGCTCAGCAGGACCTCGACACTGTTCCCCGCCCGCTGGGCGACCTCGGCCGGATCGGCGCCCGCGCACAGCCAGGTGGACAGCGCCGAGTGCCGCAGGTCATACGGGCGCTTCGCGAGCGGGGTGCTGGTGAGGGCGGGAGGCAGGGCGAGGTCGCGGGCTTCGTGCCAGACGCGGTGGTAGGTGGCGTAGGTGAGGATGCGGCCGCTTTCGCTGAAGAAGAGCCGGCCGTCGTCGGCGGTCCCGAAAGTGGCGACGTGCTCGCGCCACAGGGCCACCAAGTAGGGAGGGAGCGGCACCACCCTGGTGTCGCCGGGCGGCCGGTTCTTCAGCCCGCGGTCATCGTGGTACTCGCCGGTGTCGGTCCACCGTCTGCCTGCCTGCGGACGGGTGCGGTGCACGATCAGGCGCCCCCAACCGGTCCTGGGCAGACGGCAGTCCGGCAGCGCCGCCGCAACCGCCTCCTCCGGGCGCAGACCCGCGTAGTACATGCCGGCGAAGAACCCGACCAGCCGGCGACCGCGGGCCCGCCGGTAGCCGCCCACGTACGAGACTGCACTCAGCAGATCCCGAGCCTGGTACGGATTGACCACCACCCGCGGATCCACCACGTTGGCCGGCTTGGGCACCCCCCAGCGAATCTTCGCCAGCGGATGACTGCCCAACTCACCCCGCTCCACGGCGTAGTGGAGGGCGTGCACCAGCACCTTGCGCTTACGGCGCATCGTCTCCACCGCCGCCTCCCCGCCATCGAGCTTGCGGCGCAGCGACTCCAGCACATCACGCGCCAGGACCGGATCGTGCAGGTCGACCAGCGGCCGGGACGCCTTCGCCACCCACTGCAGCACCAGCCGGTCCTCCGCCCCCATCGCCTCCTGCCCCGCCCCGGGCAGGACAAAGGCCCAGTGCCGCAGGGCACGGCGCAGGATCTCCCCCTTCGGACGGCCCGGCACATCCGACAGCATCGCCAGAGTGACGGCGGTCAGCGCCTCGCTGACCTCATCCCGGGTCTTGGCCGCCCGACCGGGCCAGTGCGCTTGCGCGTACTTGATCGCGAAGGCATACCAGCTCAGCCTCGACGGGCCCCGGGAACCCGCGCCGGGTCCGCCCCCTGGGACAGGCCCACGCGAATGGCCCGCACCAGCTCTGCGCCGAACTCGCCAGCCAGATCCGCGACCGCGCTTCCGCCATCCTGGCGCCCCTCACCATACGACCCCACCGGGAACGGGTCCGTCGGCTGTCCGGGTTCCAGTGCAGCACCGTCGTGATGCCCGTTTGAGTCCATGCCCGCCTCCGTCTGATCGGCGGGGCATGACTGCCCGGCTCATCCACTCGAACATCCCCCGGCAAGAGGGCACTCGGGCACCGCCTCGTTGACGAGTGCGGATTGTCGGAAGTTCTACGAGGCTTCCGTCGCCGTTGGTCATACCTGGTCCTGTGTGACCGGTTGTGCACGCTGGCACCCCATGCGCACTTGTATGCGCCCCAATGCGCCGAACTACCGTTCCCGGCCGGCCGGAGCGCGCGGACACCGCAGGGGGACGCATGGCAAGAACCGCACGACAGACCCTCAAGGAACTCAGCCTCCAGACGAGCATCCACGTCCGTTCGACAGCGGACCTGGTCGAGCACACGGGGAAAGCGGCGGCGGCCATCGACGCACAACGGCGCGAGAAGGGCCAGGAGACGGGGCGCAGGAAACCCGACCTGCAGCCCGTTGCCCGGACCGAGTGCGGCCGGACCATCGAGATGACGCCGTGGCAGGTACTACATGCCGTAGCGGGGGCTACGCGCTGGCCGGCCAGGGAATGGCACGCGGGCTCGCCGAACACTGGCAGAGCCTTTCGCTGGTCTCTTCCAAGACAACGGCCCAGGACAGGGCCGGCTCGGTGCATCGCCCCGCCTCAACTGCAGTCACTCAGCGTGTCTCGGGCAGCGGTGATCCCCCTTATCACCGCTGCCCGGCGCGCCACGCCCCCTGGGGAGAATCTGGGGAGGATCCGCGTTTCTGGGGAGCGCGTGGGGAGGATCGAGCGCATAACACGGCACGTCCGTGAAAGTCGCTGAAAGACTCATCGCCGCAGGTCAGCCACCGGTACAGCCGCATCACCGCAGGTCAGCTCCCCTGGGTGGACGACTACAGGACGTACGTCCCGAAGTCGTCGGCCTCGACGAGCCCCGGCAGTGAGCCGCCCTCACGCAGGGGCGTGATGAAGCGGGTCGCGATGACTTCCTTGAGCATCGCCCCAGGTTACTGGCGCGGGGCGGGAGCACGGGACGGCCCGGGCGGGCGACGGTGCGATTGCGCCGACAGCACATCGACAGCCCTGGACAGGGAACCGACAGCTCCGCTTTACCCACCTCCGCGCCGGACCGAGTCAGGATTTCGACATCGTCTGAACAGCCGGTCCCGAAGGGCCGTACCTCTCGCCAGATCAGGAATCCGCGGAAGGAACGTCAGCATGACCAGCGAATCAGTTCAGCCGGTGTCGGGCCCGAGTCGCCGTACCGTCGTGGCGGCGGTAGGCGCGGCGGGGTTCGCCGCTGCGCTGACCGCGTGCGGGTCGGACGACGGCACGTCCGGATCCTCCACCCAACAGGGCGCCGCCGGCGGTGGTGCGAGCACCGAAGCGGGTGGCTCGTCCAGCGAGGCCGGTGCCGGCGGTGCGGCGCTCGCGAAGACCAGCGACATCCCTCAGGGCAGCGGCAAGGTCTTCAGCGACGAGAAGGTGGTGGTGTCACAGCCGACGGCGGGCGACTACAAGGCGTTCTCGACGATCTGCACCCATCAGAAATGTCCGATGACGGACCTGCAGGGCGACACGATCACCTGCGCCTGCCACAAGAGCCAGTTCTCCGTCCTCGACGGCAGCGTGAAGAAGGGGCCCGCCACCCAGCCGCTGGAGGCCAAGGAGATCAGCGTGGCAGGCGACTCGATCACGCTCGCCTGACCCGGCGTGGACGCTTGAGGCCGCCCAGTACCTCGTCCGTGGTCGCGACCGTGGCGACCAATGCGAGGGTGTGGCGGATCATCGCGGGGGTGTAGTCCGAGGGCACCCCTGCGATGGCGTCCCGCGGCACGACCACGACGTAGCCCCGGTTCACTGCGTCGAAGACGGCGTTGGGGATCGCCACGTTGGCAGAGACGCCGGTGACGATCAGCGTGCGGCAGCCGAGGTTGCGCAACAGGGCGTCGACGTCGGTGCCCTGGATCGGGGACAGGCCGTGCAGCCGTCGTACGACGAAGTCCTCCTCGGCCACCTCGATCGGCTCCGCCACGCGTACGGCACTCGTGCCGGACAGCTGCTGGACGGGGAGCCGTTCGGCGGCGCGGAAGAGGCGGGCGTTGCGGTTCGCGCCACGGCCGTCCGGGCGGCGTTCGGCGATCGCGTGGATCACCTGGACGCCGCTGTCGTGGGCGGCCGCGACCAGCCGGGCGACGTTGACGAGGGCTCCCGAGGAACGGGCCTCCTTGGCGAGTTCGGGCAGCGCGCTGTCCGGTCCGACGACGCCCTGCTGGCACTCGACGGTGAGCAGGACGGTGGTCGCGGGGTCGAGGAGTGCGCTGAGTTCGGCGTACGACGGCATGGGTCCCCCTGTGCCCGACGGCGGCGTGGGCGGCGAGCGTAGCCACCTTCGGGTGAGGACGGAACCACCATTGCGTGTGGACGGAAGACGACCCATCCTTTTCTGACGTGATGTCAGAGGATCTCTCCTCTGACACGACGTGAGAGAAGAGGGGGCCGCATGACCGTCACTGAGCAGCGCCGGGGCCGGAAGATCATGATGACGCCCGGTGAGCTGGACGAGTTCCTCACCAGCCAGCGCACCTGCCGGGTCGCCACGGTGTCCGCCGACGGCTTCCCGCATGTCAGCGCCCTGTGGTTCGCCTGGGACGGCACCTCGCTGTGGCTGTACTCGGTCGTCCGCAGCAAGCGGTGGGCCGAAATGCGCCGCGATCCGCGGGTCGCCGTCGTGATCGACACGGGTGAGGAGTACGAGCAGCTGCGCGGCGTCGAGCTGTCCGGCACCGTCGAGTTCGTGGGCGAGAGCCCTCGCGTCGGCGAGCTGCGCGCCGAACTCGACGTGCCCGAGACGCTGTTCGCGCGCAAGAACTTCGGCCTCGACGAGATGCCGCACGACGGCCGGCACGCGTGGGTGCGGCTGACGCCAGCGAAGATCGTGTCCTGGGACTTCAGGAAACTGGGAGCGCTGTAGGCGGCCTCAGGAGACGTTCTCCCCCGCATCGCGCAGCGCCCGCACCGCCGCCCGGATCGACGGGCGGCGGTCGGCGTCGGCCCGCCAGACCACGTACACATGGCGCCGCACCCGCTGCTGCAACGGCACCGTCACGACCCCCGCAGGCGTCGGATGACGCCCCAGCAACGGGACGATGCACACACCGAGACCGGCCGCGACCAGCGCGAGCTGGGTGTGCGTCTCGGGGGCGCGGTGGCCGAGAAGGGGCTCGATGCCCTTGGAGCGCAGCGTGAACATCAGCCACTCGTGACAGAACTCGCCCTCCCCCCAAGTGATCCACTCGTCCTCGGCGAACTCGGCGAGATCCACCTCGTCCCGGTCGGCGAACCGGTGCCCTGCCGGCATCGCCACGTCGGCCGGATCGTCCAGGATGTGCGCCTTGACCAGGCCCTCGGGCAACGCCATCGGCTTGTTGTACCAGTCGAGCACGACCGCCAGGTCGAGGTCGCCGCGGATCACTCCGGCGATGCCGCCCTCCGGCTCCAGCTCGCAACTGCGCACGCGCAGCGCGGGGTGCGCCGCGCGCAGGGCGGAGAGCGCGGACGGGAACAGTCCGCGTGCCGCGGTCGGGAACGCCGCCAGTCTCAGTTCGCCGACGACCTTTCCTCGCTGCGCCTCCAGGTCGGACTGGGCCAACTCGACCTGCGACAGGATGCGCGAGGCGTGCTCGGCGAGCAGCCGGCCCGCGTCGGTGAGCCGTACACCCCGGCCGTTCTTGGCGAGGAGCTGCTGGCCGACCTCCCGCTCCAGCTTGGACATCTGCTGCGAGACGGCCGAGGTCGTGATGTGCAGCCCTTCGGCCGCGCCGCTGACCGAGCCGTGCCGGGCGAGGGCGTCGAGGGTGCGCAGGCGCTCCAGGTTCAACATATAAGCAATGCTACGAGATATCGCTTGCGAAATCTCGATTGTGCTACGAGATCGGCTGCAGCATCGTTGCTGCCATGACCACCGTCACCGCCTCCCGCAACCCGGCCGAAGCCACCGCCCGCCCACTCCCCCGCGCCCGCCTCGACTGGCGTCTGCGCTTCGCCGCCCTCTCCCTGATCTGGGGCTTCAGCTTCCTGCTCATCAAGGTGGGCACCGATGGCTACGCCCCCTTCCAAGTCACGCTCGGGCGGCTGGTGTTCGGTACGGCGGTACTGGCGGCCGCGATGGCGGTGAAGCGGGAGCGGCTGCCGCGCGGGGCACGCACGTGGGGGCATCTGACGGTCGCCGCGTTCCTGCTCAACGCGCTGCCGTTCTCGTTGTTCGCGTACTCCGAGCTGACGATCCCGTCCACGCTCGCGGGAATCTGCAACGCGACCTCACCGCTGTGGGGCATGGCCCTGTCCCTGGTGGCACTCTCGGAGGACCGGCCCACGCGGGTCAGAGTCGCGGGGCTCGGTATCGGCTTCCTCGGAGTGCTGACGGTGCTCGGGGCCTGGCAGGGCTTTGCCGGGCTGGATGCGAGGGGGACGGCGATGGCGTTGCTGGCCTCGCTGAGCTACCCGATCGGCTGGATCTACGTCCGTCGCACGCTGGCCGGATCCAGTCACTCGCATCTGTCGCTGACCGGGGCGCAGTTGTTGTTGGCCACGGTTCAACTGGCCGTTGTGACACCGGCGTTCACCTCTGTGCCGACGCGGCTGTCGCTTCTTCCCTTGCTGGCGATCGTGGCGTTGGGCGCCCTCGGTACTGGGCTCGCGGTTCTGATTCAGTACGGGCTGGTCGCTGAGGTCGGGCCGACCACGGCTCAGATGGTCACGTACTTCATTCCGGTCATTGCGACGGCTGCGGGTGTCGCTGTCCTCGGGGAGTCGCTTCGCTGGACCACGCCGGTGGGTGCGGTGATCGTTCTTGTGGGGGCGGCGCTTACTCAGGTGAAGCGGGGCGCCCAATAGGACGGTTGGCTGCACCCACCCTGTCTAGACGTAGCCCCTTGCCGGTGCTGGGCCCACCGCCGCCGCCACCGCCTCTGCCAGCGGGGCGATCTCGTCCGTCGCGAGGGTCGCTACGGTGATCCGGATCCCTGGTGGCGCGCTCATACGGAAGCGCGCGCCAGGCGCGACGGCCCAGCCGGCGTGCAGCAGCCGGGCCACGGCCCCCGTCTCGTCGGGCACCGGAATCCATACGTTCAGCCCGCTGCGTCCGTGCGCCGCGATCCCCCGCTCCGCCAGCGCGGCGATCAGCGCGTCTCGGCGACCGGCGTACGCCGCCGCTACCGCCTTCGGGTCGACCGCGCCCTCGGCCCACAGCCGGACCAGGGCTCGCTGGCCGATGCGGCTGACCCAGCCGGGGCCGAGGCGCTGGCGGCCGCGGACCCGGTCGACGGTGACGGCGTCGCCGGTGAACACGGCGAGCCGCAGGTCGGGGCCGTAGGCCTTGGCGGCCGAGCGGACGAACGCCCAGCTGCGGGGGGTGCCGGCCAGGGCGTGCAGGGGCAGGTCGACGATGCCGTGGCCATGGTCGTCCTCGATGAGCAGGACGTCCGGGTGGTCCTTCAGCACCGATCGGATGGCACGCGCGCGTGCGGCGCTCACGACCGCACCCGTCGGATTCTGCGCCCGGCAGGTGACGATCAGGGCGCGCGCCCCCGCTTCCAGGGCCCGGCGCACGTCGGCCGGGAGCGGACCCTCGTCGTCCACGCCGACCGGAGCCGTCCGCAGCCCGACGGCCGGGACGAGGTCGAGCAGGCTGCCCCATCCGGGATCCTCGACGGCGACGGCGTCGCCGGGCTTGAGGTGGGCCGCGAGGACGCGCTCGATCATGTCGAGCGAGCCGGAGGTGACGGCGATCGGCCCGTCCGGAACGCCGTCGGCGTCGAACGCGGCCCGCGCGATACGCGCCAACTCCGGATCCACGGCCGCGTCCCCGTACAGGACGGGCTCGCGGTCGTTCTGTTCGGCGGCCGCCGCGAACGCCTTGGCCAGGGGCGGCAGCAGCACCGGGTCCGGGTTGCCGCTCGCCACGTCCCGTACGCCTTCCGGCACGTCCACCCGGATGGACTCGCGCCCGGTCGTGGCCGGCTTGGGCCGCACCCGGCTGCCCCGCCGCCCCGCCGTCTCGATGACCCCGCGCTCCCGCAGGATCCGGTAGGCAGCCGCGACGGTATTGGGATTCACACCCAGCTCGACCGCCAACTCCCGCATGGGGGAAAGGAGTTGGCCGGGCTCCAGCTCGCCGGCCCCCACCGCACGCTCGACGCTCGCCGCAATCTCTGCTGCGCGTCGCCCTTCGATCCGATATCCTCCTAGCACAAAACAGATTATGCACTAGTGCAATATAGAACGCAAGGGAGACCGTCATGCAGGGGACCAAGGAGCCGACGTCGCCGCCCACCGCCTACACGCCGTCCGACCGCACCGTCCCCACGCGCTCCCCGGACCGGGCGTCGTACGACAAGGAACTGGTGCACGCGGTACTCGACGAGGCCTACGTCTGTCATCTCGGCTTCGTGCGTGACGGCGCGCCGGTCGTGCTGCCCACGCTGTTCGGCCGGATCGGCGAGACGCTCTACGTCCACGGCTCGACGGGCTCGCGTCCGCTGCGGATGACCGGCCAGGCCGACCCGGGGCTGCCGGTGTGTCTGACGGTCACGCATGTCGACGCGCTGATCCTGGCGCGCTCCGCCTTCCACCACTCGATCAACTACCGGTCGGTGGTGGTGCACGGCCTCGCGTACGACGTGACGGACCCCGAGGAGAAGCGGGTCGCGCTCGATGCCCTGGTCGACCATGTGGTGCCGGGCCGCTCGGCCGACTCCCGCCCCGCCAACAAGAAGGAGCTGGCCGCCACCGCCGTGATCCGCCTCGACCTGAACGAGGTCTCCGCCAAGCTCCGCACCGGCGGCGTGAACGACGAGCCCGAGGACCTCGCCCTGCCCCACTGGGCCGGCGTCGTCCCGCTGCGCAAGGGCTACGACGCGCCCGTCGGCGACCCCGGCCTGGCCCCCGGCACCGAGCTCCCCGACTACCTCGGATCCCTGTGATGCTCATCCACCCGTGGGACGGGCCCCGCGAAGACGCGGAGTGGCAGCGGTGGCTGGACGTGCACGACTTCGGGCAGCTCGTCGTCAACGGGCTGGACGGCGAGCCGCCGCATGTCCAGCCGCTGCACTTCGCGTACGACGCCGAGCGCGGTGAGGCCGTCACGCATCTGGCCCGCCCCCATCCGATGTGGCCGGCGCTGCTGGCGAACCCCGAGGTCGTCCTGAGCGTGGTCGACGACTACGTGTACGTGCCCGGACCCTGGCAGGCGGCGCCGGAGCAACCGCCCGAGCACGGCGTGCCGACCAGCTTCTACGCGGCGGTCCAACTCCGGTGCCGGGCCCTTGTCGTGGACGACCCGGCTGAGAAGGCCGAGCTGCTCGACCGCCAGGTCGGTCACTTCCAGCCGGAGGGTGGCTCGGCGGAGGTGGCGGTCGGTGAAGCGCCGTACGGCAGGCTGCTGTCCGGCATCCGCGGGTTGCGGCTCGAAGTGACCGGCGTGCGTGCGAAGTTCAAGTTCGGGGGCAGCCGGTCGGACGAGGTTCAGGAGCGGATCGCGGGGAAGCTGGCGGGGCGGACGGGTCCGCGTGACGCGGCGGCGCGCGAGCACATGCTGCGCCGCCGCCCGGCCTGACGGCGGAGGCTGTGGCGAAGGGGCCCCTCACCCGTGCGGTGCGGGGCCCCTCGGCGTCACGCCGGCATCGGATCCCGCTCCTGCTCCCGTTCCCGCCGCGCCCCGCGCGTCTCCGCCACCGCGAGACCCGCGACCGACCCGAGCATCAGCAGGGTGCCGGCGAGGGTCGGCGCCGTCAGGTGTTCGCCGAGCAGGACGACGGCGAGCACCGCCGCGCTGACCGGCTCGAGCAGCATGATCACGGACACCGTGGCCGACCGTACGGCTACCGCGCCCGCGAAGTAGAGGGCGTAGGCGAGAGCCGTGGGCACGGCCGCGATGTACGCCAGCAGCCAGCCGAGCCGGACGAGGTCGGCCGTGTGCGGCAGGAGCCCCTCGGTGAGGGCGAGCGGCAGCAGGCACAGGCTGGTGACTGCGAAAGCCCAGACGGTCGTACCGGCGGCGTCGGTCCCGCCGTCACGGCCCCACTTGCGGGTCAGGAGGGTCATCACGGAGTACCCGGCCGCGGACACCAGCGCGAGGAACACGCCCCACGGCCGTACGGTCGCGCCCTCGCCGCCCAGCGCGAGCACGGCGAGCCCGGTGAGCGCACCGGCCACCGCCACGACACCCCCACGGCCGAGCCGCTCCCCCAGGGTCAGCCGGGCGCCGAGCGCGATGAACACGGGCCCGGCGCCGAGAGTGACGACGGTGCCCACGGCGAGCCCGGTGGCCTCGACGGCCGCGAAGTAGGCCGTCTGGAACACCGCGAGCCCGACACCCGTGACCCCGGCCCGCAGCGCCTTGCGGCCGAGGGGTTGGGATACGGCGGCGGTCAGCTGTACGGCCCTGGCACGCGGACGCAGCAGGCGGACGGCGAGGAGCAGCACGAAGCCGGCCGCGCAGCGCCAGAAGGACAGGGCGATCGGCCCCATGTCACTGGTCCGGTAGACCAGGGAGGCGGCCGCGCCGGCGGTGCCCCAGGCGGCACCGGCAACGATCAGATAGAGGAGGCCTCGCCCGATGGGCAGGCCGGAGTCGGTGTTCGACACGAGTTGTTCTCCGCAGATGCGCGAGTGCGCGGAAGTTCGGGAGGGAGCCCCGGGTCAGCGGGGTCCGTGGACTTCTTCTGCGGGCAGCACCGTTCCGCCCGGCGATGCGCGGGGTTCAGTTCCCGTCAGGCATCGGGGCGCGGCTTCCGGAGGGCCCGCCTCAGGCGGCCGGAGGCGGAAGAACGAGTGTCGAAGGCATGGTCACGGAGCTTAAGCGACGTTTCCGCGGGCGGACAATTCTCTTTCCGGACCGCCGCTCGCCACCGGCTCGTCGGGGCTCTTGGCGGGCGCGGACGACTGCGCGATGAACGCGCCGGCCAGGACGACCGCGCCGCCGACGATCTGCGGGGCGGAGAGGTGCTCGCCGAGCAGGACCCAGGCGAGGACGGTCGCGATGACCGCTTCCAGGCACGCCACCACGCCGGCGACCTGCGGCGAGAGCCGTCGTACGGAGAGCACGCCGGTGACGTAGGCGACGACCGTGGCGATCAGCACGATCCAGGCCAGCAGCACAGCGGCCGCGACCGGGGTGCCGTTCATGTCGGCGGTGTCCGCGAGGACCGACCAGTCCATGTTCCACGGGCGGGCGACGACGGTCAGGACGGCGGCGCCGACGAGCAGGCCGTACGCGATGACTCCGAGCGGGTCGGGCGCCGCCTCGCCGGAGTCGCTGCCCTGGTCGGACAGGACGAAGTAGCCGACCTGGCAGCATGCCGCCCCGAGCGCGAGGAGCAGGCCGAGGGCGTCGAAGCTCAGGCCCGACCAGACCTCGACGACGCAGGCCAGGCCACCGACCGCGAGGACCACGCCGAGCGCGGCGGCGCGCGTCACCGGCCGCCGCTGTACGAACCGCACCCAGCCGAGGACGAGGGCGGGGGCGAGGTACTCGACGAGCAGCGCGACCCCGACCGGTATGCGGGAGATCGAGGCGAAGTAGAAGGCCTGCACACCGGCCACGCCGAGCAGGCCGAACCCGGCGAGCAGCGCGGGACGGCTGCGCAGCAGCGCTCGGTGACGCACGGCGAGCGGCAGCATCACCAAGGCGGCGCCGGCCACGCGCAGCCACACCACATGGAGCGGATCGAGTCCCGCCTCGATCAGCGGCTTGGCCGCGACACCGGATCCCCCGAAGACGACCGCGGACCCGATCGCCAGACCGAGCCCGACACCCTTGCCGCGGCCGACCTGACTGCTCTCAGACATATGCACGGGCACATGATGACAGGCGATGACATGAGCGTCATCCCCAATGACACCTGTCTCGCTGAGTGGACCGGGGTGCCGGCGATCGGTGGCTGCCGGGAAGCGTCGGGACGCCGGGTGACCCGGCAGCGCTGGTCCAGCCGCGCGGAAGCCGGTGCACCGGGCAGCGGAGGTCCTGCCGGCGGAGTGGGCGCACCGGACAGCGAGGGTCCAGCGCGGCGGGGCCGTCGGGTCAGCGGGTGGCTTCGCCCTCGGCGGCGTATTCGTCCCACCGTTCGCCCATGCCACCGCGAACCGCGTCCGCGTCGATGCCGGCGCGGGCGAGCACCTCCACGGCGCGGGCCTGCGGGTCGGCCACGATCGCAGCGAGCAGGTCGGTGCCGCGGGCCTGTGGGTCGCCGCGCCGGGCGGCGCGGCGGCAGGCGTGCTCCATGGCGCTCGCCGCCAGCGGGGAGAAGCCCTCGCCGTCCAGCACCACGGGGACGGCGCCGGAGTCCTCGACAGTGCCCTGCCAGCGCAGGCCGTAGCCGATGCTGCGCTGTACGAGGTAGCCGAGCAGGCGGGCGATCTGGGGTCCGTCGCCGAAGACGGCGTACACGTCCGGGTCGCGCTCCAGGAGTGAGTGCAGCAGATGAGCCGTGTCGATCTGCCGGTCCCCGTCCCTGACCGCCCGGCGGCGGGCACCGGAGATCACCGCTGCCAGCTCGTCGCTGAGCCTGGCATCGTCCGCCGCGGCGTCCGGGCGCCGACAGTCCTGCTCCTGGGCCGACTGCCGGGAGATACGGGGTTGCACATCCCCTACCCCATCAACCACTTCGAGCCAGGTCATCCCCGAGAGGAAGCATTTTTGCGTCCCACACAGAGTGGACTCCGCCTGCTGGAATCTCCTCCTTACGGATGAGATCACGCCGGACGCCCCCGAGGGGCGCGCGCCGCCTTGCCGTGCGCTCCGTACGCAACCATGGCGCTCCGTCGCACGTCCCACAGGGACATGGAGCGCAGATGCTGGCTGGTGGCGCTGCCTGCCGTCGACGGCAGGCAGTACGTCTACCGGGTGTACGCGCCGGAGGACGCCCTGCTCGCCGACCTGTTCTGGGAGGCCTGGCACTGCCACGACGAGAGCGGGTTCCCACGCGCGTGGGATCTGTTCGACGCGGCGGTGATACGGCTGCTGGGCTGAGCCGGCGGACCGGGCCGGAACTCGGTCGGCGGACAGGTCCGGTCGGCCCCGCCGACGTCTCCACATTTTCTGACGGTTCATCAGTATTGAATGTTCCGCGCCCCACGGCTACGTTCCGCGACACCGTAGCCCGAGACGAAGGGGTGGTCGCATGGCCGAAGTCAGCGCGGAGGCACGCATCGAGGCACCGGCCGAAAAGGTCTGGGCGCAGCTGACGGACTGGTCGGCGTACGGACAGTGGAACGCCACCCACACCAGCTTCCCCGGCGGCGGCCCCGCGGCCCTCGAAGTGGGCGGGACCTTCCAGGAGAACATGAAGCTCATGGGGTTCCCGGCCGAGGTCGAGTGGACCATCGAGGAACTGGAACCGGCGCGGGTACTCGCCATTCGCGGCAAGGGTCCGATGGCGGTGACCGTGGCCACGCGCTACACGCTGGCCCCGGACGGCGACGGCGCCACGGCCGTGCGGATCGACGGGGAGTTCACAGGTGCGGCGGTGTCGTTGATGGCGGGCAAGCTGAAGGACTCGGCGACGGCGGCCCTGAACGAGTCGCTGCGCAAGCTGGCGGGGTTGGTGGCCTGAACACCCTCACCGCCGAGGCGGTGCCGGCACACACGAAGGCGCCCCGCGGATCACTCCACGGGGCGCCTCCACTCACAGGCGACCTCACCCACAGCAGGGCGGCCGCCGGCTCTTCTCACCCCTCGCCTCAGTCCTCGTCGGCGAGGATCAGGTACAGCTTCTTGCGTGACTCGTTGATGACGGCGAGCGCCTTCTCGCGCTGCTCCTTGTTGCCCGTCTTCCAGACCTGCCCGAAGGCCTCCATCAGACCGAAGCCGGCCTGACGGATCTCACCGAGGGCCTCCCAGTCGACACCACGGGAGGCTTCCTCCCAGGGGGCCTCGGGCCCCGCTTCAGCCGCCTCGCGGCCCGCGTCGGTGAGCGAGAACAGCTTCTTGCCGCCCTCGCTCTCACTGGCGATCAGGCCCTCGTCCTCCAGCAGTTGGAGGGTGGGGTACACCGAGCCGGGGCTGGGCTTCCACGCCCCGCCGCTGCGCTCGGCGATCTCCTGGATCATCTCGTAGCCGTGCATGGGGCGGTCCTTCAGCAGGGCCAGGATCGAGGCGCGCACATCACCGCGCCGTGCCCTCCCTCGCGGTCCGCCCCGTCCCCGCGGCCCCCAGGGGCCGGGCCCGAATCCAGGCCCACCGAAGCCGGGTCCGCCACCCGGTCCGAAGGGCCCGAAGGCGCCGCGAAGCCCCTCGAAGCCGCCCCGGCCGTGGTGACCGTGCCCACCGTGTCCACGCTCGAATCCATGGGAACGCATCGCAATCACTCCATTCCATCGTTGATCTGTCGCGATGCCTCAACGATATATCGGTACCGCTCGCATGGCAAGCATGTCGTTCGAGCTTCCGTCTCAGCGAACCTGGTCGTTCAGCCGAGGCTCGCTGCCGCCCGAGGCTCGCTGCCGCCGGAGGATGCGGGAAATCCCATGGCTCTCGACTGCCGAATCAGCCAAGGTGCAGCAGTGAGCACTGCAGAGAGCCCCGTCGAACACGAGGACCGATGGGTCCTGAACCTTCGCGGCATGACCGTCACCAAGATCGGCGTGGACTTCCGGCTCCTGCTGGTCCTCGACTCGGACTGGGAAGTCGCGCTGGAAGCGCCCGTCGGCCTCTCGCTCGGGACGGTCCACGCCAATCCGTCCGCGCTCCTGAGACCGGAGTCGCAGGACGTGGCAGCGGCGCTTGCTCTCGTCGGGGCGAGTGTCCTGTCGGCGGTCGCGTTCAAGTCCGGCACCTTGCGCCTGGTCTTCGACACAGGTCACCACCTGACCTGCTTGTCCGATCCGGCCTTCGAAGCGTGGCAGGTCACGTGCCCGGCCGGATGGCGCTTCGTGTCGCTGCCGGGAGGCGATCTCGCCGTCTGGTCCGATGCAGTCGGGCAGGTCAGCGACGTGCAGACGACCAGCTTCGTCGAGACAGGACATCACCTGCCGGCCATGCCGCTGCTGCTGCTGCTGGACCTCGACAACACCCTGGTCGACCGCGATGCGGCCTTCCGGCACGCCGGCGCCGACTTCCTTGCCGAGCACGGCCTGCCCGCCTCGGACCTCACGTGGCTGATGGCCTCCGACGCCGGCGGCTACGCCCCGCGCCATGAACTCGCCGCAGCCCTGACCGACCGATACGGGGGCCTGGTGCCGGCCACCGCCGTCCGCGCCCTGCTCGACACCGGCGCCGCCGACCGCATAGTCCTCGCGCACTCCGCCCGCCAGGCGCTGGGCAAGGCCCAGACCGACGGCTGGACCTGCGTGATCGTCACCAACGGCCGCACCGTCCAGCAGGAAGCGAAGATCCGCAACACCGGGCTCGACCAGCTCGTCCATGGCTGGGTCGTCTCCGAAGCCGTCGGCCACAAGAAGCCCGAACCGGAGATCTTCCAGGCGGCAGCCGCAGTCGTCGGCGTCCCCCTCCCCGGCACGTGGGTCATCGGCGATTCACCGCACGCCGACATCGCCGGCGCCCACGCGCTCGGTCTTCGCAGCGTGTGGGTGACGGACGGACGGCCCTGGACACAGGGCTCCTACGAGCCCACCCATACGGCGCACGACGTCGCCTCCGCGATCGACCATGTCATCGGCACGCGGCGGCGATAGGGTGCCGCCCATCACGGCGGCCCACCTCCCCGAAATCGGTCCAGCACCCACGAATTGGCCTTGGCCGCCCCCTCCCCGCACCCCCTAGCGTCGGCGTCATGCGGATTCGAATCGTCGACGCCTTCACCGACCGCCCCTTCGCCGGCAACCCGGCCGGGGTCCTGCTGCTCGACGCCTTCCCGGAGGACGACTGGCTCCAGAACGTGGCCACGGAGGTCAACCACGCCGAGACGGCGTTCGCGCACCGGCTGGACGCGGGCGGGGAGGCCGACTGGGCGCTGCGGTGGTTCACCCCTGTCGCCGAGGTGGCGATGTGCGGGCACGCCACGCTGGCCACGGCCCACGTGCTGCACAGCACCGGCGCCCACGACGGTCCCGTGCGGTTCGCCACCCGCAGCGGCGTCCTCGTCGCCACGCCCCGCGAGGACGGCTCCATCACCCTCGACTTCCCGACCGCTCCGCTCACGCCGGTCGAGGTCCCGGACGGGGTCGCCGAGGCTCTCGGCGCCGAGCCGCTCGTCGCCTTCGACACCGGCCCGAACGTCGGCGACCTGCTCATCGAGCTCGCCGACGAGAAGACGGTCCACGCCCTGACCCCCGACCACAAGGCCCTCGGCGCCTACTCCGAGCGCGGCATCATCGCCACCGCCCGCGCCGAGGACCCCACCCGGGGCTACGACTTCGTGTCCCGCTGCTTCTTCCCGAACGTCGGCATCGACGAGGACCCGGTCACCGGCAGCGCCCACACGGCCCTCGCCCCCTTCTGGTCCGAGCGCCTCGGCCGGGCCGAACTCACCGGCCTGCAGGCCTCGCCGCGCTCCGGCCGCGTCCGCACCGAGCTAAGCGGCGACCGCACGCTGCTGAGCGGGCGGGCGGTGACCGTCATCGAGGGGGAGTTGATCACCTAGAAGCGTCGTGGGGGCGTACGAAACCTTCGTACGCCCTTCATGCGCGCCCTCGGTACAACTCACGTCATACGCCCCTTCGGTACAACTCACGCCGTCGGCAGCCACCCCACCTTCCCGGCCAGCAGCGCGTACCCCACGAACGCCCCTATGTCGAGCAGGGAATGCGCCACGACCAACGGCCCCACCCGGCCCCAGCGCCGGTACAGGTAGACGAACACCACGCCCATCGCCATGTTGCCCAGGAAGCCGCCGATGCCCTGGTAGAGGTGGTACGAGCCGCGCAGTACGGAACTGGCCACCAGCGCGGTGCCGGGCGTCCAGCCCAACTGGCCCAGCCGGCGCAGCAGATAGCCGACGACGATGACCTCTTCGAGGATCGCGTTCTGCAGGGCGGACAGGATCAGCACCGGGTACTTCCACCACACGGCGGGCAGCGCCTCGGGCACCACGGTGAGGTTGAAGCCGAGCCCACGGGCGGCCAGGTAGAAGGCGATTCCGGTGCTGCCGATCACCGCCGCGATCGCCGCTCCGCGACCGAGGTCCGGCCAGGGGCGGGTCCGGTCGAAGCCGATCGTGCGCAGGCTCGCCCCCTCGCGCAGCAGGAAGTGCGCGACGAGGGCGACGGGCACCAGCGCGGTGGTGATCCCGAAGAGCTGCCAGGCGAGATCCAGCCAGGGACGGCCCGGCGCGGCCGAGGCGTTGAGGGTGGCGGCCTGGTCCTTGAGACCCCCCGGCTTGGTGACCGATCCGACAAAACTGATCAGGGCGGACACACCGCTCGCACCGAGCGAAAGCCCCAGAACGAGCAGCGTCTCGTCCCGGAAGATCCGTCGCGAGGGCCGCTCAGGCGGAAAAGAATCGGCCACGGGGCCTGCCTCGCCCTGCACACCTGCCTCCAGTTGAGTAATCCCGCCTCATCCTCATCGCCGCGCCGCTAGGGTCTCGAAAGCAGTTACGAAGACCGTGCGCGACAGGCCGTTGGGGGGACGGGCGCCGTACGGGGCGTACCGCCCCTTTGCCTGCCATACGGCCGGACTCCGGCACGAGGTTCAGCAGGGCAAAAGGGAGGGGCACCACCGTCATGGGACGTCACAGCTTGCCCGATCAGTATGGGGCGGGTGGCAGCGACCCCCGCCGACGCGCCCCTCGCCGTCGCGCACGCCGTCGTACGGTGGCCGTCGCGACGGTCCTCGTCCTGGCCGTCGCCGGCGGTACGGCCGCCGCGGTCAAGGGCGGGCTGCTCTCCTTCGGCTCCTCCTGCCAGGACGACCCGGTGCGGCTGGCCCTGGCCGCCTCCCCCGACCTGGCTCCCGCCCTCGAAGCGGCGGCGAAGCAGGCCCGGGACGCCGGCCTCACCTCCGACGGACGGTGCGTCGCCGTGACCGTGAGCGCGCAGGAGTCGTACAAGGTCGCGGACACGCTCCTGGCGGGCCAGGACCCCGACGCACAGGTGTGGGTGCCGGACTCGGAGGTGTGGGTCCAGCGGCTCACGGCGGACGGCGGCACGGCCGAGGTCTCCACGGTGGGCCAGGTCGCCTCCACGCCGCTCGGAGTGGCGATGGTGCCCGCGGCCGCGAAGTCGCTGGGGTGGCCGAAGAAGACGTACGGCTGGCTGGAGCTGGCCGGCGCCACCCTGCGCGACGACTCCCTCCGGCTCGACCTCGGCGGATCCCGCGCGCAGCGCGACGGGGCTGCTCGCCGTCACCCGGCTGAGCACGGCCGCCGCCGAGGTCGAGGAGGGGGACACGCAGGCCGCGGCGCTGATGAAGGCGCTGTCGCAGCGCGTCTCCGACAGCGACGGCCAGGTCCTGGACACGCTGCCGCGCGACTCCTCGGGCACCGAGCAGGGCAATCCGAAGCGGAACCAGGCGCTGGTCGTCAGCGAGCAGGCGGCGTACACCTACAACTCCGCGGCCGACGGCGGTGGCAGCCTGGACTTCTTCCATCCGAAGGACGGCTCGCCCCGGCTCGACTACCCGTACACCCTCCTCGACCAGACGGGGCTGACGACCGACGAGAGCCGGGCCGCGATCCGGTTCATGAGCTACCTACGTGATCCCCGGCAGCTGCGGCTCCTGGAGCGGTACGGCTTCCGGACGTCCGACGACGAGGTACCGGAGGCGCTGGTCGCCCGGGCCGGCGGCAGCAGCCCGCAGCCGTACGCGGCGCCGCCGGCCCGGCCGGCCTCGGAGGTCGCCCTCCAGGAGGCGCTCGGGGTGTGGACGATCACCGTGCAGAGCGCGCGGATCACGACGGTCGTGGACGCCTCCGCGTCCATGTCCGAGCCGGTGCCGGGCACGGGGCGGTCGCGGATGGACGTCACCAGGGCGTCGTTGCTACAGGCACTCGCCACGTTCACGCCCGACGACGAGATCGGTCTGTGGGACTTCTCCACCAAGCTGGACGGCGACAAAGACTACCGCGTCCGCGTGCCGACCGAGCGGCTGGGCGCCCGGAAGGGCGACGGCACCCAGCGCGACCGGCTGACCGCGGCGTTCAGCGGCCTGGCGCCGGTGCCGAACGGCGCGACCGGCCTGTACGACACCACGCTCGCCGCGTACAGGGCGGCGACCGCCTCCTACACCAAGGGCAAGTTCAACGCCCTGGTGGTTCTCACCGACGGCGTCAACGACGACCCGGGCAGCGTCTCGCGCGCCGAGCTCACCGCCCGACTGGAGCAGCTCACCAGCCCTGCGCGCCCGGTCACCCTCATCGTGATCGCCGTCGGCCCCGACGCCGACCGCAAGGAGGCCGACCGCATCGCCGAGGCAACGGGCGGCTCGGGCCACGAGGTGACGGACCCGTCCCAGATCCACTCGGTGATCCTGCAGGCGATCGTGGAGGCGGCGTCACCGGGCACGCAGGGCTGACATGACCTGCCTCGGCAAACGCCCCGGCCCTCACCCCAGCGGCACCGGATCCAGCAGCCCCATCGGCCAGGTGTGCACCGGGTCCCCGCGGTGCATCAGCTCGCGGTACCGGCGAGTCGTGGCCGCCAGTGCCGCCTCTCGGGCCATCCCCGACTCCAGTGCCCGGTGGAAGGTGGCCGACTGCCAGGACGCCCCGTTCATGCGCCTGCGGCACCGCTCCTCGATGACGCCCAGGTAGAGATCCCGGTCGGCCGACTCGACTCCCCACGCGTCCAGGCCGACCTCGGCCAGGGGCAGCAGTTCGTCGCGTACGAGGCTCACGGCGTCGACCTCGGTCGTCCCGCCGTACCGCCCCCGCCGGGGCCAGCGCAGCCGCGCGTCGATGCCGTGCTTGCACGCCGCGTCGAAGTTGGCGGCCGCCGCCTCGAAGGGCAGCCGCGTCCACACCGGCCGCGACTCCTCGGCGAGGGCGCGGACGACGCCGTAGTAGAAGGCCGCGTTGGCGATGACGTCCGTGACGGTGGGCCCGGCGGGCAGCACGCGGTTCTCCACGCGCAGGTGCGGGACGCCGTCGGCGATGCCGTAGACCGGGCGGTTCCAGCGGTACACGGTGCCGTTGTGCAGGACGAGCTCGGCGAGGCTGGGGACGCCGCCGGCGTCGAGGACCTCGAGCGGGTCCTCGTCGTCGCAGATCGGCAGCAGGGCCGGGAAGAAGCGCAGGTTCTCCTCGAAGAGGTCGTACGCCGAGGAGATCCACCGCTCTCCGAACCAGGTGCGCGGCCGCACACCCTGGGCCTGGAGTTCGGGCGGGCGGGTGTCGGTGGACTGCTGGAACAGGGGCGGGCGCGACTCACGCCACAGCTCCCGCCCGAAGAGGAAGGGCGAGTTGGCGCCCACGGCGACCTGGGCCGCGGCGACCGCCTGGGCCGCGTTCCACACGTCCGCGAAGCGCCCCGGGGTGACCTGGAGGTGCAGCTGGACGGAGGTGCAGGCGGCCTCGGGTGCGATGGACTTCGACGTGCACGTCAGATGCTCCACGCCGTCGATGTCGAGCGTGAAATCCTCGCCGCGGGCGGCCACGATCTGGTCGTTGAGCAGGGCGTAACGGTCGACGTCGGAGAGGTTCGAGGAGACCAGGTCGTCGCGGTCGAGAGTCGGCAGAATGCCGATCATCACGATTCCCGCGTCGAGCTCACCCGCTTTTCGGTCGGCATATGCCAGTGACGTACGGAGTTCCTCGGCGAGCCGGTCGAATACCCGTCCCTGCAATCGATGTGGGGCTATGTTCACTTCCAGATTGAACATGGCGAGTTCTGTTTGGAAGTCGCGGCTCGCGATCCGCTCGAGTACCTGCGCATTCAACATTTTTGGCATGCCGTCGGCACCGGTGAGATTCAACTCGATCTCCAGCCCCATGAGGTTCTTGGGGCGGTCGAACCGCTTCCCCTCCAGAAGCCGCTCCAGACCCGTCAGACACTGCCGCAACTTCCGGCGGTAGTGCTGGCGATCGGACAGATCGAACCGACCTGCCACGACCTTCTCCCCCATCGAAGCTTCCCTCCTCGGATGGGCGGACCGAAGACCGGGCCGCCGGTCTCCCGGGTCAGGTGGGATGATGCCCAGCCGAAGCGATCGATAACGTCCCACGCGAGGCCGGCGCCCGCTAGGCTCTTGGACGTGTCCGGCGGCACATTCACCAGGCATGGACCACTGTGCAGTTTCCGTCGGCTCACGAACTCGTGAAAAACGCCGACGAGAATTGGCCGACCGCACCCGGGGCATTTTCCGAGGTCATCGCCGCACGACCGACCGGGAATCGGGATGATTCCCGCATATCACCGACCGAATGGACCCTTGCGGGGTGCACCGAAAGCGGTTAGACGAAACACCGTCTGAACACTCGTCGTATAAACTCCGCAATCAAGGCAGAGGGTTGGCGCCCGCGGTCCAGGACCTGCCGTCCAGGTGACGCACGACAGGCCTCACCCGCACCTCTCGCTCCCAGACCCCGGCCCCCGCCTCTCTGACCTTCGTGAGCTGACAGCGCCGTCCGCCCCCGCCCCGCCCTCGCGCCACCGTGCCTGTCGAATGAGAGAGGCGACCCACCATGCCGCTGCATGTCCCCCCGGCTCCCGCGCCCGCACTTCGCTCCGTCCTCACCGCACTCGGCTCGCCCACCGCGGTCAGTGAGGCCCGAACTCCCTCCCTGCGCGCCGCCCAGGGGCCCGCGACACCAGAACTCCCGCTGCCCGTCCATGTCGTGGACGAGATCACCCCGGCGGGTGTGGCCGCGACCCGGCTGGCCGGCTGGCGCTTTTTGATCCGTTGCGGCGACCGCGCGGTGGCCGCGGCGGAGACCCGCCTGACCCCCGACGGCTGGACGTTCTCGCATTTCTTCGAGGGTCCCTACATCGCCTCCACCGAGCGGGCGCTGCGCCAGGCCGAGACGATCACGCAGGCCTACCAGCCGCGCCTGCTGTCGTTCCCCGGCCTCTACATGCTGACCCTCTGGCTGCACGGCGACTGCGCCGCGGACGGTGCCACCGGGCACCCCGACAGCACGGACATCCTCGTGCCGCTGGCCCCGGCCCCGCCCGGCATCGCGGCCCACCTTCCGCACCGGGTCGCCGAGCTCCTGCCGGTGCTCGGCCATCGGGCCACCCCGGCTCCGCTGCCTCCCCTGCTCGGCTCGCCCGCCTGACGGCACTGCGCGCGAGCGGCTTCCGTACCCCGCTGCCCGATTCCGGGTGGCGGGGTACGCCGCTGTTTACGGTGGGGGATTAGGCTCGTATCGGACAACAAAAAACACGCACTTACGAGCCGTAAATAACTCGTACGAGCGAGAAAGCGCTCGAATGAGCCTCTCAAGGCCCCGGACCCGCCGGACTAGCCCCATCCGACCATGTCGAACCATCCGAAGTGACAGTGGAGTTGGGATGAACCGTCCGCGCGGGTGATGCGTCATCAACCTGTGAGAAGCGGTGCTGCGAAATCCCTGCGGATTCACGCCCGTGGGGCAACACTGGGTTCCGACCGACCAATCACAAACGGGGGGCGGCCATGAACGAAGCTTCACGCCGCGAAACAGACACCACAGCCACCTCACACATCACAACAGAGCGAAAGATCCCATCCATGTGCCAGCACCAGCCACCGTGTCCCTCAGCCGACTCCGCCGACCGGGAATCCGCCCGTCTCGTGGCGCACCACCCGGAGCAGGGATGGAGCCTGCTGTGCAACGGTGTTCTGCTCTTCGAGGACACCGGTGAGCTCCTGCCGGACGGCCAGATCATCGCCCCGCACCGTCCGCTGGGCACCGGCAAGGTGATGACCGCCGCGTAACGCCTGCCGGCGGACCACGCCGGAGAGGCCCGCATCACCGGGCGGCGCGACGGGCGCCCGGCGTACCCCAGGGGCCGGTCGCAGACCCTGACTGCGAGCCGGCCCCGATGTGCGTCCGGGGCCGGTCACACACCGTAGCGAGGAGCTACTGCAGCGCTTCCCTCAGCGCGAAATAAGCCGGCTTCGGACGCAGTTGCTCGTCCCACGGCAGTGCCGCGCCCTGCCCCTCGAAGAACGCCGGGATCCAGGAGTACTTGTCGGTGTAGTCCCAGATCGTGATCCCCACGCACCGGCGCACCGCGAGGCAGGCGGCGGTCAGGTCCGCGTACCAGTCGGCCTGCTGGGCCAGCTTCTCCTGCGTCGCGGGGAGGATCATCCGGATGTCCACCTCGGTGAGCGAGGTGTCGAGTCCGAGCCTGGCAAAGCGCCGCAGGTTGTCCTCCAGCGTGGTCGGATAGCCGTACTGGAGCGCCAGATGGGCCTGGAGGCCGATGCCGTGGAGCGGGACGCCCTCGGCCTTCAGCTGCTTGGCGAGGGTGTAGTAGGCATCGCTCTTCGGGCCGATCGACTCGATGTTGTAGTCGTTGAGGTAGAGCTTCACCTTCGGGTCGGCCTGGTGGGCCCAGCGCAGGGCGTCGGCGATGTAGCCGGGGCCGAGCGTCTTGTAGAAGATCGTCTCGCGGTACGTGCCGTCCTCGTTGAACGCCTCGTTGACGACGTCCCAGGCGAAGACCTTGCCCCGGTAGTGCCGTACCTCCGTCTGGATGTGCTTCTTCAGTACGGCCCTCAGCTCGGCGGCCGTCCACTCCTTGCCGGTCAGCCAGTCGGGCAACTGGCTGTGCCAGACGAGGGTGTGGCCGCGCACCTTCTGGTGATGGGCGCGGGCGAGGTCGACGATCTCGTCGCCCTGGGAGAAGTCGAAGACACCCTGCTGGGGCTCGGTGGCGTACCACTTCATGCCGTTGCCGGGCGTGATCTGGTCGAACTCGCTGCCGAGGATCTCCTTGTACGGCTCGTCGACGAGCTCGGGGTTGTCGGTGGCGCTGCCGAAGTAGCGGCCGTGGCGCTGGGCGAGGTCGGCGAGGGTGGCCGGCTTGTCGTGGGCCCGGGCGGCCGGGCCGGTGACGGCCACCAGGACGGCGGCGAGGGCGCCGACGAGTCTGAGACGGTTCTTGCGCATGGTGCGACTCCTCACGTGCGGATGTGGGGTGAGCCGTACTGCCGCGGGCGCGCTCATCCCTTCGAGGCGCCGGCGGTGAGGCCGCCGACGAGCTGGCGCTCGGCGACCGAGTAGAAGGCGAGGGCGGGGACCATGGCCAGCACGAGGTAGGCGAAGACACGGGCGTACTCCGCGGAGTACTGCCCCTGGAACTGCTGGACGCCGATGGGCAGGGTCCACCAGGTGTTCTCGGTGAACACCAGCAGCGGCAGCATGAAGTTGTTCCAGCTGGTGACCACGGCCAGGACGGAGACGGTGCCGAGCGCGGGGCGCGCCATGGGCAGCAGGACCCGCCAGAAGAAGCCGAAGGAACTGCACCCGTCGAGCGTGGCCGCTTCCTCCAGCTCGCCGGGGATCTGCCGGAAGAAGCCCCGCAGGATGATGATGGTCATCGGCAGTCCGTAGGCGGCCTGCGGCAGGATCACGCCGAGCGGGTTGTCCAGCAGGTCCATGGCGCGCAGCAGCAGGAACAGCGGCAGTGCGGCCACCGCGAAGGGGAACATCAGCCCCATGGTGAAGAAGGTGAACAGCACCTCCCGCCCCCGGAAGGCGAACCGCGCGAAGGAGAAGGCGGCGAGCGCGGACACCGCGACCACGAGCACGGTCGTACCGACCGCGATCACGGTGCTGTTGCCGAGCAGCCGCCAGAAGTCGCCCGAGCCGAGGATGTTCGTGTAGTTGCCGGTGACCCAGTGCTCAGGCAGTCCGAAGGGGTTGCGGGAGAGTTCGTCGGTGGACTTGAAGCCCGAGAGGGCGGCGTACACCAGGGGTACGAACATCACCGCGCCCACCGCGACGAGGATCGCGTGCAGGGGCAGGGTCCGTGCGGTCTTGCGGGCGGTCACGCGCCGCCTCCCCTCATCGTGGTGGTGGCCCCTTCGAGGTCGCGGCGGAGCACGAACCGCTGGTAGGCGAGGGCGAAGACGAGGCAGATGCCGAACATGACCACGCTGATCGCGCTGGCGTAGCCGACCTGGTAGCGCTTGAAGCCGTACTGGAACATGGTCACGGCCATCGTCTCGGAGTGGTGGTCGGGGCCGCCCTGGGTGACCACCCACACCAGGTCGAAGAGCTGGATGGCTCCGATGACGGACAGGAAGACGCTGATGCGCAGGGTGGGCGCGAGCAGCGGCAGCGTGACGTTGCGGAAACGCTGCCAGGGTCCGGCGCCGTCGATCAGTGCCGCCTCGGTCAACTCCCGGGGGATCGACTGGAGGCCGGCCAGGTAGAGCATCATGTGGAAGCCGAAGTACTTCCAGGTCATGACCAGGAAGAGAGTGGCCATGACCCAGGAGGGGTCGGCGAACCACTCCCCGCCCAGGCCGTCGAGGCCCACGGCGCCCAGGGCGTTGTCGGCGAGGCCGTCGTCCGGGGCGAAGACCATGCTGAACAGCACGCCGGTGATGGCCTCGGACAGGACGTACGGCGCGAAGAACAGCATCCGGTACACCGCGCGGCCGCGCAGCTTCTGGTTGAGCAGGACGGCCATGGCGAGCGCGAACGGCAGTTGGAGGGCGAGCGACAGCACGACCAGGACCAGGCAGCGCCACAGGTCGCCCAGGAAGACCGGGTCCTCGAAGAGGCGGGTGAAGTTGTCGCCGCCGATGTAGTCGGAGGGCATGCCGAAGCCGCCCCAGCGGAAGAAGCCCGCGTACAGCGCGAACAGCATCGGCAGCAGCACCAGGCCGATGAACAGCACCAGGGCGGGCAGTTGGAAGCCGACCGCGGTGAGCCAGTTCACCGCGCGCCGCCGGGCCCGGCCCCGGGACGCACGGGCGGCCGGGGGCGGCGGGTCGGTGTCGCGGCCGGTCCGCTGGTCCGGCAGGAACGTGGAGGTCATCGCCGGTTACTGCTCTTCCTTGGCGGTCTTGGTGATCGACTGGGTGACCTGTTCGGGGGACTTGGAGCCGGCGATGAGCGCGGCGACGCTGTCGTTGACCTCCTGGCCGACGGCGGGCGCGTACGCCTGGTCGAGGTAGAGCTGGAAGCCGGTGGCAGCCTTCAACTGGGCTTGTACGGCCTTGATGTTGGGGTCCTTGATGGCGCTCTCGGCCGCCGGGACCACCGGGAGGGTGCCGGTCTCCTCGACCAGGACCTTGTCGGTGGTCTCGGAGGCGAAGAACTTCAGGAAGTCGACGGCGGCCTGCGGCGCGTCCCTGCGCAGGGCGTGTCCGCCGCCCCCGCCGAACACCTCGGTGATCGCGCCCTTGCCGCCCTCGACGGCGGGGAACGCGAAGAAGCCGAGGTCGTCGCCGAGTCCCTTGCCTGCGTCCGCCTCGACGACCGGCGCCCACTGGCCCATCAGCTCCATCGCCGCCTTGCCGTTGCCGACGGCGGCGGCCTGGCCGGTGGGGGTGGAGTAGGCGGCGCCGAGGAAGCCCTTCTGGAACGGCTGGAGGTCGACGAGGTCCTGGAGGTGCTGTCCGGCCTGGACGAATTCGTCGCTCGTGAAGTCCTTGTCGTCGGCGGCCTTCTGCAGGGCGTCGGCCCCGGCGGTACGCATCGCGAGGTAGGCCCAGTAGTACATGCCGGGCCACTTCTCCTTGCCCGCGAGGGCAAGCGGCGTGATGTTCTCGGCCTTGAGCTTGCGTACGGCGTCGAGGAAGCCGTCCCAGGTGGTCGGGGGCGCGCTGATGCCGGCCTTCTTGAAGAGCGCCTTGTTGTACCAGAAGCCGATCATGCCCATGTCGAACGGGATGCCGTACACCTTCTCGTCGAGCAGGTACGGCTCCTTGGTCACCGGCAGCAGGCCGTCGGCGAAGTCCTTGGTCCTGTCGGTCAGATCCTCGACGAGCCCCGCGTCGACCTGCTGCTTCAGCACGCCGCCGCCCCAGGTGTGGAAGATGTCGGGCAGTTTCCCGGAGGCGATCAGCGCCGTCATCTTCGACTTGTAGGCCTCGTTCTCCAACTGGACGATCTTTATCTTGACCTTGGGGTTCTGCGCCTCGAACTTCTTGGCCAGAGAGGCCCAGACGCTCTTCGCCGGCTCGGTGGTGGAGATGTTCCACCATTCGATGGTGGTCGTGCCGTCCGACGACCCTCCGTCCGAGTCGCCGCCGCAACCGCTCAGTGCCGTCATGCCCACACCGGCCGCGGCGGTGGCCGCCAGGAATCCGCGGCGGGACAGTCCCGGGTCGCCCATCATGCGCTCCTTGGGTACGGGACGGCTCGTCCACGGCCGTCCGCTGGATCGAAAGTTTCGGAATTGATCCAGAAAGCTTCGTTGTTGCCGCACCCTAGAGACAGCTGCCAAACGGTGGCAACCCCTTGTACGCGGTGAATCTGCCGCCGACTGTCACGGCAGCGGTGACCCTTCAGGGACGTACTCGAACCAGTCGAGCGCCGCACGGAGAGGGAGCCGCCCGTCAAGTTCGGCGAGTCGAACTCCTTCGCCCGCGAGACCGATCGTGTCGGACCCGTCCGGCACGCGCCTCGCCGTTCACTCAGCGACCTCGAACCCTCGAACCCTCCGGCCGACGATGCGGACAGATCCGGTACGGCGCCACACTCGCGGTCTCGAAGCCGTCCCGCGGGGCAGGGAGTTCGACGGCATGCCAGGCCCCCGGCGCCGCGCTACGACCGAAACATTCGACATAGTGGACGAACATTACGGAGCGGAACTGCAAGGGGGCGCACGAGGCGGGACAAGGGCGCCGAAACCGATCCACCTCCGGACGAGGGCCGGAACCGTCTCCCATCCGGAGGTGGATCAGGGATGCCGCGTCGGCTACAGGCCGACGTCGCGGCTGCGAATGTCCTCCAAGGACTCGCGGCGAATCAGGAGCCGGGCGTGGCCTTCGTCCACGGCGACCACCGGCGGGCGGCCGACCAGGTTGTAGCCGGAGGCCATGGACAGGTGGTAGGCGCTGGCGACAGGTACGGCCAGCAGGTCTCCGGGACGAATGTCGTCGGGGAGTTCAACATCGGCGGCGACGACGTCGCCCGCCTCGCAGTGCCGGCCCACCGGGCGGGGCGCGTACCGGACCCCGTACAGGGCGGGTCGGGGGTTGTCGCTCATGCCGCCGTCGACAGCGACGTACGTGTGCGCGCCGGTGCGCTTGACGGCGAGGATGTGGTAGGGCGCGATCCCCGCCGGGCCCGCGATCGCCCGCCCGGGTTCGATGATGAGGCGGGGCACGGCGAGCCCCGCTGCCGTGCACGCCTCGATCAGCTCCGCACGCACCTTGCGGGCCAGCAGGGTCAGGTCCAGGGCCGGTTCACCGGGCCGGTAGGCGATGCCGTGGCCGCCGCCCAGGTCGAGTTCGGGCAGGACCAAGCCGTGCTGTTCGTACAGCCGGGCCATGAGGCCGACCAGGCGTCGTACGGCGGCCAGGTACGGCTTGACACTGCTGATCTGCGAGCCCAAGTGGCAGTGCAGACCGGTCAGTTGGAGCTGCGGTTGGTCGAGGATGCGGGCGCTGGCGTGCTGCGCGTACCCGTCGAGGGGCGGCACCTCCCGCTCGAGCGAAGCCGAGAGTGGGGGCGGACAGACCGGACTTCTGGTCCTCGGTGCCGGTGCGGATCTTCTCGTGACCGCCGACGCTGATGCCGGGCACGACG
This sequence comes from Streptomyces regalis, assembly GCF_001509475.1. Taxonomy (GTDB): domain Bacteria; phylum Actinomycetota; class Actinomycetes; order Streptomycetales; family Streptomycetaceae; genus Streptomyces; species Streptomyces regalis. Next base: position 38,420 of record NZ_LLZG01000393.1, read on the forward strand.
CGGACCATCACCTTCTGGTGGCCGCCGGGCCCGACCGCGGCGGCCAGCCGGGCGATCTCCGACGGGCTGTCGATGACGATACGGCCGACCCCGAGGCGCAGGGCGGTGTCCAGGTCGCGCGGGGACTTGGCGTTGCCTTGCAGCACGATCCTCTCCGGCGGGAATCCGGTGGTGACCGCGAGTTCGAGTCGCCGGCCGAGTAGACGTCGAGGCCGAGTCCCTCCTCGTCCATCCAGTGGACCATCGCCCGGCACAGGAACGCCTTGGCCGCGTACAGGACTTCGGCGTCGGGGAAGACGTGCCGGTAGGTGCGGCAGCGTTCGCGCACCTCGGCCTCGTCCAGGACGTAGACGGGGGTCCCGAAGCGATCGGCGACCTCGGTCAGGGGCACGCCGCCGACGGAGAGGGCACCCGGGCGGGGCTCGGTGGTGGAGACGGGCCACACGGACAGGGCGTCGACGCCGGAGGTGACCGCGGGTTCGTGAAGGGTGCTCATGGTGTGGCCCCTCAGCAGATCCGCAGCACGGAGACAGGGGCGACCGACTCGACACCCTCGCGTACCTCGCACACGAGTACCTCGGCAACGCCTTCGGGACGGTCTACGACATCTCCACCATCGCGATCCTGTGGTTCGCCGGCGCCTCCGCCATGGCCGGCCTGCTCAACCTCATGCCGCGCTATCTGCCCCGCTACGGCATGGCCCCGCACTGGGCGCGCGCCGTGCGCCCCATGGTCATCGTCTTCACACTGACCGCCTTCCTGGTCACCTGGGTCTTCGACGCCGATGTCGACGCACAGGGCGGCGCGTACGCCAACGGCGTGCTGGTACTGATGTCCTCCGCGGCCATCGCGGTGACCATCGCCGCCCGCCGCGCCCAGGAACGCGGCTGGACGATCGGCTTCGCGATCGTCTCGGCGGTCCTCCTGTACGTCACCGTCGCGAACGTCATCGAGCGCCCCGACGGCGTGAAGATCGGCACCTGCTTCATCGCCGCGATCATCCTGATCTCCCTCCTCTCACGCCTGTTCCGCGCCTTCGAGCCGCGCGTGACCGACGTGGTGTTGGACGACATGGCGGGACGGTTCGTCCGGGACATCGCCAGCCGGAAGATACGGTTCATCGCCAACGAGCCCGACCGGCGGGACAGGGCCGAGTACCGGGACAAGATCGAGCAGATCCGCACCGACAACGACCTGCCCGAGCAGGAGGACTTCGTCTTCGTCGAGGTGACGGTCACCGACCCGTCCGAGTTCGAGGCCGGCCTGACCGTACGCGGCGAGGTCCTGCACGACCGCTACCGCGTTCTGACCCTGGAGTCCTCCTCCATCCCCAACGCCCTGGCCGCGCTGCTCCTCCACGTCCGCGACTCGACCGGCTGCATCCTCCACGTCTACTTCGAGTGGACCGAGGGCAGCCCCTTCGCCAACTTCCTGCGCTTCTTCCTCTTCGGCCAGGGCGAGGTCGCCCCGGTCACCCGCGAGGTGCTGCGCGAGGCGGAGCCGGACCGGGGCCGCAGGCCACGGGTGCACACCGGCTGAAACGGCGTCGGCCATCAGAATCGCGTCAAGGTGTGAACCGTAAGGCGTCAGAGCGCCGCGTGCCGGGGCCGTTCCGGCGCCGGGGCCCCTACCGTCGGCACTGTGCCGTCCGCAGGAAGCAGACCGCGTCCGGCCCCGACCGGCGACCGCCAGTGGCGTGACAGTGCCCGATTCGCCCTGGGCTGCGCTCTGGCCTTCCTCGGCATGGCCCTGCTCGTCGACTACGACGCGGAGACCCTGACCCCGCCCCGGGCCCTGCTGTGGCTCGTACTGACGGCCGTGGTCTTCACGATCCTGCTCCCGCAGCGCGTGACCGCGGGCCCGGGATGGCTGGCGGTGCGTGGCCTCGTACGACGGCAGACGGTGCGCACGGACGCGCTGGTGACGGTACGGCAGTACGGCGACATCTCCGCGCACCTGACCCTGTGCGACACGGACGGCCGCCGCCTGGAACTGGACCCACGGACCCTCGTCGCCAACCCACTGCTGTGGCACGAGCTGGACACCGGGGTACGCCGCTCACGCCAACGCGGGACGCTGCGCGAAGGCGTGGACGTACTGGAACAGCTGGGGCATCGGATCGACGACGCGACAGTGCAAGCGGTGCTCAAGGCGTCGGGGATCTCCTGACCTCCGCATTACGGTAAGGACCGCCACACAAACCACAACTACTGACAAAACCCAACGCTCCCCCAGTCAGCGAGGCGTCCACCCATGCCCCTGAGCATCCGCAACCAACTCCCCGGCACGATCACCGCCATCACCCCCGGTGAGGTCATGGCAACGGTCAAGCTCCGCCTCGACGGCGGCCAGGACCTCACCGCGGCGATCACCCTGGAGGCCGTCAAGGACCTCGGCCTGGCCGAAGGCACCGCCGTGACCGCCCTCGTGAAAGCGACGGAGATCTCCCTCGCCACGGCCCCGATCGACGGCCTGTCCATCCGCAACCGGCTCCCCGGCACGATCACCGGCATCGCCACGGGCGCCGCGGTGGCGTCGGTCAAGATTGCCGTGGAGGGCGGCGCCCTGACCGCGGTCATCACCAGGGACGCCACCACCGACCTCGCTCTGTCCCCCGGAACCCCCGTCGTCGCACTGGTCAAGGCGACGGAGGTCGCCCTGACGACGGCATGACGCAGAAGGACTCCGCCCGGCCGGCTACGGCCAGGGCGGAGCCCATCAATCACCTGCGTCCGTCCTGTCGAGGACAGCCCTGCGTACGTCAGTCCTCGTACGCGTCCAACGGCGGGCAGGAGCACACGAGGTTCCGGTCACCGAAGGCCTGGTCGATCCGGCGCACCGGCGGCCAGTACTTGTCGGCGACCGTGACCCCGGCCGGGAACACGGCCTCCTCACGGCTGTAGGCGTGCTCCCACTCCCCGCCCAGCGCCCCGGCGGTGTGCGGCGCGTTCCGCAGCGGGTTGTCGTCGGCGGGCCACTCGTCCGACCCGACCTTCTCGATCTCCGCACGGATGGCGATCATCGCCTCGCAGAACCGGTCGAGTTCGGTCAGGTCCTCGGACTCGGTCGGCTCGATCATCAGCGTCCCGGCCACCGGGAACGACATCGTCGGCGCGTGGAAGCCGTAGTCGATGAGCCGCTTGGCCACGTCGTCGACGCTCACCCCGGTCGCCTTGGTCAGCGGCCGCAGATCGATGATGCACTCGTGCGCGACGAGTCCGCCCGGCCCGGTGTACAGCACCGGGTAGTGCGGCTCCAGCCGCTTGGCGATGTAGTTCGCGGACAGCACGGCCACCTGTGTGGCCCGCTTGAGGCCCTCACCGCCCATGAGCCGGACGTACGCCCACGAGATCGGCAGGATCCCCGCGGAACCCCAGGGCGCGGCCGAGATCGGGCCGACGCCCGTCTCCGGACCGGCCGCGGGCTGCAGCGGGTGGTTCGGCAGATACGGCGCCAGGTGCGCACGCACACCGACCGGGCCGACGCCCGGACCGCCGCCGCCGTGCGGGATGCAGAAGGTCTTGTGCAGGTTCAGGTGCGAGACGTCACCGCCGAAGTGCCCCGGCTTGGCGAGCCCCACCAGGGCGTTGAGGTTCGCGCCGTCGACGTACACCTGCCCGCCGGCCTCGTGCACCTGCGCGCAGATGTCGGCCACGTGCTCCTCGAACACACCGTGCGTCGACGGGTACGTGATCATGAGCACCGACAGCTCGTCGCGGTGCAGCTCGATCTTCGCCCGCAGATCGTCGACGTCGATCTCACCGTCCTCGGCGGTCTTCACGACGACGACCTTCATGCCGGCCATGACGGCGCTGGCGGCGTTGGTCCCATGCGCGGAGGACGGGATCAGACACACGGTCCGCTGCTCGTCCCCGTTGGCCCGGTGGTACCCGCGTACGGCGAGCAGCCCGGCCAGCTCACCCTGCGACCCGGCGTTGGGCTGCAGCGACACCTTGTCGTACCCGGTGACCTCGGCGAGCCGCTCCTCCAGCTCACGGATGAGCGTCAGATAGCCCTGCGCCTGCTCGGCGGGCGCGAAGGGGTGCAGCTGCCCGAACTCCGGCCAGGTGACCGGCTCCATCTCGGTCGTCGCGTTGAGCTTCATCGTGCAGGACCCGAGCGGGATCATGCCGCGGTCCAGCGCGTAGTCGCGGTCGGCGAGCCTGCGCAGGTAGCGCAGCATCGAGGTCTCGGAGCGGTGCTGGTGGAAGACGGGGTGCGTGAGGTAGTCGTCGGTGCGCAGCAGCGCGCCCGGAACGGCGTCCTCGGTCCCCGCGTCCAGCGCCTCGATGTCACCCTCGACCCCGAACGCCGCCCATACGGCGTCCAGTTGTGCCCGCGCGGTGGTCTCGTCACAGGCGACGGACACGTGGTCGGCGTCGACGAGGCGAAGGTTGACGCCGTTGTGCCGGGCCGCGGCGACGATCTCGGCGGCCTTCGCGGGCACCCGCACGGTCAGCGTGTCGAAGTAGGAGCCGTGCACGACCTCGACCCCACCCGCCGTGAGACCGGCGGCGAGGATGGAGGCGTACCGATGCGTCCGCCGGGCGATGCCCTTCAGCCCCTCCGGGCCGTGGTACACGGCGTACATCCCGGCCATCACGGCGAGCAGCACCTGAGCGGTGCAGATGTTGCTGGTCGCCTTCTCCCGCCGGATGTGCTGCTCACGCGTCTGCAGGGCCAGCCGGTACGCCTTGTTCCCGTCCGCGTCCACGGACACGCCCACGAGCCGCCCCGGCAGGCTGCGCGCGAACTTCTCCTGTACGGCCATGTAGCCGGCGTGCGGCCCGCCGAAGCCCATCGGCACACCGAACCGCTGCGTGGTGCCGACCGCGATGTCCGCCCCGAGCTCACCGGGCGACTTCAGCAGCGTGAGCGCGAGCAGATCGGCGGCGACGGTGACGAGGGCGCCGAGTTCGTGAGCCTGGTCGATGACGGGCTTGATGTCCCGTACGACACCGGAGGCGCCCGGGTACTGCAGGAGCACGCCGTTGATCTCACGCCCTGCGATCTCGGCCGGAATGCCGTCGCTGAGGTCGGCGACCACGACCTGCACCCCGGTGGGCTCGGCACGGGTCTCGATCACGGCAAGGGTCTGCGGAAGCACATCCGCGTCGACCAGGAACAGCCCCTTCTTGTTCTTGCCCATGCGCCGGGACAGGGCCATGGCCTCCGCCGCCGCCGTCCCCTCGTCGAGCAGCGAGGCACCGGAGGTCGGCAGTCCGGTGAGGTCGGCGACCATGGTCTGGAAGTTCAGCAGGGCCTCGAGCCGCCCCTGGGAGATCTCCGGCTGGTACGGCGTATACGCGGTGTACCAGGCAGGATTCTCCATCACATTGCGCAGGATGACCGGCGGCGTGAAGGTCCCGTAGTACCCGAGCCCGATCATCGAGTCCAGCACCTGATTCCGATCGGCGAGCGACCGCAGTTCGGCGAGTACTTCGGCCTCGGTACGCGCTCCCGGCAGATCAAGGGAGTCGGCATTCTTGATCACATCCGGCACCGCGGCTGCGGTGAGCTCGTCGAGCGAGCCATATCCGACATGGGCGAGCATCTTGGCTCGCGCCTCTTGGTCGGGCCCTATGTGGCGCTGCTCGAAGGGGATTCCCTGCTCGAGCTCGGAGAGCGGAATGCGGTGGGCGGTCATTGCGGAGGCCTCCTGGTCTGACGCGACCTTCGAGGGGCACCACGGCACGGGTACCCGGACGGCCTCCCCCTCTGTCATCTCGACCTGAGAGCTTCACCGGGTCGCCACAGGGCGCCCGGCTTTCACCGTCGGTGAGAGCGGAAGCCGTCGACACCCGCCCTGCTTTCCAGAGTGACCTCGTCCGTGCGGTACGTGGGCCTGAGAGATTCCGGGGAGGATTTGCTCCTTCGGCGCCTCCGGATGGTGTCCGGAGGACTCTCCCGCACAGGGTCAGCAGCCGCTAGCCAGCCTACCAGCGGGGTCAACGCACGGACCTTCGAGTGGCCGCGCTCCCCGATGTGCCTTTTCGTAGTGCTTACGGATGAGTTGCGACCAAGTGGAGGGCCCGTGCAGACCGACATCGATCCGCGCAATCTGATCGGCCGCAAGGCATTCGACCGCAACGGCGCCAAGATCGGCACCATTGACGAGGTCTACCTCGACGACGCGACCGGAGTGCCGGAATGGGCGGCGATACGCACCGGCCTGTTCTCCCGGGATGCCTTCGTCCCCTTGGAGCCCAGCGAACTGGTCGAGGGCACCCTCCAGGTCCCCTTCGACCGCGCCCTGATCAAGGACGCCCCCGACTTCGGCGTAGGCCGCCACCTCTCCCCCGAACAGGAACTCCAGCTCTACCACCACTACGGCCTCGACGTGGCCCCTCCCTCCCCCCCCCCGGACCGAGACTTCGGCAAGTTGGCAGGCACGGAGAGCCCGGAGGACAACGGCCCCAGGCCGCCCCGCCCACACCCCTGATTGCGCAACGGCCACCGCAGGCAGCTGCCTCCCCCGCGCCACGCCACGGACGCAACCGAGGGAACGGCAGCTTTCACCCCGCAACCGCG
>NZ_LLZG01000394.1 GCF_001509475.1 Streptomyces regalis
CGCAGAGCACGAGCGGCAACGCGGCCTGACAGACACGGGGTCATATCTCAGACTCCCACCAACACCCCTCTGCCGAGCACTTATTGAAATACGGGCCCCAGCGGTGCCGGTGTACTGGCGCTGGACGCCGACTGTGTGCGTACCCTTCTTCAGGTCGCCGGTCTCGTCGACGACCAGCACCGCGTCGTCGGCCCGCAGATGCTCGATGACGAAACCGCGGACGTCGTCGCGGACCGCATCGGCGTCCCACTTGGCTCGGGACAGCAGGTGCTGCAGACCGTACGGGGACGCGTATCCGGCGTGCTCGGCAAGTGTCCAGCAGTTCTTGCGCGGCAGGTCCGACATCAGCCCGAGGACGAACTGCCGTGCCCGGCGTCGCGATTCCACCCGGCAAAGCACCCCGCGATGCGGCCCATCAGGGCCTCGAACATGTCCTGCCAGCGGGCAGGTCCTATGGTGTGGCCTGCCGTCACCGCCTGATCTTCTGTCTTCACACACCGATGATCACCGGTGGCCGTACGCGTTCCCTGACAGACCCCGACCAGCAAGATCACGATCTACAGCTGGAGTATTAGGCGGCGAGGGGAGAAGGAATCTTCTTGAAGTTGTCTACTGAACCGATTTGACGTGCGTCGATGCGGTTCCCCGTGTCTCTGACCTGCAAGGATCGGCCTTTCAGGGCCTTTCGGGATCGTGTCGCATTACGTAGCCGATTCTCCCCACGCGCCCCCAGAGCGGTTCGTACTCCCCAGATCCTCCCCAGAACAGACCGTCAGATGGCAGGCGCTGGCCCTTGGGCGCGGCTGTTCGTCGCATAGAGGCTCCGGGCACACTACGTGACCGTTGGCAGAGCGACGTCGGTCCGAAGGCCTACCCGCCGGCCCGGCCTGCCATTCGATCCTGTGCCGCGGGAAGTGACTGTCTGGGTTTCACATGGCGGTCCATTGGGACAACGTTTGTTCTGTCGCATCGGGATGGTTGACCGCGGGGGTGTCGACGCCTTCGTCGGTTTTGGCGTACCTGAAGGGTGTCCTCCCGGAGTTGGCCGGGTTGCCGCGTTGCAGGCCGTCGAACTGCAAGCACCGGACATCGTGGGTGCCGGGCGGCGTGTGCGTCAGTAGCCACGGGGCCAGGGGGATCGGTTCGGCGCCGTGAGGTACAACAAATGCCTGGCCGGTGATCATGGAGGTTCGGGTCGGCAGTGTGCCTGGGATGGGTTTGTCGGTTCCTTTGAGGCTCAGGGCGTCGACGGCGTATGTCGTGCCGTCGAAGGTCATGGATACGGGAACTGCGATGTCGGCACGCCATGATGATGCCGCCCGGTGGGCGAAGCGACAAAGCAGGGCGTCGAGTTGCTCGGCATCGGAGACGCTGGGTGCGCTCCTGCCGTGCGCGAAGTCGTTGCGGACGGTAATGAGTTCCTGTACTGGCCGGTGATCGCCTCCTTCGGGGACCAGCCAGGCGAGCATCCGCATGAAGTCGCTGCCGGCTCCGGGCAGTTTGGCGAGAGCCGTGCAGATGTCGAACCATGTGCCCATGCTGGGGGCCGCTAGGCGCGCGGCAGTGATGCCCCGAAGGGGGGCGGGTGGAGTGGTGCTCAGGCCGAGAAGGGCGGCGAAGCGGAAGATGGCCTCCAGGGTGTGGAGCCCTTCTATCGCCTTCTTGCCGGGGTCGGCGGTGCGTTCGTAGCGGGCGAACCGGTGAGCCAGTGGTGATGGCAGGTCGTTCCCCGCGAGAGTGAGGGCTTGGTCGTGCCGGTCGGAGAGGACTTTTGCGCACCGCTCCAACAGCTCTTCTCCCGCGTGGTCCTTGAGAACCCAGTCCGTGGCATCGAGACGCAATGCCTCGATGACTTGCTGCTTGGATCCCTCACCGGAGAGCACAAGGCTGGGAAGGCGCCAGCCGCCGTCTTTGAGCTGCCCCAGCAGCCAGAGCCCGCCCCATTCCTCGGGCGGCATCTTCATGTCGATGAGAATGAGGTCGAACGGGCGGGTTGCGATCTCCTGCAGGGCAGTGTGCCCATCAGCAACAAAACGCAGACGCGCACCGGCTTTGTGTAGAGGGCGGCACAGGGTGCGTGCCACATCGCTCTGGTCGTCAGCGACGAGGATGCGTGCGCCTGCCAGTTGCTGGATCATGTGGACTCCGATGTCGTTGAAGTGGCGATCGGCAGGGTGATGAGCCACGCGGTGCCAGAGGGTGCGGGGGTTGCGCTGAGTTGGCCCCCGACCCGGGCCAGGAGGGTGCGCACGCCGAGGAGACCGAGTCCGTTCCCACCCGGTTTCGTGCTGCGGACTCTTTCTCCGGAGGCCAAGGCCGCTGCGACGTCGGCTGGCAGACCAGGCCCGTTGTCCGCGATCTCCACGACGGCTTCGTACTCGTCGGCCGTCCAGGCCAGCGTGATGGCACCCCCCTTGCGCAGTGCTTCGATCGCGTTGCCGACGAGGTTGTCCAGGACCGCGTTCAGCGCCCGTGCTTCGAGAGCGACGTGGACTGGGTGGCTGGCTTCGGGGACTGACAGCGAGATGTTGCCGGGGAGCCGTGTGAGAACTGCTGCCGCGTACTGGCGGAGGAACCCCCCGAGCTCGACGCTCTCAGTGCCGGCTGGCCGGAGGATCGATGTTGCCGCCCTCACACGCAGTGCCAGGGAGTGGGCTTCGTCGAGGTGTCGGCTGGCGGTGAGCTGCTGCTGCAACTGGGCGGTACGGCTTTCAGCCGGGTGGGAGGACGCGAGGCGGGAGGCGACGAGCTGGTTCTTGAGGTCGTGCAGCAGGTCTGCGACGGCAGCCCGGTACGGTTCGGGGCTGGGGCGAAGTGCGTCCACGACTGCCTGGGTTACGGGGCCAGGGTCGACGGGTGTCTGGGTGGTGCTGACGATCACGTCGATGCCGTGATCGGTCGGCATGATGCTGGTAGTCCTGCTCACCTTCGACCACAGGGCGCAGACCCCTTCGGCGGAGGAACGTGAGAGCGGTTGGGTGGAGCGGAACCGTAGATGTAGCGGACTGACGCCGACAACCTCTGCCGAGGTCTCGTGTCCTGCTGCCGTGACGGCGGACAGGGCAGCGTCGGCGGTCGCCCGTTCACGGGCAGAAATTCGCACGCCCGGCCATTGTGTCGCCGTCTTCAAGCGACCACGGTGCAGGACCCGCCAGTCGTCCACGAGTTCTGACAGGGAGATGTCCGGGTCGTCGATACCGAGGCAGCGGTAGACATCGCACAGTTGCACCAAATGCTGGAGGAAGGCTGGGTCCACGGCCTCTGGGTCTTGGAACTGCTCGATGGCATCCATGGCTTGAGCCAGCGCCGTGTCGAGCGCGCGATCGGCATCGGCCGTGGTGTCGACCGCACTCCGAAACGCCTCCCGCAGATGGCTACCCGGCTGCAGGGCGACATCGAGGCTCAACAACTCGTCGACGCCGACGGCCCACATCAGCAATGCGGCGCTGTCGGAGGCGAGATGAAGGCCGAACAGCCGTTGGCTGATCCACCGTTGTGGTGGCACGGGTGACATGGCCAGTACGAAGGCCTGCTGGGCGAGCAGAAACCGAGCCAACGACCTGTCACGTTCGTTGGCGCTGTCGAAGGAGCGGGCGGGGGACTGATCAGCGAGTCTGTCGAGGACGTTCAAGACCAAGCGGGATATTTGGTGCTTCGCCGGGGTCTTTCCCAGAGCCGCAGCGCCATCCATCCTGGTGGAGAGGTCCAGGGCAACGCTCTCGAAGATCACTGTGGCCGCGTATCGCCGTTGGTGATCCGGGCCGGACTCACGGTACTCGTGGCGCAATTGCAGTTTCATGGCGCTCGCCGCACGTTCGAGGCGGGACGTGGGATCGATCGGCAGCGGCGCCGTGGGAACGATGAGCTGCCACAGTGACCTCCACTCCGCCGGCCATTGGGTGGCGAGAGTGTCAGGAAAACCTTCGGCTACGGATACCGCGCCAAGGACCGCTTGGAAGGCGTCCGAACCCATCTCCACAGGGATCCCCATCGAGCTCTGGCCTGCCCCAAGGAGCAGCCCAGGCGCCAGACCTGCTCGGCGAAATGCGCTGTCGAAGATGTCGTTCGGAACATGTCCGAACGGGAACTCCTCGGGCGGATCGACGGCCAGGTGCTGAGCCGTGGCAAGGAAGTACTCATAGACGAGAACATGGGATCCGAGGAACGCGAGAACCTGATAGTCCCGTTGCCGATATCTGGCGATCATGGCCTGGTTCTCGTACGTCCATGACGCATGTATCAAGGCCTGAGACAGCAAGGGGCGTGCCTGATCAGGCAGACTGAACAGTTCCTGTAGGCGGCTCACCGCCTTCACGTGGACTTCTGGAAACGGTACTTCCAGTGCGGGAAGGCGCGGCACAGCAGTCTGACGATGCGCGGACAGAGCATTCGGTATATGTTTCCGCAGGAAATCCAGAGAAGCCTGGTGAGCGGCGGCCTTTTTACTCCTTCCTGTTCCCTCGCCACGTCGTCGACGTGAATCAGTAGCGACAGCATGGAACATGGTGTTGTGATCAGGGCCTTCACGCCCGAACTCATAGGTGACCGCGTTGAAGCCCAGATGTTCCTGTAGGAGTTTTTTGGGGTCGCTTACGTCTCCCGCCGCTCCTTGATGCTGGGTCGTGATTAAGTCCGACACTAGTTTTCCGGCTACTTCCTCTTCGCTCCCGAGACACAGCACGCCAAGGAGTTGGCGGAAGAGGAGAGCAGTAACCTTTGCGGGAATTTCCTCCCTGCTAAGGCCGACACTCAGAGCCGCGGACTGGCGAATCCATTTCTGCTCTGCCGCCCAGGCCGGGACGGACGAGGCGATGCTGGCGACATCTTTGCTCATCGACCCCGAAGTTGGGCTCGCAGAGTTGCGGTAGGCCTCAGCGGCCGCCGCTTTCTGCAAGAACGCTCCGCCCAGGCGGTTGAGTGCGTCCAACATGGCTTTCGTGATGCCCGGGACAGCCTTCTTGTTTTCGTAGTAGTACGAGCTGTGTACCAGCGCCAGAGCGAGGGCGTTACTCAGCCCGCGTCGGGGGGCTGTAAGCCCAAACCTGCTCAAGTGCGCCAGAGCAGGCGCAGCCTCTGTCACCCTCTCCGCGGCCGGACGCTCGAGTATGCCCAACAGGGCCTGCCCGTATGCCTCCCTTAGAGCTCGTAACACGATCTTGTCTTGTCGGCGGCATTGGTGAGGTACGGGGTGCCAGTCGGATGCGGCTGGGATGATTGCTGGCATGACACTGGACTGGTCCCGTCTGAAGCATGCCTATGGCTCCGCATCCAACCTGCCACGGCTCTTTGATGAGATCGGTGATCCCGAGCTGGCTGACGAGGCGTGGGAGGACCTGTGGGCTTCTCTCTACCACCAGGGGTCGGTGTACACAGCCAGCTTTGCCGCCCTGCCCGTTCTGACAGACATCGCTGCCGGTCGCAAACCTGGTGGTCGCTGGCCGGCACTTGGGTTGGCCGGCCGCATCGTCGTCGAGGAGCAACAGCTTCACGAGCCCGGTTACGTGCAGACGCGCTACCCGGCTGCGATCAACGAGCTGCACCAGCTGACCCAGAACGTCGTGGGGACAAGGCCCTTCGAGGGCGATGTAGACGACTTTCTGTACTGGCTGGAGCACCTCCTGGCATTTGAGGGGGTGCCCGTATGGAGGCGCAGACTGCGCCGTGAGGAGCATCCCGTAGTGTGCCCCTCCTGCGCACTGAGCTTGGAGATCGACCTTTCCTACAAGGGGCCAGGCACTCGCCGTCGGGACCCGAACGCGCGCTTTCGGGTTGTCGGCCGTGAGGGACCCATAGTCCACGGGGTCCGCCCGGCGGACCCCGTGGACCTGCCGCCACTGGCGTCTCGGCTGCACGATGTGGCCGTCAGGGCCGGCCAGCCAGCAACCGCAGAGCATCTGACCCACCTGTTTGGCTCCACGACGTGTCCCGACTGTGCTTCAGACTTCTCGGTGCCGGACCAGATCGCAGCCTGCCAGGCATAGCAGTCCAGGAGCGCGTAAAAGGATCACGCGTGGGCTTACTTGAGTCGTCTCCAGCAGATGAGGCTGGAAGCCAACGAGACGAAGGCGTCGTGGAGTTCGGTTCGGCGTTCCCAGCGGACGGCGAGGGGCTTGAACTGGTGGAGCAGAGCGAAGGTCTGCTCGACGACGTAGCGGAGTTTGCCCAGTCCCTTGATGTTCGGGGCGCCCTTGCGGGAGATGACCGGCAGGATCCGCCGCTTGCGCAGCTCACGCCGGTTGGGGTTGGAGTCGTATTGTCACCGAGAAGTGAGTCCGGGCGGCGCCGCGGGCGGCCCATCCTTCCGGCCACGGGCGGAATGCCATCGACGAGGGCGATGGTCTGGGTGACGTCGTTGACGTTGGCCGCAGTGGTGATGACTTTGAGCGGGGTGCCGCGTCCGTCGCAGATCAGATGGTGTTTACTGCCCGTCTTCCGCCGGTCGACCGGCGACGGCCCCGTGTCGGGGCCCCCTTTTTCGCGCGGATGTGGGAGCCGTCTACACACGCGCGGGACCAGTCGAGTTCGCCGGCCGCGTTGAGTTCGGCGAGCAGGATGCAGTGCAGCTGCTCGAAGACACCGGCCTGCTGCCAGCGATCCAGGCGTCGCCAGCAGGTCTGTCCGGAGCCGAACCCCAGCTCTGGGGGCAGGAGTTGCCAGGCTATGTCGTTGTGGAGCACGTACAGGACGCCCTGCAGACACAGCCGGTCCGCTACCGGCTGCGGGCCCGGCGCCTTCTCCGGCCAGGGCGGCAGCAGAGGCCCGATCAGTGCCCACAACTCGTCATCCACGATCCACGGCCGAGTACTCACACCCTGCCGAACAGCCGAATCGTCACATCGGTCACGCCGGACCAGGGCACTTCAACAAGATCGTGTTACGAGCTCTTATGGCTTCCACCATGCATCCCCCACCTTTGACTCCTGTTACCCCAGGCAGAACAGTATGGCTACTTGAGGCGGCAGTGGATCAAGACCTCGAAACGGATCCGCCGCCGGCGCCGCCTGCCGCTTCCCTGGGCTGAGGAGGGTGTGGGGGCCGACGTTCCGGACCTGCTCCTGTGGGCCTGCGTACCTTCCTGATGGATGCCTGGGCGTGGCTGAACTACAAACCTGCCATGGCCACCACGCTCGACGGCTGCCCCGCATCGGGCTCTCGTACCTGAACTGCGGGCCATGTGGCTCCCATCCGTACGTCGCCTCGCCGCCTACACCCACCCGCGCTTGGAGGTCCGCACCTGCAATCGCCGGTACATCACTTACGAAGCTGTTCGTCCCCACGAGAGAGTCGACGAGGCGTCGAGCACTGGATGCGCCCATGCTTCGGTCAGACCCTTTACCGGTCGCGATGGGCCAACCACCGGCGCAGGCAAGCCGGTTGGGCGCAGCAGGGCCGGGCCGCGGGCAGAGGATTCGGGGATGTGGCATGCCGGTGGAGTATGGGTTGGGGCGCTCATTTGACGCTCCGAGCCCGCGCAGGCACGCTTGGCGGAGTGAAAACATAGGCTTGACCTGCAAGTTCTCTGGCTCCCTCTGCTCCTGACATGCTTCCGATGACATCGCATGTTGAGTGTGTTGCTGTTCTGGAGCCAGCAGCGAAGGGCATCTGACCTGCCCTTTTATAGTTCCGGTGAACCTGCTCGACGCGCTTTCGAGGGTGGGACGGGTACACCGTGTGGAGTGCGCTGCGCTCCTTCATCTGCTCAGCGCAGCGACGTTCGTGGGGTCTGCTACACGAATGGGTGACATGTGAACTGGTCTGCCCTGTGAGGTGGGTGGGAAGGATGTCGCTGTGCCCAATCCTTGTCCAGCAGAGTTCCGCGAGGACGTCGTGCGGGTCGCGAGGAATGGCCGCCTGGGTGTGACGATCGAGCAGGTGGCCGCCGACTTCGGGGTCCACGCGATGGCGCTGTGGGAGTGGATGCGCCGGGCGGACATCGACGACGGGACCAAGACCGGAACGAACAGCCAGGAGAGTGCGGAACTGCGGGAGGCACGTCGGCGCATCAAGTTGCTGGAACAGGAGCGCGAGGTCCTGCGCCGAGCCGCTGCCTATCTGTCGCAGGCACACCTTCCGCGAAGAGGATCTCCCGATCGTGAAAGAGCTGGCCGCCGGCGGGTGCCCGTCACGTGCCAGGCCCTCAATCTCGCCCGCTAGCCCTACTATCGCCGGCTCGATCAGCCGGTGCCCCCTTGCCGCAGTGGCGAGCGCTATTGGGGCCCTGCGTTGCGGCATGTCCGCGTGGTAGAAACCTGATGCTGTTCCCACGCGCTGACCGCTTCCGCCGACCAGTTGCCCTCGGACGTTAGGAGCCCTCGGTTGTGAGCCGACACCGGTCCCTCGCCGGTCGACCGGCGGAAGATGGGCCGCCGGCCCGACTCGCTGCTCGGTGACAGGGGCTACGACTCCAACCCCAACCGGCGTGAGCTGCGCAAGCGGCGGATCCTGCCGGTCATCTCCCGCAAGGGCGCCCCGAACATCAAGGGACTGGGCAACAGCTACGTCGTCGAGCAGACCTTCGCTCTGCTCCACCAGTTCAAGCGCCTCGCCGTCCGCTGGGAACGCCGAACCGAACTCCACGACGCCTTCGTCTCGTTGGCTTCCAGCCTCATCTGCTGGAGGCGCCTCAAGAAGCACCTATCATGATCGTGTTACGAGCTCTGAGGCTGGGGGATTGGGGAACAGCGCCGCCCCAGGATGAAGGCATCGACCTGAAATGTCGTGGCACCCAACCGTGGAACACCCCCGCGTCCGTGGGGGTGCACCGTATGCGCTCGCCGAGTTGTGTCCCGAGGCCGACGCCGCCTACAACCTGCCTGCCGCTGTGCGCATGACCGGCGTCCTGGATCGCAGGGCTCTGGCCCTGGCCGCGGACGACCTGGTGGCGCGCCACCAAGCTCTGCGCACCACTCTGAGCAGCCCGCCTGGTGGAATCATCGCCGAGCTCGCGCCCGCTCAGAAGGCGTCCTGCGCTTCGTCGACCTCAGCGGAGGCGTCTCGCCGGAACAGTCGGCACTGCGCGCCGCAACGGACGAGGCTGCCGAGCCTTTCGCTCTCTCCCGGGCACCGCTGCTGCGCGCCACGCTGTACCGCCTCGGCCCCGAGGAACACCTACTGTCCCTCGTCGTCCACCACAGCGCGGGCGACGGCTGGTCCCTCAACCACTCGATCTTGCCCGATCGTCGTGGGTGAGCGGGGCTTGGTCGGCCGTGCGGTGATGCCGTTCTCCCGGCAGATCCGCTCGAACAGCTCCTCGGCCGGAACGGCTTGGTGTACTTGCCGGTGAACTGCTTTCCGTTGTCGGTCAGCTCTTCCGACGGCACTCCGTAGGCGGACATGGCCTCGGCGAAGGTGATGCACACCGCGCGGCCGGACGGCTCGGCGAACACAATGAACCGGGAGTGGTCGTCGATCCCGGTGACGAGCTTGCACTCGCGGCCGCTGGCCAGGAACACGCCGCCCGTGATGTCGAGTTGCACCAGGCCACGCTGTCCGAGCTCGTGGACGATGGGGCGGGGCGGGCACCCCACCGTGGATTAGGAGCGTCGCAGTTCGCAGAGCAGGGCCTCGACCTCGGCGGGCACCTGGTGTGGGGAGACATGGGGGCGGCGCGACTTGTCGACCAGAGCGTCCAGGCCACCGGCCTGGTACCGCCCGAGCCAGGTGTACACCGACTGCCGCGAGGCCCCGACTTGACGGGCCACCCTGAGCGACCGGTGCCCCGTCCATCACTTTGAGGACCGCCGCACGGTACCGGTGCTCGGCCATCCACCGCCGGTCGTCGACCGGTTCTGGGGGACTTCACCCTCTGGGGAAACGAACTGGCCGTTGACGCACGGCCGCTATCCGGCCTTGGGCGCGAAGGAGTAGCGCACAGACCACGACACGTGGCAGCGGGCCAGCCAAGGCACAGAACTTCTGGTTCCAACACCTGCAACGTTTCAGGTACCCGCCCAACGGTTCCCCTGGAAACGTGATCGCCACATGTAAGGCCACCAACGTGAAGAGCTACACCTGCTGAATACGATGGAACTCTGGAGGAACTCGACCTCATGTGCGGGTACCGTGCCGCGCGCGTCCGGGAATCGGGCCTGCCCCACCTGTTTGGCGTGATGCCTCCTGCGGAGGCGCTGCGATGAACGCCATCGAAATCCGAGGACTGCGCCGTGACTTCCCTCTGCCGAATGGCGAGCGAGGAGCCCTCCGTACGGCTCTCGACGGGATCAATCTCACTGTCGGCGAGGGCGAGGTGCACGCACTGCTCGGCCCCAATGGCGCGGGCAAGACCACCCTCTGCAAGATCCTCGCCACCGTCCTGGTGCCGAGCGCGGGCACGGCCCGCATCCTCGGCCGCGATGTCGTCACCCGACTCGCCACCGTTCGCCCCCTGATCGGCTGTGTCTTCGGCGGCGACCGGGGGCTGTACGGCCGGCTTTCTGCCCGCCGCAACCTTCACTACTGGGGCGCCCTGTACGGTGTGCCCGGCCACGAGCTCCGAGCCCGGGCCGCCGAGTTGCTGGACCGTTTCGGGCTCACCGCACACGCTGACGAGCGGGTGGAGACCTTCTCTCGGGGCATGAAGCAGCGCCTGCACCTCGCCCGCGGGCTGATGCACGCCCCCAGGGTCCTGCTGCTCGACGAACCGACCACCGGCATGGACCCCGTCTCCGCACGGGACTTCCGCACGCTGATCGGTGAACTGCGCCGTGAGGGCCGGTCCATCCTGCTCACCACTCACGACATGGCTGAGGCAGAGACCGTCTGCGACCGCGCCACCCTCATTGACGACGGCCGTATCTTGCACACCGCCACTCCAAGGGAGCTGGGCGCGCTGTTGTCCCGGCACGAGCGTATCGAGGCCACCGACGTCCCCGCCCAGCTCCTCGCCCAGATGGGCACGCGTTCCGGCGTCACCTCCGTGAACACCGGCCCTGACGGCATCACTCTGATCGAGGTCACGGACCAAGACGCGCTCACGCCGGTCCTGCGACTACTCGTCGACGCCGGTGTCACCAACTTGGCTACCACGCGGCCTGGTCTCGAAGAGGTCTACCTCCAGCTGATCGGCGACCGGGGCATGGATGTCGCCTCATGAGAGCCTTCCGCGCCGGCCTCAGCCTGCAAGCCGCCCTGCTGTGGCGCTCTCCCGGCAATCTCCACGTGTTGGCGACCGTGCCCCTGTACACGCTCATCCTGCTGGCCATGACCGATGCTTCTCACCAGGCCGGCCTCGCCCCCAATGCGATCATCGCGCCGACGCTGATGGCACTCTGGACAATGGCCCTGTTCACCGCCGGAGACCTGATCGACCGCGACCGCCACGACGGCACCCTGGAACCCACGGTCGCTACCCCCGCACCGCTTGCTCAGGTCATAACCGGACGCATCTGCGCGGTGACTGCGGCCAGTCTCATCGCGTTCGCCGAAGCCTGGGTGGTCGGCCTCTGCTTCGGCGTCCATCTGAGCGTGCACCACCCACTCACCTTGGTCGTCGGCATCCTCACGACGTCCCTCACCACCGCCTGTACGGCGGCGCTGATTGCCACGTTGCTGGTGCTTACGCGCGGCGGACGACCGTATCAGAACTCGCTGAGCTTCCCGTTCTACCTACTGTCCGGGATCGTCGTACCCATCGAAGTTCTGCCGCACTGGGTGCACCCGATCAGCCGGATCATCTATCTGTCATGGTCGGCCGATCTGCTCCGGTCCGCCTTCCGCCCCGAGGAGCCACGCCAACTGCCCATGCAGCTAATAGCTTTGGGGCTGCTCGCTGCGGCGGGACTCGCCTGCGCCTCTGTGCTCATGCGCCGCGTTCTCGACCGGGTACGGATTCTCGGCACCCTGGGGCACGCATGAACCCACGCTTGCCCTCCAAGGCACTCACCGTCCTCCGGCACGGCAGCGCCATCGCCGTGGCCGACCTCGCCGCTGTCTACACCTGGAAGACCTGGCTGTTCGGCTGGCTCGTCCGGATGCTCAGCCAGGTCGTGTTCTTCACCCTCGTCGGACGCCTCACCGACGCCGGGCACAACGAACAGTTCCTCGTCATCGGTAACGCGCTCATGGTCTGCGCCATCGAAGCCACGATGGTCGTGGCCTCCAGCGCCTGGGAACGATCGCTCGGCACTATGCCCCTGCTCGTCGCCGCACCCACACACCTCGCCTGGACCTTCATTGTGCGCAGCCTCCAGTGGGTGATCAGCGGCACGGTGTCCTCGCTCGTCGCGTTGTTCACTCTCGGGCCTGCCTTCGGCCTGCGTTGGACCCTGAACAGCGCTGCGGCGGCAGTGTTGCTAGTGCTTCTCACTGCGCTCGGCACCTACTGCTTCGGGCTCGCCCTCGCCGCGCTCGTCGCCGACCAGCCCGCCCTGCGCAACATCGTCTCCAATGTGGCCTACCTCGGCATGATGGCCCTCTGCGGAGTGCAGGTCCCTGTCCACTACTGGCCCCAACCACTCCAACTCCTGGCCCAGTTCCTTCCGTTGACCCACGAACTCGAAGCACTGCGCGGAGTGCTCCAAGGTGCTCCGGTCCTGCGAATACTCGGCCGGGCTGTGCTCGGCGTGATCACGGGCGTTGGCTGGCTGGCCGTGGCGGTAGTCGTCTTCGGGTGGGCCGCGCGGCGTGGGCGGCGCACAGGAGCGATCGAGTTCGGCACCTGACGCTACACCGCTTCATTCCCTGAACTGCCGGTATCACGTCGTGTTCGACACGACGCAGTACCGGTGGCCGACGCGGAGACGTTCGACCGGTCGGCCATGTCCCTCGGCTCCGAGCTGTGAAAGGAGGTGAACCACCATGGAGCGCAACCACATCGCCACTCTTCGTCCTCGCCTGGACAAGATCAAGGTGAAGCCGGTCAAGTAATGACCCCGCTGCCGGGGAGCCATGCTCTTGCTTCCCGGCAGCGTTTCGCTTCGCTGAGCGCGTAGGGGCACAGTCCTGCGCCCCTTGTCGGGGTGCTCTCCTGAAATGAAGGTGTGTTGCTCACGATGTGTAGTGATCTGCCAGTTGTGGTGATCGGTGAGAGTGACGGGCGCTGGCGCACCAGCACGTTGAGTCTGGCCGTTGACTTTGGATCGCGTGACGATCCGAGCGGACAAGGCGGGGTCGCGCATCTTCTGGAACATCTGCTGATGTCGGCTCCGTTGGATGGCGGGCGTTCACTCAGTGAGCATGTCGAGCGGCTGGGCGGGCAGGCCAATGCCATCACCGGGCTCGACTGGATGATCTTTCAGGTACAGGTGTTGAACGCGCATGTACTCGAAGTCGTCGGCTTGTTGACCCAGGCCGTCCGGGATCCACAGCTTGACGAGCGCGTGTTCGACACCGAAAGGCAAGCTGTCCTGCAGGAGTTGGCCGCTGCTGCCGCGGATCCCAGTGACACTGTGCAGGATGCCTTCCTGGCGGCTGTCTTCTCGGGGCATCCGCTCGGTCGCCCGGTCGGTGGAACCGTCGAAAACATCCGTGACCTCAGGTTGCCCGATGTGCTCGCCGTACACCGCGAAGTGCTACTCCGCCGCCGTATGGCCCTGGTGTGCACGGGGGGCACCGCGCCGACCGAAGTGGCAAAGCACGTCGTCGGGACCACATGGGCATCAGTGGGAGCATCGAGGACGGAGACCCTGGACGAGCCTGCAACGGGGCTATGGCGGCCCCAGGAGGGTGGCTCCGATGGATTCTCGTGGTTCGCAACCGGCAGCCGGGCGCCGTCGATGAGTGATCCTCGGCGTCACGCCTACACCATTCTCGCCCATCTCCTCGGTCCCTCCCCGTCGTCCCTGCTCTACCGCAGGCTGCGCGGGCGGGAGGGGCTCGTCTACGCCTTCTACACGGGGGCACGCAGTTACACCGAGGCCGGAGTATGGAAGATCCTGGCCGGGGTCGAGGACCGCAATCTGGCGCGTGCCCAGGAAATCGTGCGGGAACTACTCCTGGAAATCGCCCAGCACGGTCCGGATCCGGAGGACCTTGCCGTGGCTCAGCAGCAGGCGGTCATGGAATTGGTGATTGATGCCGAGAGGCCCTGGGACCACGCCTTGACGCTGCGCCGGGAGACCGAGCTGGGGACCCGGCCCTGGAGTGTGGAGGACGGGATCCTCTCCCTGAAGCGGGTGACCGCTGAGGAGGTCCGGCTGGCCGCCACCACAATCGCCGAGCATCAGATCACCGTCGTACGACCTGAACCGGAACAGGCATGAGTACCCAGCACGTCGACCCTGGATACCTCGCCGCCTGTCGTGACGCCGACATGTTGGTACGCATCGGTGAGGTGGAGTGCGTCCTAGGCAGGACAGAGGACGCACTCATCGGGCGGGACTTCTGCCTTATCGAGTACGCCGATCCGGCTCCCGTCTCACAGGAGGCGGCCGACGCGCTGCGCGCGTACGCCTTCTTGACCTATCCAGGCGTCCACGGCGTACTGCTGCGCACCGGCCCCAACGCTCGGCTGGGGCCGCCCTGGGCCGAGCACCTCACGTACGTGCGCCACCATGGCGCACTCGGTGGCATCAGCGAGAACAACTCGGAGGGTGTCGTCGTGGTGCCGGCGGGACCAGAACACAGTGAACAGGTCCGTGGCTGGATCACCGACGCCTTTGCGGCTGGAGCAGCCGAGCAGGGCGTCTCCGTGCAGCGCGAGGACGCCCAGGCGCAGGCCGACGAGGTGCTGGCCGTTTCCGGTCGGCTCACGCTGGTCGCGACCGTTGAACACGGCGTGCCTGCCGGGCACGTGACACTCCGCCCCTTCACCGATGAGGTCACCGGCACCGAGTACCTCGAACTCTTCGACGTTCTGGTCCCCGTCCCCTTCAAGACGCGGACCCTCACGGGGCTCCTGACCGATGCCGCGCTCGCGCAGGGCGCGCGGGCTGGGCTTCCCCTGCTCGGCAATGTCGTGCACCGAACGGGGGTGTCTGGCCCGGACCACGGCGCTCACGTCGTCGCCTCTCTGCACAGGCGAGGCTGGCGCACCGACCACGTCTACTGGCACGCCCCCAACCGATGAATCAGGACACCGACTTGACTACGCCTCCGGTCAACCTTGCCTTCTTCCGGCAGATGCTGGACCTCGACGACGAC
The DNA here is from genome assembly GCF_001509475.1 of Streptomyces regalis. GTDB lineage: Bacteria > Actinomycetota > Actinomycetes > Streptomycetales > Streptomycetaceae > Streptomyces > Streptomyces regalis. The sequence continues at coordinate 15,079 of NZ_LLZG01000394.1, forward strand.
GCACCACCCCACGACGTGGTGACGGTCGCCGGACGAACCTCGCATGCTCTGCGGTCACTCGTGATGACAGCGGCCGCACGGGAGGGTGTGGTCGGCACCGGATCCACGGACGAGCTGCAGCGGCTCGCAAAGCGGCTCGCGTTCTACGCCCGAGTCCAACAAACGGCCGAGCAGCTGGGAGCGCAGCCGATCAAGGGGTTCACGCTCGCCGCCTGGTATCCCGACGACCTTCCCCGGCCGATGAGCGACCTCGACCTGGTGGTCCCGGACCCGGCCTGCCTATGGCGGGTCGTCAGCGCACTCGCCGTTGAATACGGTCCACAGGAGATGGACGTGACGATGCTCGGGTACGAAGCACAGCACTTCGTGGTGAACCTGAGCTGGCCTGGCGCGGATCCTCTGCTGGACCGCGAGACCCACGTGGAGATCACCACCTGCGCGCTCACTGGTGACCAGGGCGCGGTCCCGCTCCGGCCTTGTCTACCGGACGACCCTGTTGCCGCCGGTCTCCTCGCCGTCGCCGAGGAACGGTTCCAACGGCCTTTCAACGCCAAGGACGTCGTTGACGTGATGATGACGCTGAGACCGGGTTGCGACGTCGACGTACATCAACTCGCCAGTCTTGCCGACGAGTTCCATCTGGCGCCCGAGCTGCTGGAACTGCTGCGGCTATGGGCGAATGTGGATGAGACGAGCGCTAGCCACTTCCACATGCTCCTCATGGCCCTCGATCTGGCGGCTGCGCGGGAGGCGCGGCGGCGTGCGGAGTGGCTGGGGGAGGACGACGGACCGGCCGGGCCGAGCGATCCGCGCACGCTGCGCTATGGCATGAGGCTTACCTCGGTGGCCTGTGGCCCGCGTCCGGGGCGTGCCCCGGACGCGGCCGCGCAGTGCGACTTTGAGGGCGGCACTCTGCTTCTGACCCCGGTCGCCGACTTCCTGCTGGTGACGGGAGAGCTGGTCGATCCGGAGCTGTACAGCGCGGCGCTCACCGCCCTCGCGGACCTCAGACCAGGACACCGAGGCCACTGAACAGTGTCAATCCCCGACGTCGTGGCAGCGTCCGCCGCCCTCATACTCCGTTCCCTCGCCATCGCAGTGAGGTCCAGTGAACTCCCGAAAGCTCCCCGCGCCTTCCGACAGCCGTACGGCCGTCGTGCGCCCCATCCATCAGATGCAGCCCGCCACCGCACCGGATGCCGGCCGGTTCGCCTGGTTGTCGCCGACCATGGTGTGGCCCCTGGCCTCCCGTCAACTGCCCAAGCCCGCTGCTCGTCCGCAGGGCGGCGGCACGCAGCGCAACGACGAAGAGGCCATATTCGCCGCGATCGTGTACGTGCTGGTCAGCAGAGTGCCTTGGCGGGCATTGCCGAAGTCGTTCCCGGTGTCATGGCAGAACACGCACCGTCGTTTCACGCAGTGGAGCGAGGCCGGGCTGTGGGAGCGCCTGCGCGACGCCGCGCACGCGCAGTGGGTTCCGGAGCAGATGCGCCAGTGGGCTGTCAGGCTGGCGGCGCTGGCGGACGAGCGCTTGGACCGGAGTGCTCCGGAGCCTTTGCCCGCCCGGCGGGCCGAGGAACGGGGCGGATCCCTGAAGCCCGAAATCAGGGTCCACCGCCGTGGAGAGTTCACCGCGCGGCTCTTCGGCTCCTCCCTCGAGGAACCCGCGCGTCCGACCCAACTGACGGAGTTGTGCGGAGCCTGAGCGGAAAGTGCCGCTCACTCCGCCAGACGAGACAAAAACTGGGGATTCTTGACCCGGTCGGTACTTGACCTCCTTCATTGACTTCCGCGTGTTCTCGGGATTGATCAATTCGGTGGATGGAGAAGGGAAACGAAGGTGTATCCGCGTGGTGTCCGTGCATTCTGCGTTTAAGTCTCTTTCTGTCGTCGATTTCAGGAGTGAGGTAGCGCGGATAGTTTCGGAGGAATGCCGCCGAAGTCATCCCCGCCACGTCGTCGTCTTTGCTCTCGACGGAATAAATGTGGAGTGCGCGGAGCGCCACTGGCGGACGGCGGAAACATGCTGTGCACAGTCGGTATACCCGACCACCTCGTCCGCGTGCTGGCTCAGTGCCCTCAGCGGTCAGGATGTCGCCACGCACGGAGTGCCGGGCGTCGTCTTCTCCAATCCTGCGGAGAACGTCGGCCTGGTCAATGTCTTCCAATACCGGGGGCCCGGCCTGACGGAAGTCCCGGAGAACGTGTTCTCCGACGCCGCTCGGCTGGGATACAAGCCGATCAGCGTGCTGGGAGACATGGAGACCTACGACTCCGCCTGGCGGGACGCGCTGCTCTCCCACGCACAGCCGGTGTCCGGTCACAGCTTCTTCACCGAGGACGGGGTGTACCGCCACCGTCCCCCCCGGTGAGATCGCCGACCGGGTCCGTGCCGCAGTGAGCGAAACGCTCGCCCGGCACGGGGCGAACCGGCCCCTGTTCCTCTGGTGCTACATCGAGGTGGACCAGCAGGTGCACCGCACCGGCTACAACGCCGAAGTCGGCACCTTCCTCGACGCACTCGAAGCCTTCGCACGGGAGCTGGCGTCCGGTCCCGCACTCGTCATCGCACACTAGGACCACGGCCTCGTACCCACCGTCCACGACGAGGGCCTTGAGTCCCTGCTGGACCGGCTCGGACGCCGGCACGGCTTCACCATGGGAGGTGCCGGCCGCACCTGCCCCCGACGGTCCGGCCGGTCGACGCCGACAATGTGTTCACACCGGGATCGCTCGCCCGGCGCCGGGTGGGCGACCTCCTCCTGGTCGCCGAGGGCGAATCTTTCCTCACCGATCCCGAATACCAATACGACCACGGTTCCTTCGCGCCGCAGGAAGTGTTTACCCCCTTCTCCTGGTGGCGTTGAGTCGATCCTTACCTTCCCCCTGTCCGCACCAAGGACGAAACGGAGCATCCATGGAAGCCAGACCGTCGAGTGATCACGAAGAGTCCTTGCGTGTTTTTGATCTCTTGATGGAGCGCCAGGGAATCCGTGTGCCCACGGACCGTCGGCTCGGCGCCTTCGCCGTGCACCTCGAACTGAGCCAGATGGCCGAGCGGCTCCGTGTGGAACGTCCCGCCGAGAGCGAACCCTCGAACGTCTTTACCCTGACGGCCCTGCTGCGGGAAGCCGATTCGAATGCCTCGTGAAGCCAACGCGGCGCGTCCGCTGCACGAACTGTCCGTCGCCGAGGCGGGGGGCGGGCCCTGCGTGCCGGTGAGCTCACCTCCACGGCGCTCACACGCCACTTCCTCGACCGGATCGCCGCCATCGACGACCGATTGCACGCGTTCATCCGGGTCACCGAGGAGCAGGCGCTGACGGACGCGGCGCGAGCGGACGCAGAACTGGGATCCGGCACCGACCTGGGCCCCCTGCACGGAATCCCGTATGCGCTCAAGGACATCATCGACGTCGCGGGCGTTCCGACGACGTGCAACTCCCGGCTGTGCCTGGACAACGTCCCGGCCCGTGACGCGGAAGTCCAGGCGCGACTGCGGGCAGCGGGCGGCGTACTCCTCGGCAAGGTGGGCACGGTGGAGTTCGCCCTGGGCGGGCCCGGCTTCGACCTGCCCTTCCCTCCTCCGCGTAACCCGTGGAATCCCGACCACTTCACCGGCGGTTCGTCCGCCGGTAGCGGCTCCGCGGTGGGCGGCGGGCTGACCCGGATCGCCCTGGGCTCCGACACCGGCGGTTCGATACGATCTCCCGCCGCCAACTGCGGCGCCGTGGGCATCAGGCCAACCTACGGTCTGGTGTCGCGACGCGGTGTCTACCCCCTGTCGTACGCCCTCGACCACGTCGGCACCTCGCCTGGAACGTCGAAGACGCCGCGCTGACTCTCGGCGTCATCGCCGGGTACGACGCCGAGGACCCGAGTAGTGTCGAGGTGCCCGTGCCGGACTACACGGCCGGAATGGGCGAGGGGATCGAGGGCCTGCAACTCGGGTACGCCCGAGATCTCTTCGCCGACGTCCCCGGCGTGTCACCGGAAGTGGTCGAGCTCATGGACGCCTCTGCCCAGCAACTGGCCGCTCTGGGAGCGGTCGTCGAAGAGGTCAAGTTGCCCGACTTCGAGCTCTTCAAGGCGTGCGGCCGCCTCATCATGACCGCCGAGGCGTACGCCATCCACGAAGACGCCCTGCGCGAGCGACCGTACGACTTCGGGCGCTACACCTACCAGCGCATCGTCGGCGCGGCCACGCTCTCCGCCGCCGACCTCATCCAGGCATTCCGGTTGCGCCAAGAACTCACCGTGGCGCTCAATCGGGAGCTCCTCGGCCGCTACGACGCCCTGTTCACTACAGTCGCCCTGGCACCACCGGCTCACTTCGACGAGTTCCCCCTCGACTGGCCGCCGCCGAGTCTCACCGTGGCGGTGCAGACGGTGCCGTTCAACGTGACGGGCAACCCGGCGCTGGTCGTACCCGCCGGATTCTCCGCCTCCGGGCTGCCGTTCGGGCTACAGATCGTGGGCCGGGCCTTCGACGAGGCAGGCGTCCTGCGCATCGGCGCCGCGATCGACGCCATCCTGAGCGTCACCGAGGGACGCGGTGGCACGTTCGCCGACAGCCCGGACCCGGCCGACCCCCTGCGCCTCGCCTACACGCCCAGCGGACATGAGCCCGCGGTGATCGTACCCATGAGCCCCAGCGGGATGTTCACGCACAGCCGGGCGGAGAACCGCAAGGCGGAGGACAGCTCAGGGGTTGGCCACGGCTCGCTGGAGCACGAGCCGATCTTCCTCACCCACGACGCGGTCCGCACCCTGCGCCGGCGTGTCGGCCGACGCGCCGTGCTGCCGACGGGGGAGACCCGCCAACTGGACTTCGGGACGCAAGTGTTCCCGCTCGTCGTGCAGGAGATGGCCCACGTCTACCAGCGCGTTCAGCTCGGGCACGACTTCGCCGCCGAAGCCAAGCGAGCCACCCTCCCGGCCTATCGGGCCTTCCTGCTGAATCCGCCCTCGAACCGCGACATGGCATCGCCGTGCTGCCGGCACCCCTGGAGCGGTGTTTCAACGCCTGGGTCGAGCAAAGCCGGGCCCGGGAGGAGCAGCGCTTCTCGTGGATCGAGCACTTCGAACCGGTCGGGTCGGAAGCCGTCCACGACGGCCCGGCGTGGGCAGCGGCCCTGACCGCCCACATGCGCTTCGATCATCAGCGGGCCGCGGTGGGCAACCTGGCAGATCCGGTGAAGGCCATGTGTGACGGCGTGTGGCGCGACCTCAGGTCCGTACTGTCCGCGATCGTCGACTTCGGCGGGCTCACCGCCGAATCCCACCGCCAGTTCCTCGGCAGCTACCTGCGGTACTACGCGCGGATCGGACACAGACGGAGGGAAGACGTCGGCTGTTGCGATCAGGTGAGGCGTGCTCGCGATGGATCTTCCCATGCGACGACTGAGTCGCCTGCCGAATCCTTCTGCGCCCGCGCCCCTGCTCTTCAGTACGCCCCCCGATCTGGTGCCTGCCAGGCGGGGGGCTTTCGGCGTTTGACCCTCGATTCCTGCGGGCTTTCGGGCGGGGAGTCTGTGATTCGCACAGTCGCCAGCGAGTCGGGCTGCTGCCGAGTACGCTGTGGGCAGGTTCGTGATTGTGATCTCGGCGTCTCTGACGCACGTAGGCGGTGGTGACGCACGTATGACGCACGAAGCTTCTCGTGGGGCCTGGAATGGGTTAGAAAACCGCCTCTGACCTGCATGTTGTCTGGAGCAGGCCAAATTGCACATCTTCCCGATGACGCATCACGTGGAGTGTGTTGCCATCCTTGAGCCGGTAGTGAAGGGCTCCTGACCTGCGCTTTTGCGTCAGGTCAGTGAGATCGCCCGCCCGGCATGGTCCGGATCCTGGTCCACGGTCGACCTGCCGGTCTGAGCCGCCGGCGATACGTGTCCTGGCAGGACCTGGTTCTTGTCGTGGACGCGGTCGACAGCGCGGCTCTCATCGCCGAGGCGGCGGTGTGATGCAGCGCCGCACCGAACGCGGCGATCTGCTGGAACTGCCGCCCGGCGTCCACGGAATCGAGCTCCCGGGGTTCGGCGTCACCGAGTCGAGGCAGCATCGTGAGCCGGTGTTCGGCACGGTCGCGAAGGCGCAGGCGGCCGAGTTCCACCGTCGCACCAGTGGCAACCCCCGGATCCGGGCTCGCAGGGCACCGGGCGCTTCCGGGCGGAGCGGGTGCGGACGGCCGCACCGGCCAGCACGGCCAGCGCCGCAGCCCCGTATGACAGCGACTGCAGGGAGGCGTGGTTGCCCCACGGCTCGCCGCCGATGTAGAGGACGGCTCCTGCGGCGGGGACGGCCAGCCACTCCCAGCGGCCGTCCAGCGCGACGAGGGCGACGACGAGGAGGGCGTACCAGGAGTAGGCGGGCGAGGTGAGCAGCAGGGCGGTGCCGGTGACGAGCAGGGCGCCGCTCCAAGGCCGGGCCGGGTCGCCGTGCCGGAGCACGTACAGGGCGGTGAGCAGCAGCACGACAGCGGCGGCCGGGCCCGCTGCCGGGTCGGGCAGGACGAGGCGCAGCAGGGCGAAGCGGCGGACGTTGCCCGACTGGTAGCCCTCCTCGTGGAGATAGCCGGGCAGGTAGCCCAGTACGCCGGCGCCGGAGGCGAGGACGTACGGCAGGTAGGCGAACGCGATGACGGCGACGGCGGGCAGCACCACGCGCACTGCCTGGCGGGGGCGGAGCCCGGACAGGGCGCCCGGCAGGGCCAGGACCGGGTACAGCTTCACGGCGATGGCCGCGCCGAGCAGTGCGCCGCGCCGGGTGCCGGCGGCCGTGCCGAGGGCGAGGACGGTCAGCAGCACGCCCAGGGCGTCGACATGGGCGTTGTTGACCGCCTCGACGGGGACGGCCGGGCACCAGGCCCACAGCGCGGCCGCACGCGGGTCACGGCCGCGTCGCCGCAGTACGACGAGCAGTGCGACCGTGGTGCCCATGGCCAGGGTGGCGCCGCCGGCCTGCAGCGCCTTGTGCCGGCTGCCGTCCGGGGACAGTTCGTGCACGGCGGCGAACCAGCCCTCGGCGACCGGCGGGTAGATGGTGTGGACGGCGGGGCGGTTGATCCGGGTGCATACGCCGTCCGCGACATACAGTTTCAGTTTCTCCACCAGGGCCGGGTCCTGGCAGGCGCTCTGCGGCGGGAAGAGCCAGGTCTCGCGAAGCCGCGTCAGTTCCGGGGCCACGGGCGGGTGGTCGTAGGGGGAGAACCCGGCCGTCTGCACCTTGCCGTCCCAGGCGTAGCGGAACATGTCGGTGCTGGTGCCGGGTGGTGCGGTCAGGCCCGCGATCGCGACGGCCGCTCCGCCGGTCAGGACCAGCGCGGTCGCGGCGCGGACCGGCACCTTGCGCACGGTCCGGGCGGCGGCCGCGAACAGCGCCCAGGCGATGCCGTTCCAGAGCAGGATACGTCCGCGGTCCTCGAGCATGCCGTCGGTGCGGACGGCGGTGACGACGGAAGCGGTCAGCCCGGCGAGCAGGGCGGCGGTGACGACAGTGGGGATACGGATGCGCACACCGCCACCGTGACAGTCCGCGGTCCCCGAGATGTCGCGCTGGGCCGAACGTCCGAGTTTCGTAATGTGCCGAGTCCGCCGGCCGAACGGCTCAGAGGCGTCGCATCAGTATCGCGGTGAACTGCTGGGAGGTGCCCCACGGTGTGAGGTGTTCTTCACCTGCGGTGTCGACGAGTTGGTAGCCGGGGAACTGGTCGGCGAGTTCGGCGTGGGTGTAGCGGACGATCGGGAGGCCGCTGCAGGTGGTCGGGCCGTCCGGACCGAACGTCGCCACGACGAGCCATCCGCCCGGTCGCAGCGAGCGTTCCAGCGAGGCGAGGTAGTCGGCGCGTTCGTCGGGCTCGGTGAGGAAGTGGTAGACGGCCCGGTCGTGCCACAGCGCGTACTGGCGTCCCATGCGCAGATCGAGCACGTCGGCCACGGTGAGGACGACGTCCGCGCCCGCCGGACCGAGCCGGTCGCGGACGGTCTGCAGGGCGGTGGTCGACAGGTCGACCGCCGACAGGTCGCGGTAGCCGCGTTCGAGGAGGTGGTCCACGAGCGTCGACCAGCCGGCACCCACGTCGATGATGGGCTCGTCGAGGCCGAGCCCGGCCTTGTCGACCAGCCCCAGGGAGAGTCCCGGTACCGACTGCCACCAGGAGACTCCGTCGATGTCCTTGCTGTGGTGGACGCCCTCCCAGAACTCCGTCCGGGTCGCTGCGTCGTCGGGGCGCGGGATGCCGTGGTCCGTCATGGTGGTGACGGTAGTCCCGGTGGCTCGGGCCCGGCAGTGCGGGGAGGCGGCGTCATGGTTCCGTAAGGAGCGATCCCCTCCTCGCCGTGCCTGGTCGTGGCTACGGTGACCGCCATGGTCGAACGGAAACATCCCGATCCGGCGCCGACTCCACTCGGCGAGGTCCAGGCGCTGGTCGACGGCGGCGACATGGACTGCGGCAGCGGTCTGCTGCTGCTGATCACACGGGCGATGAGGCGGCTGGAACCGGGGCAACTGCTCGGTGTGCGCAGCGCGGAGGCGAGTGTCGTCACCGATCTGCCGGCCTGGGCCGACCTGGTCGGGCACGACGTCGTCGCCGAGGTCGCCGAGTCGGCCACGGGCCCGTGGTGGTTCGCCGTGAGCAAGGCCGGCGGGTCCGCCGAGGCGGTCACGGTCTTCACCCGGGGCGAGCGGACGCCGGTGGGCCGACGGCTGTGGCTCTACACGAACTTCGACTGCAACCTCGCCTGCGGGTACTGCTGCGCCGAGTCCTCGCCCAAGGCCGCGGCCCGGCGTTTCGACCCGGCTGTGGCCACCGCGGTGTTCGAGGAGTTCGCGGCCCAGGACGGCAGGGAGGTGTTCTTCACCGGCGGCGAGCCGTTCATGCATCCGCAGCTCGGTGCCCTGATCGCGGCGGCGGCCGGTCTGGAGCGCACCGTACTGACCAACGGGATGATCTTCGCCAGGGGCACCCGCCGGGAAACCCTGGAGAAGCTGGACCGCGACGTGGTGCTCCAGATCAGCCTCGACTCGGCCACACCCGAGCTGCACGACCGGCAGCGAGGTGCGGGGTCGTGGACGCGAGCGCTCGACGGGATCTCGCTGGCCCGTTCGCTCGGGTTCCGGGTACGGGTGGCCGCCACGCTCTACGACGAGGACCCCCAGGGCGTGGACGCGCTGAATCGGCGCCTCGACGACGCCGGTATCGCCGCAGCGGACCGGATCATCCGGCCGGTGGCCCATGAGGGCTTCGCCGACCAGGGAGTGCATGTCTCCCTCGACACTCTGGAGCCGGAGCCGACGCTCACCGCGGACGGCGCCTGGTGGCACCCGGTGGCGGTCACCGACCCGCATCTGCGGATCGCCGACGCCCCGCTGCCGCTCGCCGAGGTCTTCGGCGTCGTACGAGACACACTCGCCGTCCAGGACGCCGCCGCCCGGTCGGGGCGTGAGGTCTTCCGCTGTGCCTGAGGGAGCATCCGTATGCAAGCGAGTATGAGCGGGGCCGCGACGTCCGGGGTGGCGGCTGTCCGATGGCTCTTCGCCCCCGCCACTGACCAGGTTCCTCGCGGACAGGCGGGCGGCGCGGCCTTCCTGCGGGTGCTGCTCGGCCTGATGTGGCTGCACAACGTGGCGTGGAAGGTTCCCCCGGACTTCGGGGACGCCGACGGGGGGCTCTACAAGTGGGCGGCCTTCGCCGTGAGCCACCCGGTGTTCCCGCCGTACAGCTGGGTCGTGGAGAAGGCCGTCCTGCCGGGCATCGAGGTCTTCGGCTGGGGAGTGCTGATCGCCGAGAGCGCCTTGGCGGTGCTGCTGCTGACCGGTGCCTGGGTGCGGGTGGCGGCGGCTCTCGGTGTGGGCATGTCGCTGTCCATCGGGCTCTCGGTCGCTGCCGCCCCGCACGAATGGCCGTGGGCGTACTGGCTGATGATCGGTGCCCATGTGGCGATCCTGTTCTCCTCGGCCGGGCGGGCGTTCGCCGTCGACGCGCTGCGGTCCGGGGTGGGCTCCGCCCGCAGGCTCGGCCGGACCTGGGGCGCGATCGTGGTGGTCCTCGGCGGTGTCGCCGTACTGGGCTCGGCCGGAGACGACGCTCTCGCCGCCCGCGGCCACGACATGAAGGCCTGGGACCTGATGATCAGCGTCGGCCGCTACAACCTCGTCGGCAGCCTGGTGCTCGTGCTGATCGGCGTCCTGCTGCTGGCGGGTGCCCTCAGCCGCAGCGCCCTGCTGTGCCGGGCCGCGGCGGCCGTCGGCGCACTGGCCGCACTGTCCCTGTTCGCCCAGGTCGGCTTCACCGACCCGCTCCTCGGCGGCACCGGGACCTCGGCGGCGTTTCTGCTGTCCGTCGCCCTGGTCGCCGCGACGGTCGCGAGTGCCCCGGACCAGGCGCCGCCACGCGAGTGAAACCGACGACGACCCGACGACGACCCACCCGGCCGGCCACGTTCGCACAGAGGAAGTACCCATGTCCCTGAGACCGATGACCCGACGTACGCTGCTCCTCGGCACCGGAGCGACGCTCCTGCTCGGCGCCTGCGGGACCGGGGCCGCGTCGGAGAAGCGACAGCTCGGGATCTCCGCCATTCCCGACCAGGACCCCGAGTTGCTGAACCGGCTCTACCCCGCCGTGGCCGAGCGGTTCGCCGACGCGACCGGTCTGAAGGTGGCCTACCGGCCCGTGACCGACTACACCGCCGTGGTGCGGGCGTTCGAGATCGGCGACATCCATCTGGCCTGGATGGGCGGGCTGACCGGCGTCCAGGCACGCGCACGCGTAGCGGGTGCCACGGCCGTCGCGCAGCGGGACATCGACGCCGAGTTCCACAGCCTCTTCATCGCCCACAAGGACTCGGGGCTGCGGCCGTTCGAGAAGGTGGACGGGTTGCGCGGCCTGGCGGGGCACACCTTCACCTTCGGCAGCGAGACGTCCACCTCCGGCCGGCTCATGCCGCAGTACTTCATGCGGCAGGCCGGGCTGGAGCAGGGCGAGTTGCGGGGGAAGCCGGGTTTCTCCGGCTCCCACGACGCCACCATCGAGCTCGTGGCGGGCGGCAGCTTCGAGGCCGGGGCCGTCAACAAGCAGGTCTGGGACGCCACCGTCGCTGCCAAGGAGGTCGACCTGAGCAAGGCGGTCGTGTTGTGGCGCACACCCGGCTACGCCGACTACCACTGGCTGGCCCGTCCGGATCTCGACAAGACCTTCGGTGACGGAACCAGGAAGAAGGTGCTGGACCTGCTCCTGGGGCTCGACGGCCGGAACGCCGAGGACGCCGAGCTGCTGAAGCTCTTCGGCGCCAAGTCCTTCGTACCGACCAGGAATTCCGCCTACGACCGGATCGAGGACGTGGCCCGCGACCTGGGGCTGCTGCGGTGAGTGCCTCCACACCGGTGATCCGGCTGCGCGGGGCGGGGCGCCGGTTCGGCGCGCACGAGGCCCTGGCCGGGCTCGACCTCACCGTCCATGCCGGGGAGCGGGTGGCGGTGCTCGGCACCAGCGGCGCCGGCAAGAGCACGCTTCTGGCCCTGGTCAACGGGTCGCTGGAGCCGACGTCGGGCAGTGTGGAGGTCTTCGGTGAGGATCCCGCGGGCCTGACGGCACCACAGCGGCGGCTGCTGCAGCGGCGCATCGGCTCGGTGAACCAGGACCTCGCCCTGATCGAGCAGGTCCGGGTGGTGCACAACGTCAACGCGGGCCGGCTCGGCCGGTGGAGCACCACCCGCGCGCTGGCCTCGCTGGTCTGGCCGCACTCGCTCGACGTGGTCCGCGACGCGCTCGAACGGGTCGACCTGGGCTGGGCGCTGTACGAACGCACCGAGCGTCTGTCCGGCGGCGAGCGGCAGCGGGTGGCGATCGCCCGGCTCCTGGTGCAACAGCCCGAGCTGGTGGTGGCCGACGAGCCCGTGTCCAGTCTCGACCCGGTGCGCGCCGCGAGGGTTCTCGACCTGCTCGGCGCCTCGCCGACCGGGCGCACGCTCATGGTCAGCCTGCACCAGCCGGCCCTCGCCCGCGAGCACTGCACGCGCGTGGTGGGCCTGCGCCAGGGCCGGATCGTCCTCGACGTCCCGGCCGCCGACGCGACCGACGAGGCCCTGCACGACCTCTATGAGCTCGTATGACACTTCAACTCGACGCCCCGCAGTCGCCGCAGTCCCCGCAGTCCCCGCAGTCCCCGCCGTCCGTGTCCGCGACGGGACGAAAGCCCGTGAGCGGGCGGCGGGTTCTGCTCCGCAGGCTCACGGCACTGGTGACGGTGGCCGGGCTGCTGGCCTGGGCCGCTGATCGCGCCGTCCCTTCAGGCGGCGAGCTGGTCAACCGAGGCGGCCTGGCCCTGCTCGACGACCTCGCGGCGACCGCGCTGCGTCCCTCCCTGGACCCCGGCTTCCTCGGCGTGGTCCTGGAGGCGACGGCGACGACGCTGGCCCTGGCGCTGCTCGGGACGGCCGGGGCCCTGGTGATCGGTCTGGTCGGCGGGCTGGTCCTCAGCGACGTCGCGTGGAGCGGCGCGCTGCCGTGGCCCGTGCGTGCGGGGCGGCTTGTGCTGCGCGGTGCGCTGGTGGCCGTCCGCTCGGTGCACGAACTGGTGTGGGCGCTGTTCTTCGTCAGCGTGCTCGGGCTCGATCCGCTCGTCGCCGTCCTGGCACTCGCCCTGCCCTTCGGCGCGCAGAGCGCCCAGGTCTTCGGGGAGACCTTCGACAGCGCGCCCGACGCGCCGCTGCGAGCACTCCGTGCCGCCGGCGCCAAGCGCTGCTCCGCTCTGGCCTACGCCCTCCTTCCCGGCACAGCACCCCTGCTGCTGTCCTACTCCTTCTACCGGTTCGAGTGCGCCCTGCGGTCAGCGGTCGTGCTCGGCGTCGCCGGTGTCGGTGGGCTGGGATTCGAGCTCACGGTGAGCCTGCAGTCGCGCAACTGGGGCGAGGTCTGGACGCTGGTAGCGGTACTGCTGGCCCTCGCGGGGGTGGTCGAGCTGTGGAGCAACCGCGTCCGCTCCGACGTCGCGGTGGTGACCTGCGCCGACTGGTCGGTCGGACAGGAACGCTCCCGGGACGGGGGCCGGTCGCCGCGTGGCCTGTCCCGCTCGACACGCTGGTCCCTGGCGCTGGCGGTACCGGCGATCGGGGCCGCCTGGTGGTGGGCCGGCCTCTCACCCGTCGGACTCGCCTCGGCCCGCACACAGGACCTCGCCGGGCGGCTGCTGTCCGACCTGTGGCCCCCCGCGCTCCCCGAGGGAGGTCTGCGGGTACTGACCGGCGCCGCCCTCGACACCGTGGCCATGGCCGTCCTCGCCATGACGGTGGCGGTCGTGATCACCCTGCTCGTGGGCCCCTGGGCCGGCCGCCCGCGCGCCGACCGGCGCGGCCCGGCAGCCTGGGGCCGATGGGCCGTCTGGTGGCCGGCCCGGCTGCTGCTCCTGGTGCTGCGGTCGATCCCTCCGACGGTGTGGGCCGTCGTCGCGCTCCTGGGTCTCTTCCCGGGCGTACTGCCCGGGGCCCTGGCACTGGGGCTCTACACCGGCGGCATCCTCGGCCGGCTGGTCGCCGAGGCCTGGGAGACCATGGACCTGGCGCCCCGGGAGTCCCTGCGTAACGCCGGCGTCCCCCGTGCGATCTCGGCCGTGGTGTCCATGGGGCCGCCGTCCGCGAACCACCTGGTCACCTACACGCTCTACCGGTTCGAGATCTGCGTGCGCGACACCGCCATCGTCGGCGTCGTCGGCGCCGCGGGTCTGGGCCGACTGCTCAGCGAGCGTCTCGCGGCCTTCGACTTCCCCGTGGTCACCGGCATCCTGCTGGTGTCACTGCTGATCAGCTTCGCCACCGAGGTACTGGGACGCCGACTGCGACGCGCGCTTCGAGCCTGAGCCCAGGTCGACCGCCGGTACGAACATGCCGGGCTGGGGCCGGAGACCCCGTGCGCCGGGCGGCGCCCGCGGCCACGGTTCCGATGACTCATCATGTGGAGTGCGTGGCGATTCTGGAGCCTGCGGACAAGGGTTCCTGACGGGTGATTGAGGCTGGCGGGGACGGAATCGCGGCCCTGTCCGAGGAAGCCGACGAAGCCGACGAAGCTCTGCATTCGTCGAAGGCGCGAGCAAGGTCGGGCTCGGGTGATGTCCGGGCAAGCGAGCGGACCTGAAGCCACCGTTCGTTCTGGACGCGGGGCAGGGTTGGGGCGGTGCCTTCTGCGCCGCCCCAACCGTCACCTGCGGGCGATCAGGCGGTGGTGCGGAACGGTCCGGTGACCTCGTAGGTGATGCCGCCGGAGGAGCTGCCGGTCGTGCCGCGCTGGCTGGAGAAGTACAGCCGCCTGCCGTCGGGGGAGAACGCCGGGCCGCAGATCTCGGAGCTGGACTGGCCGGTGATGCGCAGGAAGGGGGCGACGATGTCGTCGGGGGTGATGATGCAGATCTCCATGTTGCCGCCGTCCTCGGCGACGAACAGGTCCCCGGAGGAACTGCCGGTGACGTTGTCGACGCCGGTCAGGGGTGCGGTGCCGTTGGTGACGAGGTTGTCGTCGTAGGCCAGTTCGTAGGTGCTGTTGAGCAGGTTGAGCTGCCAGACGCGGTTGTCGCCCTTGGTGGTGAACCAGACGGTGTCGCCCGCGTAGTGGCAGCCCTCGCCACCGTTGAAGATCTTGGCGCCGGAGACCTGGTCGCGGGTGGCGGTGGGGGAGCCGTCGGCGTCGGGGATGTTCGTCCAGGTGAAGGAGCCGGAGGTGGCGGTGCCGGCGACCAGTACCTGGAGGGTGCCGGAGGACAGGTTGCCCCAGGTGGTGGGGATGAACCGGTAGAAGCAGCCGTCCGACTCGTCCTCGGTCAGGTAGATGACCTTGCGGACCGGGTCTGCGGCGGCGGCCTCGTGCTTGAATCGGCCCATGGCGGCGCGGCGGGTGGCGGCGTTCACGCCCCACGGGTCGGTCTCGTAGACGTAGCCGAGGGAGACCTCCTCGCAGGACAGCCAGGTGTTCCACGGGGTGGCGCCGCCCGCGCAGTTGCGGTTGGTGTTGGACAGGATGCGGTAGGCGCCGGTGACAGTGCCCGAGGAGTTGAACTTCACGGCGCTCGCCCCGCCGGTGGAGGAGATCTCCGAGTTGGAGACGTAGATCCAGCCGGTGCCGTCGGCGAAGCAGGCGCCGCCGTCGGGGGCGTTGTGCCAGGTGTACGAGGTGCCCGGGACGGTCTGGCTGGAGCGGGCGATGACTCTGCTGGTGAAGCCGGACGGCAGCTGGATGCCGTTGGCGTCGGCGGTCAGCAGACCGCCGTAGGGGCTGGTGCCGTTCTGGGCCGGGGCCGCGTAGGCGGCACCGTGCATGAGGGTGCCACCGAAGACGGCGGCCGAGGTGCCGAACACGGCACCGCGAAGGAAGTTGCGACGTTCCACAGGTACTCCTTCAGCCAAGCAGAGGCGAATGATGACTTGTTGAGCGCCGCCGACTGGTCACAGGGAACGTAAAGCCCGCTGACAGGTGAGGTAAGGCTCCCTTTGACCAACTCTTTCCGGCCGACTGGTGAATAGATTTGGAGCAGCGTCGGGCTGTACCTGGCGGCAGTTGCCGCCCGTCTTCGGTGCGTCCTGGCAGACGGTGCACCGCCGCTTCACCCACTGGTCCAAGGCCCGGGTATGGGCCAAGCTGCACCGCGTGGTGCTCGACCGGCTCGGCGCGAACGGCGAGTTGGACTGGTCTCGGTGCGCGATCGACTCGGTCAGTGTCCGTGCAGTCAAAGGGGGCCCTTGACCGGACCGAATCCGACCGATCGCGGCAAGCTGGGGTCAAAGATCCACGTCATCTGTGACCGCAACGGGCTGCCGATCTCGGTGGGCATCTCCGGCGCCAACCTGCACGACAGTCAGGCCCTCATCCCCCGCTCATGCGTGGCATCCCACCGATCCGCTCCCGCTACGGTCCCAGGCGACGCCGGCCGGCCAAGCTCCACGCGGACAAGTGCTATGACTTCGATCATCTGCGCAACTGGTTACGGCGCAGACAGATCGTCCAGCGGATCGCCCGCCGCGGTATCGAGCCGTCCGGCCGCCTGGGCCGGCACCGCTGGGGGATCGAACGCACCATGTCCTGGCTCAACGGCTGTCGCCGCCTGCATCGCCGCTACGAACGCACAGCCGGCCACTTCCCCGCCTTCGTCGGCATGGCCTGCACCCTCATCTGCTACCGCGGAGCAGTGCTGGTCTGGGACTTGGCCCAATAGATCATGCGCTCGTGAGGTCTCGTGGCGGCCGCCTTCGGCGCACCCACCACGACGCGCGATTCGATCAGCGGATTGTCCGGGTAGAGAAAAGCCTTCAGATCGCCGATCACATCGACGATGTCCTCGTCGATCTCGGGGGTATGGCGATGTACCCAGAAGGAGAGCAGCACTCTTTCCTCCTCGGCCGCAACCGCAACCGCGACCACATCGGAGGAGATCAGCCCCAGCAGGGCCTGCACCGCCATGAGGGCAATGCCGTTGACACGCTCAAGCTCGGGATCTGCCATGCCGGCGCATCTTGCCCGGTCATCGAGCAATCACGCCAACTGAGACGTCGTCTAAGACGTTCACCGCCGGCCCCTGCGCCCGGTGACCGTGACCGTCACCAACGCCAAGACCGCGACCGACTCGAAGCCTGACCCCTCGGACAAGCCCACCCACACCCCGTCCACCCCGGGCAAGCCGAGCAGCGGGACCGGCGGGGCCCAGCCCTCCTCGCCGGGCACCGGCACACCGGACGCCGACTCCTCGTCCACCGCCGCCGCAGCCCTGGCCGGCGACTCCACGCCGAAGGCGCCGGCGGGCTCCCTCGCCTACACCGGCGCTGACGCCACACCATGGATCGCCGCAGGCGCCGGCCTCCTCGCCGCCGCCGGCGCCGGAGCCCTCGTCGCGACCCGCCGACGCCGCATGGACGAATCCAACGACGACGGGCCCACCGAGGACCGACCCTCGCCTGTCCCACTCATGAAGCCCCCCGGAATCTGCTGATTTCGGGGGCTTCGTCGTGGGCGCCCGCCCGGAGCGGACGGTGCGGACGTATGCGGGTGGCAGGCAGAGGGGAAGGTGCTCGCCGTACGCGGTCCTGCGGTGCGTGGCCCTCGCTTCAGGTTGGCTCTTGCGCTACTGACGGGCCCGGAAGATCACCGCCAGGAGCCGCTCTGCTCGCGCCCTGACCTGCGGGTCGGGGTGCGCCAGGGCTGCGGCGAATAGCACCGTCAGTACGGCCAGAAGCGGGCTGGAGAAGGTCGCGAACTGCGTATCGAGTCCCATGCGAGCAGACCGTACTAGAAGTCACCTATGTCGCTAATGTACCCACCAAGGGGAGGGCGTTTAAGCTGGATGGGTCAGGGTCAAGAGGCTTGCTGGTCACATGTGTTGACGACCTCCGGGCCGCGTCGGCCACGTCCGGCAATTGCCCCAGTTTCGCCGTGGCGGACCTCACTCGAACTCCGCGCCTCAGCCAGTTCCTGCCGTGCCGAGCTGCTTGCCCGTGCCTTCCGGGGGCGGCTCGATATGAGGCGCGGGGCCCGACCCGTAAAGCCCGTACGGATGTTCACCATCAGGGGTGTATTCGCTGTCTCGTTCGGATTGCGGGCGACCGAACGCCGGCGCGAGCGCTCGGGGGTGCGTGTGACTGAGCTGCTTACTTGGCCATCGAGTGCTTCGGTTGGCCACTTCGGCGCTCATGGCCCTGACGGCCTTGCGTCGGCCCCCGCAGCTCAGGGCTGGTCGTGGAACTGTCGCCGGACGTCGCCGATCGCCCTCGCGGTGGGCGGGGCGATTGGCGACGTCTTTGGTTCAGGCGGAGATGTCGGCTTCCGTCTTCTGCGCGGTCTGCGTCGCGGTGGGCGCCGGCGGAGTGCTGCCGGGCCGGCGCAGGGTCAGGGCGATGGCCACTCCGAGGAGGGTGAGGGCGCCGGCGGTGAACCCTGCGGTGCGCAGGCCGGGGACGAGGTCTGGACCGATTCCGGCGTGGGCGCCGCTGTCGGCGATGGCGACCAGGATCGCGAGGCCGACGGCGGAGCCGATCTGCTGCGTGGTGGAGGCCATGGCGGAGGCGATGCCCTGGTGGCGGGCGTCGACGCCGCTGGTGGCCGCGACGAACATGGCGGTCCAGGCGATGCCCTGGCCGAGGCTGAGCAGGATCACGCCGGGCAGGTCCGCTACGAGGCGACCGTCCTGATCGCAGCCGTCACCGAGTGGCTGTGATCCACGGCCGTCATGCGGAGGGATTCGCGTTCCCACGCCTCAGCCAGTGCGGGACTACCGTGATCTGCTGGTCCGCGCACACATCCAGCTCGGCGGCCCGTTCGTGGTGGTCCGGGACAATCTCAACACCGGTCTGGCGGCCGGGCTGAAACGGTACGAGGCCGAGCACGACTGGCTCACCACCGTCCGCCTCCCGCCCTATGCGCCCGACCTGAACCCCGTCGAAGCCCTCTGGTCACTGGTGCGCAGAGCTATGGCCAACACCGCCTTCGGCACATCCGACCACCTCGACCGTGTGCTCCGCCGGGAGTTACGCAGGATGAAAACCTCAGTAGCAAGCGCCACCGGCGGCCGCACCGCGTTACGGGAATCGGGCTGGTGAGCGTTGCCCGACCCCGCGCTCCGTCGCCGTATGAGCGCTGACGCTGTCGCGTGACCCGGGCGGGCTCGGCCTTCCGCCGAGCCCGCCACGCCGGCTCCGTACCGGAGCTGGACTCGTGTCACGCCGTCAGCGCTGCAGTGTCAGCAGACCCGGACGGTAGGGCAGGAGGCCGTAGTCGCCGCCGGAGTTGGGGCTGCGGCCCTGGTAGAGCAACTGCAGATTGCAGGGATCGACGGTCATGGTCTGATCGGGGCTGGTACGGATCAGTTCGCCATGGCTGATGTCGTTGGTCCAGGTGGCGCCACTGTTGGCCTTGCCGGCGAAGGGATTGCTCTCGGTCGCGGCCTGAGGTGTCCATGAGCCGTTCAGACTGGTGGCCGTGAATGAGCGGAAGTAGCGGCCCTGCGAGCCGATCGCCTCGACGATCATGAGGTAGCGGTTCTGGCCCTGGAGCTTGTAGACCTGCGGGGCTTCGAACAGGTTGTTCCTCGTATCGCTCATGATCACTGTCGAGGTCGTGCCGAAGCTGCCCGGGAAGTTCCCGATCGGCATACTGGCCCGGTAGATCTTGCCGTTGTCACCGGCGAAGAACAGGTACATGTTCGTCCCGTCACCGATGAGCGTCTGGTCGATGGGTCCTGTTCCGGAGTCGGAGATGCTTCCGGAGAAGAGCACCTGCTGGGATGACCAGCCATTGGGGTTGGTGGGGTCGCTCGACGTCCGGTAGGAGAAGGCGGTCCCGCCCCACTGGTAGGCGAGCACCCAGATGTTCTTCGGCGCGAAGTAGAAGAGCGTGGGCGCGACGGTTGAGGCTGACATCGTGTTCTGGCTGGCCGAGGCCATCTCCGACCAATTGGTGAACAGGCCGAAGTTCATCGAACCCCAACTCGTCCCCGTGTCGTGCGTCGTCGCATAGACGAGTTGCCTGCCGTTGTAGGGGGCGACGGTGAAGTCCTTGAGCGAGACCCACCCCGGCTTGGGCTGCGCCAGCGCGCCCGTTGATGTCCAGCGGTATGTCGACGGAAGATCGCACGGGCCGGGGTTGTCGGCGCCGACCTTGACGAGCTGCCACTGCTGGTTGGTGCCGCCCCAGTCGTCGTACTGGACGATGTTCGCGTTGTCGGCGGTGGAGGCGCCTTGCACCTCGAGGGCCTTGTTGCTGTGGCGCGAGATGAACCTTACGTAGCCATCCGAGCTGTCGGCCAGCCGCCACTGCTGGTTGGTGGCGTTCAGGTCGGCCCACTGGACGATCGAGCCGCCGTTCGCGGTGGACCAGTTGTAGACGTCCAGCACCTTGCCCGAGTGGCGGGACTTGATGCGGTAGTAGCCGCCCCCGGAATCGACGAACTGCCACTGCTGCTGGGCCTGATTGTTCCTGGTCCACTGGGTGATGCGGGCGCCGTCGTCGGTCGCCAGGTTGTAGACGTCAAGGGCCTTGCCGCTGTTGCGGTTGACCAGCACATACGAGGCGTTGGGGTCTACGGTCGCCGCGCCGGCGGGCTGGGCGCCGAGGAAGGTGGCCACGAGCAGCAAGGGCGCAAGGACGGCGAGTAAGCGTCTTGGGCGGACCGGGGACGGGTGGCGAAACCACATCAGAGGGCCTCCTTGGGGGCGGGGTGAGGTGACGCCGATGAACCGCGGAGCGGCCGTACCGAGGGCAGGGAACAGCTTCGAAACATTCGAAGAGATCCCCGAACCTTTGACGCCACAAGCTAGGAATGCGGGGCCTTCTGGTCAAGGTCTGTCGCCGATCTGTCCACAAACAGATCCTCCCCTTTTGGGCTTGGCAAGCTGTCGCGCCAACCGGAAGCACCCCCAAAGTTCGATACGGCTCCCCAGTCCAAGGGTCCACGGGTGGGAAGTTGAGTTAGCGGCGTCCGCGCACTCGTCCTGGTCCGGGCCCGGGGCCTACGGCATCCGCCGACGGTAGCGCCGGAGGGTTCGCCGTCCGGCTCGACCCGATTTCGAAAGTTGCGGGCGGGGAACAGAAACTTTCTCTGCGGTGAGTATTGACGATCCACCGTCAATCCCTCAATCTCCCTCTCTGAGTGGCCGACCGTAGTTCGGGATTTCGAACTATGTCGGCCCTGAGCAATCTGTGCTGCACGACGGATCCGCGCACCAAAGCACCTGCGCCACCCCGTTTCGTTTCCGGTGAGGTTCGCACCAGCGCATCCTGGCTCTTCGCCCAGTTGGAGAGGTACGCGACGCCGCGTGTCGGCCCCCCGGCTGAGCCGCGATGGAGTACCCCCATGTCTGTGTCGAAACACCGCCGCCGCCCGCCGTACGTCACCCGACGGCCGAGTCCGGGTGCCGTCGGTGCCGGTTGAGATCGTCCCGGTCCCGTGACCGCGGTGTCCGGTGATTCCGTGCTGCCCGGGTTCTGGCCGCCCCGTCCGTCTGCCGAGTGGGAGCGGACGACGCATTCCCCTGCGCTTCAGTCCTTCCGTGATTTCTACCTTGGAGGCACAGTCATGGGCTCGTATGCCCTTCCCAGATCCGTTGTCCGCCGGAAGACCCGCGGCCTGCTGTTGGCGCTGGTCGTCGGCGTCCTAGGTACGGTCGCCGCACTGGTCGCGCCGCCGACCGCACACGCCGCCGAGAACACGCTGGGCGCCGCGGCGGCGCAGAGCGGCCGCTACTTCGGGACCGCCATCGCCTCGGGCAGGCTGGGCGACTCGGCGTACACGACGATCGCGAACCGTGAGTTCAACTCGGTGACGGCCGAGAACGAGATGAAGATCGACGCCACCGAACCGCAGCGGGGCCAGTTCAACTTCACCGCCGGGGACCGCGTCTACAACTGGGCGGTGCAGAACGGCAAGCAGGTGCGTGGCCACACCCTGGCCTGGCACTCCCAGCAGCCCGGCTGGATGCAGAGCCTCAGCGGCAGCTCGCTGCGCCAGGCGATGATCGACCACATCAACGGCGTGATGGCCCACTACAAGGGCAAGATCGTCCAGTGGGACGTCGTGAACGAGGCCTTCGCCGACGGCAGTTCGGGAGCCCGGCGCGACTCCAACCTGCAGCGCACCGGCAACGACTGGATCGAGGTCGCCTTCCGCACCGCGCGCGCCGCCGACCCGGCCGCCAAGCTCTGCTACAACGACTACAACGTCGAGAACTGGACCTGGGCCAAGACCCAGGCCATGTACGCCATGGTCCGAGACTTCAAGCAGCGCGGCGTGCCCATCGACTGCGTCGGCTTCCAGTCGCACTTCAACAGCGGCAGCCCCTACAACAGCAACTTCCGCACCACCCTGCAGAACTTCGCCGCCCTCGGCGTCGATGTGGCCATCACCGAACTCGACATCCAGGGCGCCCCGGCCACGACCTACGCCAACGTGACGAACGACTGCCTGGCCGTCCCGCGCTGCCTCGGCATCACCGTCTGGGGTGTGCGCGACACCGACTCCTGGCGACCGGAGCACACGCCGCTGCTGTTCAACGGCGACGGCAGCAAGAAGCCCGCCTACACCGCCGTCCTCAACGCACTCAACGGCGGCTCGTCCACGCCCCCTTCGGAATCCGGACCGATCAAGGGCGTCGGTTCGGGCCGCTGCCTGGATGTGCCCGGCACCAGCACCACCGACGGCACCCAGCTCCACCTGTGGGACTGCCACAACGGCACCAACCAGCAGTGGACGTACACCGCCGCCGGCGAGCTCAGGGTCTACGGCAACAAGTGCCTGGACGCCGCCGGCACCGGCAACGGCACCAAAGTCCAGATCTACAGCTGCTGGGGCGGCGACAACCAGAAATGGCGCCTCAACTCCGACGGATCCATCGTCGGCGTCCAGTCCGGCCTCTGCCTCGACGCCGCCGCAGGCGGCACAGCCAACGGCACCCTGATCCAGCTCTACTCCTGCTCGAACGGCAGCAACCAACGCTGGACCCGTACCTGAGGGGACCTGCCTCAAACGAGAGGGTGAATCGATGAAGACCTACGGTGCGGCTTCCCCCGCCCCTCCACGAAGGCATCGCTGGTTATCCCGGGTCGCCGCGGTGGTGGCGGCGACCCTCGCGATCGGCATGCTCGCCGCGGTGAAGCCGGCGCCCGCCGAGGCGGCGACGGTAGACACCAACGCCTGGTATGTCCTGGTCAATCGCAACAGCGGCAAGGCGCTGGACGTCTCTGGCGCGTCCACCGCCGACGGCGCGCGGGTCAGCCAGTGGACGCGCAACGACGGAGCCCATCAGCAGTGGCAGTTCGTGGACTCCGGCGACGGCTTCTACCTCCTCAAGGCCCGGCATTCGGGCAAGGTTCTCGACGTGGCCGGCGCCTCGACCGCGGACGGTGCCGCGATCCAGCAGTGGGCCGACCACAGCGGGGCCAACCAGCAGTTCCGCCTGGCCGACTCCGACGCGGGCCACGTCCGGCTGATCAACCGCACCAGCAGCAAGGCGGTGGAGGTGCAGGGCGCCTCCACCGCCGACGGCGGCAACGTCGTCCAGTACTCCGACTGGGGCGGCGCCAACCAGCAATGGCAGATGGTCAAGCTGTCGTCCGGTGGCGGCGGCGGGTGCGGCAGCGCCCCGACCCTGGCGAGCGGTACGCACACGATGCAGAGCGGCGGCAAGAGCCGCAGCTTCATCCTCAGGGTTCCCGCCAACTACGACAACAGCCACCCCTACCGGCTGATCTTCGCGTTCCACTGGCGGGGCGGAACCGCCGGCGACGTCGCCTCGGGCGGCACGAGCGGGAACGCCTGGTCCTACTACGGCCAACAGGAACAGTCGAACAACGGCGCGATCCTCGTCGCCCCCCAGGGCCTCGGCAACGGCTGGGCCAATTCGGGCGGTGAGGACATCACCTTCGTCGACGACATGATCCGGCGGATCGAGGGCGGCCTCTGTGTCAACCCGGCACAGCGTTTCGCCACGGGATTCAGCTGGGGCGGCGGTATGAGCTACGCACTCGCATGCAGCCGGGCGAACGCCTTCAGGGCCGTCGCGGTCATATCCGGCGCTCAGATCAGCGGGTGCAGCGGCGGCACCCAGCCCATCGCCTACTTCGGAATCCACGGCATCAGCGACTCCGTCCTCAACATCGCGCAAGGACGGTCCCTGCGCGACAAATTCGTCAGCAACAACGGCTGCACCCCCCAGAGCCCGCGCGAGCCCGCGCCGGGCAGCCGAACGCACATCACCACCACCTACTCGGGCTGCCGTACCGGATACCCGGTCCAATGGGCCGCGTTCGACGGAGGCCACATACCCGGTCCGGTCGACGGCTCCTCCGGCGAAAGCGGCGTCGCCACCTGGACCAAGGCAGAGATCTGGAGGTTCTTCGCACAGTTCCAGTGACACGCCCGCACCACGGAGTGGAGCCAGGATGATCCTGGCTCCACTCCGTCGACGGCCATCCCGGATTGAAGGACGGAGGGGCCTTTTCAGGAGAGCTCTCACGCCTTCGGATTGGTCACGGCCGGCGAGCAGGCCGCGGGAGAAGTGGCGTTCGAAGAAGACCAGAGCCAGATCACGGGCTTCGGCGGTCGCCTCGCAGCCGTCTACTGCTGCTGGGCCGCCTCTTCGAGATGAAGGAGCTCCTGGAGGGCGCGGCCGCCCGCCTCCTCGCCCGGCGGAGTTGGTCCAGGAGTTCCACGACCTGCTCATCGCCGGTGCCGACGGCATGGCACGGCGGGCTCCTGAAACCGGGCGATCACGGGTGCCTCCCGGCAGTCCTGATGGTGGATCAGAGCCGGGTTCCGCCTCTTCGGCGGTGGTGCCCGGCTGGTGGAACAGGTCGCCGAGCACACCGGCGGCACCGTCCGCAAAGCCCTGGTCGACCAGGGCTTCGAGAACCGGATCCATGTCCTGGCCGACGCCTCACCGGCGTGAATACCCCGACCTGGCGCAAGAGCCGCCCCAGGACCACCCCGTGAATGTGCGAAGCTGGTTTTCTGATCACGAGGACGAAGCTCTTCCGTGTCACGGCGTCGAGGCCACGACGTCAGCCGGGCGCACGCCCCCGGAAGCCCGATCCGTATCGCGCCCGGTGACGCCCTGCCGTCGGCGCCGTTCCAAAGCTGGGAGCGGTGAGTACAGATGAGCCTGAGTTCCGCCGATGCCCCGAACCCCGGGCCGACCGGTGCCGGCAACGGGCCGGCCGTCTCCCGCCGGGAGTTCGACGCACTCTTCGATGCGGTTCGCGCATGGGGTCGCTGGTCCCCGGCCGACCGTGGTGCCTGGAACCGTGTCACCGCGGACCATGTGCGGGAGGCCGCTGCCGGCGTGCGGTCAGGGACCGTCGTCCCGCTGGCGCTGCCCTGGAACACCCGACCCGGTCCCGGCAACCGCAAGCCCGCCCTGCACCACATGACCGACCTCGGCGACGTTCAGGCGCCGGAACCCTCCACCCACAAGGACTTCATCGCCGCCGACTACCACGGCAAGGGCATCACACACCTCGACGCACTGTGCCACATCGCCTACCGGGGGCAGCTCTATGACGGCCGGACGGCACACGAGGTCGTCGATGCCGCAGGCGCCCGCTTCGGCGCGGTGTCGACGCTCGGGCCCCTCGTCACGAGGGGTGTGCTCCTCGACCTCCCCGCCGTCCTCGGGACCCGCTGGCTGGAGCCGGGGCAAGCAGTACACGCCAAGGACATCGTCGCTGCGGAGAAGGCGCTCGATGTGACGATCGGCGAGGGCGACGCGGTACTGCTGCGCTCCGGGCACGTCCGCCGCCGCGAGGAGCTCGGTGCCTGGGACCCCGACACGGCGAGCGCGGGCTTTCACGTGGACGCCCTGCCGCTTCTGGCCGAGCGCGGTATCGCACTGCTCGGCGGAGACGGCGACAGCGATGTACGGCCCTCGCCCGTGGACGGTGTGCACTCGCCCGTCCACGCCCTGGCCCTGGCCGCGATGGGGGTGCCGCTGCTGGACAACCTGGACCTGGAAGGGCTCTCCGCGGCCACTGCCGAGGCGGGGCGGCATGAGTTCCTGCTCGTGGTGGCGCCACTGAACGTCCCGGGAGGGACGGGCTCGCCCGTCAACCCGGTCGCGGTCCTGTGACAGACCGGGTCCGGTCACCGTGCGTGAGGGATCTTGCGAATCATGACTAGTGCACCTTAATGCCCGTATCCTCGTCAATGCCAGATATTTCCGAAGAGTGGATTGTCGAAGGCGTGAGGCAAAGCGTGGATCGGGCCGGCGGCGAACCGATACCGACGGGGCGTGCGACAGGCGGCACGGGGCCCGCCCGTTTCCGTGAGCGGTTTCTGCAGGGTGATTCGGTCGGGCCGGGTGTGCGAACCTCGATCCTGAATTCCTGGCAGCGTTGCCGGACCCTGGGGCTGTCGCCGGACCAGTCCGACCTTCCCTATCGGGAGGACTTCGATCCGGACGGGCCGATAGTCCGCGCAGCCGTGCCGGTGCTCGACCGACTGCAGTCCACGTTCGCCGGCAGCGCGATGAACATCTCCGTCGCCGATGCGAATGGGACGGTGCTCCTGCGCCGTTTCGGAGAAGCGTCGCTGGCCAGAACTCTCCCGGCGATCCAGAGCGCCCCGGGGTTCGTGTTCGCCGAGCAGGTCGCCGGTACCAACGGCATCGGTCTCGCCCTGGCGGAGCGGCAGCTCATCCGGGTCTACGGCGCTGAGCACTTCGCCGAGCGCTCCCAAGGCAGCGCCTGCCGCGCGCTTCCCGTCCGCGACCCGCTCAGTGGCCGCATCGAGGGCGTTCTGTGCTTCGGCTATCCTCGCGGCGCCGAGAATCCGGCGCTGGACACCGTCATACGCAAGGCGGCCGAGGCCATCGAGCGGCGGTTGCTGGCGCGGAGTTCCGCACGTGAGCGCGCATTGCTGCGGGCCTACCTGGACACCGGAGCCGAGGCCGACGCAGGCCTTCAGCACCGTATCGGGGTGGCGGAACTGGCCCTGGAGCTGCACCCCCGCGGCCAGGCGATCCTCATGGAGAAGGCCGCCGAGCTGATCTCCCGCGCACAGCGGGGCGCCGTCGACGTGCCCCTGCCCGACGGTCGACGGGTCACGCTCGTGAGCCGCCCGATGACGAGTGCCTCCGGAGTGGAGGGCGTCGCCATCGAAGCCGTTCTCCCCGGCCTCGCACCGCGCGAGGCTCTCGCCATCCCGCACCAGGTCGACGAGGTGCTGGGCTTCCCCGCCGAGCCTGCCGTCGCCTCTGTCCTCCGGCTCTCCGGAGCCGTTCCCGTCGCCGTGACGCCCGGGCATCTCTCCCTCACTCCACCGTCCGGGCAGCATCCTCCCGAGACGGCACCCGACCGGCCGGCCGTGGCCGGCGAGGGCATCACGGCCGCCGACATCGACGGCGTGACGGACGGCCGACCCACGGACGACCGACCCGACTCCCCGCCCTCCGTCAGAGGACTCGTGATGGTGGGGGAGCCGCACGTGGGGACGTACGCCCTGGCCGCGCGACGCCGACTGGAGTTGCTGTCCGAGGCCAGCGTCCACATCGGCACCACCCTGGACGTACGCCGCACCGCCCGGGAACTCGCCGAGACGGCGGTGCCGCGACTGGCCGACTTCGTCACCATCGACCTGCCCGAGGCCGTACTGCGCGGTGAGGAGTCCGCCGATCCCCGCCGTGACCTGCGCCGTGCGGTGGTCCATGGCATCCGCGACGGCTGTCCCTTCAGTCCGGTGGGCAAGCACGTCGACTACGGCCCGACGACGCCGCAGATGCGGTGTCTGACGAGTGGGCGGGCAGTGCTGGAACCGGACCTGCAGACCGCCGCGGGCTGGCTCGCACAGGACCCCGAGCACTCCGAACAACTGCTGAGCCACGTCCACTCCCTCATCGCGGTGCCCCTGGTCGCCCGCGGCGTCGTGCTGGGGGTCGCCAGTTTCTATCGGGCGGAGGATCCCGCCTCTTTCGGAGACGACGACCGCTCGCTGGCGCAAGAGCTCGCCACCCGTGCCGCGCTGTCCATCGACAACGCCCGCCGCTACACGCGCGAACGCACCATGGTCCTGGCCCTGCAGCGCAGCCTGCTCCCGCACGGACTGCCCGACCAGGACGCCGTCGAGGTCGCCCATCGTTATCTGCCCGCCGAATCCGACGTCGGGGGAGACTGGTACGACGTCATCCCCCTGTCCGGCGCCCGCGTCGGCCTCTTCGTCGGTGACGTCGTCGGCCACGGTCTGTTGTCCGCCGCCACCATGGGCCGGGTGCGCACCGCCGCACGCAGCTTCGCCGAGCTCGACTTCCCCCCGGACGAGGTCCTCACCCACCTCGACAACCTCGTGGGACGCCTGGACCGGGAGGAGCCCGCCGCCGAGGGTGCCGGCATCATCGGCGCGACCTGTCTGTACGCGATCTACGACCCGACCTCGCAGCAGTGCACCATGGCCCGCGCCGGCCACCCGCCGCCCGCCCTGGTCCGCCCCGACGGCACCGTGTCGTTCCCCGACCTGCCCGCCGGGCCCCCGCTCGGCCTCGGAGGTCTGCCCTTCGAAGCCGCCGAGATCCACCTCCCCGAAGGCAGTCAGCTGGTCCTCTACACCGACGGACTCATCGAGGACCGGCACCGCGACGTCGACGTGGTCCTCGATCAGCTGCGCGAGGTCCTGGCCCACCCGGAGCGTGCACCCGACGAGACCTGCCAGGCGGTCCTCGACACCGTGGCGCCGGCCCACCCCTACGACGACATAGCGCTGCTCGTGGCCCGCACCCACGCCCTGGACCCGGGGCGGATCGCCACCTGGGATCTGCCCGCGGATCCGGCCCTCGTCAGCGAGGTCCGCTCCTGCGCCACCCGGCAACTGGCCGACTGGGGACTCGACGAGGTCGTGTTCGCCGCTGAACTGATGCTCAGTGAGCTGGTCACGAACGCCATCCGCCACGGTGCCGGGCCCATCCGGGTACGGCTGCTCCACGACCGCACCCTGGTCTGCGAGGTCTCCGACACCAGCAACACCGCCCCACATCTGCGTAGAGCGGCCAGCACCGATGAAGGGGGCCGCGGCCTGTTCCTCGTCGCGCAGCTGGCAGAGAGCTGGGGCACGCGCTACACCTCGGAGGGCAAGGTCATCTGGGCCGAATGCGGGCTCGACGGTGCCTGAGGCGCTGAAGAGCGGCGCCGCCCACTGATCCGTTGGAGTCACAGACGACGACAAGATGCCTGAAATATGTTGATATGGCCCGCTAGGATCACTGACACGAGTCGGGAAGAACTCGCCAGGCCGATCCCCGGAGTCGTCCGTGCACGACGCTCACGACACCCCTGCGCCGGCGGTCCCGCCCAGCGGGGCAGTACCCCTGGTCCGTATCCGCGGGCTCGCCAAGCGGTTCGGCGGGACCCTCGCGCTGGCCGGGGTCGACCTCGACGTCCACACCGGTAGCGTCCTCGCCCTCCTCGGCCCCAACGGAGCCGGAAAGTCCACGCTCATCAAAGTGCTCGCCGGCGTACACCAAGCCGACTCGGGGCAGATCGCGGTGGACGGGCACCCACTCGGGAGTCATGCCGCTTCCCGCAGCATGTCCTTCATCCACCAGGATCTGGGTCTGGTGGAGTGGATGACCGTCGCCGAGAACATCGCCCTGAGCACCGGGTATCCGCGCCGCGCCGGACTGATCTCCTGGCGGCGGACCCGAGAGCAGTGCACCGAGGCACTGCGGATCGTCGCCGGACATCTCGATCCCGACGCCCCGATCGCCGGCCTTCCCCCCGCCGAGCGTTCCCTGGTCGCCATCGCACGAGCCCTGGCGGCACGGGCGAAGCTCATCGTCCTCGACGAACCGACCGCCCGCCTCCCGGCCGCCGACTGCACCCGGCTGTTCCGCGTCCTGCACGCTCTGCGCGACCGGGGGCACGGCATCCTCTACGTCAGCCACCGCCTGGACGAGGTGTACGAGGTCGCCGACACCTTCGCCGTCCTGCGCGACGGCCGCCTCGTCAGCCACGGCTCGCTGGCGGACCACACCCCGGCCCGCCTGGTGCACGACATCATCGGCGAGGAACCGGCCGACCTCCCCCACTCTCGGCTTCGCTCGAGCGGGGGGACCCCCATCCCCGCCACGGCCCCGGCCGGCGGCGCGGCCGTCCTGACCCTCGACGGCGTACGGACAGCCGGTGCGGGACCGGTCGACCTGGAGCTCAGGCCCGGGGAAGTCCTCGGGCTGGTCGGCCTCACGGGCGCCGGACACATGGACCTGGGGCGAGCCCTCGCGGGTTCCCGGCCCCTTCTCGGCGGACGTGCCGTCCTCGGCGGCCGCCCGTACAGTCCCCGTACGGTCGCCGACGCCGTCGGGCTCGGTGTCGCCTTCGTACCCGGCGACAGGCAGCGTGAGGGCTGCCTCGCCGAGCTGACCGTACGGGAGAACCTCCTGGCCAACCCCCGCGCGGGAGGCCGGCCGGCGCCGCGCTGGATCAGTCCCCGCCGCGAACGCGGCGAGGCCGCCACCCTGATCGGACGGTTCTCGGTGCGTCCCCGCGACAGCGAGGCGCTCATCGCCACCCTGTCGGGCGGAAACCAGCAGAAGGTCATGATCGGCCGGTGGCTCCGGGTGGAACTGCGCCTGCTGATCCTCGAGGAGCCGACGGCGAGCGTGGACATCGGTGCCAAGGCCGCGATCCACCGCCTGCTCGACGAGGCGCTGGCCGCGGGTCTCGCCGTCCTCCTCATCTCCACCGACTTCGAGGAGGTCGCGGGCGTGTGCAGGCGCGCCCTGGTCTTCGTTCGCGGGTCCGTGACGGCCGAGCTGGGCGGTCCGGCCCTCACGGTTGCGGGGCTCACCCGGGCGGCCTCGGCCATGCCCCCCTCCGGAACCGCGACGAACCCGTGACCGCCCCGCCCTCCCCGCCCACCCCGTCCTCGCCCCGGCGGCAACCACGTCGACCGGGCCTGCTGAGCCGACTCGGCCGACGGGCCGGACCGGGCCGACCCGGCGGGCACCTCATCGGCGCTTACGGCCTCCTGGCCCTCACCGCCCTGCTCTACCTGATCTTCTCCCTCGCTCTGCCGCGTACGTTTCCCACCCTGGACACTGTCGACTCGATCCTGTCCAACCAGTCGATCCCGGCCGTTCTCGCGCTCGCTGCCATGGTCCCCATCGTGACCGGCGCGTTCGACCTCTCCATCGGCTACGGCCTCGGCCTGGCGCACGTCATGGTGATGCAGCTCCTCGTGGGCGGCGGGTGGCCCTGGCCGCTCGCCTGCCTCGCGGTGATCGTCGGAGGGGGCGTCGTGGGCGTCCTCAACGGCGTCATCGTCGAGTTCGGGCGGATCGACTCGTTCATCGCCACGCTCGGGACCGGCAGCATGATGTACGCGCTCACCGGCTGGATCACCGACGGCGGCCGGATCGTCCCCGGCCCACAAGGCCTCCCGGCTGCCTTCACCGACCTCTACAACTCCACGTTCCTCGGCCTTCCGGTCCCCGCCTTCTACGTGCTCGCGCTCGCGGTCGCCCTCTGGCTGGTGCTGGAGCGGCTGCCGCTCGGCCGGTACCTGTACGTCGTCGGGTCCAACCCGCGCGCCGCCGACCTCGTCGGCATCTCGATCCGCAAGTACACCATCTACGCCTTCGCCACATCGGGGCTGATCGTCGGCTTCGCCGGAGTACTGCTCGCGGCCCAGCAGCAGATCGGCAATCCGAGCGTCGGCCTCGACTACCTGCTGCCCGCCTTCGTCGGCGCCCTCCTCGGGTCCACCGCGATCAAACCCGGCCGCCCCAACGCCATGGGCACCGTGGTCGCCGTCGCCGTCCTCGCCGTCGGCCTCACCGGCATCGGCCAGATGGGCGCCGATTTCTGGACGATCCCGTTGTTCCACGGCGGCACCCTGCTCCTCGCCGTCGGCCTGGCCGGTTACGCCGCTCGCCGCCGGCTGCGCACCAGCGTCGTCGCAGCCCGCGATTCGCCCGCCGTGACGCCGGAGCCGTCGTCCTCCCCGAGGCAGGACGACGGCACATCGGGCAGCACTCCATGACCCACGCCGCGGTCGACATCACAGCGCCCGGCCCACATCCTCCCGTTCATCCCTCCGCGAGGAGCTTCCGTGCACTACCACCGCAAGGCCACGCCCGGCGGTTTCAAGGCTCGGTCCGCCGCCACCGCCCTGCTGGCCGCTGCAACCGTCCTGGCCGGGTGCGAACGCGGCTCGTCGAATGCCCCCGGGGACTCCACCTCGGGCCCGAGCGGCTGCCCCTCGGTCCAGGCCAGGGCCCAGGCGGCCGTGCAGCGGGCGGAGCGGACGGACGTCCCCTGGAACGGACCCACCAGCGGCCCCACGGCGGTGGCCGGCAAGACCCTCGTCTACGTTGCCCAGACCATGACCAACCCCGGAGTCGCGGGCGCCGCCGACGGCGTGCGGCAAGCCGCGCGGGTCATCGGCTGGAACGTCCGGGTGATCGACGGCGGCGGCACCCCCGCCGGCATCCAGGCGGCGATGAGCGATGCCGTGGCCCTCAGGCCCTCGGGCATCGTCATCGGAGGCTTCGACCCCAACTCGACCTCGCGGCAGGTGGCCCGGGCGAACACGGCACGCATCCCGCTCATCGGCTGGCACGCGGTCGCCGCCCCCGGCCCCAGCCGGCGGCCGGAGCTCTTCACCAACGTCACCACCAAAGTCGAGGACGTGGCCAGAGTCAGCGCGCAATGGGTCATTTCGCGCTCCAACGGCACCGCGGGGGTCGTGGTCTTCACCGACGCCTCGATCCCGTTCGCCAAGAACAAGTCCGAGCTGATCCGGAAGGAACTCGCCACCTGCTCGGGCGTGAAGCTGCTGGCGTACCAGAACATCCCGATTCCGGACTCGAGCAGCCGCACGCCCAGGGAGGTCTCCTCGCTCCTTTCCCGCTTCCAGGACCGGTGGACGTACTCCGTCGCCATCAACGACCTCTACTTCGCCGATGCCGCCCCTGCCTTCCGTGCGGCCGGGAGGAAAGGTTCCGGCCCGCCGTTCAACATCGGCGCCGGCGACGGTGACCCCTCCGCCTTCCAGCGCATCAACAGCGAGCAGTACCAGGCGGCCACCGTGCCCGAGCCGCTGTCCCAGCAGGGCTGGCAGATCGTCGACGAGTTCAACCGAGCCTTCTCCGGCCGTCCGGCCAGCGGATATGTGGCCCCCGTCCACATCACCACGGCCGACAACAGCGACGGTGCCACGACCTGGGACCCCTCGGCCTATCAGGAGGCGTACCGGAAGATCTGGGGCAAGTGACAGCGGCGTCGGGTCTACCGCGGCGGGGCGTACTCGGTCAGCAGGAGTGCGATGTCGTCCACCCTGTCGGGCGAGGGGCAGACGTCGCGCAGCAGCGCGTCGGCCAGATCCTCCAAGGGGCCCCCGCCCAGGCGGGCCAGTGACGCCCGGAGCCGGTCGACGTCGGAACCGATGTCCGACTCGCGCCTCTCGATCAGCCCGTCCGTGTACAGGGCCAGGACCGACCCGGGTACGAGGCGCAGCTCCGACTCCGGAAAGTGTGCCGCTGCGTCGATGCCGAGTAGAGGGCCGCCGGGCACATCCAGGATTTCGGCCTGCCCGTCGGGCAGGCGCAGCAAGGGCGGGAGGTGGCCGGCACGGACGATGCGCACGACCCCCGAGCGGGGATGGAAGCGGGCGTAGCAGCAGCTGGCGAGCAGCGCCGGGTCGAGGTCCATGTGGAGCCGGTTGGTGCCGGCGACGACGTCGCTCGGCCGGTGGCCCGCGGCGACGAAGGCCCGCACCGCGCTGCGCAGCTGGCCCATGGCGGCCGCGGCGGCGACGTTGTGCCCCTCGACGTCCCCGACGACCAGAGCGACCTCGTCGCCGGTGGGGATGACGTCGTACCAGTCGCCGCCGATCTCCATCCCCCTGGTGCCCGGAAGATAGCGCCCGGTGACACGGAGGCCAGGCAACGTGGGCAGCCGGTGCGGGAGCAGCGCGTTCTGCAGGCCGCGGGCGAGGGCGAACTCGGCGTCGTAGAGCCTGGCGCGTTCAAGGGCCTGGGCGATCAGGCCGCCCAGCGCGGTGAGGACTCCACGCTCCTCGTCGGGAAACCGGTGGACGTCGTCGAAGGCGAGCATGCAGACGCCGACCGGGCGGTTCGAGGCGATCAAGGGCAGGAACGCCCAAGAGTTGGAGTGACTGACCGTGATCCCGGGGTAGGTCTCGAGGAGCTCCTCACGGGACTCGACGAACAGCGGGGCCCCGGAGGTCAGCGCGTCCGTCACGGGCAGCCGGGCATGCAGCGGAGTGCCTTCGAACCGGGCGAGAAAGCGCTTCGAGTAGCCGCGCTGAGCGAGCAGGCGCAGGCGCCGCTGCTCCACCACCGAGATCGCCAGCTTCTGGCCGCCGAAAGCGGGCAGCAGCTGCTCGGCGACGGCCTCGAACACCTCGTGCGCGGTGACCGCCTCGGTGAGCGCGCTGCCCAGCGTGAGTACCCGGTAGAGGGAACCCACGCGCGGGGCCGCGGGCGGAGACGACAAGGAGACGGGCGGCCCCCCTTCCGCGACGGGAGCCCCGGGTCCGGTGTCGGCCGGTACGGGCTGTCGCACGGGCGCCGCCCACCCCGTCATGCCCTGCGCGCCCGGGTGGAGAGAGAAGACCAGCCACTCGTCGGGTGGGCGGCGGACCAGGAAGGAGACCGGTTGCTGGGAGACGAGTGCTGCGCGGTAGCGGTCCTCGTACACGGGATCGGCCAGCCAGGGCAGGACGTCCCAGGGGCGTCGGCCGAGCAGTTCGTCCTGACGGACCCGCAGCAGGTTCTCCAGGCTGTGGTTGGCGTAGGCGAGGCATCCGTCGGGCGAGAGCGCGAAGAAGCCGTCCGCGAGCCGCTCGATCGCCGCCACGGCGGCCATGCCGCTCCCGGAGTCGATTACGGCGCCGATCAGATGGGCCGAGGCCGCCAGGTCGTCAGGGCTCTCGGGTATCCGGCCCCACAGCTCGACGGTGCGGTGGCCCCCGCGGCCGTCCCGGATGCGCAGGCAGTGCGCCAGTACATGGCCTTCCTGGACCGCGGCACGGGCGGCGGACCGGAAGCCGGGCAGATCCGTCGGCTCGATCATGGCCGCCAGGGTGGCCGCCCGCCCGTCGAACTCGCGGGGCGGAATCCCGAAGATCGCGCACAGCTCGTCGTCGGCCGTGAGCGCTCCGGTGTCGAGGTTCCAGTCGAACAGACCCACCCGGATCACCGGAGCGGACGGCAGCGGGACCACGATCGGGGCCGTCCGCTCGTCGTACTCACCGAGCGCGCCGCGGGCCCGCAGTCCGGCGAGGGTGGTGCCCAGCCGGTCGGCGACGGAGCGCAGCTGCCGGCGCTGCGCCCTCGACAGTCCTGCCCCGTCCGGCCCGGCTGTCCACACCACGGCCAGGGCGCCGAAGGTCCGCTCGCCCGCTCGTACGGGGACCGACGCAGAGCCGAACGGGTAGGGCAGGGCGACCGCGAGCTGGGGGAAGCGCCGCATCGTCTCCTCCGCGTCGGCCAGGTGGACCATGCGCCCGGAGCGGTACGCCTCCGCCACCGGCATACCGCTGTTCACCGGGATCCGACGCCACCCGCTGAGCAGGGAGGGCGGTGTCCCGCACGACGCGGCCACCACGAGCGAGCGATGGTCGCCGGAGAGCAGAAACACGCTTCCGGCATGCGCTCCGGTCACCTCCACAGCACTGACCACGGCACTGACCAGCGCGTCGTCGCGCTCGGGCGCTTCGCCGGCACTTGCGGCGCCGAACGGGTACGAGTTCGGTGCCACACCGTTGGCCGACACGTTGCCCTCGATCTCCCGTGAGTAATTTATTCCATTTTAGGGTGGTTTATAGCTCCCCGTGGGCAGGTGGAGGAGGTTGCCGTGTCGTCGATCGCCGTCAATGGGGCAGGCATCTACCACGAACTGCGGGGCACTGGCCCATCGGTGATGTTCATCTCCGGCGCGACCGGTGATGCCGGACATTTCGAACGCGTTGCGGACCTGCTCGCCGATGAGTTCACCGTGCTCACCTACGACCGGCGAGGTAACTCGCGCAGTCTCCCTCCCCGTGGCTGGGGGACGACGTCGGTGGCCGAGCAGGCCGACGACGCGGCGGCGCTTCTCTCTGAGCTCGGGCTCGCTCCCGCCGCCGTGTACGGCAACAGCTACGGGGCGACCTTTGCCCTCGACCTGTTGCTCCGCCATCCCGGTGTTGTCCGCTCCGCGGTGTTGCACGAGCCTGCGATGATCTCGGTGGTGGACGACCCGGCAGCGGCGCAGACGAGCGTGAGGTCAGCCGTTCAGGAGGGGCTGGCACGGGGAGGGCCTCCGGAAGCTGTCGACCGCTTCTTCCGCCTCGTGGTCGGCGATGCGACCTGGGATCGTCTGCCCACGGGCTTGCGCGACAGGATGACCTCGAACGGAGAGACGCTGGTCGGCGTGGAGCTGGGAACGTTCGAGTCCTACCGCCCTGACGATTCGGCGCTCGCCGGCATCACCACGCCTGCCCATGTCTTGGTCAGCGAGGATTCACCCGGCTTCTTCCACGAGGCCGCCGCATGGCTCGCCGGGCGGACGGGGTTCGAGGTGGTACAGACACCCGGCTCGCACGCGCCCCAGTTCGACCACCCGGATGAGCTCGTCCGGACCATCAGGCCGCTACTGCGGATGCATACATAGCCATCCAGCCATCGCAACCACGCTGGGCCGCTTCGGCGTCGTCCGGGCGCGGCCACATCTGCCGAAGTCCGGCCAGCGGGGCGGGCGTTGGGCGAGCCATCCCAGGTGACAAACGGCCGCTGCCCGGAGTCCGTCCACTTCCTGCCCGAGACGGGCGCGTTTCCCGGAGGGCGGGCACGCCCCACCCCTTTTCCGGCAAGTGGCAGTCATCCAGCCGAAGTCCCACGTCCATCCACGGCTGGCGCCCCGATGTCTTCTGCACCGCGGCCTCCTTCGGGGGCCCCGGCCTCCTATGCCTCAGTTCTCAGGGGTGCTGGGGCGGGGCGACGAGGCGCGGCGGCAACTCCAGAGGGAAGCCAGGCTCAGGCAGTCCTACTCGGCAGCCAGGCTCTGCGTACCGATCACCGCCAGCAACTCCAGCTTCTCGGCGTCCTCGGTGCCCGGCTCGGCCGAGTAGCCGAGGATGCGCAGGCCACTGCCGTCCATCCGGAGCACGTTGCAGTCCAGGGTCAGCAGGCCCACCTGCGGATGCTCGATCGTCTTGCGCGAGACCTCCAGACTGCCGACGACGCCCGCCTCCCACAGCTCGGCGAACCGCTCGCTGCCCGCGCGCAACTCGGTGATCAGCCGCCGCAGTTGACGGTCGGCGGGATACCTGGCGGCGGCGGCGCGCAGCTCGGAGACCATGCCGATCTCCAAGGCGCGCTGTTCCTCCGGTGTGTGCCGGATCCGGCTGGACGACCCCAGGAACACGCCCCACGCCCCGTTGCGTTCGAAGCCGCGTGAGCCGGACATGTCGCCCAACAGCGCCCGGTGCATCGGGTTGGCCACCAACAGCGTCAAGGCCGCGTCGGTGACCGCGACCGGTGTGTCCACCAGCCGGTCCAGCAGCCGCAGAACGCTGGGTGGGATGTACGACGGCACCACCTCTGGGCCTGGCAGCACCAGCCCGGCCAGCCCGAAGAGATACGCCCGCTCGTCTCCCGTGAGCCGCAGCGCCCGCGCCAGGGCCTCGACGACCTGACCGGAGGGGTTGGCTGACCGGCCCTGTTCGAGGCGGGTGACGTAGTCGACGGAGACCCCGGCCAGCAGGGCCAGCTCCTCACGCCGCAGACCGGCCGTCCGTCGCTGTCCGCCGATGGGCAGCCCGGCCGTCTCGGGGGAGATGCGGTCGCGCCAGCGCCGCAGCGCCTGGCCGAGTTCCGTCGTGGTCATGTCCTCAGTGAACACTGTCGGTTGGGGTGCGTGCCTGGTACTGGGAGTCCCAGGAAGAAGGATCTCCTGGCTGTCCGCCCGGCCCGGCAGGAGTGTGGCGGCATGACGACAACACTGATCACCGGAGCGAACAAGGGGCTGGGTTTCGAGACCGCCCGCCGTCTCATTGCCGCAGGCCACACCGTCTACGTCGGCGCCCGGGACGCCGAGCGGGGCCGCCGCGCCGCCGACGAGCTCGGCGCCCGGTTCGTCCAGCTCGACGTCACCGACCAGGCCGCCGTGAAGACCGTCGAGGCCGAGGGCGGGCTCGACGTGCTGGTCAACAACGCCGGCATCGAGGTCCGGGGCGAGGACAACAGCGTGCCCGGCGCCGCGGACATCACCGCCGACCAGGTGCGGACCGTCTTCGACACCAATGTCCTGGGCGTCGTCCGCGTCACCCACGCCTTCCTCCCGCTGCTGCGACGCTCGGCCGCGCCGGTCGTGGTCAACCTCAGCAGCGGCCTCGGCTCCCTCGGCTACGTCTCCGACCCGGACCACCCGGCCCACCGCTACCCGGGTCTCACCTACGCGGCCTCGAAGGCCACGGTCAACATGATCACCGCGCACTACGCCAAGGCCTTCCCGGCCATGCGGATCAACGCCGTGGCGCCCGGTTTCACGAAGACGGACCTCAACG
The DNA here is from genome assembly GCF_001509475.1 of Streptomyces regalis. Taxonomy (GTDB): domain Bacteria; phylum Actinomycetota; class Actinomycetes; order Streptomycetales; family Streptomycetaceae; genus Streptomyces; species Streptomyces regalis. The sequence continues at coordinate 53,097 of NZ_LLZG01000394.1, forward strand.
GCCACACGGGCATGCAGTCTGTCGAGGAAGGCGCCGAGATCATCGTGCGCATGGCGCAGGTCGGCCCCGACGGCCCGACCGGCGGCTACTTCGACACCGCCGGCACAGTGCCCTGGTGAGGCCGCAGCTGTCGGCGCCTTGGCCGGCCGCGAGCCGAGCGGATCGTCGGCGGCCACCAGGGTTTTCTCACGCCTTGCTGTCGGCCTGAGTCACGCCACATTCCAGTTCGCCTTCCCCCCACCTCACCGATCTGCCGACCCCCGCACGACCGGGGCGTACGGCATGCCGGGCAGACCACTTTGGACCGGAATTGATGAAGAAACTCGGAAATGTTCGCGCGGTCGCCGTGCTGCTGACTCCTGTGCTCCTCGCGGCCCTGGTACTCGCCTTCGTCGTGGTGCAGGCCCGAACGACGACTCTCCAAGCTCCGGGTCCGACAGGGCTACGGGCTCACGGCGACGGCGTCTATACGGTGCGGCTGGGCGACTCCATGGGTACCGCGCCCAGCGGCTTCACCGCCCGGCTCACAGGCGGGCAGGCCGCGAAACTCGTCGCCACGCCGGGTGTGGTGTCGGTGACCCGGCTCCCAGGCCGTGCGGCGGTCGTGCCGACGCTGCCGGGCTGCCACTCGGCGGCCGCCCCCGCTGCCCCCGCTCCCGTTCCATCTCCTTCTCCCTTGCCCGCGCCGCTCCCACCGGCGGACGGCAGCGTCACGTCTCCGGGCAGTGATCACGCCGCCCAGCTCCCGTCCCGGCCTTCCCGCCATGGCCGTTCCGGCGGAGTGGTCGGGAACGGGCAGGCCAACGCGGCGAAGGCGTCCCCCCACCCTGCCGAAGTCAGCCGGTTTCACGGCCGACCCGCAACTCCGCCGGACTCTCGGTGAGATGCCGAACCTCATGTCGGCACAACTGAAGGACGAGCGCCCCGCGACCTCTACCGCGAGTCGGACGGCGTTCAACGGCCCGGAACGCTCTCGAGCTCCGTAGAGGCATGCGCGAAGGCAGGCGATTCCAGGCGCCACGACGGAGTCGCACGTCAACGGGATCCGATGCTGCTGTCGCCCTTCACGCCACAGGTCACTTTCACCAACGCAAAGCCTTCCTGCTCGCACGCCACGAACCACCGTGGCACTCCTGCCTTGTCCACCTCGATCCCTTCCGAGACAACGGAGACGAACCATGAACATGCCCCGCCGAAACCTGCTGACGGGGGCGGCCGCTGCGGCCGCGGCCACCCTGACCTCGTCACCGGCGACCGCTGCGCCCGGCGGAAGTCGACACCCCGGCTCAGCACACCTGGCGAGAGAGACGGCCACTGTCATGCCGAAAGGCCGGATCCTGATCCGCAACGGCCACGTTATCGACACCGAACCCCAGCCGGTCGTCCACGCCCGCACCGACGTCCTGATCGAGAGGGGCCGGATCGTCGCTGTCGGGCGCAACCTCCGCTCCGACGGCGCCATGGTCATCGACGCCACCGACCGCATCGTGCTCCCGGGCTTCGTCGACACCCACCGGCACATGTGGCATTCGGCGCTGCGCAGCGCGGCCGTGGACGTCGACCTCGACGCCTACTTCCGGCTTCTGGGGCAGGTCGGCCCGAAGTTCCGGCCGCAGGACGTGCACATCGCCACGCTGGCCGGCGCACTGGAGTGCCTCGACGCCGGCATCACCACTCAGCTGGACTTCGCGCACATCGCGTACTCGCCCGAGCTCGCGGACGCCGCCGTCGACGCCCTGAAGGCGGCTGGGCTGCGCGCGGTCTTCGGCTACGGCACCCCGGTCAACGTCACCGGAGGCGGGAAGCTCGCCGACGTCTGCCGGATCCGCGAGCGTCTGGCGGACGACAACGCGCTCGTCACCATGGCGTACGCCCCGCTCGGCCCCTTGTCGACCCCGATGGAGACGGTGGCCAAGGACTGGCGCATCGCCGACGAGCTGGACCTGCCGCTGACGATCCACCTCGCCAGCACCCCCGTCAACGAACGCCCCGTCTTCGCCCTGCGCGACGCCGGACTGATCCGCGAGAAGACCCTCTACGTCCACGGCAACGGGGTCGGTGACGACGAGCTGAAGCTGATCGCCGACTCGGGCGCCACCGCCTCGGCCACGCCCGGCGACGAGGCCGGCCGCCTGCGGCGCGCCGGTATCACCACCGGCACCGGCGTCGACACCGTCGCCTTCGCCCCCGGCGACATGTTCTCCACGATGCGGGCAGCACATCTCGCCGGCCAGATCGCCGAGGACCCCCGGATGACCGCCAAGGACGTCTTGCGGATGGCCACCCTGGACGGCGCCGCCGCGATGGGACTGGCCGACCGCACCGGCTCGCTGCGCCCCGGCAAGCAGGCCGACGTCATCATGCTCCGCCTGGACGACCTCAACATGCTCACCGCCGAACGTGACCCCATCGCGGCCGTGGTCACAGCGGCACAGCCACACAACGTGGACACGGTCCTCGTGGCAGGGAAGGTCGTGAAGTTCGCGGGCCGGCTGGTCCACGCCGATCTCCGCCGTACCGCCCGGGCCCTGCGCGCCACCGCGGCCGCGATCAGCGCCCGCTGACCGGAACCCACCGCCTCCGGCTCTGACCGCAGGGACCTTGAACATCAGCGCCGACGCGCTGTTGCTCATCCGACGCACTGACGGTCGAACTCCCACATGCCGCCCGCCTCCATGTGCTTGTCCGATGCGGCTGTCCTATGACACTGAACCTTGAGCGTGTGCCATCGATTCCTAATGCCGTTTGTCAAGCCGCGAGGGCCGTCGGCGGCGTGAGCTCGTAGCACCGTCCGTCGCGCAGGAGGGCCCAGAGGACGTTGACGCGGTGACGGGCCAGCGCGAGGACAGCTTGGGTGTGCCGCTTGCCCTCGGCTCGTTTGCGGTCGTAGAACCGGCGGGACTCGTCGCAGTGCCG
>NZ_LLZG01000395.1 GCF_001509475.1 Streptomyces regalis
GACACCGCGCCTGGCCCCAACCCACCCGCACCGGCACCCAAGCTATCCGCATCCAGCGCCCTCAACCCGCAGAACCGTAAAGCAACAGCATTGGCCCTAATCCAGCGGTGCCGTCCGCCGCCATGGATGCTGCGCCTCGATCCGCTCCGCCAGCGCCAGCAGATCCGCCTCCGCTCCGGGGCGCCCCACCAGCTGTATGGCGCAGGGCGCTCCGGAGGGCAGCGTGCCGAACGGGATCGACATCGCGGGTCGGCCGGTGAGGTTCCACGGCGGGGTCAGCGGCGAGTAGGTGGTGTTGGCCATGATGTTGCGCAGCCAGCCCCGCTCGTGCCAGGGCCCGGACTTGGGGGAGCGGCGGGCGAGGGCGGGGGTCAGGAGCACGTCGTACTCGGCGAAGAACGGCTCCAGGCGGCGGCGCAGCTGCTCCCGGCTCTCACCGCCCCGCACCTGACGCAGGAAGCGCCGGCCGACGGCCGCGTGGACCCGGGTCCGGCGGGCGAGCCGGCGCGGGTCGAGGCCCTCGGCGTCGACGGCCGTGCCCGCCGTCCAGTGGGCGAGCGAGGTGAGGCTCAGCGACATCGGGTAGGGCGGGTCGGCGCGCCGTACCTGGTGACCGGCCTTGATCAGCAGCCCCGCGGCCTCCCGGGTGGCGGTCGTGTACGGCTTGCTGATGGCGACGCCGGCGAGCGGGCTGCGCAGGGAGACGGCGATCTTGAGCGTGCCGGGAGCGTCCGGGCGTACGGCTTCGGTGCCGGCGATGACCGACAGCATCAGACGGGCATCCTCGACCGTCGTGGCCAGGGGGCCGTTCTCCGACATGCCGAACCAGTCGCCGTCGCTGATGCCGGCCGGGACCACGCCGGTGCCGGGCTTGATGGTGACGAGGCCGCAGTTGGCCGCCGGTATGCGCAGGGAGCCCATGCCGTCGTTGCCGAGGGCGATCGGCACCATGCCCGCGGCGACGGCGGCCGCGCTGCCGCCGGACGAACCGCCCGCTGTGCGTGAGGTGTCCCAAGGGTTGCGGGCGGTGCCGTGGACGCCCTCGGTGGTGCCGAAGACACACAGCTCCGGCACGTTCGTCAGCCCCACGACCACCGCGCCGGCCGCCCGCAGCCGGGCCACGGTGACGTGGTCCTGGTCGGCCGGGGTGTCCGGCGTCGCCGCGGAGCCGAGGCGGTTGGACTCGCCGCGCACCGCGAGGTTGTCCTTGACGGCCACCGGCACGCCGGCCAGGGGCAGTTCGGCGAGGTCGGCACGCGAGCCGACCTCGTCTGCCTCGGCGAGCGCCGCCTCGGCCCTGACCACCCGAAAGGCGCCGACGCGGCCGTCCAGCCGCTCGATGCGGGCCAGGTGCTCGGCCACCACCTCTCGGGGCGTGGCCTGCTTCTCGCGTACGGCGGCGGCGATCTCCGCGGCGGTCCGGCCGACCCAGCTGGTCACGGGCTCTCCTCAGGGCTTACTCACGAGTATCCAGGAGCACTCTGCCGGGCGGCGCGCCCGGCGTCGAGGGGGTGCGGCGCTTGGATATTCGGGAAGCTCTTCTTGGACTTTTCGCGACATGCCTCCTCCGTGCGCCCCTGCTGACCTGCGCATCATCCGATCAATGAGTCAAGACAGCGCCCTTCCGGGCCCATTGACAGCCCTTGGGGCTCGCCCAATGATCAGACATCCGATGAATGGGGGTGTCTCATGAGGAGACGCTTGAGAACGGCCGGTGTCCTGGCGGCGCTGACGCTGTTCTTCGCGGCGTCGGTGCCGGCGGTCGCGGAGGAGGAGCAGCGGGCGCCGGTCGCGCCGGTCACGGTGCCCGCCCTGACCGACTGGACCCCGGCATCCGGCAGTTACACCTACGCGGACTCCGCCCGCCTCGTGGCCGACAGTGCGAGCGAACGGCGGGTCGCCGACACCCTCTCCGACGATCTCCGTGACGCGGGACACGGCACGCCTGCCGTGGTGCGCGACGGTGCCCGACCCGGTGACATCGTTATCGACCTCCAGCCCGCCCGGACCTCCCTCGGCGCGGAGGGCTACGAACTCCGCGCGGGTAAGCGGCTGTCGGTGACCGCGGCTACCGAGACCGGCGCCTTCTACGGCACCCGCACCCTCCTCCAGCTCCTCGCCCAGAGCGACCGCGTCCCCGCCGGCCGCACGGTGGACGTACCGCGCTACAAGGAGCGGGGTGTCGGTGTCTGCGCCTGCTACATCCACGTCTCGATGCCCTGGCTGGAGAACCTGGTCCGCGAGATGGCGTACCACAAGCTCAACCAGCTGCTTCTCGAACTGAAGGTGAAGAGCGACGCCCACCCCGAGGCCAACACGTGGGGCTACTACACCAAGGACGAGATACGCGGCCTGGTCGCCCTCGGCAAGCGGTACCACGTCGAGATCATCCCCGAGATCAACTCGCCGGGCCACATGGACCCTTGGATCGAGAACCGCCCGGATCTCCAGCTGACCGACTCCGACGGCAACAAGCAGCCCTCGCGCCTCGACATCACCCGGCCCGAGGCCTTCGCCTACTACACGAGCCTGATCGACGAGTACGCACAGGTCTTCACCGCCACGTCCTGGCACATGGGAGCCGATGAGTACATGCTCGGCTCCGACTTCGCCAAGTACCCGCAGATCCTGAAGTACGCGCAGGACAGATTCGGCCCCGACGCCACGCCACAGGACGCGTTCATCGACTTCGTCAACCGCGTCCACGCGTACGCGGACGCCAAGGGCAAGAAGCTGCGCATCTGGAACGACGGGCTCACCGGCGCCAACACCGTCCCGGTGGCTGTGGGCACGACGGTCGAGCACTGGCTGAATGTGGCGGTGAAACCGAGCCAACTCATCGCGCGGGGCTATCCGTTGATGAATGCCGCGTACGCCCTGTACCTCGTCCGCGGCGGCTTCCACAGCGACACCGAGGGCCTGTACGACCAGAGTTGGGACCCGCGCAGCTTCGAGGGCGAGAAGCTCGCCGCCCTCGACGGCATCACCGGCGCGAAGATCAGCCTCTGGCCCGACAACGGCCGCGGCGAGACCGAGAACGAGGTCGCCGTCGGCCTGTGGCCCGCGCTGCGGCACCTCGCACAAGCCACCTGGGGCGATCCACACCCCGACGCCACATACGGCGAGTTCACCGCACGCGGCACGGCGGTCGGGCATGCGCCCGGCCGGCGGGACCTGACCCGGGTGCCGGTGGCGGACGGGGCGTACACCTTCCGGTCGGGCGCTCGGTCTTTCGCCGCCGAGGTCGCGCGCACAGCCGACGGTTACGTGACCGTGCGGACGCCCGACGGCTGTCTCGAGGTGCGCGGCGGAAAGCTCACCCTCAACGTGCCGTTGCAGCCGGGCATCGAGGCGACTGAGCAGACGTGCGATCCCGAGAACACCCTGCAGCGCTGGCAGTTGGAGCCCGCAGCCGGTGGCTACCGCCTCGTCAACGCCATCACCCGGATGACGGTGAGCGTGGCCGACGACGGCCGGCTCGTGCAGTACCCGCCGGACCAGCGCACACCCGCCGTATGGCACCTGAGCCGATGACCTGACCGGAGGAGCCGTCCCATGGCCGTATCCCGACGCGTCTTCGTCGCGACAGCCGCCGCCCTCGCCGCGACCGGCGCCACAAGACCCGCACTGGCGGCACACCGAGCAGCCGCCGCACCCGCAGCACCCGCCGCTGTCGCGGAAGACCCCCACTACCGCATCCCCGTCAGCCCCGACGACACCGAGGCCGACCTCGTCCGCAAGGCCTCCCAAGTCCGCCCCACCGCACGGCAGATCGCCTGGCAGCGCCTGGAGCGCACCGCGTTCCTGCACTTCGGCGTGAACACCTTCACCGGCCTGGAGTGGGGCACCGGCGACGAGGACCCGGACGTGTTCCAGCCGACCGGCCTCGACACCGACCAGTGGGCCCGCGCCCTGCGTGACGGCGGCTTCCGGCTCGCCATCCTCACCGTCAAGCACCACGACGGCTTCGTGCTCCACCCGTCCCGCTACACCGGCCACTCGGTGGCCTCCAGCAGTTGGCAGGGCGGCCAGGGCGACGTCCTGCGTTCCTTCGCGGACTCCATGCGGCGCCACGGCATCAAGGTCGGCGTCTACATCTCACCGGCCGACGAGAACCAGTACCTCCACGGCGTCTACGCCAACGGCAGCGCCCGCACCGACCACACCATCCCCACCCTCGTCGACGGCGACGACCGCACACCGTCACAGTCGTACACTCTCCCGGCCACCGACTACGGCGCCCACATGCTCAACCAGCTCTACGAGGTCCTCACCGAGTACGGCCCGATCGACGAGGTGTGGTTCGACGGTGCGCAGGGGCGCATCCCGCCGGACAAGGTGGAGAAGTACGACTGGGACAGCTGGTACACCCTCGTCCGCTCGCTCGCGCCGGATGCCGTGATCGCCGTGTCCGGCCCGGACGTGCGCTGGGTCGGCAACGAGGGCGGGCTGGCCCGGGACGACGAGTGGAGCGTCGTACCGGTGCAGGAGAAGGATCACGGCCGGACGGACTACGCCCTTGCCTACGACGCCCCCGACATGGGCAGCCGTGAGGCGCTGGTCCAGGCCCAGCCGGTCGCCGACCATCTCCAGTGGTGGCCGGCCGAGTGCGACGTGTCCATCCGGGACGGCTGGTTCTACCACGCCGACCAACAGCCCAAGAGCGTCGAGCAGTTGACGGACATCTACTTCCGGTCCGTGGGGCGCAACTCGGTTCTGTTGCTCAACATCCCACCCGACACGGACGGTCTGCTGCCCTCGGCGGACGTGGTGCGGCTGCGGGAGTTCCGTGAACGGGTGGACCGCGAGCTCCCGGAGGACCTGGCACGCGGCGCCCGCACCGCCGCCTCCCCGGGCCGCATCACCGTCGACCTCGGCGGGGAGCGGGAGGTGGACCGGATCCGGCTGGCGGAGGACATCCGATACGGGCAGCAGGCGGAGAGCTTCGTCGTCGAGGCGCAGCGCGACGGCGCCTGGACGGAGGTGACCCGTGCCGGGACGATCGGCGCGAGCCGGATCCTGCTGTTCGCGACCCCGGTGCGGGCCCGGCGGTGGCGGGTACGGGTGACCGGTTCGCGGGCCGCGGCCAGGCTCGTGGAGTTCGGGCTGTACCGGTCGAGGGTCTGAAATTCGGTTGACCGGGTGAGGTCGTGGGCGGCTGGATGGGGCACATGGCCGACATCCAGGGCTCCTACGACGACCTGTTCATCGCCGTGCCGAACGCACTGGCCGCATCGCTGGACGCCGGGGACGCGGGCGGCTCCGTCGCGGTCTTCGTGGACGGCGAACCGGTGGTGGACGTGTGGGGCGGGTACGCCGACGCGGACCGCACGACACCGTGGGAGCGCGACACGATCGTCAACGTCTGGTCCGTCACCAAGACGATGACGGCGCTGTGCGCACTGATCCTCGCCGACCGGGGCGAACTCGATCCTGCCGCGCCGGTCTCCCACTACTGGCCGGAGTTCGGCGCGGCGGGCAAGGACAAGGTGCTGGTACGGCATCTGCTCGCGCACACCGCGGGCCTGCCCGACTGGGACGGGTCGGTCGAGGAACTCTACGACTGGCCCGCCGCCACGGCACGGCTCGCGGCGCGGGCTCCTCGCTGGGAGCCGGGCACGGCGGCCGGATATCACTCGCTCACCCAGGGATTCCTCGTCGGCGAGGTCGTCCGCCGGGTCAGCGGCCGCAGCGTGGGCGAGTTCCTCGCCGAGGAGGTGACCGGGCCGCTGGGCGCGGACTTCCACATCGGGCTGTCGGCCGAGCACGACCACAGGGTCGCCCGCGCGATCCCGCCGACGGGGCAGGGCGAGGACTACGCGGCGAGCGCGCCCGGCAACCCGGCGGGCTCCGAGGCGGGGAACGGCGTACGCGTCCGGGACGGGAACAGCCTGGCCTGGCGCCGCGCGCAGATCCCCGCGGCGAGCGGATACGGCAACGCCCGCTCGGTCGCGCTGGTGCAGTCGGTCCTGGCCTGCGGGGGAGAGGTGAACGGCGTACGGCTGCTGTCCCGGGCCGGCTGCGACCGTGCCCGCGAGGAGCAGTTCGACGGCGACGACCGGGTGCTGGGGATGCCGATGCGGTGGGGGCTGGGGTACGGCCTGTTCGGCAGCGCGTGCGGCTGGGGCGGCTGGGGCGGGTCCCTGGTGATGATCGAGCCCGACAGCCGGATGGCGGTGGCGTATGTGACCCAGCAGATGCGCGAGCCCGCCGATGACACCCGGGGCATGGAGATCGTCACGGCTGCCTACGAAGGGCTTCAGGGGCTGCGTGTCGAAAGGCCGTCGTCATGACGTCCACCCAGCTCGGCGAACTGGACTGGACTGGGAGATAGAACGCCTCGCCGGCCGTGTCCGCGGCGAGGCGTCCGACGAAGGCCGGCTGTCGTACCGGAGGACCCCGAGGGTGCGACACCTCGCCAGCGCAGCGTGAACGCGCTGGCCCGGGCTCTGCGTCACTACCACTTCGACGGCCCGAGGGCTGGGCCCTGTGGGGTGATGGTCACGCGCCACGCGCCACACCCGTACTGCCCCGCTCGATCAACCGCGGCACCGGCACCCGCACCGCCCGCGCCGACTCCCCGTCCAGCAGCGCCGTCAGTTCGCGTGCCGCGGTGCGGCCGAACTCCACGCTGTCGCGGGACAGTGCCGACAGCCATGGCTTGACCATGCGGCACAGCGCCGAGTCCTCCCAGGACACCACCGAGACGTCCGCCGGTACCGAGAAGCCGAGTTCGGCCGCGGCGCCGGCGCCGGCGACCGCCATCACGTCGTTGTCGTAGATCAGCGCCGTCGGGGGAGCGGCGCCCTCCAGCACCCGGCGGGTGACCGCCGCGCCCTCGGCGTCGGAGTAGTCGGTCGTCACCGACTTCACCTCGGACAGGCCACGACGATCGGCCTCGGCGCGCAGGGTGCGGATCCGGCGCTCGGTGTGGGCGAGCCTCGGCAGCCCCGCGATGTGCACGATCCGCCGGTGGCCGAGGGCGTACAGGCCGTCCACGACGGAGGCCATCGCACCCGCGTCGTCCGCCCAGACGGTCGACAGGCCGGGGTGGCGGTCGTCGGGTGCGCCGCCGATCACGACGGCGGGCAGGCCGAGTTCGTCCAGGAGGTCGGGGCGGGGATCGTCGGTGCGCGGGTCGACGACCAGCACGCCGTCCACCCGGTGCTCGGCCCACCAGCGCCGGTACACCGCGCACTCGTCGGCGACGTCCTCCACCACCTGGAACAGCAGGCCGAGATGGCGCTCCGCCAGCACTTCCTGGATGCCCGAGACGAGTTGCAGGAAGAAGGAGTCCACCCCGAGGGTGTCGGCGGGACGCGCCAGCACGAAGCCGACCGTCGCCGCGCCCTCCCCGGACAGTGCGCGTGCCGCCGTACTGGGCCGCCAGCCCAGCTCCTCCGCGACCCGCCGCACCCGGTCGCGGGTCTCGTCCGACACGCCGGGCCGGCCGTTCAACGCGAAGGAGACGGCGCTCTGGGAGACGCCTGCATGGCGTGCGATGTCCTTCATCGTCGGTCGGCGGACCGGTGACCGCTTGCCTGACACGCTGTTTCCCCATTCCCCCGGCACTTTCCGCGCCAGTATGCACTAATGCGGTTCAGCTGCGTCAACCTAATGCGCATTAGTCACTAAACAAATTAGCTGCGCGAGATGCATTGACGGGTCCGTGGAGAGGCATGCAAGGTCTGCGTCGTTGGCCAACTCCGCCGCAAAGGAGGCCGGTTCGCCGTGCCTGTATCCCGCAGAACCTTCGCTGCCGCCGCCGTCTGTGTCGTCCTGCCGCTGAGCGGCTGCGGCTCCGGCAGCGAAGGTGGTTCGAGTGACGCCTCGGGCAGGATCGAAGGTGACATCACCTTCCAGACCTGGAACCTGAGGGCGAACTTCAAGGACTACTTCGAGGGCCTGAACGCCGACTTCGAGAAGAAGTACCCCGGCACGAACGTCAAATGGATCGACCAGCCCGCCGAGGGCTACGCCGACAAGATCAGCGCGGACGCGGCCGGCGGCACCCTCCCGGACGTCGTCAACGTCTCGCCGGACCTGGTCGCCCCGCTCGCCAAGGCGGGACTCGCACTCGACCTGGACAAGGCGGCCGGGAAGTACAAGAAGGAGTATCTGCAGGGCGCCTGGGCCAGCCATCAGATACCGGGCATGACGGGCACGTACGCCTTCCCCTGGTACCTCAACACCGGCCCGCTCTTCTACAACAAGACCCTCTTCAAGGAGGCGGGACTCGACCCCGAGCAGCCGCCGAAGACGTACGACGAAGTCTTCGACGCCGCGCTGAAGATGGCGAAGGAGACCGACGGCAAGGTCGCCACCCTCGCCAACGTCCCCACCATCGAGGACTTCGGCCGCTACGGCGTCGAGCTGATGAACAAGGAAGGCACCGCCTTCACCTTCAACGACACCAAGGGAGTCGAACTTCTCACCAAGTACAAGGAGTTGTACGACGCCAAGGCCCTCGACCCGCAGGCGCTGACCGCCACCCCCGAGTCGTCCGGCAAGAAGTTCCTCACCGGGGCCGTCGCCATGAACCCCGGCAGCGCACTCGACCTCGGCAACTTCAAGAAGCAGGCGCCCAACCTGTACAAGAACATCGGGATCACCGACCAGATCACCAGCACCGGCCACGTCAACATGTACGTGATGGGCGTGATGGTCAACCCGCAGACCAAGCACACCCCCGCCGCGGTCGCCTTCGCGCACTACGTCACCGACGCCGAGCACCAGATGTCGTTCGCCAAGCAGGTCGCCATCTTCCCCAGCACCGCCGGATCCCTCGACGACCCGTACTTCACCAAGGAGGACGGCACCGACGAGACGCGGGTGCGGGTGGCCGCCGCCAAGTCACTGAAGAACGCGGTCAATTACACGCCCGTACTGTTCAGCGAGCAGATGAAGACCGAGCTGCGCAACGAGGTCGCCAAGGCGTTGCAGGGCAAGGAGAGCCCGAAGCAAGCTCTTGACAACGCTGTCGAGGCCTGCAACCGGCTCCTTCAGCAGCAGGGATAGCGCGCGATGGCCAGCTCGACCGTCTCCCGGGTGCGGCGCCAACTGCCGACCGGCCCCTGGCTGTTCGCCGCCCCGGGCCTGCTGATCACCGGCGCCTTCATCCTGTACCCGTTCGTCTCCACCGTGGTCAACGCCTTCACCGACCGCCGCACCTTGATCCCGGGCGAGTTCGTGGGCCTGGCCAACTTCCGCGAACTGCTCGGCGACGACATGTTCTGGATCGGCCTGCGCAACAGCACGCTGTACGTCGTCGGAGTCGTGCCCGCGCTCGTGATCCTGCCGCTGCTGCTCGCGCTGCTGGTGCAGAAGAACATCCCCGGCATCACCTTCTTCCGGTCCGCCTTCTACACCCCGGTCGTCGCCTCGATCGTGGTCGTCGGGCTGATCTGGGTCTGGCTTCTCGACGAGCGGGGCCTGGTGAACTCGCTCCTGGAGACGATCGGGGTCGGCCGCGTCGGCTTCCTCAGCGACCAGTGGCTGCTCCTGCTGAGCGCCATGGCCGTGACGGTCTGGAAGGGCCTCGGCTACTACATGATCATTTACCTGGCCGCGCTCGCCAATGTGCCGCGCGAGCTGCACGAGGCGGCGGCCGTGGACGGCGCCGGCGCGATCCGCCGCTTCCTCACGGTCACCGTGCCCGCGGTCCGCTCCACCATGGTCCTGGTCGGGGCCCTGTCGTCGGTCGCCGCGTTCAAGGTGTTCTCCGAGGTGTACCTGATGGCCGGCCCGAGCGGTGGCCCGGCCGGCGAGGACACCACCCTCGTCATGCTCGTCCAGCGCACCGGCACCGGCCTGACCGGCCGCGTCGGCTACGCCTCGGCCATCTCGGTCGTCGTCTTCGTCGTCACCGTCGCCCTGATGCTGCTCGTGCTGCGCGCGGACCGGAGGGACGAGTCATGAGCGTCATGGAGAAGGTACGGCAAACGACCGCCAAGCCGACCACCGCACGCGAACCCCGCGTCACCGACGAACACGGCCGCCGCATCCGCGTCTGGGAACTCGCCCTGCGCTACCTGCTCCTGCTCGCCGTCCTCGCCCTCACCGTCGGCCCGTTCCTCTGGCAGCTGTCGACCTCCCTCAAGGGCCCCACCGAGGACATCTTCAGCTCCCCGCCGAAGTTCCTCCCGAGCGACCCGACGCTCCACAACTACAAGCGCGTCGCCGACACCATCCCCGTCTGGGACTACGCCCTCAACTCGCTGAAGGTCGCCACCGCCAACGTCGTCACCAACTGCGTCGGCGCCGCACTCGCGGGCTACGCCCTCGCCCGGCTGCGCTACCGGGGCCGCCGCGTGGCCACCCTCGTCTTCATCCTCGCGATGCTCGTGCCCGTGGAAGGCATCATCATCGCCCAGTTCACGACCATGCGGGAGCTCGGCCTCAACAACACCCTCGTCGGCGTCGTCCTGCCCGGCAGCATCAGCGCCCTGAACGTCCTGCTGATGCGCAACGCCTTCCTCAACCTGCCGTACGAGATCGAGGAAGCGGCCTATGTCGACGGCGCCAACGTCTGGCAGCGGTTCCTGCGGATCGCGCTGCCGTCCGTGAAGGGGACCGTCGCCGTCGTCGCGATCTTCGCCTTCATGGGCGCCTGGGACGACTTCCTGTGGCCGCTGATCGTGCTGAGCGACCCGTCCAAGTTCACGCTGACCATCGGCCTCAACTATCTGCACGGCACCTTCGCGGGCGACGAACGCCTCGTCGCCGCCGGCACGATCATCGCCGTCGCGCCGCTGATCGCCCTGTTCGCCTGTCTCCAGCGGTACTTCTTCCGCGGTGTCGGCGAGGGCGCCGTCAAGGGCTGACCTCCCGTACCCCCATCACAAGGACACGCATGCCTTCTGCCGTGCGCTTCGGCGTCAACTACACCCCGAGCGACGGGTGGTTCCACCACTGGCTCGACTTCGACCTCGACTCCGTACGCGCCGACCTCGACTCCATCGCGGCGCTGGGCCTCGACCACATCCGGGTCTTCCCGCTGTGGCCGTACTTCCAGCCGAACCGCACACGGATCCGCCCCAGGGCCGTCGACCAGCTGTGCCTGCTCGTCGACGCCGCCGCCGAACGCGGCCTCGACGTCAACGTGGACGGCCTGCAAGGCCACTTGAGCAGCTTCGACTTCCTCCCGGCCTGGACCCGGACCTGGCATCGCCGCAACCTCTTCACCGACCCCGACGTCCTCGACGGCCAGGCCGCCTATCTGCGCACCCTCGCCGCCGCCCTCGCCGACCGGCCCAACTTCCTCGGCATGACGCTGGGCAACGAGGTCAACCAGTTCTCGGCGGGTCCGCATCCCGACCCCGACCGGGCGACCGAGGACGAGATCGACCGCTGGCTCACGCGCATGCTCGCCGCCTGCGAGGAGGGCGCCCCCGGACGGCTGCACCTGCACGCCGAGTACGACGCCACCTGGTACCAGGACGACCAGCCGTTCACGCCGGCCCAGGCCGCCCGCCGCGGCGCCGTCACGGCCGTGCACTCCTGGGTCTTCAACGGCACCGCCCAGCGCCACGGCCGTACCTCCGTGCCGAGCGAGCACCACGCCGCGTACCTCGTCGAGCTGAGCAAGGCCTGGGCCGACGACCCCCACCGCCCCGTCTGGCTCCAGGAGGTCGGCGCGCCCGCCCCCCTGGTCCCGCCCGAGCACGCCGCCGCCTTCACCGAGGCGACCGTCGCGGGCGCCCTGGACTGCCCCGACCTGTGGGGCATCACCTGGTGGTGCTCCCACGACGTGTCCCGAGAACTGGCCGACTTCCCCGAACTCGAATACGGGCTCGGCCTGTTGACCAACGACCGCAAGCCGAAGGAGACCGCTCGGGTGCTGGAGCGGGCGGCACAGGAGCCGCCGCGGACGCCCGCGCCCCGTACGACGGCGCTGATCGTCCCCGCCGATCCGTCCACCCGTTCGCTCTGCGCGCCGGGCGGCGCGGTCTTCGACGCCTATTTCCGGCTGGTCGCCGACGGCGTCCGCCCCACCACCGTCCTCGACGTGCGTGCCGCCGACCAGGACCACCTCTGCGCGCGCGGCATCACCGAAGTCGTAGCTCCCGATCAGGTACTCCCCAGCCCCCAAGGAGGCACCCGCTCGTGAACCCCACCAGACGCACCGTCCTCCTCGCCGGCGCCACGGCAGCACTGCTGCCCGCACTGTCGGCGCAAGCCGCTCCCAAGGCCGCCGCCCTCCAGCCGTACGCCTCCTACTGGTACCCCGACTCCCTGCCCTCCGGCACGCCGGGCACCGGCATCACCTGGCGCAGCCTGAAGTCCTGGTGCCCGGCCGACGACGCGGACCTCGCCTTCAACGCGTCGACCGTGCCGCTCGCCGCACGTTTCACCCCGACCCCGGCGAACCCCACCGCCCGCGCGGACCAGGCCCGCATCCAGTCCCTGGTGTCCTTCGGACCCACCGCCGGCAACCCCTCCCAGGGCTCGGCCACCGCCGACTACTACGCCCTCACACACTGGGCGTACACCGACGAGCTGGTCTTCTGGGGCGGCTCGTCGGGGGAGGGGCTGATTCTCGCGCCGAACGCGCCGATCGTCGACGCCGCCCACCGGCACGGTGTGCCCGTCCTCGGCAACATCTTCCTGCCGCCCGTCGCCTACGGCGGTCAGTTGCAGTGGACGCGTGACCTGGTGCAGAAGGACGCTGCCGGGCGGTATCCGCTGGCCGAGCGGCTGGTCGCGGTCGCGGCGGCGTACGGCTTCGACGGGTGGTTCGTCAACGCCGAGACGAGCGGCGGGAACACCTCGCTGGGCGCGGACATGCTGGGCTTCCTGCGCGAGCTGAAGGCGCTCGCCAGGGCCAAGGGGCAGCGGGTGACCTGGTACGACTCGATGACCGTGAACGGGAGCGTGAGCTGGCAGGGGGCGCTCAACTCCCAGAACGAGGCGTTCTTCCAGGCTGCCGACGACATGTTCGTCGACTTCCGGTGGACGGCGGCGAAGCTCGCGTCGTCGGGGGAGCGGGCCGCGCAACTGGGCCGTAGTCGCTACGAGTTGTGGGCGGGTGCCGACGTCGAGGCGAACGGCTGGAACGCGTCCGTGAACTGGGACGCCATCGTGCCGCGCGACAAGGCGCACGTCGTGTCGGTCGGCTTCTACCGGCCCGAGTGGACGCGCAACCACCTGCCGGCGGACGGGCGGACCCCGGGGGACTTCCACGCAGCCGACGACCGGTTCTGGACCGGGCGGTCACTGGATCCCTCGCACCCGGACGGCACGGACAGCTGGCGGGCGCCGGCCGTGTCCGTCGCCGACCGCTCGACGGTCACCTCCATGCCGTTCGCGAGCGTGTTCAACACCGGGCACGGGCTGCGGTGGTACGAGGACGGGGAGGTGACGTCGGACGCGCCCTGGAACCATCTGGGCCTGCAGGACCGGCTGCCGTCACGTCGGTGGGTCGTGCACACCGAGGGACAGCGGCCCGCCGTGACCTTCGACTTCGCGGACGCGTGGCGCGGTGGGAGCAGTGTGCTCGTCGACGGTGAGCTGGACGGGCCCGCGGTGGTGGAGGTGTATGCGACACGGCTGCCGGTCACCGCGGACACGGTCGTCGAGCTGATCCACCGGACCGACGCGGGGAGCGTGAACGTCGAGTTGGCCGTCGCCACCGCCGAGCCCACCGCCCCGGGGGCCACACCGCCCTACACGTACATCCCTGTGACCACGGCCGACAGCTGGCAGACCTCGGCCGTACGGCTTGCAGGCCTGTCCGGCACCGTGCACGCGATCGGCGTCCGGCTCACCCCGGTCGACGGTGGACCCGTGCGGTGGCGGCTCGGCGGTCTCGCGGTGCGCGACGCCACGCACACGCCCGCCGCGCCCACCGCCCTCCGCGTCACCGCGGCCTCCGGTGGTGACTTCCGCTTCGCCTGGAACCAGGCCCCAGGCGACGTACGCCACCACACCCTCCACCGCCTCCTCCCCGACGGCACCCGTCGCTTCCTCGGCGGCACCTGTCAGCGCGCGTTCTTCGCCGGTGGCCTGCGACCCGAACAGGGCGAGGCGGAGGCACGGTTCGAACTGCGCGCCGTAGGGGAGCTCTACACCACGTCGGCCCCCGCGACCGTCACCCACCGCTGGTAGCCACCCGCCGGTAAGCAACCGCCCGGACGACCTACGGAGCACCCCGCATGCATGACGACCGCAGCCTGGTCGAAGCCCGTCTCAAGCGCGTCCTCGACGAGCGCATCCGCCCCGCCGTGTACCCCGAGTCCGTGCCGCTGGACGTGGCGGTGTGGCATGCGCCCGGCGAGCCGGTACCGGTCGCCGAGGGACTCGCGGCCGAGCCCGAGCCGATCGAGGTGGGCGCACGCTGGGGTGCTCCCTGGGGCACCAGTTGGTTCCGGGTCACCGGGACCGTGCCCGAGGCGTGGGCCGGGAAGACGGTCGAGGCCCTCCTCGACCTCGGGTTCGACGAGAACATGCCCGGCTTCCAGTGCGAGGGCCTGGTCTACCGGCCCGACGGCACCCCGGTGAAGGGGCTCAACCCGCGCAACCAGTGGGTGCGTATCGGCGCCCCGGTGGCGGGCGGCGAGGAGGTGCGGCTGCACATCGAGGCCGCCTCCAACCCCGTCATCCTCGACTACCATCCCTTCCTGCCCACGCAGCTCGGCGACAAGGAGACCGCCGGCAGCGAACCCCAGTACACGCTCACCCGCATGGACCTCGCCGTCCTCGACGAGGACGTCTGGCAGCTGGTCATCGACCTGGAGGTGCTCGGCGAGCTGATGGCCGAGCTGCCGGTGGAGTCGGCGCGGCGCTGGGAGATCCTGCGGGCGGTGGAGAAGGCGCTGGACGCGGTCGACCTCCAGGACGTGGGGGGCACCGCGGCGCGGGCGCGGGAGCGGCTGGCCGATGTGCTGGCCACCCCCGCCGTACCGTCCGCCCACCGCATCAGCGCCGTCGGGCACGCGCACATCGACTCGGCGTGGCTGTGGCCGCTGCGGGAGACGGTGCGCAAGGTGGCCCGGACGACCTCCAACATGACCGCGCTCATCGAGGACGAGCCCGACTTCGTCTTCGCCATGTCGCAGGCCCAGCAGTGGGCGTGGGTGAAGGAGCACCGGCCCGAGGTGTGGGCGCGGGTGAAGAAGGCGGTGGCGGACGGGCGGTTCGTGCCGGCCGGCGGGATGTGGGTGGAGTCGGACACCAACATGCCGGGCTCGGAGGCGATGGCCCGTCAGTTCGTGCACGGCAAACGGTTCTTCCTGGACGAGTTCGGCATCGAGAACGACGAGGCCTGGCTGCCGGACACCTTCGGCTTCGCCGCGGGGCTGCCCCAGATCATCAAGGCCGCGGGCTCCAAGTGGCTGCTGACGCAGAAGATCTCGTGGTCGCAGACCAACAAGTTCCCGCACCACACCTTCCAGTGGGAGGGCATCGACGGCACCCGGATCTTCACCCACTTCCCGCCCGTCGACACCTACAACTGCTCCATGAAGGGCAGCGAGATCGCCCACGCGGCCCGCAACTTCAAGGACAAGGGGGCTGCCCGGCACTCCCTCGCCCCCACCGGCTGGGGCGACGGAGGCGGCGGCACGACGCGGGAGATGGTCGCCAAGGCGGCCCGGCTGCGCAGCCTGGAAGGCTCGGCGACCGTCACCTGGGAGACCCCGGCGGAGTTCTTCGCGAAGGCCGAGGCCGAGTACCCCGACGCGCCCGTCTGGGTCGGCGAGCTCTACCTCGAACTCCACCGCGCCACGCTCACCAGCCAGGCGAAGACCAAGCAGGGCAACCGCCGCAGCGAACACCTCCTGCGCGAGGCCGAACTGTGGGCTGCGACGGCCGCCGTACGCACCGGATTCCCTTATCCGTACGAGGAGTTGGACCGAATCTGGAAGACGGTGCTGCTGCACCAGTTCCACGACATCCTGCCGGGGTCGTCCATCGCGTGGGTGCACCGCGAGGCGCGTGCGACGTACGAGCGTCTCGCAGGCGGGCTGAACGCGATCATCGAGTCCGCCCAGCGGGCCCTGGCGGGCGAGGGTGAGACCGAGCTCGTCTTCAACGGGGCTCCGCACCCGCGCGACGGGGTACCGGCGGGCGGCGCGCGAACCCCGCTGACCGAGGGCCGGACGGCACTGACGGCACTGACGGCACGGCAGGGCGGCGGGTTCGTCCTCGACAACGGCCTTCTGCGCATCGAGATCGACGCGCAGGGCCTGGTCGTCTCGGCGTTCGACATCGAGGCCGATCGCGAGACCGTCGCCCCGGGCCGCGCCGCCGGCCTCCTCCAACTCCACCCGGACTTCCCGAACATGTGGGACGCCTGGGACGTCGACGAGTTCTACCGCAGCACGGTCACCGACCTGACCGGGGCGGACGAGGTCACCCCCGGCGACGACGAGGGGGCGGTGCGGATCGTCCGGTCCTTCGGCGCCTCCCGCGTCACCCAGGTGCTGTCGCTCGCGCCGGGGGAGCGGCGGCTGCTGCTGGACACCGAGGTCGACTGGCACGAGACGGAGAAGTTCCTGAAGCTGGCCTTCCCGCTCGACCTGCACGCCGAACGGTACGCGTCGGAGACCCAGTTCGGGCACTTCTTCCGCCCCACGCACACCAACACCAGCTGGGAGGCGGCCAAGTTCGAGGCCTGCAACCACCGTTTCGTCCACCTGGAGGAGCCGGGCTGGGGCGTCGCCGTCGTCAACGACTCGACGTACGGCCACGACGTGACCCGCACGGTCCGCACCGACGGCGACCGCGGTACGACCACCACGGTGCGCGTCTCCCTCCTGCGCGCCCCGCGCTTCCCCGACCCCGAGACCGACCAGGGCGTCCACCGCTTCCGGCACGCCCTGGTGCCGGGCGCGGGCATCGGCGACGCGGTACGCGAGGGCTGGCGGATCAACCTGCCGGAGCGGTCGGTGAGCGGCGCGCGGGAGGTGGCGCCCCTGGCGACGGTGGACCGGGAGGCCGTCGTGATCACGGCCGTCAAGCTGGCCGACGACGGCAGCGGAGACGTCGTGGTGCGCCTGCACGAGGCCCAGGGCGGCCGGGTACGGGCCACGCTCGCGGCGGACTTCGAGGTCACGGACGTCACGGCGACGGACCTGCTGGAACGCCCGCTGCCCGAGGCACCGTCATGCGACGGCGCGCGCGTCGCTCTGCGCCTACGGCCCTTCGAACTGGTGACGTTGCGACTGCGCCGGGCGCCGGTCCACTGACGGCGAACGGCGGCGCGCCGTGGTGAATTGGGTGCCAACTGACGTCACACTCAAGGAGGTTGGCGTTAGACAGCGCCTTGGAGGCAATCATGAAGCTCGTCACGCGGGCCCAGCTCGGCTGGCCCGCATCCGCTGCACCGACGCAAGAATCGACCAAGGGCGTGAAGGTCCACTACGAAGGCACGTCGGTCAGCGTCAAACTCCTCGACGACCACGACCTCTGCATCGCCGAGTGGAAGTCCATCCGGGCCTCCCACCTGGCGAACAAGAAGGAGAACTACTCGGACATCGCCTACAACTACGGCGCCTGCCCGCACGGTCATCTCCTGGAGGGCCGCGGCCTCGGCAAGCGCACCGGGGCCAACGGCAACCAGCCCCTCAACCGCGCCCACTACGCCATCGTCGGCCTGGTCGGCGACAAGGGGCTCACCAAGCCGACGGACGCGATGCTCGGCGCGATCCGTGACGGCATCGAACTGCTGCGCCGCCATGGTGCCGGCAACGAGATCAAGGGGCACCGGGACGGCCTCGCCACCGCATGCCCCGGGGAGCACCTGTACGCATGGGTGCAGAAGGGCGCCCCGCGGCCCGGCGGCTCGACCACCGTTCCGGGCCCGCGGCCGGTGATCGACGTGTCGAAGCTGGTCGCCGCGGCCCTGCACGACCCGGCCAAGGCGGGCACGCCCGTGTCGTACACCGGTGTGAAGACCGTGGAGAAGGCGCTCGTCGCGGAGGGCCTCCTCGAATCGAAGTACGCGGACGGCCATTTCGGTGGGGCGACCGTCAAGGCGTACTCCGCCTGGCAGCACCGCTGCGGCTTCACCGGTGCGGACGCCAACGGCATCCCCGGCCAGGCGTCGCTGGAGAAACTCGGACGGGAGCACGGCTTCGACGTGAAGCCGTAGAGCCGTCGGCAGACGGGCCGTTCCCCTCGCACGGGAGGCGAGGGGAACCGCCCTCGGTGTCGACGGTCAGCCGCCGAGCTGCGCCCGCAGCCACTGCTCCACTTCGCCCACATGCGCGGCCGCCGCGGCCCGTGCCGCCTCCGGATCGCGGGCGACCAGCGCGCGATGGATCGCGGCGTGCTCGCGGCGGGTGCGGGCGAAGGCGCCCTCCTCCTGGTAGCCGCGCCAGACGCGGGCGCGGAACGTGCGGGAGGACAGGCCCTCCAGGATCGCGGCCATGGTGTCGTTGCAGGCGGCGGCCGCGATCTCGCGGTGGAACGCCAGGTCGTGGGCGAGGATCTCCTCGGGGTCGTCCGTGGCGTTCATCGCCGTCAGGTGTTTTTCGACCTCCGCGAGCTGGTCCGGCGTGATCCGCGCCGCCGCCAGGGCCGTCGCCGTCGACTCCAGGATGCGGCGCACCTCGAGGAGCTCCACCAGACGCGGGCCCCGGGACAGGTCGGCGACCACGCCGAACGTCTCCAGCAGGTCACCGGCCTCCAACTGCGTCACGTAGATCCCCGACCCGTGCCGGGCCTCCAGCACGCCCAGCACTGTCAGCGCACGGATCGCCTCGCGCATCGAGCTGCGGGAGATGCCGAGCTGGACCGCCAGATCGCGCTCGGTCGGCAGCCGCTGGCCGGGCTCCAGCCGACCCTCCGCGATCATCCCCTTGATCTGCTCGATGGCGCGCTGCGTCACGGTGCCCTTCTGCGGGGCTGTCTCGTCCACGCCATTCCTCCTGTCGCCCGGTGCGCCGCAGTGTAGCCCTGGAGGTGGTCGGACCACTATCGGTCAGATCCGGGGAAAACTGCCTCTGGAGGGTGTTGTTTCGGGGGAGTGGTCTGATAAGTATGCGGGCATCTGCTCGAACAAGCTCAACGAGGAGCCGCCAGATGCCCGGCAGGACAGTGAGCAAGAGGAAGCGAAACAGGTCCCGGATCGTCGGCGCGGTGGCAGCGGTCGCCGGCGCCTCGCTCGTGCTCGCCGCATGCGGCAGTACCAAAGACACCGGCGCCGCCAGTGCCGAGGGCGGTGGCGGAACCGGCAAGGTCGGGGTGATCCTGCCCCTGCTGACCTCGCCGTTCTGGCAGTCGTACAACGACTACGTGCCGAAGATGGCCGACTCCGAAGGCGTCGAGGCGCTGAAGACGGTCAACTCCAACAGCGACCCCTCCCAGCAGATCACCGACATCAACAACCAGCTCAACCAGGGCGTGAAGGGCCTGGTCGTCGCCCCGCTGGACAGCGCCGCCATCGAGGCCGGCCTCGACCAGGCCGAGCGCAAGGGCGTGCCGGTCGTCGCCGTCGACGTGGCCCCCGACAAGGGCAAGGTCGCGATGGTGGTGCGGGCGAACAACGTGGCGTACGGCGAGAAGGCCTGCCAGTACCTCGGCGCGCAGATCCCTTCCGGCAAGGTCGTGCAGATCATGGGCGACCTGGCCTCGGTCAACGGCCGTGACCGCTCCGAGGCGTTCCGGGCCTGCGTGAAGAAGAACTTCCCCAAGCTGAAGGTCCTGGAAATACCGGCCAAGTGGGAGTCCGACACCGCGGCCTCCAAGCTGGACACCCTCCTCAACGCCAACCCCGACATCAAGGGCATCTACCTGCAAGCCGGCGGCGTCTACCTCGCGCCGACCCTGCAGACCCTGAAGTCCAAGGGGATGCTGAAGAAGGCCGGGCAGACGGGCCACATCACGATCGTCTCCAACGACGGCATCCCGCAGGAGTACGACGCCATCCGCAAGGGCGAGATCGACGCGACCGTCTCCCAGCCCGCCGACCTGTACGCCAAGTACGGCATGTACTACATCAAGGCGGCGATGGAGGGGAAGAAGTTCGAGCCGGGTCCGACCGACCACGACTCGACCATCGTCAAGCTCCCCAGCGGCATCCTCGAGGACCAGTTGCCCGCCCCGCTGGTCACCAAGGACAACGTCGACGACCCCAAGCTCTGGGGCAACACGGTCAAATGAGTACGCAGGTACGGAAGACCGCGGTCACGCCCCTCGTCGAGGCGCGCGACATCGTCAAGCGCTACGGCCCCACCACCGCCCTCGCCGACGGCCGGCTCACCGTCCTGCCCGGCGAGTCCCACGCCCTCGTCGGCCGCAACGGCGCCGGCAAGTCGACCCTGGTCAACATCCTCACCGGCCTCCAGGCCCCCGACGAGGGCGAGGTCCGCTTCGACGGCGAACCGGCGCCCGCGCCGGCCGACCGCGACGCCTGGCGCCGCAAGGTGGCCTGCGTCTACCAGAAGCCCACTCTCGTTCCGGAAATGACGGTTGCAGAGAATCTCTTCATCGCCGAAATCCACGCTGCCAAGTCAACGCGCCTGAACCGCAAGGTCGGCCGGGGGTCCGGCCCGCGGCGGAGCCGCAATGGGATGCTGCGTCCCCCGGATAAACACAGCATTAACCGCCAGCCTCTCCAGCGCGGATTCATCAGCTGGCGCAAGCTGCGCACCGAAGCGGCCGAACTCCTCGCCACATGGGACGTGCACGTCGACCCCGACGCCCGCACCTCGGACCTCAAGGTCGAGGACCGTCAAATGGTGGAGATCGCCCGGGCGTTGAGCTTCGGCGCCCGCTTCATCATTCTCGACGAGCCCACCGCCCAGCTCGACAACCGCGAGATCGAGCGGCTCTTCACGCGCATGCGGGCGCTGCAGGACTCCGGCGTCACCTTCCTGTTCATCTCGCACCACCTCCAGGAGGTGTACGAGGTCTGCCAGACCGTCACGGTCCTGCGCGACGCACGCTGGATCACCACCGCCCCGGTCGCCGAACTCCCGCGCCGGGCCCTGGTGGAGGCCATGGCGGGGGAGTCCGTCGAGGCCATCGCCGAACAGGCCGTGGACCCCAGGGACGTCGACCATGACGCCCCCGTCCTCCTCGAAGCCCGGGGGCTCACCTCACCGTCGTACACGAACATCGACCTCACCGTCCGCCGCGGAGAGGTCGTCGGACTCGCCGGGATCAGCGGCAGTGGCAAGGTGCAGCTGGCCGAGTCCTTCGCGGGGCTGCACACGCCGACGGGCGGAACCGCTCGACTGGGCGGTGAACGGCTGCCGTTCGGCGATGTGCGGGCCGCCCTCAAGGCGGGCGTCGCCTGTGTGCCCCGCGACCGGCACGACCAGGGCCTGGTCGCCGGCATGACCATCGGCGACAACGCCACCATGAGCGTCCTGGACCGGCTCGGCCGCTTCGGCCTCGTCGGCACCGACCGCAAGCGGGCCTTCGCGGGTGCCCTCATCGAACGCCTCGACATCCACACCGAGGGCCCGGACCAGCCCGTCTCCGACCTGTCCGGCGGCAACGCGCAGAAGGTCGTCATGGCCCGCGCCCTGGCCTCCGACCCCCGCCTGCTCGTGCTGATCAACCCCACCGCGGGCGTCGACGTGAAATCCAAGGAGTCCCTGCTCGCCCGCATGGACAGCGCCCGCGAGGACGGTACCGCCGTGCTCGTCGTCTCCGACGAACTCGACGACCTGCGCCGCTGCGACCGCGTCCTCGTCCTGTTCCACGGCCGTGTCGTCGCCGAGCACCCGGCGGGCTGGCGCGACCACGAGCTGATCGCCTCCATCGAAGGAGTGGACCATGGCTACGGCATCTCCCCGGGGGACAACCCCCGGACCCCCGGCCGACCCGCCGGAGGCCGAGGTGACTGAGATGAAGACCGCGGCCAAATCGCCCACCGCTCCCGGGCCGGCTGTGAAAGGCGTCCTCGCCCCGAAGGCCGTCCTGCTCCGCCGGGCCCGTGAACTCGCCCTCGTACCCGCCCTGTTGCTGCTCATGGTGCTCGGCGCGGTGGTCAACGACTCGTTCCTCACCGAGCGGAACCTGATCTCCATCCTCGGCGCCTCCGCCGCGCTGGCGATGGTCGTGCTGGCCGAGTCGCTCGTCCTCATCACCGGCAAGTTCGACCTGTCCCTGGAGTCGGTGGTCGGCATCGCGCCCGCCGTCGGAGCGCTCCTCGTGCTGCCCGCCGCCCAGTCCGGCTGGGGCACCGAACTCCCCACCGCCCTCGCCCTGTTGGCGATCCTGTCGGTCGGCGCGGCGGTGGGTGCCTTCAACGGCATCCTGGTCGTGAAGTTCAAGCTCAACGCGTTCATCGTGACGCTCGCGATGCTGATCGTCCTGCGCGGTCTGCTGGTCGGCGCGACCAAGGGCAAGACCCTCTTCGGGATGCCCGACAGCTTCTACTCCCTCGCCACGACCACCTTCCTGAACATCCCGATGTCGGTGTGGCTCGCGGCGGCCGCCTTCGCGATCGCCGGGTTCGTGCTCAAGTACCACCGCGTCGGACGCGCCCTGTACGCCATCGGCGGCAACGCGGACGCCGCCCGCGCGGCCGGTATCCGGGTCGAGCGCGTGATGCTCGGCGTGTTCGTCGTCGCGGGGACGCTGGCCGCCGTCGGCGGGATCATCCAGACCGGCTACGTCGGGGCGATCAGCGCCAACCAGGGCAACAACATGATCTTCACCGTGTTCGCGGCCGCGGTGATCGGCGGCATCAGCCTGGACGGCGGCAAGGGCACCATGTTCGGCGCCCTGACCGGCGTACTCCTCCTCGGCGTCGTCCAGAACCTGCTCACCCTCGCCCAGGTCCCGTCGTTCTGGATCCAGGCCATCTACGGCGGAATCATCCTGGTCGCCCTCATGATCGCCCGCGTGACGACGGGCCGCGCCCAGGACTGAGCCTCGCCCCTGTCACCTACCGAAAGGGCCCTCCGTGTCCCCGACCCCCGCCCGCATCACCGCGGTCGACACCTACGACATCCGTTTCCCCACCTCGCGCGAGCTCGACGGCTCCGACGCGATGAACCCGGACCCCGACTACTCGGCCGCGTACCTCGTGCTGCGCACCGACGCCGCCGACGGGCACGAGGGGCACGGGTTCACCTTCACCATCGGGCGGGGCAACGAGGTCCAGGTCGCCGCGATCGAGGCGCTGCGCGGGCATGTCGTCGGCCGGTCCGTCGACGAGCTGTGCGCCGACCCGGGGACCCTGAACCGCGACCTGATCGGCGACAGCCAGCTGCGCTGGCTCGGCCCCGAGAAGGGCGTGATGCACATGGCGATCGGCGCGGTCATGAACGCCGTGTGGGACCTCGCCGCCAAACGGGCCGCCAAGCCCCTCTGGCAGCTCCTCGCCGACGCCGACCCCGAGTGGATCGTCCGGCAGATCGACTTCCGGTACCTCACCGACGCGCTCACACCCGAGGAGGCGCTGACGATCCTGCGCCAGGGGCGGGCGGGCTCGGCGGAGCGCGCAGCCCGGCTCCTGGAGCGCGGATACCCCGCCTACACCACCTCCGCGGGCTGGATCGGCTACGACGACGACAAGCTCACCCGGCTCGCCGCCGAGGCCGTCGCCGACGGCTTCCGGCAGATCAAGCTGAAGGTCGGCGCCGACCTGGAGGGCGACGTACGGCGCTGCCGCGTCGCCCGTGCGGTCGTCGGGCCGGACATCCGCATGGCGATCGACGCCAACCAGCGCTGGGACGTCGACGAGGCGATCCGCTGGACCAAGGCCCTCGCCGAGTTCGACCCGTACTGGATCGAGGAGCCCACCAGCCCCGACGACGTCCTCGGCCACGCCGCCATTCGCAAGGCCGTCGCCCCGGTGAAGGTGGCCACCGGCGAGCACGTGCAGAACAGGGTCGTCTTCAAGCAGCTCCTCCAGGCCGGTGCCCTCGACGTCCTCCAGATCGACGCGGCCCGCGTCGGCGGTGTCAACGAGAACCTCGCCATCCTGCTGCTCGCCGCCAAGTTCGGCGTGCCGGTCTGCCCGCACGCGGGCGGCGTCGGACTGTGCGAACTCGTCCAGCACCTGTCGATGTACGACTACGTGGCCGTCACCGGCACCACCGAGGACCGCGTCATCGAGTACGTCGACCATCTGCACGACCACTTCCTCGACCCGGTGGTGATCAGGGAAGGTCACTACACGGCACCCACCGCGCCCGGCTTCTCGGCCGCCATGCGACCCGAGTCGGTCGCGCGATACACATTCCCGGACGGCGCCTTCTGGGCTGCCGACCTCCAGACGCAGAAGAAGGGGCACGTGGCATGAGCGACTTCGAGGGTCTCAAGGCGCTGGTGACAGGAGGCGCCTCCGGCATCGGCCGGGCCACGGCCGAACTCCTCGCCGCGCGCGGCGCCCAGGTCGCCGTCCTCGACCTGGACCCGTCGTCCGTCGAGAAGCCGCTGCTCGCCTTCCGCGCCGACGTGAGCGACGACGCCTCGGTGCGTGAGGCCGTGGCGGCCGCCGTGGCCGACCTCGGCGGACTGGACGTGGTGGTCAACAACGCCGGTATCGGCGCCCAGGGCACCGTCGAGGACAACGACGACGCCGAGTGGCACCGGGTCATGGACGTCAACGTCGTCGGCATGGTCCGGGTGGCCCGCGCCGCCCTCCCGCACCTGCGCGCCTCCGCCCACGCGGCGATCGTCAACACCTGCTCCATCGCGGCCACCGCCGGGCTCCCGCAACGGGCGCTGTACAGCGCGACCAAGGGCGCCGTGTACTCCCTCACCCTCGCCATGGCCGCCGACCACGTCCGCGAGGGCATCCGCGTCAACTGCGTGAACCCCGGCACGGCCGACACCCCCTGGGTGGGCCGCCTGCTCGACGCCGCCTCCGACCCGGCCGCCGAGCGTGCCGCCCTGGAGGCCCGCCAGCCCACTGGCCGCCTCGTCTCGCCCGCCGAGGTCGCGGGCGCCATCGCCTATCTGGTGAGCCCGCTCTCCGGTGCCACGACCGGCACCGCGCTCGCCGTCGACGGCGGCATGCAGGGCCTGCGCCTGCGGCCGGTGAGCCAGTGAGACGGCTCGGCCGCAGCGGCGTCGAGGTCAGCGAACTCTCCTTCGGCGCCGCCGGTATCGGCAACCTCTACACCGAGGTCGGCGAGGAGCAGGCGTACGAGGCGGTGGACGCCGCCTGGCAGTGCGGCATCCGCTACTTCGACACCGCCCCGCACTACGGCCTCGGCCTGTCGGAACGCCGCCTGGGCGCGGCCCTGCGGGACCGCTCGCGCTCGGCGTACACGGTCTCCACGAAGGTGGGCCGTCTCCTGGAACCCGCCGACGGCCACGGTGACGACCTCGCGAACGGCTTCGCCGTACCGGCCACGCATCGTCGCGTCTGGGACTTCAGCGCCGACGGCGTACGACGCTCCTTGGAGGCCAGCCTCGAACGCCTCGGCCTCGACCGCTTCGACGTCGTCTATCTCCACGACCCCGACGACCACGCCGACCAGGCGTTCAGGGAGGGCTACCCGGCGCTGGAGAAGCTGCGCGGCGAAGGCGTGATCGGTGCGATCGGCGCGGGCATGAACCAGACCGAGATGCTCACGCGGTTCGTCCGGGACACGGACTTGGACGTGGTGCTGTGTGCCGGCCGCTACACACTGCTCGATCAGAGCGCGCTCACCGAACTGCTGCCTGCCGCCGTGGAGCGTGGTCCCTCGGTGGTGATCGGCGGCGCCTTCAACTCCGGTCTGCTGGCGGACCCGAAGCCCGGAGCGACCTACAACTACGCCGAGGCGCCGGGGAAGTTGCTGGACAAGGCCCTGCGTATGAAGGCGATTGCCGAGCGGCACGGCATCAGCCTGCGGGCCGCGGCCCTGGCCTTCTGTGCCGCCCATCCGGCTGTCGCGAGCGTCCTGGTGGGCGCGCGCTCAAAGAGCGAAGTCCACGACTGTGCCGATCAGTTCGAGACTGCCGTGCCTGCCGCGTTCTGGCAGGAACTGCGGGAAGCCGGTCTCCTGGTCGCGGAGGAACCCTCATGAGAGTCGCCCTGCACACCAAGGTCCGCGCGGACCGCGTCGCCGAGTACGAGGCCGCCCACCGCGAGGTCCCCGCCGAGCTCACCGACGCCATCCGTGCCGCCGGTGCCACCTCCTGGACGATCTGGCGCAGCGGCACCGACCTCCTCCACGTCCTGGAGTGCGAGGACTACGGCCGCCTGCTCGCCGAGCTGGAGAAACTGCCGGTCAATGTGGCCTGGCAGGCCCGCATGGCCGAGCTGCTGGACGTGGTGCACGACTACTCCGGCGAGGGCGCGGACGCCGGCCTGCCCGTCGTATGGGAGCTGCCGTGATCGTCGACGCCCACTTCCACGTCTGGGACCTGTCGGTACGGGACCAGGACTGGATCGACGAACACAGCCCGCTGCGACGGAACTTCACGATCAAGGACCTCACCCCCGAGGCCCGCGCGGCCGGAGTCGACCGCGCGGTCCTCGTCCAGACGATCACCGTGCCCGAGGAGACCCCGGAGTTCCTGGCTCTCGCGGCCGAGCACGAGCTGATCGCGGGGGTCGTCGGCTGGACGGACCTGATCCGTCCCGATGTCGCCGACGAGCTGGCCGGCCTGCGCGAACTCCCGGGCGGCGAGCACCTGAAGGGCATCCGGCACCAGGTGCAGGGCGAGCCGGATCCGCAGTGGCTGCTGCGTGCGGACGTACGGCGAGGACTGGCCGCCGTCGCCGACGCCGGGTTGGTCTACGACCTGGTCGTGCTGCCCCACCAGCTGCCGGCCTGCGTCAAGGCCGCCGCGGACCACCCCGGCCTCACCTTCGTCCTGGACCACCTGGGCAAACCGCCCATCGCCTCCGGCGCCCTCGAACCCTGGGAAACCGCCGTCCGCTCCCTGGCCGCCCTCGCCAACACCGTCTGCAAACTCTCCGGCATGGTCACCGAGGCCGACCTCGCCTCCTGGAGCGTCGAAGACCTGCGCCCGTACGCCGACGTGGTCCTGGACGCCTTCGGCCCGCAGCGACTCATGTTCGGCTCCGACTGGCCCGTGTGCACGCCGACGGCGCCGTACGGCGAGGTGGTGTCCGTGGCCCGGGAGTTGACCGCCGGTCTCGACGCGGCCGAGCGTGCGGAGGTCTTCGCGGGTACGGCTACCCGGGTGTACGCCCTTTGAGACCGTGACCGGGCCGACCATCGGGCCGGCGAGCACGGTCCTCGCCACCGTTCAGGAGCCTCAGCTCCGCTGAGCCACCCCCGCCAACCGCATAGGCGGCAGATACTCCCGCACATACGTGCGCTCCCAGCACGCGCCCGTCTCCCGCAGCTCACGCCAGGTCGTGTAGCGGTAGCGGAAGAGACGGGCGCGTACATAGCGGGGCGGGGCGTCCGGCGGGAACGGTGAGCGGCGCAGCAGCTTCAGCGTGTCGCGGTCGTTCTCCAGGAGCCGTTCCATCAGGGTGCCGAACCACGACCCGGCATAGGCGGGCGACAGCGCGGCGAACCACATCAGCCAGTCCAGCCGCAGATGGTACGGCGCGAACTGGCGCGGCCAGTGCCGGGGATCGCCCGGCTTGCCCTTGAACTCGTACTCCCGCCAGTCCGAGTCCTCGCGCGGTACGTCGTCGGCGGTGCCCTCGATCACCACCTCGTACCGGATCCGGCTGACGCTGCCGAACGCACCGTAGGTGTTGACCAGATGAAGCGGGTCGAAGGAGCGGTTCATGACCTGGCGGCGGGAGATCATGTTGGCGACCGGGTGGTAGCTCAGGAACAGGAGCAGCGTGGAGATCGCCAGGACCACCACCTCGTACCCCAGGGGTGCGTCCGGCACGGACGGCGGATCGCTCGGCCACTGCACCGCCGACAGGGCCAGCACGATGGTGATCCAGTTCAGCCAGGAGAAGTTGCCCGACAGGACCAGCCACAGCTGAGTGACGATCATCAGGGAGGCCGCGGCCGTCGCGATCGGCTGCGGGGTGAAGAGGAGGACGGGCACGACGAGCTGGGTGACGTGGTTGGCGGCCACCTCGACCCGGTGCAGCGGCTTCGGCAGATGGTGGAAGAACCAGCTCAGCGGGCCCGGCATCGGCTGGGTCTCGTGATGGTGGTCCAGGCAGGTCAGCTTCCGCCAGCAGGCGTCGCCGCGCATCTTGATCAGACCCGCGCCGAACTCGACGCGGAACAGGATCCAGCGCAGCAGGAACAGCACCACGATCGGCGGCGCCACCTCGTCGTTGCCCAGGAACACGGCGAGGAAGCCGACCTCCAGCAACAGGGACTCCCAGCCGAACGAGTACCAGGTCTGGCCGACGTTCACGATCGACAGATACAGCGCCCACGGGACCAGCCACAACAGCATGGCGCCCCACAGCGGCACCACGGAGTCCAGCCCGGCCAGCAGCGCCGCCGACACCGCGCACCCCGACCAGGCGCAGGCGGCGAAGAACCGGTCCGAGTAGTGCAGTTGGAAGACGCTCGGGGCGGCCTTGAAGGGCACCCGCGCGACGAAGTGCGGCACGGGCAGCATGCCGCGCTCTCCCATCAGCGCCCGGAACTGCAGGGCCGCCGTCAGGAACGCGACGAGGTACACGCCGGCCAGAGCCCGCTGGAAGACCAGCCGGCTCGTCCAGTAGTCCGGTGCGATGAACCACTCCATGGCCGTGCGCTCCTCTCCTCATTGTCGCGCCCGAGACCCAGGTGACTCTGCGTATACCACCTCTCCGCTTGCGTAACCCAAGCGAGTGAAGCAGACAATGGTTGCTAAATGCCCGATAACAGGCGGGAGTGCATGGTGCGGACACCCACCCGAACCATCGTCACGGCCTGCGCGCTCTCGGTGGCGCTCGCCATCGCCGGATGCGGCGGCGGCAGCGACAAGGACACCGAAGCAGGCTCGGACGTCTTCCTCCAGCCCGTCGCGGACCAGGGGCCGGATCCCTTCACCGGCTCCACGGCGACCTCGACCGTCACCCCGTCGCCGGTCACCCGAACGCCGAGGCCGGCACACTCGGGGCGGGCCGGGCTCCAGCCCCTGTCCGGCGAGACGCCAGGTCTGTACGCCGGTATCCGGGGCGCCGGCAGCTGTGATGTCCCGCGCCAGATCGATCAGCTCACCGCCGACCGGGCCAGAGGCCGTGTCTTCGCCCAGACCGCGGGCATCTCCCAGGCGTCGATCCCCGGCTATCTGCGCGGACTGACCTCGGTCGTGCTGCGCGCCGACACCCGGGTCACCAACCACGGGTTCCGCGACGGCATGGGGACGGGGTACCAGTCCGTCCTGCAGGCGGGCACCGCCGTCCTCGTCGACAGCCGCGGTGTGCCGCGTGTCCGCTGCGCCTGCGGCAACCCGCTCGCCCCGCCCGTCGACCCGCGGGGCAAAGCCGGCACCAGCGGCCGGGCCTGGCCCGGGTACCGCCCGAACCAGGTGATCGTGGTGGCCCCGACGACACAGGTGATCACCAACATCACGATCATCAACATCGCCGACAACACCTGGATCGAACGGCCCATCGGTCATCGCGGCCACGACCGCGACCATGCGGTACGGCCGCCGAAGCCGGTGACCCCGACCCTGACCCCGGTCCCACGCCCGCACGACAGCGCCTCCCTCGCCTCGCCCGGCGAGGGCAGCGCGTCCCCCTCGCACGAGTCGCCGACCGACTGCGTGACCCCGACGGTCACCGTCACCCCCGGCGCCACCGACAAGCCGCCGAAGAAGACGCGGGCGCCCGCGGCGGACAGGGCGGCCACCGCTCCCGCCGACTGCCCCTCGGCCACCGTCACGGCGTCGCCCCCGACGGCCGACCCCGGCCGAACGCCCGCGTCGCCGAAGTCCCCTGAGCCCTCGAAGTCCCCCGATGAGTCCAACCCCTCCAACCCCTCCAACCCCTCCGACTCCCGGACAGGATCGGACACCCCCGACGTGCCCGACAGCGGCGGGCTGGTCCCCGACGAGCCGTCCACCTCCGACAGCATCATCTTCGGCAGCCCCACCGACGTCTTCGACGGCTGACCGGCGCAGGGGCGACGTCCCGCCTGCCAAGCGCGGACGGTTCCGTCGCCCCAGTCGAAGATTCCGGCAAATCCTGGCAAGGTGGCCCCATGGTTGATCGGGGAGCGAGCGCCCTGTCACTCCCGGACGACTGGCCCGCCCACCCGGATCCGATCCTGGCGCTCAACCGCATGGGCAGTTTCGACTGGGACCTGGATACCGGTCTGTTCCACATGGACGCCCAGGCCTACGAGGTCTTCGACCTGCGCCCCGACGAATACGACGGACACCCCACGACCCTCGCGATCCGAGTGCCGCCCCCGGAGGCCTACCGGCTGGACGGCCTGGTCTCCCAGGCCATGAAGGACGGCAGCGAGAACTACGGCGCCTACTTCCGCATCCGCTGCCGCGACGGAACACTGCGCTGGACCCACACCCAGGGCTACATCCGCCGTGACGAGACGGGCCGCCCGCGCCGCATCATCGGCATCGTCCGCGACGCCACCGACGAACTCGCCGAGAGCGAGCAGCGGCGCGAGCAGGCGGCCGAGGACGAGGCCCGCCGACAGCAGACCAGCGTCGTCCAGCTCACCACGGCCGCCCTCGCGCACGCCCGCACGGTCCAGGACGTCATCGACGTCCTCAAGGACACCCACGGGCTGAGCAACCTCGGCGCCACCAGCCTGGTCATGGGACTGGTCGAGGCCGGCCGCATCCGGCTGGTCGCCGAGGGCCCCGCGGGCAGCTTCGTGCCCGGGACCCGGGTCACCCGGATCGACGAGCAGTACCCGATGAGCGAGGTCGTGCGGACCCTCAGCCCGCGCTTCATCGAGTCGCCGGAGGAGTTCGCCGAGCGCTACCCGATCCTGTGGCCGCACATCACCGACCTGAGCATCACGGCCGCCGCCTATCTGCCGCTGATCGCCCAGGCCCGGCCGATCGGCGCCATCGGCCTGCTCTACAGCGACCGCAACGGCTTCTCCACCGAGGACCGCAACGTGCTCGTCGCCCTCGGCAGCAGCATCGCGCAGAGCCTGCAGCGGGCCATGTTCTACGACCAGGAGAAGGACCTCGCCACCGGACTCCAGCAGGCCATGCTGCCGCGCACCATCCCCAGCGTGTCCGGCGCCGACGTCGCCGTCCGCTACCGCTCGGCCTCCCTCGGCCGGGACATCGGCGGCGACTGGTACGACCTGATCCCGTTGCCGGGCGGCCGGGTCGGCGCCGTCATCGGCGACGTCCAGGGACATGACACGCACGCCGCCGCCGTCATGGGCCAGCTGCGGATCGTCCTGCGCGCCTACGCCGCCGAGGGGCACACCCCGGCCACGGTGATGGCCCGCGCCTCCGTGTTCCTGCACGAGCTGGACACCGACCGCTTCGCGACCTGCCTGTACGCGGAGGCCGACCTGTCCACCGGAGTGGTGCAGGTGGTCCGGGCCGGCCACATCGACCCGCTGATCCGGGAGCCGGGCGGCGCCTGCCGTCGCGTCGCGGTCGAGGGCGGGCTGCCGCTCGGCCTGTCCGCGGAGTTCGGGCGGCTCGAATACCCGGTCGGCACCATCGAGCTGGATTCCGGCCACACCCTCCTGCTGTGCACCGACGGCCTGGTCGAACAGCCCGGCGCCGACCTGGACGACGGCATGCAGACCCTCACCGCGCTGATAGCCACCGGCCCGGACGACGTACGGGACCTGGCGGACCGGCTCATCGACGTGGCCGAGGAACGCGGCGGCGAGGACGACGTGGCCCTGCTCCTGCTGCGCCGTAGCGTCCTGGACGCCCCGCAGTCCGGCGGCCGCCTCCAGCAGCATGTCGCCCCCGGCGACCCCGAGGCCCTCACCGGAGCCCGGCACATGATCCGGGCCGCCGTGGGCGCCTGGAACGCCGCCGACCGGGCCGACGAGATCGAGCTGGTCGCCGACGAGCTGATCACCAACGCCCTGATGCACACCGAGGGCTCCGCCATCGTGACCCTGCGGGTCCTCAGCGGCTCCGAACGCCGGCTGCGCGTCGAGGTCGAGGACTCCTCCAGCGCCCTGCCACGCCGCCGCGAGGCGGGGGAGTCGGGCGTCTCCGGGCGCGGCCTGCTCCTCGTCGACCTGCTCACGGACGTGTGGGGCGTGGAGGCCCGGGGCGGCGGCAAGGCGGTGTGGTGCGAGTTCGTGGCGCCGGAGCGGCCATGAGCACCCTGCGCCGGCGAGGCGCGTGACCGGACCCGCCTGGCGCTGTCGGTCCCGGGTGGCACTCTGGACGTATGCCGGAACTGCCCGAGGTCGAAGCGCTCAAGGACTTCCTGACCGAGAACCTGGTCGGCCACGAGATCGTGCGCGTGCTGCCGGTCGCGATCAGCGTCCTCAAGACGTACGACCCGCCGGTCACGGCCGTCGAGGGCCACGAGGTCACCGCCGTGCACAGATACGGCAAGTTCCTCGACCTCGTCACGGCGGACGGCCCGCACCTGGTGACCCACCTGGCCCGCGCGGGCTGGCTGCACTGGAAGGACGAGCTCCCGAGCGGCATGCCCCGCCCCGGCAAGGGCCCGCTCGCCCTGCGCGTGGCCCTGGAGACCGGCGCCGGCTTCGACCTGACGGAGGCGGGCACCCAAAAGCGCCTCGCGGTGTACGTCGTCCAGGACTCGCAGCAGGTCGCGGGCGTGGCCCGGCTGGGCCCGGACCCGCTCGCCGACGACTTCGACGAGACGGCTCTGGCCGCCCTGCTGAAGGACGAACGCCGCCAGATCAAGGGCGCCCTGCGCGACCAGAGCCTCATCGCGGGGGTCGGCAACGCCTACAGCGACGAGATCCTGCACGCGGCGAAGATGTCCCCCTTCAAGCTGGCCTCCTCACTGACCCCGCAGGAGACGGCCACGCTCTACGACGCCCTGCGCACCACCCTCACCGAAGCGGTCGACCGTTCCCGAGGCCTCGCGGCCGGGCGCCTGAAGGCGGAGAAGAAGAGCGGCCTGCGCGTCCACGGCCGCACCGGCGAAGCGTGCCCGGTGTGCGGCGACACCATCCGCGAGGTCTCCTTCAGCGACTCCTCGCTCCAGTACTGCCCGACCTGCCAGACGGGCGGGAAACCGCTGGCCGACCGGAGGTTGTCGAGGCTGCTGAAGTAGGCCGGAGGAGGACAGTGCGTCGACGGCTCACCGGGGCTTGAGCGTCACCAGGTGTTCCCCGCCCGCCGTACGCACCTCGTAGCGCACGATCTCGTCGGTGTGCATCGCCGAGGCGCCCGTCATGGTGTTCTCACGGGCGTCGTGATGGGCGGCGGACCAGCTGGTCACCGTCTCCTCCGAGCCGTCCCGGCCGATGGCGACGAGGTGACAGGCGCGCGGACCCGCGCCGTCCTTCACCTTCAGTTCCACCTGAGTGCCGTAGGCCTCGTTCTCGGTCGTGACCTGCGCCCACACCCCCGACCGCGCGTCGGTCGCCTCGACGACCCGTACGGCCCCGGCGTCGCCGCTCGCCATCATCGCGATCCCGGGCCCGGCCAGGGCGATCACCACCGAGGCGGCCACGGCGTACAGCGTGCGGCGGCGCCGGGCGCGGTGGCGGGCCGCCACCGCTTCGAGCAGCCGGTTCAGCAGCTGCGGGCCCGGCTTGGCCATGGGGTGCACGAAAGGGGGCGTGGACCGCCGGTACAGCATCAACTGGCGGGTGATGGGCCCGAACTCGGTCACGTGTGCCGCGCAGCGGGGGCACTCCATGAGGTGGTCCTCGAAGCGGAACGCCTCCGCCTCGTTCAGCACGCCGAGCGCGTACGCGGCGACGTCGCGATGCCTCTCCAGGGACCTCATGCCGAATCCTCGTGCCGTTGGGTGTGGGGTGTGTTACTCCTTGCGCCCACTGGTACGCACCAGGCAGTCGAATCACTCAAGCCGCCCACAGAATCGCAACCAAAGGATTCGGAGCGGCCGGGGCCGAGGATTGGTCGGGGGAGAAAAGAACTTAAAAAAGGTGGATGGCGAGGTGCCCGAGCGGCAGCCCCAACTGCCACGCCGGGGTCCACACCTTCGGCCCCTCGTCCTCCCCGACCAGCGCACCGCCGCCCGGCACCGCGTTCAGATCGGGCGCGAGCAGCTCGGTCTCCTGCAGCCAGCGCCAGGCCGCCTCGGCCAGCTCCAGGTCGGGTGCGGGCCCGCCGGACTCGACCGCCTCGGCCGCGAGGCCCGCCATGCGCTCGCGCACCCAGTCCTGCCACGGCTGGTCGTACGCCGTCAGTGACATCCACGTCTCCAGCTGGGTGACGACCCGGATGCCGGAGAGCTCGCCGTCGGTGTCGGACAGGAAGATGGTCAGCGCCAGCGCATCGCGCCCGGCGCGGAACTCGAAGGACGTCGGCGGCATGAGATCGCCGGTCCGCAGCAGCTCGTCGGCGATGTACTCGGCGTACAACCACGCCATGGGGACGGTCAGTTCGCCGCCGCCGGTGCCGTCCGTGCTCTCTTGACCTCTGTGCAGCATCCCTTCCTGCCTTCCTCCGGTGCGTGCGCGTCGCCCGATCGCCCGATCGCCCGGGCCCCATCCGGAACACGGATGAGGACAGCCGATTACTCAACCGGGGTCCGCAGCAAGGCGCTTTACGGAGGTTTGACTAAGCCGTCGGTTTCACCGCAGGTCGGCCGCGTATCCCGGAAGCACCCTGCGCAGGGCGCGCAGCGCATAGTACGCGCGGGACTTCACCGTACCGGGCGGAATACCCAAGGTTTCCGCGGCCTCCGCAACACTCGCCCCTTGGAAGTACACGAGCACCAGAACTTCACGGTGCTCCGGAGTGAGTGTCTTCACAGCCTCGCGTACATCGAGCATCTCCGCCGCCCGCTCGGCGTGGTCGGAGATCACCCGCGCGTTCTCCAGGATCGCGTCCCCGACCTCCGGCGGCCGCGCCTGCCGGGCCCGCCGCGCGTCGATCGCGAGCCGCCGCCCGACGGTCAGCAGCCAGGGCCGTACGGAGTCGAAGTCGTCGGCGCGCAGGGCCTCGGGATGCTGCCAGGCGCGCACCAGCGTTTCCTGCACGAGGTCCTCAGCGCGCTGCCGGTCGCCGTCGCAGAGCCGGAGCAGGAGCGCGAAGAGGGGCCGGCCGTGCTCCCGCTGCAGTGCGGCGAGCTCGTGCTCGGCGGTCGTCGTCCCTTTGGTGAGGGTGGTTCCGGCCGTCATGGCCGTATGGCATCGCAGGCGGCCGTTGTGGGACAGAGCACACGCACGGATCTGCGGCGGACGGTCGATCGCGTCGGCGAACGGTACGACGAACGGTCCGTTCCGCCCAGCCGGGGCGCGCCGGACGGGCTAATGGAAGCCGCCGGATTGTTTGCGGGAGCGCCCCGTTTCATACGTATTGGTGGGTAATACGACCACACGGGGTGAGCTGATGATTGCACGCAGTCGACTCGTGGCCCTCGCTCTGACGGCCGCTCTCGCCGCGGGCGCCGCCTGCCAGGCCAACGAACACAAGGCGTCGGGGCAACCAGGTGCCTCCGCCAAGGGCCCCCGCGGCTTCACGCTCGTCGCGTCCGGCGACATCCTCCCGCACACGTCGGTCATCGACCGCGCGCGCTTCGACGCGCGTGGCTCCGGCTACGACTTCCGCCCGATGTTCTCCGGTGTCGAACCCGTCGTCTCCCGCGCCGATCTGGCGCTGTGCCATATGGAGACGGTCTACGGCGAGGACGGCCAGTACACCGGCTACCCGACCTTCAAGTCCCCGCCGGAGGTGGCCAAGGGTGTCGCCGCCACCGGCTACGACGGCTGCTCCACCGCCTCCGACCACAGCCTCGACGACGGCGCCGCCGGCATCCTGCGCACCCTGAACGCCCTCGACAAGGCGCGCGTACGGCACACGGGGACGGCGCGCACCGAGGGCGAGGCGCGCTCCGTGAGGGTGCTGCGCGCGGGCCCGGCCAAGGTCGCGCACCTCGCGTACACGTACGGCGTCAACGGCTTCCCACTGCCGCCCGGGCAGCCCTGGGCGGTCAACCTCATCGACGAGAACAAGATCCTGGCCGACGCCCGCGCCGCCCGGAAAGGGGGCGCCGACGTGGTCGTCGTGTCGCTGCACTGGGGCACCGAATGGCAGGACGCCCCCGACGACGTGCAGTTGACCCTCGCCCGCGACCTCACGGCCGCCCGCGCCGACGACCGCCCCGCCATCGACCTGATCCTCGGCACCCACGCCCATGTCCCGCAGGCGTACGAGAAGGTCAACGGGACCTGGGTGGTCTACGGCATGGGCGACCAGGTGGCCGGCGCGATGTACAACGATCAGGGCGTCCAGGACCCGCGCGGCAACCAGTCCACCCTCGGCCGCTTCACCTTCACCGAGCCCGACGAGCCCGGCGGCCGCTGGGAGGTGTCGAAGGCCGAGTTCATCCCGCAGCTGTTCGACATCGACGCCGGCCGGGTGATCAACCTCAACCGGGCGCTCGCCCAGGGCGCCGAACTGCGCGGTGTACGGGACCGGATCCGGGACATCGTGCTGAGCCGGGGTGCGGCCAAGGATGGGCTCACCATGGGGGAGTAGGTCAGTCCACGTCCACGTGGTCGAAGGTCTTCAGCATCTCCTTCAGTACGCGCATGCACGCCCGCAGCTCGGCTTCGGTCAGATCGCCGCCGACCTGCCGGTTCAGGGCGTGCTCGCGCGCGAGGATCGCGGTGATGACGGCCTCGCCCTCCTCCGTGATCCGGATCAGCGAGGACCGCTGGTGCGCGGGATTGGGGGTGGCCTCGACCCAGCCCCTGGCCACCGCGTCGTTGACCATCCGCTGTACGAACTGCCGGGTCAGCGTCATGACCCGGCCCATCTGGGGCACCGTCATGGGTCCGTACCTGTGCAGCAGTGTCAGCACGGAGCGCACGCCGACGGACACCCCCTCGATCTCCTCGCCCTGCTCGAGCTTGCGCAGGCCGCGCCGGTAGAGCGCGCCGATCAGGTCGAACACCTCGCTGATCCGGTGGCCGAGATCGTCGGGTGGCAGCGGTGCATCGGTGTCATTCACCCGGCCATCATGACACCTTGGTTGCCAAAATCGCCGAAGGATGACACCTTGGTTGTCATGACAGTTGCTTCGGAACTGAGCACCTTCGCCTCCACCGACGGCGACCTCGGCTACCTCGACACCGGATCCGGGGACCTGGTGGTCCTCCTGCACTCCGGGTACGTCGACCACCGGGTGTGGCACAACCAGATCCCGGCCCTCGCCGCCGAACACCGCGTGATCGCCCCGGACGTACGGGGCCACGGCTCCTCCGCCAACGCGACCCGGCCGTTCCGCTGGGCCGACGACCTGGCCGGCCTGCTGCGCCACCTCGACGCGGGGCCCGCGGTTCTCGTCGGCCTGTCGATGGGCGGGCTGATCGCCACCAACACCGTGCTGGAGTACCCGGAACTCGTCCGCGCGGTGGTCACCTGCGGTGCCGCGACCGGAGAGTTCCAGTACACGGACCCCTGGACCCGCGAGATCCAGGCCGGGATGGCGCGCACGCTGGCCGAAGGGGACCTAGAAGGCTGGCTCGGCTTCTTCGTGCAGGTCGTACCCGGCCCGTACCGGACCATCGACGACGTCGACCAGGACATCCTGCGCCTGGTGCGGGAGCTGGCCTGCGGCACACTCGCCAAGCACACGCCCGGCGAGAAGGACTGGCTCGTGCCTGTGACCGACACCTTCGCCCGGGCGTCGGAGATCGCCGTCCCCCTGCTCACCCTCAACGGCGGCCTGGAACCCGCCGACATGCTCGCCGCGGCCGAACGGCTCGCCGCCACCGTCCGCGACGGCCGAGCCGAGGTCGTCAGCGGCGTCGGCCACTACCCGAACCTGGAGAAGCCGGAGGTCTTCAACCGGATCCTGGCCGAGTTCCTGCACACTCTCTGACGCACCGTCACCCGGGGGCGGAGCAACTGAGATCGTTCGCCACCAACGAGTCCGGCGCGAGCCGCAGCCACACGGTCCCACGCCGCGCCGGATCACCGTGCAGAGAGCGCACGAAGCGCTCGTCCCACCGGCCTTCGTCCGCTCCCGGACAGCGGACGAGCTTGCGCCGCCCCCGCGAGGTCTACGCCACTACGGCACCACCGTCACCGGCCACCGCCCCGCCTTCACCAACCGCACCGCGACGGAACCCACGATCCGGTGCCCGGCCTGCTCCGAGGCGCCCACCACCACGGCGTCGGCCTTCAGGTCGTCGGCCGCCGTCACCAGGCCGTTGTAGGGGTCGCCGCGGAAGGTGTGGAACTCCCAGCGGACGTCGAATATCCCCTTGACCCGCTCGGTCGCGTCCCGGATCTGGGCGATCAGATCCTCGGCGATCTCGTCGGTGGCCTCCGCGACCGGCGCCCCGAGAGCCGCGCCCGCCGACATCACCGGCTGCACGTACACGACGGCGAGCAGCGCGTGCTGCCGTCGGGCGAGGCCACCGGCGTAGGCCGCCGCGCGCAGCGAGGAGTCGGAGCCGTCCACCCCGACCACGATGACCTTGGGCCCGTCCGTGCCCCGCTCGAACTGGTGCGAGTGCTGTTCCGTCACGGCACGGAGGCTATCGGAAGCCGCAGGTCCGGCCGCCGGGCGGGGCGCTCGACGGGCGAGGACGCCGAGGGCTTCCTACAGTCGGAACATGAGTGCCACCGTGGAGGCCGTCCCCGACAAGGACACCACGGGCCCGATACGGGCGCCCGGGAACGGCCTCCTCAGCAGGGCGCCGGAGGGTTTCGCGACCTTCTTCGGCGCCCTGGGACTGCTGTGCGTCCTGCTGGTCCTCGTCCCACCGCTGCGCACCGCGCTCCGCCCAAGAATAGGGGCACTCGCGGAACGGACCGCGTCCCGCGACCACCGAAGGACTGCCCTCGCTGGCGGCACTCGGCCTCGACGGAGGGGACGAGGCCGGGGCGGCCGGGCCGGATGCGGGCCTGCCCGAGCAGGTCCGCATCCGGCACCACACCCTCGACCGGCTGCGCGCCGACGGCATCGACCCCTACCCGGTGGGCGTCCCGGCCCGCACCCACGTCCTCGCCGACGTCGGAGCGGGCGAGCAGGTCACCGTCGCCGGCCGGATCATGCTCGTGCGCGACTTCGGCGGCCTCGTCTTCGCCGTGCTGCGCGACTGGTCCGGCGACCACCAACTCGCCCTCACCCGCAAGGACACCGGCGCCGCCCTCGACCGCTTCACCGCCGACACCGACATCGGCGACCTCATCACCGCCACCGGACTGGCCGGCGTCAGCGACAAGGGCGAGCCGACCGTCTTCGTCACCTCCTGGCAGCTGCTGGGCAAGTGCCTGCGACCCCTGCCCGACAAACGCCGCGGCCTCGCCGACCCCGAGGCGAAGGTCCGCATGCGCTACCTCGACCTGGTCTCCAGCCCCGCCGCCCGCGACGTGGTCCGCGCCCGCTCCACCGCCGTCCAGGCCCTGCGCCAGGGCCTGTTGGAGCGCGGCTTCCTCGAGGTCGAGACGCCGATGCTGCAACAGATCCACGGCGGCGCCAACGCCCGCCCTGGGCGCGATCTCCGAGGTGCTGGGGGAGGAGATCGACGCCGACACGGAGCTGCTCAGGCTGCACCGGTACTGCGACCGCACGGGCGTGCCGTACACGGCCGACGACGGCCATGGCGACGTCGTCCTGGAGATGTACGAGCGGCTCGTCGAGGAGCAGACCCGGCTTCCTACCTTCTACAAGGACTTCCCCACCGACGTCTCCCCGCTCACCCGCCGGCACCGGGGGGACCC
The DNA here is from genome assembly GCF_001509475.1 of Streptomyces regalis. Classification (GTDB taxonomy): domain Bacteria; phylum Actinomycetota; class Actinomycetes; order Streptomycetales; family Streptomycetaceae; genus Streptomyces; species Streptomyces regalis. The sequence continues at coordinate 39,601 of NZ_LLZG01000395.1, forward strand.
GAGGCTCGCCGAGCGCTGGGACCTCGTCGCCTTCGGCACCGAACTCGGCACCGCCTACTCCGAGCTCACCGACCCCGTCGAACAGCGCGGCCGCCTCACCGCCCAGTCCCTGCTCGCCGCCGACGGGGACCCCGAGGCGAGGGAACTCGATGAGGACTTCCTCGACGCCCTCGAGTACGCCATGCCGCCCACCGGCGGCCTCGGTATCGGCGTCGACCGACTGGTCATGTTCCTCACCGGCCTGACGATCCGTGACACCCGGCCCTTCCCGCTGGTGCGACGCCGCTGAAACCCCGTCACAGGACCGCGGCCGCCGCCACCGGGGTGGTCCGGTCGGGCGTTTTCCTGCCGCCGTCCCGGTGCCGGCGTGGTGCGTCGGTCGCTCACCGGGCGACTGATGATTCATGACGAAGGATCAGTCGCTCACAGGTCTGCTCACGCGACGCCGCGCGCTGCTCGCCGGTGCCGCCGCCGTCGGAGCCGCCGGCACCGCCGGACTGTTCGCGACGGTCACGGGCGAGAAGCCGATCCGGCCCGCCCCCGCCGCGGGCCCGCAGACACACCGCGCGCTCAAGCCCTCCGCCTACCGCCTGGAGCCCCTGACGGGTTACGGCCCGCCCCGCGCGGCGCCCCGCCGGGTCCTCGTACGGCGCCGGCCGTTCCTGCGCGTCTCGGGACGGGGCCGCACCATCGTGCTGACCTTCGACGACGGACCCGACCCCCGCTACACGCCGCACATCCTGGACACCCTGCGCGAGTACGACGTCCGCGCGATGTTCTTCGTGTGCGGCGAGATGGTCGCCGACAACAAGGAGCTCGTGGCGCGGATGGCCGACGAGGGCCACGTCGTCGGCAACCACACCTGGTCCCACCCGCTGCTCACCCGCCTCAGCCGCGGCCGGATCCGCGCCGAGATGGAGCGCACCTGCGATGTCGTCGAGGAGACGTACGGCGAACGCCCCGCCTGGTTCCGCGCGCCCTACGGTGCCTGGAACCGCGCGACCTTCCAACTCGGCGCCGAGCTGGGCATGGAACCGCTGGCCTGGACCATCGACACCCTCGACTGGACCACCCCCGGCACCGGCACGATCATCCACCGGGTGGCGAACGGCGCCGCCCCCGGCGTCGTGGTGCTCTCGCACGACGCCGGGGGCGACCGCTCCCAGAGTGTCCGCGCCCTGCGCGCCTATCTGCCGCGGCTGCTGGACTCCGGCTATTTCGTCACCGTCCCGGAACGGAAATACCGCTGACGGCTCCCGACCGCCCGGCCGGGGAAATCTCAGCGGACCTCGACCAGGCTGGCGAAAGCGACGACATTCCCGTCATAGCCGGTCTGCTTGGAGAAACCGCCGCCACAGGTGATGACCCGCAATTCGGCACTCCCCTTGGAAGCGTAGACCCGGTCGCCGGGGAAATCGTTCTTCTGGAACACCTCGATGCCGTAGACCTCGAAAACGGCCGTCTTTCCGTCCTGCCGGACGACTTCGACGCGATTTCCTTTCTGCAGGCCCCCGAGAGCGTAGAACACGGCGGGTCCCTGATTGTTGTCGACATGTCCGACGACCACCGCCGTGCCCTTCTCACCGGGGGAGACGGAGCCGGTGAACCAACCCGCCAGATTCGGGTCCTCCGGCGGCGGCGCGCCGACCCAGCCGTCCACATCCAGACCGACCGGGATCACCGGCGCGTCCACCTGGATCCCGGGGATCCTGACCCGGTCCGGCAGGGCATACGGCAGCGGCTGCACGGCCCTGGCGAAGATGCCGCCGGGCACCTGACGGTCCGCCGCGGCCGCCGTCGCGGGCTGCGGCGGACCCACGTCGAACTCCCCCGAACCATTGCGAATGAGTGCGAGGCCGGTGAGCAGAACAAGCGCTATCACGCCCCAAGGAGCGCGCTTCTTCCTGCGCTCCTCCTCTTCGGCCAGTTCGGCCAGTTCGGACGCAGACATTCGACTTCCCCTCTCGACGCGGCCGTCGCCACGTCATTCGCGCATACGAGAACGCTAAGTCCCGCGCGCGCAACCGGCGACGGGGCGGATACGAACGGGTGGCCCGACTCCCTTCGGTGCGCCATCCGAGTTGCCTCCGGCAGGAAAATTCTGACGGTCCGTGACCTGCGGCAATATCCGATTGTGGGCCTATGGGGCGGCGCATCCTCTCACCAGGACGGACCATCGCCGAAATGCGGCCCGGGGCACGGCATCTGAGGGTCTTTCTGGGAGGTGCTTTCTCGCCGATCGACCGGGGACGGTTCCCGGGGCGCCTTCCGCGGAGGAACCATGCGTACTACTCGTGCCCTGGCGGCCGCTGCCACCGCGGTCGCCGCTCTCGGACTCGCCGCCCCGGCGGCCGCCGCTCGGGACGGCATGATCGGCCCGAGCAACATCGTCGCTCTGCCCAGTGTCATCGCACGCGGCGGGCAGCTGACCATCACCGTCGACGGCTGCCCGCAAGGCGGCACCGCGACCTCGGATGCCTTCCGGCCCACGCAGTTGACCCCGGTCGGCGGCAGCACGGCCAAGGGCACCGCGACCATCGACAGAAACGCGAGGCCGGGTGCGCACAGCATCACGGTCACCTGCACAGGCGCCGGCCGCCCCCTGACCAATCCGAACGCCTTCACCGTCATCGGCGGCGTCCGCGGCGGTCTCGGCGGCAGCAGCTCCACGGGCGCGACGCCGACCGACATGGCCATCGGAGGTGGGCTCATCGCCTTGGCCGTCGTCGGTGGCGGGGTGTTCTGGATGCGCCGACGGTCCGAGAAGCGGGTCTGAGCTGCTGCCCGTGGAGACATGCCGCACGTTCATCACAGACCTTCGCCCCGGCCCCCTCCAAGGGGGACCGGGGCGAAGGTCTGTGCGGGCGGGTGACTGACGGTGTCAGGCGTCGTCCTCACCGGTGCGGCCGCGGGAGAGGTGGTAGGCCGTCCCGAGCGAGGCCGCGATGAGCGCGGCGCCCAGGCCGATCTCCTTCAGGTCCAGCCCGGCCAAGCTGCCGCCCTCACCGGCGTGCACGCCTCGCTGCGGGTGAGGGCGCACCGGCGCGGGCCGGCCGCCGGCGATGGTGAGATCGACGCTCTGCCAGAAGGTGCCGCAGTAGAACGACACCTCGTACACGCCACCCGGTCTGGCGTCCCAGTCCACCGTGGCCCTGGTCGTCGTCCGTCCTTTGGGGATGGTGACCGTGTCGAAGACCCCCGACGCGACGGCCACGCTCTGGTCGCAGCCGGTTGCGCGCAGCTTGACCTGGCCACCGGGCTCGACGGTGCTGGGCAGTACGTTGACCCAGAAACCTGAGGCGTCGCCCTGCGCATGGGCGGCGGGGCCGGTCATGGCGAGGGCGCTCACGCCCAGCAGCGCGGCCGAAGCGATGCGTATCGCGCGCATGGTGTTTCCTCCGGGTCCCCGAGGAGCAGCCGCGGACTTGTTCCGCTTGCGCCGGAAATGCACCTCGATGATCGGAACGCTAGGAAGACGCGCACACCCGCGCGATCGGTGTCGTACGAATGGGTCAAGGGTGTGGGCCGCTCAGGGGACGGCGTTCCCGCGACCGGGGGACGGCAGCGGCATGGCTGCCGCACAACGAGTGCCGGTGCCGCCTCTCGCCGCGTCCCCCGGCGGGCCGTCGGTCTGTCAGCCCTTGATGTGCGGGAAGAGGTCGAGGAACGGCTCCGCCGACGCCGTGACACCACGACTGTACGGAGCGTCGAAGTCCCAGATGAGGAAGAGCAGGAAGGCGATCAGCGCCGAGAACAGCCCGGCGACGACCAGCTCGCGGGGCGTGCGCCGGATCTGCAGGGCGAACACCATCCCGATGGTGACGATGCCGCCGGCGATCAGCCCGAACCACACCACGCCCGGCATGGTCTCCCCGGTCGAGCTCGCGCGGGCGTTGCGCGCCTCGTCGGCGGCGGTCACCTGATCGACGAGCGGCTGGTAGGCCTGCGCCTCGAAGTCCGTCCTCGGCTCGTAGTCGGTGACGTCCTCGCGGAGGCGCTGCAGAAGCTCGGTGCCGCGTGCGGTGACCTGACCGTCCTCGCTCATCCTCTTCCACTCGGTGGTGACGACGTGTCCGACATAGGCGTTGACATCGTCCCGAATACGGTCGCGGACGTCGGCCGGATAGACCCGGACGCGTTCCGAGATCTCGTGCAGCGCCACGGCCTCGGCCTGGACGTGGTCCTCGGCGGCGCTGCGGCCCTCCCACACGCCGGCGATGGCCAGGCCCAGGACGATGGCGTACACCACACCGATCCACATCGTCATGTACTCGATGACGTCCGGGGTCTCGGAGGGATCCTCGTCCTCGGGGGCCGTGCGGTGCCGTACGAGCGTGATGAGGACCACCACGGAGCAGGCGGCCAGCATCGCGAGGGTGAGAACAAGCCATTCCGGCAACAGAAGCCTCCAGGGTCAGCGCGCACGCAGCGCGGCGACGGCGACGATCGCGGGCGCCGCGATGAGCAGGACGAAGGTGAGGGGCGACGGGGCGTCGTGCGCCGGCCGCCGGTGCGGCGTGGCGCGGTGGGGCGGGTAGTGCACCGGGGCCATGGACGGACTCGGGGTGGGTTCGGC
>NZ_LLZG01000396.1 GCF_001509475.1 Streptomyces regalis
GCCGAGGGCGTGGTGGTGAGTCGGGCGGCGGAGGGCGCCTCGGGGAGGGCGGGGACCGTGCTCACGGCCCATGCCTTCGCTCGCCGCTCTCGCGGCTCGGCGTCCCGTCGCGTGAAGCTCGCCTTCGCCACCGTCTCCACGCTCATGACGCTCCGCCCGTCGGCCGGCTCAGCGCCAGCAGGTCGCTGTGGTGGACCACGACGTGCAGCTCGCCCGCCTCACAGGCGGCGAGGCGGTCCCGCAGGTAGCGGTCGGCGCGCTCGCGGAGTTCGGGGCGTTGCTCGACCGCCGCGCCGACCCAGCCGCGCAGCCACTGGGCCGTGAGCGCCGACTCGCCGGGGCCGAGACGCCAGGGGCTCGGGTGCACCTGGACGGTCGCGCCGTGCTCGGAGAAGGCCTCGGCCGCTGCCGTGATCGCGTCCGGGCCCAGCAGACCCGAGCGCCGCTGGTGGGCGTTGAACGCCTCGGCGATCTCCGTGTCCAGCGGGTCGGACGGGGTGAGTTCGACGCGGCCGGCGACGGAGAGCGTCAGCAGCGCCGGGCAGCCCGCGCCCGCACAGGCGGCGGCGAGGGTGTCGACCTCCTCGCGGGTGAGGACGTCGAGCAGTGCGGAGGCCGTCACCAGCGAGGCGCCGGCGAGGGCGTCCGGGGTGAGACGGCCGACGTCGCCGCGGCGCGTCTCGACCGTGACACGGCTGCCGTCGGCGGAGGAGCGCGGGGACGCCACGGCGGCGAAGTGCAGGAGGTACGGGTCGCGGTCATGCAGGACCCAGTGCTGGGAACCGTCGAGGTGGGGCGCGAGCCAACGGCCCATGGAGCCGGTGCCGCAGCCCACGTCGTGGATGACCAGTCCGGCCCGTCCCGGCAGGTTGGCCAGCCGGATCCGCAGGGGGTCGAGCAGGTCGTGCGCCCGCGCGGCGGCATCGACGCCTTCCCGCAGCTCCAGCCACTCGGGGGCATAGCGGGGCGGGTCGTCAGGACCGGCCTCCCGCAGCCGTACGGTGGCTTGCTCACCGGGACGGAAGCTGGGCCCGGCCCCGAGAATCACGGCGTCCGCGTCAGCCGCCGCCGGTACGGGCGCCGGTACGGACCCACCGCTCATGTCGCCCTCCACCGAAACGATCCCCGATTCCGCGGAGTCCCGCGGTCCCGGCTGTGCCGGAATCGTCCCCCCGCTCGGTGTCGTTGCCGTCTTCCTCATGCCGCCCTCCGGGGTTCGTTCGGCAGTCGGCCCAGAACCGCGGCCAGGCTGCGGGCCGTGCCGGCCCAGCCGTTCAGGGCTGCCCGGCGTCCCCGGGCCGCCGCCTTCAGTCGGCGTCGTACGTCCGCCTCGCCGAACCAGCCGCGCAGTTCGGCGGCGATCGCGGCGGGGTTCTCCGGCGGGACGAGGATGCCGGGGACGCCGCCGTCGGGCGCCCGGCCGACCGCCTCCGGCAGTCCGCCGACGTCCGTGGCGAGCACGGGGATACCGCGTGCGAGCGCTTCCGTCACCGCCATGCCGTACGTCTCGGCGTAGGAGGTGAGGACCATGAGGTCGGCGGCGTTGTAGCTGGCGTCGAGTTCGGCACCGGCCTGCGGGCCCGCCAGGATCAGTCGGTCCTCGATGCCGTGCTTCCCTATCAGGGACCGCAGATCGGCCACGTACTCGGGATCCTGGTTGAGTCCGCCCACGCACACACAGCTCCACGGCAGGTCGGTCACCGCCGCCAGCGCCTCCACCAGCCGGTGCTGTCCCTTGCGCGGCGTCACGGCGGCCACGCACAGCAGCCGCGAGACGCCGTCCGTGCCGGACGCGAGGGGCGCGATGTCGGCGCCGGGGGCGGCGACATGGACGCGCTCGGGGGCGAGGCCGTGGTGGGCGACGAGGCGGCGGACCGCCCAGTCGCTGGTGGCGATGACCGCGGGGACGGCGCGCAGCACGGTGCGTTCCCGGGCGTCCAGCTCCGCGGCGACGGCGGGGGCCAGCCCCGTCTCGTCACCGAGCGGCAGGTGGACGAGGACCGCGAGACGCAGCCGCTCCGCCTCCGGGACGATGATCTCGGGTACGCCACAGGCGACCAGCCCGTCGAGGAGGACGACCGTACCGTCCGGAAACTCCCGCAGCGTACGGGCGAGTTCCGCACGGGCCGCCGCCCCGGGGCTGGGCCAGCTCCCGTCCACCGCGTGCTTGTGGACCTGCCAGCCGAAGCCGGGCAGATCCAGACTCACCCGCCGGTCATAGGCGTTGCCGCCGCTCGGCGCGGCCGGATCGTCGACGCCGCCCGGCATGACGAAGTGCACGGAGCGCAGGGACATGGGGATGATCTCGGCGTTCTTCAGGACGGGGTGCTGCACGGGCACATAGCCGAGCGCGACCTTCTCCGTCTTGTCCAGGCCCGTCTTCTGCAGAGCCGTCTTCTCCAGGGTCACGTCGGTCACAGCGCACGCTCGTAACTCGCCCATGCGACATGCGACTCGTGCAGGGTGACGGTGAGACCCGCGAGCCCCTTCGCGCCCTCGCCCAGCGCGCCCTTCTCGATCCGCTCGGCGAGCCGGTCGGCGATGACCTTGGCCAGGAACTCGGTGGACGTGTTGATCCCGGCGAAGTCGGGTTCGTTGTCCAGGTTCCGGTAGTTCAGTTCGCCGACGACGGCGCCCAGTTCCCGCGTGGCCAGTCCGATGTCGACGACGATGTTGTCGTCGTCCAGCTGCTCGCGCCGGAACGTGGCGTCCACCAGGAACGTCGCTCCGTGGAGGCGCTGCGCGGGTCCGAAGACCTCGCCGCGGAAGCTGTGGGCGATCATGATGTGATCGCGGACGGTGATGCTGAACAACGGACGACCCTCCAGGTGCGGTGCGCTCCTCATCCCCGGCTCATCGCTGCCGGGGACGCCGTGTAGTACGGCTCTTCGCTTCCCGTTGTTCAGCCGTCTCTCACTCTTTTCTCAGGTCAGGCGCTCTTGTCGTCCTGGCTTGAGTGAGTGCGTCACGGCGTGTCCGCGTACCTGATGCGATGGCAGAGCGCCGGGATCTCCCCGGAGGCGAGCTTCGGCATGACCTCGGGCAGCTCCGCGAAGGCGCTCTCCCCGGTGACGAGCGCGTCGAGGGCCGGGTCGGCGAGCAGGTCGAGGGCGAGGGCGAGCCGGTCGGCGTACGTGCGGCTGGCGCGGCGCGCCGGGGAGACGGTGCCGACCTGGCTGCTGCGGATGACGAGCCGCCGGGAGTGGAAGGCCTCGCCGAGCGGCAGGCCGATCTGCCGGTCGCCGTACCAGCTGAGTTCGAGGACCGTGCCCTCGGCCCTGAGCAGTTCGAGCGACCGGGCGAGTCCCTGCTCGGTGGCGCTGGCGTGGACGACCAGGTCGCACTCGCCGAGCGCGTCCTCGGGCGAGGCGAAGGCGACGCCGAGGGCCTTGGCGACCTCGGCCCGGCCCGGATCGGCGTCGACCAACTGCAGTCGTACGCCCGGGAAGCGCGCCAGCAGGGCGGCGACCGAGCAGCCGACCATGCCGCCGCCGACCACGGCGATCCGGTCGCCGACCAGGGGCGCGGCGTCCCAGAGGGCGTTGACGGCGGTCTCGACGGTGCCGGCGAGGACGGCCCGTTCGGCGGGCACGGTGCCGGGTACGACGGTCACCGCGCTCGCGGGGACGACGTACCGCGTCTGATGCGGATGGAGACAGAAGACGGTACGGCCGACGAGCGTATCCGGACCCTCCTCCACCACCCCGACACTCAGATAGCCATACTTCACCGGGGCGGGGAACTCGCCCTCCTGGAACGGCGCCCGCATGGCCGCGTGCTGACTCTCCGGGACCCCGCCCCGGAACACGAGCGTCTCCGTGCCCCGGCTGACTCCGGAGTACAGCGACCGCACCAGCACGTCTGCCTCGCCCGGTTCCGGCAGGGTCACCTCCCGGATCTCTCCCTCACCCGGGGAGCTGAGCCAGAACGCACGTGCGGTGCGGTTCATCGGAATCCTCCTGAACGATCGGGAAGCTGTTCACGTACCGAGGTGTGCACAGGTCGCGCACAGTACGCGGCCTTGATCGACTCTGTCACCTGGCCGGAGGAATGTGCGGTGGCCCTGAACAACACTTACGACGCAAGGCTGGTCCAGCAGGAGACCGCCGTGGGAGCGGGCGTGCAGATCCTGTTGCTGGCCCTGCTCGGTTCGGCGATCGGCATGGGGCCGGCGGGCTGGCTGACCGGCCTCGTCTTCGCCATCGCCAGCTGGGCGCTGCTCTCACTGGCCCTGCACCGGTCCCGGCTCCGCTCCTTCGGCCCGGCCAACCGGGTCACCCTCGGCCGCGCGACACTGGTGGGCGGCGTCACGGCGCTGGTGGCGGACTCCTTTGAGAGCTCACCGCCGGTGACATTGTTCGTCGGACTGACGGCGGTCGCCCTGATCCTCGACGGCGTGGACGGCAAGGTGGCCCGCCGCACCGGCACCTCGACAGCGCTGGGCGCACGCTTCGACATGGAGGTGGACGCGTTCCTGATCCTCGTGTTGAGCGTGTACGTCTCGATGTCCCTGGGCCCCTGGGTCCTCCTCATCGGCGCCATGCGCTACGGCTTCGTCGCCGCCGCCCGTCTCTGGCCCTGGCTGAACGCCCCGCTCCCGCCGAGCACGGCCCGCAAGACGGTCGCCGCGATGCAGGGCGTGTTCCTGCTGCTGGCCGCGTCGGGTCTCCTGCCGTACGCGGCGACGTTCGCGGTCGCGGCAGTGGCCCTGGCCGCGCTGGTCTGGTCGTTCGGCCGGGACGTGCTGTGGCTGTACCGGACGTCGCGCGTGCAGCAGGTGCCCGTGGCGGAGGTGCGGGAGCTGGTGGCGTCCTGAGCGTCAGCCGTCGAGCGGCATCCGGTACACCGTCGACTCCCTCACCGCGAACCCCAGCCGCTCGTACAGCCTGTTCGCCGCGGCCCGGTCCGGCCGCGAGGTGAGGTCGACGGTCCGCGCCCCCGCCTCCCGCGCCAGCCGCACCGCCTCACGCATCAGCAGCCCGGCAACTCCGTGCCCGCGCGCGGCAGCGTCGACGACCACGTCCTCGATCCGAGCGCGCAGTCCCGAGGGCACGGGAAGCAGTGCGAGGGTCAGGGTGCCGACGATCTCGCCGTCCGCCCGCGCGACGAGCAGGGTGTTCGCGTCGCACCTCACGATGCGATCGAACGCCGCGAGATCGAGGGGCTCGGCGGTCCGCGACAACTGCGGCAGCAGTCGGCCGAAGGCGGCCACGAGTTCCGCGTTCGCCTCCCGAGCGATCTCCACCTGAACGTCCATGCCGTGGACCCTACCGGGGGTAGTTGCGGTGGGATGCCTGCGGCGGCCTGTGCGGGTGGGGTGGGGTCTCACGTAGCGCCTGCGGGTGCGTTGTGGGGCGGGGCCGCGCCGGGGGGTGTCCCCCCTCCGACACGTCCCCTTCCCGCCGTACGCGACTGCAGGCCCGTGGCGGCGCGCGCTTCGACGCGTGGTGAGCTCGCCTCTCGGCGCCGGCCGGCAACAGCCAGCCCGTCTGGGGGTGCCCCCTCTGGGGGAGTTTGAGGACGAAGCCCGCGCGCCGCAGAGCCGACCCAGCTGCGGGCAGTCGTGCCGCTGGGGCGGCTCCCGACCCACAGAAGGGCGGCACCCGCCGGCGCCGGGCCGCGCGACCCACCCCCGCCCAGCGACGACGCCGAGCACCCTCCCACCCGTTCGCGGCAACGCCGTCGCACGGGTACACCGGCCCCTATCTGCGCGGCAGCAGGGCTATCGCCGCAATCGGTACGGCCGCCAGCACCAGCCAGGGCACGGCCGCCGGCAGGCCGGTGTCGAGGAGAGTTCCCGTCGCCGAGCTGCCGACCAGGACGATCAGGCCGGAGACCGAGGACAGCGCGCCGGTGTAGAGGCCGAGTCGGCCCTCCTCGGCGAGGTCGGGGATCCAGGCGCGGGCGACGGGTGCGACGAGCATCTGGCCGAGGGTGAGCAGGACGACGAAGCCCGCCGCGGGCAACAGACCTGCCGTGCCCGTCCAGTCGGCGGGCCGGGCGGCGGCCACGACCGCGAACCCCGCCGAGATCAGCAGCAGTCCGGCCACCATGGACCGGCGCAGGGTGAGCCGCTCCCCCACCCACCGGGTGACCGGCAGCTGGGCGATCACCACCAGCAGCGAGGACAGGGCGAACAGCCAGGCCAGCGCCGCCTGGGAGCCCGTGGCGCGCTCCACCTCGTCGGGAAGGGCGAGGTAGAGCTGGTTGTAGGCGAGCAGGTAGGCGCCGTACGCGCAGCACAGGGCGAGGAAGCGGCGGTTGCGCAGCAGCTTCCCCGTGCCGCCACGGAACCGGACGCCTCCCCGCCCGGGTATGTGCTGCGGCAGCAGCCACGCGTGCCCGGCGAGGACGAGGACGAAGATTGCGGCGCCGGCGAGGCAGACCGTGCGGAAGTCCACCGCCAGCAGCAGCGCGCCCAGCAGCGGCCCGACGAACGCGCCCGCCTGCCCGGCCACGGTCAGCAGCGCGAGGACGCGGGTACGGGAACCGGCCCCCGACTCCTCCCACAGCACCGCCTGCCGGGCCACCTCGGACTCCACGGCCGGCGAGAACAGCGCGGCGGCGAACCCGATCAGCAGCACGGCGCCGATGACCGCCCACGTCTCCTGCGCGTACCCGAGCCACGCGAACCCGGCGATCCGCAGGACGCAGCCCGTGAGCACGACCGGCCGGATGCCGTACCGGTCGGCCAGCGCGCCGCCCACCACGAACAGCCCCTGCTGGCTGAACGTCCGCAGCCCCAGCACGAACCCGACCAGCCAGCCCGCCATGCCGACGGCCTGCCCCAGGTGCTCGGCGAGGAAGGGCAGGACGGCGAAGAAGCCGATGTTGAAGGCGAGTTGGGTGAGGATGAGCAGGCGGAGGAGGGGCGAGAGGCGGGGGCGGTCCGGCGCCTTGCGCAGGCCGCGCGACAGCAGCATGGTCATCCGGTCTTCACCAACTCCTGGGTGGCTGGGTGCTGTTCGGGCAAGGGCACGACGGGCTCGGTCCTCCGCCGCCGGCGCCGCCGCCCGCGCCGTACGCCACCGGCCGCCGTCACCGCCAGCGCGCCCAGCAGGGCGAGTACGGCGGCGGGGGCGAGGACGGCCCAGGGGGCGCGCTCGGCGTAGGGCTGGTTCTCGGCGAGGAGCAGGCCCCACTCCGGCGAGGGCGGCTGGGCGCCCAGGCCGAGGAAGGCCAGCGAGGCGAGCGCGAGGGCGATGCCGGGCAGGCGGAGCAGGGCGTGGCGGGTGACGGGCGGGACGATGGCGGGGAGCAGTTCGTGACGCAGGAGGAAGCACGGGCCGGCGCCCAGGGCGCGGGTGGCTGTCAGGTGGAGGGCGGCACGTTCCTGCCGTAGCAGCGCGGAGGTGTGGGCGGCGAGCGGCGCCCAGGCGACGGCGGCCACGGCGAGCGCGGGCGTGGCGGTGCCGCTGCCGACGATCGCGGTGACGAGCAGGGCGACGAGGACCGGCGGCAGCGCGGTGACGGTGTCGACGAGCGGGCCGGTCAGGCGGGGCAGCAGGCCGAGCGCCACTCCGGTGAGCAGGGTGACGGCGGTGATCGCGAGGGCGAGCAGCAGGGTGTCGAGGGCACCGTGGGCGACGCGGGCGAGGACGTCCCTGCCGAGCGCGTCGGTGCCGAACGGGTGCGCCGGGGAAGGGGACGCGAGTCGCTCGGCGGTGTCGAGGGCCAGCGGGTCGCGGGGCAGTCCGAGGGCGATGACGCCGGCGAGCAGGCCGGCGTAGGCGAACGGCAGGATCGTGTGGGCGGACGGCGACCGTCGGTGCAGGGACGGCAGGGCGCCGTCGCGCAGAGCCGGTCCGATCAGCAGGCGGGTGAGGACGTGGGCCAGTCCGGCGGCGGCCGCGGCGAGCAGGACGAGGGCGAGCGTGCCGGCCTGGAGGACGGGCAGGTCCTGGGCGAGGGCGGCCTGGAGGGTGGTGCGGCCCAGGCCGGGGATGTCGAAGATCTGCTCTACGGTGACCGAGCCGCCGGTCAGTCCTACGACGAACAGGCCGGTGTTGGGCAGCAGTCCGGGCAGACAGCGGCGCAGGGCCTGGCGGGCGACGGTACGGCCCGGCAGTCCGCGTGCGGTGGCGGCCAGAGCCCAGGGCTCGGCGAAGGCGCCGGGCAGCAGGTCGTCGAGGAGGCGGCCGAGGACGGCCCCGGCGGGCAGGCCGAGCGCGAGTGCGGGCAGCACGGTCCACTGGGGGCCGTACCAGCCGAGTGCGGGCAGCCAGCCCCACTGCACGCCGACGACGGTGGCGAGCACGGACGCGGTGAGGAACTCGGGCAGTGCGGCGAGGACGGCGGAGCCGCTGCCTCCCGCGCGCCGCCCGTCGAGCCGCCGGTGGGCGCCGAGCCACAGGGTGCGGGCGCAGATCAGTGCGGCGGTGACGACGGCGACCGCGAGGGCCACCGCCATCAGCAGCAGGGACACGCCCAGGGCCTGGAGCACGGCGGGCGTGACCTCGCTGCCGGAGATCCACGACCGGCCGGCGTCCCCGCGCCACAGCCCGCCCAGCCAGTCACCGAGGAGGTGGAACGGGCCTTGTTCCAGGCCGAGTTGGGCGCGGATGTCCGCCAGCACCTCGGGGGTGGGGTCGCGGTCCGCCGACCGGGCCTTGAGCACGGTGAGCGCCGGGTCGGTGTGCGAGAGCCAGGGCAGCACGCCGATGGCGCACACCAGGGCGGCCGCGATCCCCGCACGCCACAGAAGCGTGACTGCCTGGCGCCGCACGGGTCAGCGCCGGGTGCCGACGCCGACGAGGGTGCGCTCGTACGGGTCGAGGAGCGCGCCGCGGACCGAGGCCGCGACGCCGGTGATGATGCGCTGGTGCACCAGCGGTACGACGGCGTCCGTGCCGAGGATGCGTGCCTCGGCGGCCATCGCCGCATCCTGCCGCTCGGCGGTGTCAGCGGTGCCCTCCGCCTTGGCCACAGCCCGGTCGACGTCCTTGTCGCACAGCTGGGCGATGTTGTAGCCGCCGTCGCATGTGTAGTCACTGGCGAGGACGGAGACGGGGTCGCCGGTGTCGACGAGGGTGTTGCGGGCGAGCACGAACGCGTCGAACCTGCCGTCCAGCGCGTCGCTCTCCAGCCGCGAGTACTCGCGCACCTCCAGCGTGACCTCGAACCCGGCCTTCTCCAGCTGCTGCTTCAGCACCTGGGCGGCTTCCGGGAGTTCGGGCCGGTTGTCGTAGGTGGCGAGCGTGATGCGAGTTCCCTCCGGCTTCCCGGGCTCCGCCCGCCCGACCGGCTCGGTGCGCTTGCCCGCGGCCCAGGTGACAGCGGGCCCGTAGATGCCGGCGCCGGCATCGGCGTATCCCTCATAGACACCGTTGGCGAACGCGGAGGTGTCGACGGCCCGACGAGCGGCGGCCCGCAGCGCGGCGTCCTTGAAGGCGCCCTTCTCGGTGTTGAGGAGCAGGCTCGTGGTGCGGGTCGTGGCGGTCACCTCGCGGGTGGCCTTGTCGAGGGTGGCGGCCTGGGCGACGGGGATCGCCTCGGCGAGGTCGACCTGGTCGGTGCGCAGGGCGCTCGCGCGGGCGGTGCCGTCGGGGACGAACTTGACGTCGATGCCGGTGGCCTGGGCGCGGCCGCCCCAGTAGTCGTCGTAGCGGTCGAGGGTGGCGGCGGTGGCGCCCATGACCTTGGTGAGTTCGAAGGGTCCGGTGGCGGTGCCGACCGGGTCGACCTTGTCCTGCGTGCCGTACGCCTTGCCGGAGAAGACGGCGAGGGCAGGGCTGGTCAGGCGCAGCGGCAGGACGGGGTCGGGGTCCTCGGTGGTGATCCGTACGCCGGTGCTGCCCTCGGCCTTCGCGGTGAGGGTGACGCCGGAGAGGGCGGCCGGGACGGGCTTGGCCTGCGTGGCGTGGGTGAGGGCGGTGGCGACCGCGGCCGGGGTGACGGCGGAACCGTCCTGGAAGGTGGCCTCGCGCAGGGTGAACAGCCAGGTGCGGTCGTTCTCCTGCTGCCAGAAGGCGGCGAGGGCGGGCGCGGCGGTGCCGTTGGCGTCCAGCGCGGTCAGGCCCTCGGTGACGCCGAGGCGGCTGAGGATGGTGGAGTCGGCACCGTACGGCGAGAGGTTCTCGGCGGGCGGGAAGGCGAGGGCGACGCGGAGGCGGGAGCCGTCCTGGGCGTCGCCCGCGGCGTCGGTGCCGCCGCCGGAGGCGAAGCAGCCGGCGAGGACGGGGGCCAGCGCAAGGGCGATGAGCGGTCGCAGTCGGCGCCGCACGTTCTGTCCCACGGTCTATCGCTCCATCGGTATCTCGAAGTGGACGACGCCGTTGCTGCCGTCCGGTTCCTCACGTTCGTCGTGCACGACCTTGCCGAGCGAACGCCAGAAGCCCTCGGCGCCGGGCACCTTCGGGTCGGTGTGCAGATAGACGGCTCGGTAGCCGCCGTCCGCGACCGCGAAGGCGAGCAGCTCGTCGACGAGCCGCCGGGCGAGGCCGCGCCTGCGATGTTCGGGACGGACGTAGACCCGGCGCAGCTGCGCGGTCTCGCCGCAGGGGTAGCGCTCGGCGAGGTGGCGAGGGTTCGGCGGGTGGGCCGGGCCGCGGGCGTCGAGGGCGGCCGTGGCCACGACACCTCCGTCGCGCGGGTCGAGTGCGACGAGGAGGGTGTGGCGGGGCGGGGCGAGATAGGCAGTGGCCGGGTCGATGATGTCCGCGTGCCAGCGGGGCACATAGCCGGTGCCGAAGTCGCGGTAGACGGTGTCGAGCATCAGGGCTCGCGCACCGTCGAGGTCGTCCGGGCTCGCCACCCTGATGCTGTAGTCACGCACTTGCACATCATATGCATTAAGCGCGATGCCTGATCACGACCACCCCCGCATCGCACCCAACCCCCTTGTGCGCCAGGCGATTTGACAGTGATCACGAGCCGCCGACAACCTAGCCACATGACATCCATTTTCAACAAGGGTATCCTGAGGGCTGCCCTGACCGCGAAAGCGGGCTCCTGCTGATGCGTATCGCATTCGTCGGCAAGGGCGGCAGCGGCAAGACCACCCTGTCGGCGCTCTTCTCCCGCCACCTCGCCCGCGCCGGCGCACCCGTACTGGCCATCGACGGCGACATCAACCAGCACCTCCCCGAGGCGCTGGGACACGACGGCGACGCCCTGGACGCCCCGCCCCTCGGCGCCCACCTGGGGGACATCAAGGAGTTCCTGCGCGGTACGAACCCGCGCATCCCGTCCGCCGACGCCATGATCAAGACCACCCCGCCCGGCGGAGGCTCACGCCTGCTGACCCTGCTCGGCGACGACGAACTGCACGCGCGGCACGTCCGGCGCGTCGGTGACGTGCCGCTGATGGTGACGGGCGAGTTCGACGAGAGCGACCTCGGGGTGGCCTGCTACCACTCCAAACTCGGCGCGGTCGAGCTCTACCTCGGGCACCTGGTCGACGGCCCCGGCGAGTACGTCGTGGTCGACATGACGGCAGGCGCGGACGCCTTCGCGTCGGGCCTGTTCACCCGCTTCGACATGACCTTCCTGGTCGCGGAACCGACCCGCAAGGGCGTCTCGGTCTACCGCCAGTACCGGGACCACGCCCGGGAGTTCGGGATCCGCATCGCGGTCATCGGCAACAAGGTGACGGGCGAGGACGACCTGCTCTTCCTGAAGGAGGAGGTCGGCGACGACCTCCTCACCCACCTGGTCCACTCCTCCTGGGTCCGCGCGGCCGAACAGGGCCGTGAGCAGGGCGAGTTGGAGTCCCACAACGTCCACGCCCTGAACGTCCTGCGCGAGGCGGTCGACGCCCACCCCAAGGACTGGCCGACGATGCACCGCCATGCCGTCGAGTTCCATCTGCGCAACGCGCGCGCGTGGGCGGACGACAGGACGGGCCATGACCTGGCCTCTCAGGTGGACCCGGAGTTCGTGCCCGGCACGACGGCACTGACCTGACGACGACGTACCCCCCAGCACCACACATCGCCACCACCGAACAGGAACACACGCACATGTCTCTCGACGTCTCCCCGAAGCTCCTCGCCGAAGCCGAACACGGTGACATCCGCGAGGAGGACTTCGTGGACACGGTCCGCACCTCGCTGCCGTACGCCTACGACCTGATCGCCTCCCTCGCCGAGGAACTCAAGGGCGGCACGGCCGAGTTCACCGACAACCAGACCCCTCCCCCGTCCGAGAAGGAGCGCGGCCAGCTCCTGCGCGCCCTCGCCAGCGACGCGATCCGCGGCAGCCTGGAGCGCCACTTCGGGGTGGCCCTCGCCTTCCAGAACTGCCACCGGGTGGCGGCGTTCCGGGCGGAGGGCCGGGACGGGGAGACGTATGCGCGGTTCACTTCGGTGCGGTCGCAGGTGCTGAACCAGTCGCCGGAGTTCAGGGACTGCTGAACCGACGCACCCACACGCATGGCACGGTCTACTCGACGCCGGTCGCGTCGAGTAGACGAACCAGATCTTCGCGGCTGTAGCCGAGGAGTGAGGCACGATGAGCGGCCATCAGGAGCAGGTGGGCCACGATCGTCGCCCCGTATCCGTCCTTTCCGTCGCCGAACCACTCGTCAGGCTTCTCGATACCGAGGCTGTTCATCACCAGCCCGTGCTGCCGACGGATCTCGGCAACGGTGTCGGCCACAGCCTCCAACAGCGTGCCTCCGGGACGCTCGCACTCGAGGGCGAAGGAGCCCCAGTCGACGGGGGCACACCCGTCCGGCGGGTTCTCACGCAGGCTCGCGTACCGCTCGTGGCTGAAGCCTCCGTGGCCGAACCAGTCGTCCACCAGGGCGAACCGGTGGTATCCGGGCGGCACGGGAGGCGGCGGGGGCGTGTAGTCCCACCCGGCGTCTTCGTACAGGCGCCGCTTGACCTCTTCCTCGTCGGTGTCCGTCACGGTGAAGCCCGTATCGGTGTTGCGGCCGGTAGTCGTCCCGTCGAGGTTTCGCCGGAAGGACAAGCTCATGTGTACCTCTTCGTCTGCGCTGAGTGGTGACCGCCAACGGTGGTTCCCCGGAAGACCGTAGGGGCTGGGGAACCACAGAGCGCGACGGGTGAGGAGCACGTCATCCCCACGCGTGACGATCCCGATCGGGGCAGCCCCTCCCGCATGCGCGGGAGGGGCTGCCCGTGGACGGCGGAGGGCGCTGTCCTCCCGAAGGGACGGGCCCTGCCGCCCTACCGCGACGCCGTCGCCACCGGCGCCGCCGCATACCCGGTCGGCCGGGCCGTGAACGTCCCCCGCCCCTGCGTCCGGCTCCGCAACCGCGTCGCGTAGCCGAACAGTTCGGCCAGCGGCACGGTCGCCGTCACGACCGCCGCGCCCGCGCGCGTGGTCGAGCCGGTCACGCGGCCCCGTCGTGCCGCGAGGTCGCCGAGGACCCCGCCGACCGCGTCCTCGGGCACGGTGACCGTGACCTCGACGACCGGCTCCAGGAGGACCATCGCGCAGGCGCGCAGGGCATCTCGGAGACCGAGTCGGCCGGCCGTGCGGAAGGCCGTGTCGGAGGAGTCCTTCACATGGGTCGAGCCGTCGGTGAGGGTGACGCGCAGTCCGGTCACCGGATGGCCGCCCAGCGGGCCTTCGGCGAGGGCGTCCCGGCAGCCGGCCTCGACGGCGCGCACGTACTCCTGCGGCACACGACCGCCGACGACGGCCGAGCGGAACTCGAAGCCGGACCCGGTCTCCGCCGGCTCCACGTCGAGGACGACATGCGCGAACTGCCCCGCCCCGCCATCCTGTTTGACGTGCCGGAAGACGAAGCCGGACACCCCGCGGCCGACCGTCTCCCGGTAGGACACCCGGGGGCGGCCGACGTTGACGTCCAGCCCGACCTCCCGCCGGATCTTCTCCACCGCGACCTCCAAGTGCAGTTCACCCATGCCGGACAGCACCGTCTGGCCGGTCTCGGCGTCGGTCCGCACGACCAGTGACGGGTCCTCCTCGGCCAGCCGTGCCAGCGCGGAGGCCAGCCGGTCGGTGTCGGTGGACGTGCGGGCCTCGACCGCCACGGACACCACCGGGTCGGCCACGCTCGGCGGTTCGAGGACGAGTGGGGCGTCCGGCGCGCACAGGGTGGAGCCCGGGCGAGCCGACTTCAGGCCGACCACGGCCACGATGTCTCCGGCGACCGCCCGGTCCACCTGGGCGTGGCGGTCGGCCTGGACCCGCAGGATCCGCCCGATCCGCTCACTGCGCCGCGCACCCGCGTCGAACACCGTGTCTCCCTTCTCGATCGTTCCCGAGTACAGGCGCAGGTAGGTGAGCCGCCCTGTCGACGTGGCACTCACCTTGAACGCCAGCGCCGCCAACGGCGCCGACGGGTCCGCGGGCCGGTCCTCCTCCACCCCGTCGCGCAGGCCGCGTACGGCCGGTACGTCGAGCGGCGAGGGAAGATACGCCACGACCGCGTCGAGCAACGGCTCGATACCGCGGTTGCGGTAGGCCGAGCCGCACAGCACGACGACACCATCGCCGCTGGTCGTCAGGGAGCGCAGGGCAGCGCCGAGAGTCTCCGGCGAGAGCGTCGACCGCGCGCAGAACTCCTCCAGCGCGCCGGCGTGCAGTTCGGCCACCGCCTCCTCCAGAAGCCGCCGACGCCGGTCCGCCTCCGCCTGGAGATCCTCCGGCATCCGCTCTTCCACGACCGTCTCGGCGCCGTCGGCCCACACCAGCGCCCGCATCCGTACGAGGTCCACGACACCGCGGAAGCCGTCCTCCGTTCCGATGGGCAACTGCACGACCAGCGGCGCCGGATGCAGCCGTTCCCGGATCGACGCCACGGCCGTGTCGAGGTCGGCGCCTGCACGGTCCAGCTTGTTGACGAAGGCGATTCTCGGCACGCCGTGCCGCTCGGCCTGCCGCCATACCGACTCGCTCTGCGGCTCGACCCCGGCCACGGCGTCGAACACCGCGACCGCGCCGTCGAGGACGCGCAGCGAACGCTCCACCTCGTCGGCGAAGTCGACGTGACCGGGCGTGTCGATGAGGTTGATCCGGTGACCGTCCCAGGCGCAGCTCACGGCTGCGGCGAAAATGGTGATCCCGCGATCGCGCTCCTGCGGGTCGAAGTCGGTGACAGTGGTGCCGTCGTGGACCTCGCCGCGCTTGTGCGTGGTCCCGGTGGCGTACAGGATCCGCTCGGTGACGGTGGTCTTTCCTGCGTCGACGTGGGCGAGGATGCCGAGGTTGCGGACGGCAGTGAGGGTGTGGAGGTTGGTGCGCACGGCCCTTGGCCTTTCGGATGATCCGGAAACGGAAACGGGTCAGCGCGATTCCCGGACGACACGCAGGCGCGCACGCGAACATGACCCTGCCGCCCCGTCAGAAGGGTGCTATGGCAGGCGTGTTGGCGTACGTTGACGTACTCAGGCGCTCTCAGATGGTCGTCGCGGGCATCCGATGCCGGCCGCGCAGCGGGCACCGGGCGGACGAGGACACGAGGATCACCACGTACCGGCAGGGGGAGACGACGACAGCGGTGCGGTCACGCACGGCCCGGCTCCCCTCGACTCGTCACGACGACGCGCCGCCGAGCGGTGGGCGGCGCGTGATGGCGTGGTGAGTCTAGGGAGCCGGGCCAGGTTCAAGCACGTGATTTTCCTGCCGCTGAGGACAGGCACTGCTACGCGTCGTCGTCGATGGTGATGGCGGCCGCGGGGCAGACGGCCGCCGCCTCGCGGGTGGCGGCGTGCAGGTCCGCCGCGGAAGAGCGCATCGAGCGAGAGTTGCTGATCCTCACCCGCCACAGGGAGATGAGGGCGCCCCGGGGCCCGCGCGGCGGGGACCCGCTGGACCAGAGCGCCTACGTGCTCCTCACCAGGCTCGAGGCCCAGGGACCGATGTCCATCCCGGACTTCGTCGAGGCGTTCGGACTGGCGGCGTCGACGTTCACCCGGCAGACCTCCGCCCTCCTGCGCAACGGTCTGGTGGAGCGGACGCTCGACCCGGACGGCGGAGTGGCCCGCAAGTTCCGCATCACCGAGGGAGGCCTCAGGCTCCTCACGGAACAGCGCGAGGGAATCGTCACCGGCCTGTCCACGGTCGTGTCCGACTGGACGCCCGAGCGGCTGGACCGGTTCATCACCGACCTACGGCAGTTCAACACCGACATCGAGCGCATCACCGGCCGCCCTTGGCCGAGGACCGCGAACGACACGGACCACGCGGACCCGACCGCACTGAGCGCGGCGGCGCCCGACCACGACTGACGAGGTCGGACGCCACCCGGCGTTTCCGGTCAGGAGTCGGTAGAGCAGCTCTATGGAGTGTGCGATTCGCACAGGCCGGCCATGCGAATCCCACACTCTTCCGGTGACAGACGAACGATGTTTCGTGGTCACCTGTTCTGCCATCGTGGTAGGTGATAGGCGCCGGTCAGGCGGTCCGAGTCAGTACATTTTGCCTGCCCCCGCGCTCCCGCCCCGTCGCGCGGCGAGGCACCGCTGAGTAAGGAGAGCACCCCCGACTGGAGGCTTTCCGTGGACAAGCGGTACGAGGTGTACTGCCTCACTCACCCGCATTTCTACGACACGCCGTCCCACGGCCGGACGCGTGGCCGCTTTTGTCAGACTCTGCGTCGGCCCCCCGCATCGTGGACGCGCGAGGAACTCGGCGACTGGGTGGTCTACCGTCCCGTCGACACGACGCTCCCGCCACAGGGATGGAAGATCCACGTCTCGGCGTGCCTGGACAACGCGCAGACGATCCTGGACGTGGTGTGGGACTACTGCGCCCCGCGCCGTATCGCCTTCAAGTTCCTCCCGGCGAAGGAGGCCCTGTTCCTCACCAACGCGAAATACGCCCACCGCGGGTCCAGCGGGAAGTTCGTGACCGTCTACCCCGTGGACGAGGCCCAGTGTGAGCGCGTGCTCACCGAGCTGGGCGCCCTCCTCGACGGCCAGGCGGGACCGTACATCCTCAGCGACCTGCGCTGGGGAAACGGTCCGCTCTACGTTCGGTACGGGGCCTTCTCCGGCCGGTACTGCATGTCGGCCGACGGTGAGGTGGAGCAGGCGGTGGAGGATCCTTCCGGGCGTCTGGTGCCCGATGTGCGCGGACCGACCTTCCAGGTGCCGGAGTGGGTGCGGCTGCCCGCGTTCCTCGAACCCCACCTCGCCGAGAGCCGGCGCACCACCGTCGCCGACCTGCCGTACCGGATCGAGAAGGCGCTGCACTTCTCCAATGGCGGCGGACTGTACGCCGGTGTGGACACGCGCACACAGGAACACGTCGTACTCAAAGAGGCCCGGCCCCACGCGGGGCTCACACCGGACGGGGCGGACGCCGTCGCCCGGCTGACGCATGAGCGGGAAGCCCTGGAACGGCTGAGCGGCCTGCCCTGCGTCCCCGCGCTCCGTGATCACTTCGAACTGGGCGGTCACCACTTCCTCGTCGAGGAGTTCATCGAGGGGACGCCCCTGCACACGCTGATCGTCAAGCGCTGGCCGCTCACCGCGCTCGACCCCGACCCGGCCGCCTTCGCCGACTACACCACCTGGGCCCTCGACATGCTCCGGCAAGTGGAGGACGCGGTCGCGGAAGTCCACAAGCGGGGCATGGTGATCGGGGACGTGCACGCGTACAACGTCCTGGTCCGCCCCGACGGCAGGGTGGCACTGATCGACTTCGAGGGCGCGTCGGACGTGGCGCTCGCCCGGCACCAGGTCCTCGCGGCCCCGGGCTTCGTCGCGCCGAGGGAGGCCACCGGATTCGACATCGACCGATACGCGTTGGCCTGCTTGAGAATCTCCCTGTTCATGCCGCTGACCAGCCTCATCGAACTGGACCGCAGCAAGGCCGGACAGCTCGCCAGGGAAGCCACGCGGCTGTTCCCCGTCCCCGCCCGGTTCCTCGACGAGGCCGTCCGCACGGTCACCGGAAACGGTGGGACGGCCGCCGGGGCGGACGACGAACCTCGGCTGGAACCCGACCACTCCGGCTGGCTGCGCGCCCGGCACTCGATCGTCGCCGCCATCCTGGCCGCCGCCACACCGGAGCGGCAGGACCGGCTCTTCCCCGGCGACATCGAGCAGTTCACCGTCACGGGTGGCGGTCTCGACCTGGCCCACGGCGCGGCAGGCGTGCTGTACGCGCTGGACGTGACGGGCGCCGGACGCCATCCCGACCACGAGGAGTGGCTGATCCGGCACGCCCTTGTCCCGGATTCCGGCACCCGCCTCGGCCTCTACGACGGTCTGCACGGCGTCGCGTTCGTCCTGGAACACCTCGGGCACCACGAGGAGGCCGTCAAGGTCCTCGACATGTGCCTGGGCGAACGCTGGGAGACCCTGGCACTCGACCTCAAGGGCGGCCTGCCCGGCATCGGGCTCAACCTGTTGCACTTCGCGACGACCACTGGCGACGCCACCTGCCGTGACGCCGCGTGCCGCGTGGCGGAAGTCGTCGCCGACCGCCTGGGGCCGGCCGACGGCGTGCCGCAGACCAGCGGCGGCGTCCACCCGAGAGCCGGGCTGATGTACGGATCGTCCGGGCCCGCCCTGCTGTTCCTGCGCCTGTACGAGCACAGCGGTGATCCGGCACTCCTCGACCTGGCCGCCACCGCGCTGCGCCAGGACCTGCGTCGCTGCGTCGTGCGCGAGGAGGGGGCGATGGAGGTGAACGAGGGCTGGCGCACCATGCCCTATCTCGCCGACGGCAGCGTGGGCATCGGCATGGTCCTCGAGGACTACCTGGCCCACCGCGCGGACGGGGAGTTCTCGGACGCCGCCGACGCGATCCGCAAGGCTGCCAGGGCGTCGTTCTACATCGAACCCGGGCTCTTCGACGGCGTCGCCGGGATGATCCTCCACCTCAGCCGCGCACACCCGCCCGGCACGGCCGCCGAGCGGGAGCCCGTGATCGCGGACCACATACGCCGCTTGGCCCGCCACGCCTGCCTACTCGACGGCCGACTGGCCTTCCCCGGCGAGCAGTTGATGCGGCTGTCCATGGACCTGGCCACCGGAGGCGCGGGCATCCTCATCGCCCTTGGCTCCGTATTCCGCTCCCCGCCCACCGGACTGCCGTTCCTGACATCGAACCTGACCGCTCCTGACTTCCCCGTCCCCACACGAGTACGAGAGAGGAGGTGAGGACATATGTCGCTCCTCGAACTACAGGGCCTGACCATCGAGTCGGAGACCGGATACCACCGTCCGCCGGGCAGCCGGGCAAGCAAGGCCTGCAGCGGGCTCAGCGTCATCTTCTGCTAGGAGATCGGCCTCTCACCGCTATGGCGGGGGCACTCCAACGTGCCCCCGCCCTCTTCGGGGTCTTGCCGCCCCTCTCCCTGGAACCGTACGACGACGGGAGCAGCCGGTGGACCGACGCGCGGCGGACCGTCTCCTACTGACGGCGGTCCGGCGAGGCGGTGCGTGGGGCGGGGCCCAGGCCGCCGCGTCCCTGCTGCTCGCAGGGACCTACGTGCTCCTTCCGGCCGTCATGGGCCGCAGCGTCGACGCCGTGCTCGGGCGCGGCGACACCGGACTGTGGCTGACCCTGTCCGCCGTCACGGTCGCCCTGCTGGTGGTCTGCGACACCGCGGACGACTACGCGGGCGCCGTGGCCAACGCCCGGTGCACGGCATGGCTGCGGCACACCCTGCTCGGCCATGTCCTCGACCTGGGCGCCCTCGCCGCCCGCCGGCACACCCCCGGCGACCTGGTGGCCCGCCTGGTGGGCAATACCGCCCGGGCCGGCAGCGCCCCCTCGGGTCTGGTGTGGGCAGTGACCGAACTGCTCCCCCCGGTCGGGGCCGTGGTGGCCCTGGCCCTCATCGACCCGTGGCTGTGTCTCACCTTCGTGGCCGGACTGCCACTGGTCGCCCTGGTGGTCCGGGCCTTCGTCCGCGACGTCTCCGACCTCAACGACCGCTACTTCGCCGTGCAGGGCCGCATCGCCTCCCGGCTCGTCGACGCCCTCACCGGCATCCGCACCATCACGGCCGCCGGGACCACGACCCGCGAGGCCGAGCGGGTACTCGGGCCGCTGCCCGAACTGCACCGCCACGGCCTCGGCATGTGGCGCGCGTACGCCCGGGTCTCCGCACGGGACGCGGTGATCGTCCCCCTGTTGGAGGTCGCCGTGCTGGCTGTGGCCGGACTGGGGCTCGTCCAGGGCCGCATCACACCGGGTCAGATGCTCGCCGCGAGCGGGTACGTGGTCCTGGCCACCGGGGTGAGTTCGCTGGTGACCTCGATGAACCGGCTGGCCTTCGCACGCGCCACCGCGGGGCGGATCGCCGAGGTGCTGGGCGAGCCCACGGGCGCGTACGGCGGCGCGCGCCTGCCCCGCGGGGGTGGCGGGCGGCTGGAGTTTCGCGGGGTCACGGTACGCACCGCCGAGGGCGACGCCGCGCTGGACGGCGTCGACCTGGACCTGCCGGCGGGCGCGCTGACCGCCGTCGTAGGACGCTCGGGATCCGGCAAGTCCCTGCTGGCCGCGCTGGCCGGTCGGCTGGCCGACCCGGACGAGGGCGAGGTACGGCTCGACGGAGTGCCGCTGTACGACGTGGACCGCGCGGAGCTGCGGCGCGCCGTCGCCTACGGCTTCGAACGCCCGGTGCTGCTGGGCGAGACCTTCACCGACGCGATCGGATTCGGGCCGCGCACACCTGGGGGTGCGGAGATCCGCGCGGGGGCCGTCGCGGCACGCGCCGACGCCTTCATCCGGACCATGCCCGAGGGCTACGGCACCCTGCTCACCGGTGCGCCACTGTCCGGCGGCGAGAACCAGCGCATCGGCCTGGCACGCGCGTTCGTCCAGTCCGCACCGCATGGCCGCCTCCTGGTCCTGGACGACGTGGCGGCCAGCCTCGACACCGTCACCGAACACCACATCAGCCAGGCCCTGACCGGCACCGGGCCCCTCGCCGGCCGGGCCCGACTCGTCGTGACCCACCGCGCCTCCACGGCCGCCGGCGCGCACCTCGTGGTCTGGCTGGACGCAGGCCGGGTGCGCGGGGTCGGGACGCATCGGGACCTGTGGGCGGAAGACGGGTATCGGGCGGTGTTCCAGCCGGATTCGGAGGGTGACGGGGAGGCGCGTTCGGAGCCGGATCAGCACCCGGACCTGCATACGCAACCGGCACCGGAATACGACGGAGGCGTGTGGTGAGCCCGCGGCCCGGGGCGCTGCTGCGTTCCACGCTGCGCACACGGCGCCGGGAGTTCGTACGACTCACCGGCTGGTCGCTGGTCGAGGCCGTCCCCGCGCTGCTGTCCGGCTGGCTGGTCGCCCGCGCCGTCGACGACGGCTTCCTCGCCGACCGCACCGCCGAGGGCCTCGGCTGGCTCGGCCTGCTGGCCTGCGCGGTCCTCGTCGGCGCCTGGGGCACCCGGCAGGCCACACTCCAACTGGCCGGAGTCGTCGAGCCGTTCCGCGACGACCTGGTCACGCTCGTCACCACCGGCACACTGCACCGCTCCGCCCGCGTCGGGCAGAGCGCCGACACGGCGGGCGTGGCACGGCTGACCGAACAGGTGGAGATCGCTCGCGAGTCGTACGGAGCGGTCGTGCTGTTCGTACAGAGCTTCGTGGTCACGGCGGTGAGCGTGCTGCTCGGGCTCGCCGCGCTGGATCCGGCCCTCCTGCTCTTCGTCGTACCGCCCCTGGCGGCCGGGCTCGCCCTCTTCCTCATGGCCCTGCGGGCGATGGCGGCCCGGCAGCGGGCGGTCGTCCTCGCCGACGAGGCCATCGCCGAGCAGGTGTCCACGGTGGCCGGCGGACTGCGGGACGTGACGGCGTGCGGCGCCGAGGCGACGGTACGCCGTCGCGCCGGCGCCCGTATCGACGAAGCGGCGAGCGCGGCCCGCGCCCTGGCCGGCCTCACCGCGTTGCGCACCGCCGCGCTCGGTGTCGGTGGCTGGCTGCCGATCGTGCTCATCCTGGCCGGTGCGCCCTGGCTGGTGCGGGACGGGGTGACGGCCGGCGCGATCCTGGGCGCGCTGACCTACGTCGCGCAGGGCCTGCAACCGGCGCTGCGTGGCTTCGTCCAGGGGCTCGGGGGCAGCGGGCTGTGGCTGCTGGTCACACTCGGCCGGATCCTGGAGGCCGCCGACCCGGGGGCGGCGGGGGCGGCGCCGCCCCGAGCCGCAACCCCACCGCCGACAGCAACGGCACAAACGCCGGGCGGCACACTTCCCCGGGACGGCCGTGTCGAGTTGCACGGCGTCACCTTCGGCTACGCCCCCTCCGCGGAACCCGTCGTCCGGGATCTCGACCTGTCCCTCGCGTCGGGCACCCACCTGGCGGTCGTCGGCCCCAGCGGCGCGGGCAAGTCCACGCTCACCGCGCTCATCGCCGGGGTGCTCGAACCGCAGGTCGGCCAGGTGGACCTGGGCGGTGTCCCGGTCCGCGCCCTGGACCTCGACCGACTCTCCCGGTCCCGCGTGCTGATCCCGCAGGAGGCGTACGTCGTCGCCGGCACCCTGCGCGAGAACCTCGCCTATCTGCACCCGGCGGCCACCTCGCCCGACCTCGACGCCGCGGTCCGCGCCATCGGCGCGGGCGCACTCGTCGAACGCCTCGGTGGCTACGACGCGCAGGTGGACCCGGCCCTGCTGTCCGCCGGTGAGCGCCAGCTGATCGCCCTCGTCCGCGCCCTGTTGCCGCCCGCCCCGCTGGTCCTGCTGGACGAGGCCACCTGCCACCTCGACCCGGCCGCCGAGGCGGTCGCCGAACGGGCCTTCGCCGGCCGCCCGGCCACCCTGATCGTCTGCGCCCACCGGATCAGCTCCGCTTCGCGTGCCGACCTCGTCCTCGTCATGGACGGCCCGCGTTGCCGCCTCGGCACCCACGACCAGCTGCTGGCCGACTGCGCCCTGTACCGCGATCTGATCGGCCACTGGGACCAGATGGCGACCGACGTCCGACGCTGATACGTGCGCGGACGCGCCAGCAATCCCACCTACAGCCAGCCCGACTCCCGGGCGATCCGGATCGCGTCGATGCGGTTGCGCGCCCCGGCCTTCCTGGAGACCGCGTTCAGGTGGTTGCGGACCGTTCCCACGGACAGTGACAGCCGGTCGGCGATCTCACCCGTGGGCGTGCCGTCCGCCGCCAGCCGCAGCACCTCGAGCTCCCTCCCGGTCAGCGGATTCTCCTCCGAGGAGAGCGCCAGCACTGCCAGGGCCGGGTCGATGAACCGTTCGCCCGCCGCCACCCTGCGGACCCCCTGGGGCAGGATGTCGCAGGGGCTGTTCCTGCCGATGAGGCCCGCGACGCGACGCGCCAGCGCCCGCCGCAGATACTCGGGGGTCGCCGACCCGACGACCAGCAGGGTCCGGCACTCCGGCAGCCGGGTGGCCAGCTCCTGGGAGGTACCCAGGGCCCGGTCCTCATCACCGTCGATGTCGATGACGACCACGTCGGGCCGGTACGACAGCGCCTGCACGACCGTCTGGCTGTGCTCCGGCGACGCCGGGACCACCTCGATGTCCTTCTCACGTGCGAGCAGGGCGGCGAGTGCCCCGCGCACCAGGTCTGCCTCCTCGACGAGAAGAACACGGATCAACATCGCTCCTACCCGGCCGGACGCGGCCTCCATGACGCAGCACGCCCCGGACACTCCGACGCGCCTTACGAAGTATCTCCACCTGTCGACCTAATTGCCGGGAGCCGCCCCGTCATGCCGTACGGCGACCGGCACACAAAACAGCTCATGCGGACCGAGGTAACCCTCGATCCGTATGAGCTGGAAGTGATCTGTTGATCTGTTCTGTGTCCGAGGGGGGACTTGAACCCCCACGCCCGATAAAGGGCACTAGCACCTCAAGCTAGCGCGTCTGCCATTCCGCCACCCGGACTAGGTGTCTGCCGCCTTGCCGGGGGCCTTCCCGGCGGCGACATGGACAACAATACCAAGGTTTCGGAGTGCCTTTCACCTGCATATCCGTCCGCCTGACGGCCGAAGCGAGCCTAGACGGGAGGCTCTTCGAGGGGCTTCACCTCACGTGATCCCATGGTCACGTACGGGTGAGATCGGCCGGTGGCGCCCCTGCGCAGCGGGCGCCACCGGGTGCCGTCACGACATGAGGTGGTAGTCCGGGAAGTTCCCGGGCAGCCGCTCCCCCGCCGGCCCCTGCGTCACCGCACGCACCAGCAGCTCGCCGCCGACGAACGCGCCGCGCCAGGACGCGCCGAAGCCGCCGAACAGCTCGTCGCGGTCGCCTCGGGAGCGCGGTGTGCCGTGGCCGACCTTGAACGCGCGGATCTGCGGGGCCAGACGGTCGTATGTCGCCCGGTCGTCCGTGGACAGCGTGGCGACGAGCGCGCCGTTGGACGCGTTCATCGCCGCCAGCAGCTCTGCCTCCGTGTCGACCAGGACGATCGTGTCGACCGGGCCGAATGGCTCCGCGTGGTGGAGCGGAGAGGACGGGGGCGGGTTCAGCAGCGTGACCGGCTGGACGTACGCCGAGGTGTCCTGGCCGGGCAGGAAGCGGGCCTCGGTCGGCTTGCCCCGGTGCAGCGGGACGGCGCCGCGGTCGATCGCCTCGGCGACCTGGTCCTGGAGTTCTTTCGCCTTGGCGGCGTTGATCAACGGCCCGAAGTCCAGCTGCGGGTACGGGGCGTCCCGCTTGTCGACCGCCAGGGGGTGACCGACCCTCAGCGTGCGTACCGCAGGGAGGTATGCGGCCAGGAACTCGTCGAACAGCTCACGCTGGACGACGAAGCGCGGGTACGCCGTGCAGCGCTGCTTGCCGTAGTCGAAGAGCTTGGGGATGACCGCCGTGAGCGCGTCCCAGTCCGTGTAGTTCCAGATGCCCCAGGTGTTGAGTCCTTCCTGTTCGAGTACGTGTCGTTTGCCGAGGTCGGCGACGGCCGTGGCCACCGCGGCGCCGGTGTCGCGGCCGCCGACGAAGGAGACGCAGCCGATCTCGGGCGCCCGCACCAGCGCCTGGGACAGCTCGCCTCCGCTGCCGCTGACGAGGGTGACGGGAATTCCCTCGCGGGCGGCGAGCGCGCAGGCCAGGGTCAGACAGGCGACACCGCCGTCGGTCGGGGTCTTGGCGATGACCGCATTGCCTGCCAGTGCTTGTACCAACACTGCGTGAACGAGCACGCTCATCGGGTAGTTCCAGCTCGCGATGTTGGATACCGGACCGTCCAGCGGGGCCCGGCCCGCGACCATCGGCTCGATGCCGTCGACGTACCAGCGCACGCCGTCGATGGCCCGGTCGACGTCCGCCCGGGCGAGCCGCCAGGGCTTGCCGATCTCCCAGACGAGGAGCAGCGCGAGCAGCTCCCGGTGCTGGGTCAGGGCGTCGAGGGTGGCCGCGACGCGGGCCCGGCGCTCCTCCAGCGGGATGTGCCGCCAGGCGCGGTGCTGGTCGAGCGAGGCGCGTACGGCCTGGTGGGCGGTGGCGGGGTCCAGGCGCGGCGGGCCGGCGATCGGGCTGCCGTCGACGGGGCTCGTGGCGGGCAGGGCCCGGCCGTCCGCCTGCCAGGTGGAGTTCCAGAGGTTGAGGACACGGTCGTCCCGGAACGCCTCGGGGGCGACGGTGAGGCAGCGCTGCCAGGCCTCGGCCCAGGAGGTGCCTGATTTGAGGGTGAGGGTGGTTGCCATCGGGTCTCCGCTCTCGGTGCACAGTCGGGGGCGGTCGTACATGGCCAGGGCGGAAGCTAGCGAGGCGCAGTGACTCCCGAAAGCAACCTCGCGTCAACCGTGAGTGACATCACGCGTGTGCTTCCAGGCGTTCCAGCACCAGGCGCGCGGTCTCGGTCGGCGTACTGCCAACTCCCACCCCTACGGCCTCCAGCGCCTCCTTCTTCGCCGCAGCCGTACCGGACGAGCCGGACACGATCGCGCCCGCGTGCCCCATCGTCTTGCCCTCGGGTGCGGTGAACCCGGCGATGTAGCCGACGACCGGCTTGGTGACGTGGTCGCGGATGTACGCGGCCGCGCGCTCCTCGGCGTCGCCGCCGATCTCCCCGATGAGGACGATGAGTTCGGTGTCGGGGTCGTTCTGGAAGGCCGCCAGGCAGTCGATGTGGGTCGTGCCGACGACCGGGTCGCCGCCGATGCCGACGCAGGTCGAGAAGCCGATGTCGCGGAGCTCGTACATGAGTTGGTAGGTGAGCGTGCCGGACTTGGAGACCAGTCCGATGCGGCCGGGTTTGGTGATGTCGGGCGGAATGATGCCCGCGTTGGACTGGCCGGGGGTGATCAGACCGGGGCAGTTGGGGCCGATGATGCGGGTGCCGCGCGCCTTCGCGTACGAGGTGAAGGCGACGGAGTCGTGGACCGGGATGCCCTCCGTGATCACGACGGCGAGTCCGATGCCGGCATCGGCGGCCTCGACGACGGCCGCCTTGGCGAAGGCGGGCGGCACGAAGACGACGGTCACGTCGGCGCCGGTGGCGCGTATGCCGTCGGCGACCGAGCCGAAGACGGGGACGGCCATGGGGGTACCTCCCAGGCCCTTAAGGCACTGGGGGACGTCGAAGTCGACGGTGCGGCCGGCCTTGCGCGGGTTGACGCCGCCGACGACGTTCGTGCCGGCGGCGAGCATGCGCCGGGTGTGCTTCATGCCCTCGCCGCCGGTCATGCCCTGGACGAGGACCTTGCTCTCCTTGGTGAGGTAGATGGCCATGTCGTCATGTCTCCTCAGGCTGTGGCGACGGCGAGTCGGGCGGCCCGCAGCGCGGCGCCGTCCATGGTGGTGGCCTGCTGGACCAGGGGGTGGGCGCGGTCGTCGAGGATGGCGCGGCCACGGTCGGCGTTGTTTCCGTCGAGGCGTACGACGAGCGGCTTGGTCAACTGGACGGCGTCCAGGGCCTGCACGATGCCGTCGGCGACCGCGTCGCACGCGGTGATCCCGCCGAAGACGTTGACGAAGACCGACTTCACGGCCGGGTCGGAGAGGATGACCGACAGTCCGTCGGCCATGATCTGGGCCGATGCCCCGCCGCCGATGTCGAGGAAGTTGGCGGGGCGGGCGCCGCAGCCCGCGACGACGTCGAGGGTCGACATGACGAGTCCGGCGCCGTTGCCGATGATGCCGACCTCGCCGTCGAGCTTGACGTAGTTGAGGCCCTTGGCGGCTGCCGCCGCCTCCAGCGCGTCGTCGTGCTCCACGTCGTCGGCGCCCCAACGTGCCTGCCGGAAGCGGGCGTTGTCGTCAAGGGTGACCTTGCCGTCGAGGGCGAGGATCTGCCCTTGCTTGGTGCGGACGAGGGGGTTCACCTCGACAAGGAGGGCGTCCTCGCGGACCAGCACCTCCCACAGCCGCACGAGCACGTCGACGGTCTGCGGCGGCAGTCCGGCCGCTGCGGCGATCTCGCCCGCTTTCGCGGAGGTGACGCCGTCGGCCGGATCGATGGGGATACGGGCGACGGCCTCGGGCCGACCGGCCGCGACCTCCTCGATCTCCATGCCGCCTTCGGCCGAGGCGATGGCGAGGAAACGGCCGGCCGCGCGGTCGAGTACATAGGACACGTAGAACTCGGCCTCGATGTCCACGGGTTGGGCCAGCATCACCTTGCCGACCGTGTGGCCCTTGATGTCCATGCCGAGGATCTGACGTGCCGTGATCTCGGCGGCCGCGGGGTCCGCGGCGAGCTTCACACCGCCCGCCTTGCCGCGGCCACCGGTCTTCACCTGCGCTTTGACCACGACACGGCCGCCGAGCCGACGCGCGATCTCACGGGCTTCCTTGGGTGAGTCCGTCACCTCTGCCCGCGGCACCAAGATGCCGTGTTCCTCGAAGAGTTCCCTTGCCTGGTGTTCGTACAGGTCCATTCCGGCTCCTGACTCAAAAGTGCCGCACGCCCCCTGGACACCACCCATCGGATGCGGGATAACAAGGTTCATACAGTATTCGTCGACTGTATGCAATGTACCGCGAGAGCCGTTCCAACCCCCTACGAAGGGACAGGACTTCGCCATGCCCGACGACACCCAGGACGTCATTTCCGGTGGTCATCTCGTTGCCAAGGCGCTGAAGGCCGAGGGGGTCGACCGCATCTACACCTTGTGCGGCGGCCACATCATCGACATCTACGACGGCTGCGTCGACGAGGGCATCGAGGTCGTCGACGTCCGCCACGAACAGGTCGCCGCCCACGCCGCCGACGGTTACGCCCGTATCACCGGCAAGCCCGGCTGCGCGGTCGTCACCGCGGGTCCCGGCACCACCGACGCAGTCACCGGTGTCGCCAACGCCTTCCGCGCCGAGTCACCGATGCTGCTCATCGGCGGTCAGGGCGCCCTCACCCAGCACAAGATGGGGTCCCTGCAGGACCTGCCGCACGTCGACATGATGACGCCGATCACCAAGTTCGCGGCGGCCGTGCCGGACACGGCGCGCGCGGCGGACATGGTGTCGATGGCGTTCCGCGAGTGCTACCACGGCGCGCCCGGGCCCTCCTTCCTGGAGATCCCCCGCGACGTCCTCGACGCCAAGGTGCCGGTGAGCAAGGCGCGCGTGCCCAAGCAGGGCGCCTACCGCGCCTCCACCCGCTCGGCCGGCGATCCCGAGGCCATCGAGAAGCTCGCCGACCTGCTGGTGCACGCCGAGAAGCCGGCCATTCTGCTGGGCAGCCAGGTGTGGACGACGCGCGGCACCGAGGCGGCCATCGAACTCGTCCGCACCCTCAACATCCCGGCGTACATGAACGGCGCCGGCCGCGGCACGCTCCCGCCCGGCGACCCGCACCACTTCCAGCTGTCCCGGCGATACGCCTTCTCCAACGCCGATGTCATCGTCATCGTCGGCACGCCCTTCGACTTCCGCATGGGCTACGGCAAGCGGCTGTCGCCGGACGCGACCGTCGTGCAGATCGACCTCGACTACCGCACCGTCGGCAAGAACCGGGACATCGACCTCGGGATCGTGGGCGACGCCGGCCTGGTGCTGAAGTCGGTGACCGAGGCGGCCTCCGGGCACGCCTTTCATGGATACAGCAACGGGGGTGCGTCCAAGCGCAAGGAGTGGCTCGACGAGCTGCGCGCGGCCGAGCAGACCGCCCTGGAGAAGCGGCTGCCGAGCCTGAAGTCGGACGCCTCACCGATCCACCCGTACCGGCTGGTCAGCGAGATCAACGACTTCCTCACCGAGGACTCCATCTACATCGGCGACGGCGGCGACATCGTCACCTTCTCCGGGCAGGTCGTGCAGCCCAAGTCGCCCGGGCACTGGATGGACCCGGGCCCCCTCGGCACGCTCGGCGTCGGCGTTCCCTTCGTGCTCGCGGCCAAGCAGGCGCGGCCCGACAAGGAGGTCGTCGCACTCTTCGGCGACGGCGCCTTCTCTCTCACCGGCTGGGACTTCGAGACTCTGGTCCGCTACAACCTCCCCTTCGTCGGCATCGTCGGCAACAACTCCTCGATGAACCAGATCCGCTACGGCCAGGCCGCCAAGTACGGCAAGGAGCGCGAGCGGGTCGGCAACACCCTCGGCGACGTCCACTACGACAAGTTCGCGCAGATGCTGGGCGGTTACGGCGAGGAGGTCCGTGACCCCGCCGACATCGGCCCCGCGCTGCGGCGCGCCCGCGAGTCCGGGAAGCCGTCACTGATCAACGTGTGGGTCGACCCCGACGCGTACGCCCCCGGAACCATGAACCAGACCATGTACAAGTGAGGTGACCTCCATGACTGGTACGCCGACCAAGGCTCTCGAAGGCATCCGCGTCCTGGACATGACCCATGTCCAGTCCGGGCCTTCCGCGACCCAGCTGCTCGCCTGGCTCGGCGCGGACGTCGTCAAGCTGGAGGCGCCGACCGGTGACATCACGCGCAAGCAGTTGCGCGACCTCCCGGACGTCGATTCCCTCTACTTCACGATGCTCAACTGCAACAAGCGGAGCATCACCCTCAACACCAAGACCGAGCGCGGCAAGGAGATCCTCACCGAGCTGATCCGGCGCTCCGACGTCATGGTCGAGAACTTCGGCCCGGGCGCGGTCGACCGCATGGGCTTCACCTGGGACCGCATCCAGGAGATCAATCCGCGTATCGTCTATGCCTCCATCAAGGGGTTCGGCGAGGGCCCGTACACCAACTTCAAGGCGTACGAGGTCGTCGCGCAGGCCATGGGCGGGTCGATGTCGACCACCGGCTTCGAGGACGGGCCGCCGCTGGCGACGGGGGCCCAGATCGGGGACTCGGGGACGGGTGTGCACGCCGTGGCGGGGATTCTCGCGGCTCTGTTCCAGCGCGAGAACACCGGGCATGGGCAGCGGGTCAACGTGGCCATGCAGCACGCTGTACTCAACCTCTGTCGGGTGAAGCTGAGGGACCAGCAGCGCCTGGCACATGGGCCGCTTGCTGAATATCCGAACGAGGACTTCGGCACGGAAGTTCCCCGCTCGGGAAACGCGTCCGGCGGCGGTCAGCCCGGCTGGGCGGTCAAGTGCGCGCCGGGCGGCCCGAACGACTACGTGTACGTCATCGTGCAGCCCGTCGGCTGGCAGCCGATCAGCGAGCT
The DNA here is from genome assembly GCF_001509475.1 of Streptomyces regalis. Lineage (GTDB taxonomy): Bacteria > Actinomycetota > Actinomycetes > Streptomycetales > Streptomycetaceae > Streptomyces > Streptomyces regalis. The sequence goes on from NZ_LLZG01000396.1 coordinate 30,387, forward strand.
CATCGGCCGGCCCGAACTCGCCGACGACCCCGAGTGGGCGACGCCGGAGGCCCGGCTGCCCAAGCTCAACAAGATGTTCCAGCTGATCGAGGAGTGGTCCTCGACCCTGCCCAAGTGGGAGGTGCTGGAGAAGCTCAACGCGCACAACATCCCGTGCGGGCCGATCCTGTCCACCAGGGAGATCATCGAGGACTCATCGCTGGTCGCCAACGAGATGGTCGTCACCGTGCCGCACCCCGAGCGGGGCGAGTTCGTGACCGTGGGCAGTCCGCTGAAGCTCTCCGACTCCCCCGTCGAGGTGTCCAGTTCACCGCTGCTCGGCGAGCACAACGAAGAGGTCTACATCGGCGAGCTCGGCCTCGGTGACGAGGAGCTGCGCCTGCTCAAGTCGAACGGAGTGATCTGACGTGATGGCCGAAGACCGCGTCCTCAGGGTGCGCACGCTCCTCGACTCGGTGCGGGCGGAGGGGCGCACGGCGCTCACCGCGCCCGAGGGCAAGGCGATCGCCGACGCGTACGGGATCGCCGTACCGGGCGAGGAGCTCGCGACCGACGTCGAAGAGGCGGTGGCGTACGCGGCACGCTTCGGCGGACCGGTCGTGATGAAGATCGTCTCGCCCGACATCCTCCACAAGACCGACGCCGGCGGGGTGATCGTGGGCGTCGAGGGGGCGACGGACGTACGGGCCGCGTTCCACAAAATCATCGACAACGCGCGCGCGTACAACGCGGATGCCCGCATCGAGGGCGTCCAGGTGCAGGAGCTGCTCCCGCAGGGGCAGGAGGTCATCGTCGGCGCGGTCACCGACCCGACATTCGGGAAGGTCGTCGCCTTCGGGCTCGGCGGGGTCCTGGTCGAGGTCCTCAAGGACGTCACCTTCCGACTGGCCCCCGTGGACGCCGACGAGGCGCTGTCCATGCTGGACTCGATCCGGTCGGCGGAGATCCTCCACGGGGTGCGCGGCCAGGCAGCCGTGGACCGGTGGGCCATCGCCGAGCAGATCCGCCGGGTGTCCCAACTCGTCGCGGACTTCCCGGAGATCGCCGAGGTGGACCTCAATCCGGTGATCGCGACGGCGGAGGGGGCTGTCGCGGCGGACATCCGGGTGATCCTCTCCGAGGCGCTGGTGAAGCCGCGCCGTCGCTACTCGCGTGAGGAGATCCTCACGTCGATGCGCCGGCTGATGCAGCCGTCGTCGGTCGCCGTGATCGGGGCCTCCAACGAGCAGGGCAAGATCGGCAATTCGGTGATGCGCAACCTCATCGACGGTGGTTTCGCCGGGGACATCCATCCGGTGAACCCCAAGGCCGATGACATTCTGGGCCGCAAGGCGTACAAGAGTGTCACGGACGTTCCCGGTGAGGTGGATGTGGCGGTCTTCGCTATCCCCGCGAAGTTCGTGGCCTCGGCCCTGGAGGAGGTGGGACGCAAGAAGATCCCGAACGCCGTGCTGATCCCCTCCGGGTTCGCGGAGACCGGTGAGCACGAACTCCAGGCGGAGATCGTGGAGATCGCCGAGCGGCACGGCATCCGGCTGCTCGGGCCGAACATCTACGGCTACTACTCGACGTGGCAGGACCTGTGCGCCACGTTCTGCACGCCGTACGACGTCAAGGGCGGGGTGGCCCTGACCTCGCAGTCCGGCGGCATCGGGATGGCCATCCTGGGCTTCGCGCGGACCACGAAGACAGGCGTGTCGGCGATCGTCGGCCTCGGCAACAAGTCGGACCTGGACGAGGACGACCTGCTGACCTGGTTCGGCGAGGACCCGCACACCGAGTGCATCGCGATGCACCTGGAGGACCTCAAGGACGGACGCGCCTTCGTCGAGGCCGCGCGCGCGACCGTACCGAAGAAGCCGGTCGTGGTCCTCAAGGCGGGCCGCACGGCGGCGGGCGCCAAGGCGGCCGGCTCGCACACCGGAGCCCTCGCCGGCGACGACGCCGTGTACGACGACATCCTCAGGCAGGCCGGTGTCATCCGGGCGCCCGGGCTGAACGAAATGCTGGAGTACGCACGCGCGTTGCCGGTACTTCCCGCCCCCAAGGGCGACAACGTCGTGATCATCACGGGGGCCGGCGGGAGTGGCGTACTGCTGTCGGACGCCGTGACCGACAACGGCCTGTCCCTGATGGAGATCCCGCCGGACCTGGACGAGGCCTTCCGGAAGTTCATCCCGCCCTTCGGGGCGGCGGGCAACCCGGTGGACATCACCGGGGGCGAGCCGCCGTCGACGTACGAGGCGACGATCCGGCTCGGTCTGGAGGATCCGCGCATCCACGCGCTGGTCCTGGGCTACTGGCACACGATCGTCACTCCCCCGATGGTCTTCGCGGAGCTCACCGCGCGCGTGGTGGCCGAATTCCGGGAGCGCGGCATAGAGAAGCCCGTTGTGGCGTCGCTCGCGGGTGACGTCGAGGTAGAGGAGGCCTGCCAGTACCTGTACGAGCGGGGGGTCGTGGCGTACCCGTACACGACCGAGAAGCCGGTGGCGGTGCTCGGCGCGAAGTACCGCTGGGCTCGGGCGGCGGGTCTGTTGGGGGGCGGTTCATGAGGTGAGTGGGCGCGGGTCGGCCGACGGTGCGCGTCGGCCGGCCCCGGGACCCGTGCGCACACGAAAGGCATTGGACAGGGGGCGCTGGCCAGAACTTTCGACGCAAGGGGTGCAATTAACATGACAACAACCGACGTTCCACGGGTCGCCGCCTATCGGGAGGTGACGGACAAGAACGGACGCGTCTATCGCGTCGGTGAGTCCGACATCGACATCATGGGGCGCAAACGCAAGTGGATGGTGATCCTGCCCTGGGTCGGCATGATGGGCATCTCCTCCGCCGAGTACGCGTTCGCGTCCGCCGAGGACACCCTGCACACGGCGCATCACTGGAACAGCATGCACATCTTCTGGATGATGACCGTCTGGGTCTTCTTCCAGGCCGCGGTGGCCTTCCCCGCGGGCAAGCTGCGTGAGAGCGGAAAACTGCCGGCCCGCTGGGCCATGATGTGCGGCGCGACGGGCACATTGCTCGGCTATCTGTCGCTGGCCTTCGCTCCGCACGTCGTCTTCGCCTATATCGGCTTCAGCATGTTCAGCGGCATGGGCGCGGGCATGGTGTACGCCACCTGCGTCAACATGGTCGGCAAGTGGTATCCGGAGCGAAAGGGCGGCAAGACCGGCTTCGTCAACGGCGGTTTCGCCTACGGCTCGGTGCCCTTCGTCTTCATCTTCAACGGCTACATGGACCTGACCAACTTCCGCTGGGTGCTGGTCTCGGTGGGTGTGTTCCTGGCCGGAATCGTCGCGTTCTCCGGTTTCTTCTTCAAGGACCCGCCGAAGAACTGGTGGCCCGCCTCGATCGACCCGCTCAACCCGCCGAACGACCCGCGCGCGGCCCGTTCCCTGCGGATGAACCCGCCGGCGGTCCGCCAGTACTCCCCCAAGGAGGCATGGAAGACCGGACGCGTGGCGTTGATGTGGTTCTGTCTGGCGTGTACGTCCGGCGTGAACATCTTCGGTATCGCCTTCCAGGTGGACATCGGCGAGGAGGCCGGATTCGCGGGCGGGATCGTCGCCACGGCCATGTCCCTGAAGGCGATCGTCAACGGCACCGGCCGCGGTGTCATCGGCTGGCTCTCCGACCTCTACGGCCGCAAACGGTGCCTGCTCGTCGTGTGCGTCATCCTGGGCCTCTCCCAGTACGGCATCCTCTGGTCGGCGGAGGCCAAGAACCTTCCGCTGTTCCTGATCTTCTCCTCGATATCCGGTTTCGGCGGTGGCGCCATCTTCCCGATGTTCGCCGCACTCACCGCCGACTACTTCGGTGAGAACAACAACGCGTCCAACTACGGCATGGTCTACAGCGCCAAGCTCGTCTCCGGTCTGGGCGCGGGTATGGGCGCCGTGGTCGTCAGTGCCTGGGGACACTCCGGTGCCTTCATCCTGGCCGGCTCCATCTCGCTCTTCGCCGGCTGCGTGGCACTGTTCCTCAGTCCGCCGGGACGTGACAAGGAAACGCGCATCGCTCCCAACCCACAACCGCTCGGCGAGGACACAGCCTGACATGACGGCAGATCCGTACGCTGCAAGCAGCTCGTCCGCACACTCCGACGCCGCACACCGTCCCTACCGCGAAGTGACCGACGCGCGAGGCCGCGTCTACCGCATCGGCGAGACCGACCGCGACATCCTCGGCCACTCCCGCAAGCTCATGGTGTACCTGCCATGGATCGCCATGATGGCCATCAGCGTCTTCGAATACGCGTACGGCTCCGCGGAGGACACCCTGTCCCACGCGCACGGCTGGACGCAGAGCAACACCTTCTGGATCCTCAGCGTCTGGGTCTTCTTCCAGGCCGGCATCGCCTTCCCGGCAGGCTGGCTACGGGAGAAAGGCATCCTGACGGCCCGCACGGCGATGTACGTCGGCTCCGGCATGTGCCTGCTGGGCTTCCTCGCCCTGTCCCACCTGAGCAACGTCTGGCTCGCCATCCTCGGCTTCGGCGTCATCGGCGGCCTCGGCGCCGGCCTGGTCTACGCGACCTGCATCAACATGGTCGGCAAGTGGTTCCCCGAGCGGCGCGGCGCGCGGACCGGGTTCGTCAATGGCGGGTTCGCGTACGGATCACTGCCGTTCATCTTCATCTTCAACTACGGGTTCGACACCGCGAACTACCACCGGGTGCTGGACCTGATCGGCTGCTACATCATGATCGTCGTCCTAGGAAGCGCGTTCTTCTTCAAGGACCCCCCGAAGAACTGGTGGCCCTCGGACGTCGATCCGCTGACGTACACGGGCAGCCAGAAGAACGCGGCGAGCCTGGCCAAGAACCCTCCGGCGGTGAAGCAGTACACGCCCCGGGAGGCCATCAGGACGGGCATGCTGCCGCTGATGTGGCTGTCCGTCGTACTGACCGCCGGTGTGTCCGTCTTCGGCATCTCCTTCCAGGTCGACTACGCCAAGGAGGTGGGCTTCGGCCCACTGGTCGCGGCGTCGTCGATGGGTGTGATGGCGGTGATCAACGGCATCGGCCGGGGCGTCGTGGGCTGGCTCTCCGACCGTTGGGGCCGCAAGTCGACCCTGGTGTTCGTCATCGTCGTGCTGGGCCTCGCCCAGTTCGGCGTGATCTGGGCCGGAGATCTGAAGAGCGAATGGCTGTTCCTGTCCTTCGCGTTCCTCTCCGGCTTCGGCGGCGGCGCGTTCTACCCACTCTTCGCGGCGCTCACCCCGGACTACTTCGGGGAGAACTACAACGCCACCAACTACGGCCTCGTCTACAGCGGCAAGCTGATCAGCGGCCTGTTCGGCGGCGGCCTGGGCTCCATGGTGGTCGCGGCCTGGGGCTACGACGGCGCCTACGCGCTCGCCGGGGGCGTGTCGCTGGTGGCGGCGGCGATCGCGTTGCTGCTGCGCCAGCCGGGGCGGACGTCAGCACCGCATCTCGCACGCTGACGAGTCCCGTACATGAGGAGGCCCTCCCCGTCTCGGGGAGAGCCTCCTCATGTCGGTAGGGCCGTCAGCACTTCTCGCGCAGCGAGTGCAGGTGCTCGCTCGAACGCCGTGCGAAGGTGAAGGACTCGGTCGGATTGTCGTGCTCCGCCTGCCAGTGGTGGGCGAATCGCTGGCCGCGCAGCCTGGTCACGGCGGAGATGAACCGCTGGTAGTCGATGTCGCCGTCGCCGACGTCGACCATGCGGTAGCCGTACTGGTTGGCCGGGTCGCTCACGCCGTCCTTGACGTGGAAGAGAGGGTAGCGGTGCGGCTGGTTCAGTACGTAGTCCAGCGGCTCGAAGGGGGCGGCCGATCCGTCGGGGCGCTTCGAGAAGCGGAACTGGCCCGAGTACGCCCAGAAGATGTCCATCTCCAGGTAGACGAGGTCGGGGTCCGTCTCGGCGAGCAGGACGTCGTAGAGACGGACCTTGGGGTTGTCGGTGGCGAAGGAGAACTCCTCGGAGTGGTTGTGCTGGTAGAACTTCATGCCGCGCGCCTTCGCCGCCGCGCCGTAGGTGTTGAACTCCTCGGCGGCGCGCTTCCAGGCGTCGACGGTGGAGCCGTAGCGGAACGGCCCGGAGGCGGTTCCTATGTGCTTCAGGCCGAGGGCCTGGGCGTCGTCGAGAACCTTGGTGAGGTTCTGGGCGAAGGTGTAGGCGCCCGGGTCGCTTGAGTAGTAGCCGACGTGGCTGCCTATCGGGTTCAGCCCGTGGTTCCTGGCCAGCCTCTTGAGCTGGGCGAGGGTGATCGGGCCGGCCGAGCCCTGGGTGTATCCGGCGAACTCGACCTCGTCGTAGCCGTACTTCTCCAACTCGGCGAAGACGGGGGCGAAGCCGAGCGTGGAGACCTTGTCGCGCAGGCTGTAGAGCTGGATGCCGAGCCGGCCGGGCGGCAGGACGGGACGGCCGCGGCCGGCGCCGCTGGAGGCTGTTCCGGTGGCGGACGCGGTGCCGGTGGCGGCGGACGCGGGGGCTGCGGCGGCGCCCAGCAGTGCGGCGGCCGTGGCGCCCGCGGCCACGCCGAGCATGCCTCGTCTGGTGAGGCGGTGGGTGAGTTCGGGATCCGTCTGGGAAAAGCGGCTCATGCCTGGAACTCCCTGTGATCGAAGGCCGTTGTCAGTGGTGAGTGCTTCACTGGTGACCAGTCGGAAAAGACGGGTCGGTGGGACCGGCGAGTTGGTGCGTGCCGGTCGCGACCGGTCAGCCGAGACCGGCGAGTTGGAGCAGGAGTGACTTCACATCGGTGGCCGCGACACGGCCGCCGACAGCGCGGGGGGTGGAGCAGATGAGGAGCGGACCGTCGTCGTCGCTCGCGGGAAGGCGGCCGTGGCTGCCGCGAATAGGTGACGGATCCAGGGGCACGACCGCCATGCGGTAGCGCATGCCCAGTTTCTTGCGGGCGAGCGCGGTCGCCGCCTTGACCTTGACGTAGGGGTCGAGGGGATCCATGAAGAGTTCGACCGGGTCGTAGCCGGGTTTGCGATGGATCTCGACGAGTCGCGCGAAGTCGGGCGCGCGGGCGTCGTCGAGCCAGTAGTAGTACGTGAACCAGGCATCCGGCTCCGCGACAGCGACGAGCTCGCCGGAGCGCGGATGGTCGAGATGGTGGGCCTTCTTTCCCTCGTCGTCGAGGAGTTGCTCGATGCCGGGCAGACCGTTGAGGGCGGCCCGGGTCGCATCGAGGTCTTCCGGTCGGCGTACGTAGACGTGGGCGATCTGGTGGTCGGCGACGGCGAAGGCGCGTGACGCCATCGGGTCGAGGTACTCCATGCCGTCCTGGGTGTGCACCTCCAGCAGGCCTGCCCGCCGCAGGGCGCGGTTGATGTCGACGGGTCGGCTCACGCGGGTGATGCCGTACTCGGACAGCGCGACGACGGTACGGCCCTCGGCGCGTGCGTCGTCCAGCAACGGGGCCATGACGGCGTCCAGGTCGGCGGCCGCTTTCAGCGAGCGTGGGTCGTCGGGGCCGAAGCGCTGCAGGTCGTAGTCGAGATGGGGGAGGTAGCAGAGCGTCAGGTCGGGGTGGCGGGTGCGGATGATGTGGCGGGTCGCGTCGGTGATCCAGCGGCTGGAGACGAGGTCCGCGCCGGGGCCCCAGAAGTGGAAGAGCGGGAAGGTGCCCAGTTTTTCGGTGAGTTCGTCGTGCAGGGCGGGCGGCCGGGTGTAGCAGTCGGGTTCCTTGCGGCCGTCGGAGTAGTAGATCGGACGGGGGGTGATGGTGATGTCGGTATCGGCGCCCATGGCGTACCACCAGCAGATATTGGCGACCGTGTAGCCGGGGTGCGCGCGCCGGGCGGCGTCCCAGAGTCTGTCGCCGGCGACCAGTCCGTTGTGCTGGCGCCACAGGAGTACGTCGCCGAGGTCGCGGAAGTACCAGCCGTTGCCGACGATGCCGTGCTCCGACGGGTGGGTGCCGGTGAGGAAGGTGGACTGGGCGGCGCAGGTGACGGCGGGCAGGACGGTGCCGAGCGGCGCGTGGGAGCCGGACTGGGCGAGCGTCTTGAGGCGGGGCATGTGGTCGAGAAGACGGGGGGTGAGGCCGACGACGTCGAGGACGAGGAGAGGGGTGGGACGTCCCATGGGGGTGGCCTCCGGTCGGGGTGCTGGGCGGCCACGCGGCGAGGTGGCCGGGGCTGCCGGGTCCGGCCGCTCGGTCATGGCAGCTCCTTCAGGCCGAGGTCGGTCAACAGATCGCGGGCGAGGGTGAGTTCGGCGGCGATGCCATCGGCGAGCTGACTGCGGGCGCGGGGTCGCAGTTCGGCCGGGAGGGCCTGCCAGGTGTACGTCTCGACCTCGAGGTGCCGGGTGAGCGGGTGCGGGCCGCCGACGAGTCGGGTCAGTGCGGCCTTGAGGACGGGGAGTGTGGAGGTGAGGGGCGCGGCGGGAGCCGCATGGAGTGGGACGTGGAAGTGGGCGCGCCATGGTGAGGCGTCGGGCAGGGCGTCGCCCTGGAGGGCCTCGCCGAGGTCGTCGGTGCCGCGCAGGCCGGCGGCGGTGGCCGTGCGGGTCTGGTGCAGGAAGCGGGGTTCGTCGAAGGCGGCGAGGGCCTCGCGGACGTCGGGGAGATGGGGGTGTTCGGCGTGCAGGGCAGCTGAGAGCTGGGATTTGACGATGGGGACGCGGGCTTCGGCGAGCGCGTCCAGGGCCGTGTGCGGATCTTCGAAGGAGGTGGCGAGGTGGCAGGTGTCGACGCAGATGCCGATGCGGTCGTGCCCGACCGCGCTGAGCGGGGCGATGGCGTCGGCAGTGGTCTCGACGGTGCAGCCGGGTTCGGGTTCGAGGCCGACGCGGATGTCGCGGCCGGTCAACTCCTCCAGGGCGTCGAGGCGTTCGGCGAGGGTGACCAGGGCGGTGCGGGAGGTCTCGGCGCGGCCGTCGTCATAGTCGGTGCGCCAGGCGAGGGGCAGGGTGGAGATGCTGCCTTGGGAGACGTCGTCGGGGAGGAGGCCGGCGAGGACGCGGGCCAGGGCGGTGGTGTGGTCGAGGCGTTCGGGGTCGGCCCAGTCCGGCTTGTAGACGCGGTACTTGACCTCTTCGGCGCCGAAGCCCTCATAGGGGAAGCCGTTGAGGGTGACGACCTCGAGGCCGCGCCGGTCGAGTTCGGTGCGCAGGCCGCGCAGGGCGGACGGGTCCGAGACGAGGGCGTGTGCGGCGTCCTTGGCGAGCCACAGGCCGATGCCGAGGCGGTCGCGGCCGAGCCGTCGACGGACGGGCTCGCAGTGGTCGCGGAGTTGGGCGAGGACGCCGTCGAGGGTTTCGGCCGGGTGGACGTTGGTGCAGTACGCGAGGTGGACGGTGGAGCCGTCGGGGTGGCGGAAGCGCATGGCTCACGCCCCCGGGGCCGGGGCGCCGGTCGGGTCGTCCCACTCGCTCGGTGCACCGACGGGTCCTTCGGGGTCCTTCGGAGCGCCGCGGAGGATGGAGTTGCCCTCGTGGGTCGACTCCGGGGTCGCGATGTCGAGGGTGAGGCGGCCGCTGAGCCCGTAGAAGGCCACGGGGTTGCGCCAGAGCACCCGGTCCACGTCGTCCTCGGCGAAGCCTTCGGCCAGCATCAGGTCGGCGACCTTGCGGGTCTTCAGGGGGTCGCTCCGGCCCCAGTCGGCGGCGGAGTTCACCAGCACCTGCTCGGTCCCGTACGCGCGGAGGATCTCGACCATCCGCTCCTCGTCCATCTTGGTGTCGGGATAGACGGAGAAGCCGAGCCAGCAGCCGCTGTCCTTTGCCTCCTTGACCGTCGTCTCGTTGAGGTGGTCGACAAGGACGCGGTCCGGGGGCAGCGCGGATTCCCGGACGACGTCAAGGGTGCGGCGCAGGCCGGCGAGCTTGTCGCGGTGCGGGGTGTGGACGAGCGCGGGCAGTTCGTGGTCGGCGGCGAGCTGGAGCTGGGCGGCCAGGGCGGTGTCCTCGGCGGGGGTCATCGAGTCATAGCCGATCTCGCCGACGGCGACGACCTGGTCCTTGACGAGATACCGGGGCAGTTCGTCGAGGACGGGGACGCAGCGCGGGTCGTTCGCCTCCTTGGGGTTGAGGGCGAGGGTGCAGTGGTGGGCGATGCCGTACTGGGCGGCGCGGAAGGGCTCCCAGCCGAGAAGGGAGTCGAAGTAGTCGAGGAAGGAGGCGGGAGACGTGCGGGGTTGGCCGAGCCAGAAAGAGGGCTCGACGACGGCGCGGACACCGGCGGCGTGCATGGCCTCGTAGTCGTCGGTCGTGCGTGACGTCATGTGGATGTGGGGGTCGAAGAGGCGCATCAGGACTCCTTGCCGTCGGTGCCGCGGGTGCCGCAGTCGGCGGCGGGCGCGGGTGGGGTGGCCGTGGGGTCGGTGAAAGTCAGGACGCGGTGCAGGTCTTCGGGCAGGGGGCGGCCCGCGGCGGTGCGTTCGGCGGCGTAGTCGCCGAGCATGCGGGCGAGTTCGGCGTCGCGGTGGGCGCGGCGGTCCAGGTCGGCGACCGCGTCGACGGGCACACCGGTGAACAGGCACTTCAGGACGGCGTGGCGCCACTGGTGGGGGTCGAGGTACCGGGCGGCGTAGGGGCCGACGGCGGCGGCGAGGAGCCGGGTGTCGTTGGTGCGCAGGGCGTCCTCGACGAGCGGCAGGGCCTCCGGGCCAGGCACGAGGTGGGGCAGTGCGTGCAGGACGGCGCGACGTTCGGCGGCGGTGCCCTGGAAGTAGACCCGGGTGACGGCGTCCGCGTCGGCGCGGGCCGCGTGCAGGATGAGGACACGGGCGGCGTCGGCGTGCTCGGGGCCACAGCGGCGCCCGGCCTCGGCGATGCGCAACTCCCAGACAGAGATGGGCCCGTGGGTGCCGGGATGGGCGGCGGCCTCGTCGAGGGCACGGTGAAGCCACGCGCGGGCGGCCGTACCGAGGCGGGCGGTGAGGTGGGCGCGCAGCTCGGCGGGCGGGGTGAGGGCGAGGGTGGTGCCCGGGGTGTCCGGCCGGCTCTCGGCACCTGCCTGGCCCTCGGCACCTGGCCGGCCCTCGGCACCTGGCCGAGCCTCGGTGCCTGGCCGAGCCTCGGTGCCTGCCACGCCCTCGCCGCCCGGCCGAGCCTCCGCTCCCGGCCCGCTCTCGGCACCCGAGGGGCTGTCGGCGCCGGGGCGAGACGCGGTGCCCGCCTGGGGGTCGGTGAGCGGGCGGTCCTTGGTGTCCGCGTCCGGGGTTGCCGGGGTGCCGCGGGAGGGGGTCATGAGGTGCTCCCTTCAGGGGTGGCGGAGGGATCGCCATGGGGTGGGACGAGTGCAGGTGATCGGGTGGCCGTGGCTTCGGCGCGGCGCAGGAACGGGAGGGAGAGTTCGGCGAAGTGGGGGCCTGCGTGGGAGTGGCGGGGCAGTTCGACCACGGTCAGGCCCTGGTAGCCGGTGGCAGCGAGGGCGGCGAGCACGGGTGAGAAGTCGATCTCACCGTCGCCGAAGGGGAGGTGTTCATGGATGTCGCGGCGCATGTCCTCGATCTGGACGTGACGCAGCCAGGGGGCGGCGGCGCGTACGCAGTCGGCAGGAGAGAGGGGTTCGAGGCACTGGCAGTGGCCGATGTCGAGGGTCAGGCCGAGGTGTTCCGGGTCGCCGAGCACCCGGCGCAGCCGGTGGAAGTCGGCAAGGGTGGCGAGGAGGTGGCCCGGTTCGGGTTCGATGGCGAGGGGGGTGCCGGCGGTGGCGGCGGCGTCCAGGACCGGAGCGAGGGTGTCGGCCAGGCGGTGCCAGGCGGTCTCCGGGTTCGTTCCCGGTGGTGTGATGCCGCTGAAGCAGTGGACGGCGTGGGCGCCGAGGTCGGCCGCTACCCGGACGGCACGGATCAGCAGGTCGACACGCCGGGCGCGGTCGTCCGGGTCGGGGTCCAGGAGGGAGGGTCCGTGTTTGCGACGGGGGTCGAGCACATAGCGGGCGCCTGTCTCCACGGTGACGTCCAGACCGAGCGCGTCCAAGCGGTGCGCGAGGCGGCGGGTGCGGGTGGTGAGGTCCGGGGCGAGCGGGTCCAGGTGCATGTGGTCGAGCGTCAGGCCGACGCCTTCGTAGCCGAGGTCGGCGAGCAGGGCCAGGGCGTCGTCGAGGCGGAGGTCGGCGAGGCCGTTGGTGCCGTAGCCGAAGCGGAGGGGGGTCGCGGCGGGCTCTGGGGAAAGGCCGGTGTCGTGCTCGGCGCGGGTGCGGTGAGGGCCGCCGCTGGGCGCCCGTACCTCGGGGGACCGGGCCGGGCTGCCGATGGTCGGATCGCTCATGTGACGCTCACCTTCCTTCCGAACCGTCGGCCGAGCGGGGCGAGACCCGCCACGAACAGCGCGGTGAGGACGGCACCGGATCGGGCGGTCAGCGCGGCCTGGAGGGGGATCGTGGCGCGGATGCCGCCGACGACGGCTCGTTGGGTGAGCGGAGGTGAAGGGTTGAGGGTGGCGTGGAAGTACGGGCGGGTGGCCGTTGCGGCGTAGGCGGCGGCCAGGGTTGTGCTCAGGGCGTCGGCGGTCGGCCGGGGCGGGCCGGACCAACGGCCTCGGCGGCGACCGGTGGCGGACGCGAGGACGTCGGGATGGGTGTCCGGCACACCGTGGGCGGCTGAGGGGAGCGCATCACGGGGGTCTGCCGGGCGTCGGTTGGGGCGGTGTGTCAGCAGGCGGCTGAGGAGGGCCGTGGTGGCCAGGGCCGCGAGGGGTGTCAGGGGTGAACCGCCCTTCGTCTCCTGGCGGGACACCGCAGTGACCGCGAGCGTGTGGGTGCCGAGCAGGGTGGCTGACGGGAGCGCCTCACGGGTGTGCCCGGTGGTGGCCGCGGCGCCGAGGAGGAGGTCGAGGGCGCGGGCGGTGGCCATCGCTGCCGGTCCGGCGGGGGTGTGCTTCAGGGCCAGGTCGTAGGACCAGATCGTGGCCGCGAGAGGCGCGGCGACCGCGAGGGCGGGACGACCGGACCGGGCGGCGAGGGCCAGGCCCACGCCGGTGAGGGCGCAGGCCGAGGTGAGGGCGGCGGCGGGGCGGATGCGGCCGGACGGGAGGGGGCGGTGAGGGCGTTCCTTGGCGTCCTCCTCGCGGTCCGCCCAGTCGTTGAGGGCCATGCCGGCCTCGTACAGGCAGAGGGAGGAACTGATGGCGAGCAAGGTGCGGGAGTTGGGGTGCGCGCCGGTGGCGGCGGCGCCCGCCAGCGCGTCGCCGGGGACGGTGAACAGGGCGGGGAGGCGCAGGAGTTCGGCCCAGGCCAGGCTGGAGTTCCGCCCCTCGGCGCGTTCGGGCCGCGAGCCCATGGCCCATGCGGGCTTGGTCAGGGCCGCCGACGACCGGTGCGCGTCGCCATCCCGGCCGGCCTCCGTAGCCGGGGACCACCCGACACCCGGCCACGACCAGCGCGCGCCATCACCCCGGCCCGTCACCGTCCCCCGCCCCCACCCACCAGGCAACCGCAACGAGCGCCGTGCCCCGCGCCCCCTCACCG
>NZ_LLZG01000397.1 GCF_001509475.1 Streptomyces regalis
GGGTTCGCGTAGCGCCTTGGGTTGCGTTGTGGGTCGGGGGGGCGCCGGGGGCGTGGGTCGGGATGGTGGGGTTCACGCTGCTCGGGCTGGGGTTGTGTGTGCTGGTGCCGCAGACGTTCGGGGCGGCCGGGCGGCTTGCTTCTGAGAAGTACGGGCCGGGGGCCTCGGATGCGGCCATTGCGCGGCTCAATGTGTTCAATTACGTGGGGTTTTTGATCGGTTCGCCCTTGGTGGGTGCGCTGGGTGATGCCTGGAACTATCGCGGGGCCATGCTTGTGCCGATGGTGTTGGTGCTGGTGACGCTTGTGTACGCCCGGTCGTTCGCCGCTCAACCGGACCGATACGGTGACGGGCATGAGCGGCCGCGCACAGCTGATGTGGGACGAGGCAGTAACGGGCTATGACTTCGGCCGGGACCATCCGATGGACCCGGTCCGGCTCGCCCTGACCAGGAGACTCGTCGATGCCTTCGGGCTGGACAAGGACGTGGACGTCGTTGCGGCGCAGCCGGCCGGGGAGTCGACGTTGCGCCTGGTCCACAGGCAGGACTACATCGAGGCCGTGAAGGCGGCCTCGGTGGATCCGGGGGCGGCTGATCAGTCGTATGGGATTGGGACGCTGGATGATCCTGCGTTCCTGGGGATGCACGAGGTCTCTGCGCTCATCGCGGGGCAGTCGGTGGGGGCTGCGGAGGCCGTGTGGCGGGGGGAGGCGCTGCATGCGGTGAACTTCGCGGGTGGGCTGCACCATGCGATGCCGGGGGGCGCGTCGGGGTTCTGTATCTACAACGACGCCTCACTGGCCATTGCGCGGCTGCTGGAGCTGGGGGCCGAGCGGGTCGCGTACATCGATGTCGATGTGCATCACGGGGACGGGGTGCAGGCGGCGTTCTGGGAAGACCCGCGGGTGCTGACGGTTTCGCTGCACGAGCATCCGCGTACGTTGTTCCCGCAGACCGGGTGGCCGGAGGAGACCGGGGCCGGGTCCGCGGAGGGGACGGCTGTGAATGTGGCGTTGCCGGCCGGGACCGGGGACGCGGGGTGGTTGCGGGCGTTCCATGCCGTGGTGCCGGAGGTGATTGCTGACTTCCGGCCGCAGGTGTTGGTGACGCAGCATGGGGCCGATACGCACTTCGAGGATCCGCTGGCGCATCTTGCCGTTTCGCTGGATGCGCAGCGGGCTGTGCAGGTGGCTTGTCATGATCTGGCGCATGAGTACGCCGATGGGAAGTGGGTCGCCCTGGGTGGGGGCGGGTACGCCGTGGTGGAGGTTGTGCCGCGGTCGTGGACGCATTTGGTGGGGATTGCTGCGGGGCGGGCGATTGAGCCCGAGGCGGTGATTCCTGAGGGGTGGCGGCAGGAAGTTTTTGCGCGGACTCGGCAGTTGGGGCCGGCGCGGATGACTGATGGGCGGTGGCCTGTGTCGTGGGCCGGTTGGGAGGCGGGGTACGACCCTGCGGATCGGCTGGATCAGGCGGTGCTGGCTACTCGTAAGGCGGTGTTTCCGTTGCGGGGGATGTTGGCGTAGGCGGGGTGCGGGCCGGGAGTTTTCTCGCCCCCGCCGCCCCTACCCGTCCCATCCTGAAGGGGCTCTGCCCCTTCGACCCCGGCTCCTGGGGGCCTGCGGCCCCCAGACCCCCGCTTCGGCCCTGAACGGGCCTCGTCCTCAAACGCCGGACGGGCTGAGAGCACGGACCGGCGTTGCGACGCTCGTCCTTGGACCCGTGCTGCTCAGACGAAGCCCGGGCTCCGGTCTCATTAGCCCAACTGTGCGGTGTTTTCCCGTTCCCACGCCTCCGTGGCCTCCCGTCCGTCACCATCGCTCTCGTGTTGAGTAGCAGAGCCCTTCGCGCCCATCTTCTGGCCGCTCGGCTTGCCGGGAGTGTGGCCACCTCTCGGGAGGAGAGCCTGAGGAGTTATCGGCTTTTTGCTGCTCGTGATCCTCGTGTGCTCATCGGGCTCGATCCGGAAGGGACTTGGCGGCAGCGGGATTTGATCGAGTTGATGGCGGAGAAGTGTGGGGTTTCGGCCGATCCAGGGTGTGTCTCCGGCCGGGATGTGATCGATCCAGAGCTGACTTTGACCGCTCTGGATGCCTTCGCCAACCGGGTCGCTGCTGCCGCCCAGCGCAGCGAGCCTGTGCTGCTCGGTACCGGGCATCCGCATCGGCTGCTCGGTTTCTACGCCGCCTTGGCGGACGCGTTGTCGGCGGCGGGGTGTGCCGTCCTCACCCCCGCGCATGGTCGCTGTGTCGACATAACGACCCGGTTCGGCCTACGCACGTACAACCTTGACTACGTACGAGGAGTCGCGTTGGTGCGGGAAGCCGGCGTTCCGAGCACCGGGCGTGAGACCGGCGCACACACGCATTCGCCGCTCCCGGTTCGTACCGTGCTGGCTGCCGCGGCGGAGGCCGGCGGGCCGTTGCCGGAGCTGGTGATCGGGGACCACGGTTGGGTCTGCGGGGCAGGTCAGCTGGGGTTTGAGGCCATTGGTCTTGCCGATACGAATGACCCCGCGCTCTTTGTGGGGGAGGCGGAGGGGGTTGTGTCCGTCGTCGTTCCGGTTGATGACGGTGTGCGGTCTGATTGCTACCGGCCGCTTACCCGCTACGTACTCAATCGAGCGTGTCTGTCACAGTAGGCCGTTGATGGGTGCACCTCTTCCCCACTCGCATCACCCGCCCCTACATTGGGGAGTGAGCACGCAGCGACGAAGAGTCACCGGAAGGGGAAGCCGGTGGCCGTCGAGTGCGGAAGGTTCAGGTGTGTCATGGCTGCAGCTGGCGAGAGGCCTCTGAACGAGGTTCAGTTCCTTACCGTGGCGGAAGTCGCCTCGGTGATGCGAGTGTCGAAGATGACCGTGTACCGCCTGGTGCACAGTGGTCATCTGCCCGCGATCCGGGTCGGGCGGTCGTTCCGTGTCCCGGAGCAAGCGGTTCACGAATACCTCCGCGAGAGTTATGTGGGGGTGGAAACCGCCTGACGGCAGTGGGCGAGGGGGGATCCTCAGGGCTGTTCAGGATTCCCCCGAGTCCCCTCGATTACGACCTCAGCGCTCGGGCGGGTAGGCTAGCCCCTCGTAGGTCGTGTGGGCCCATGGCGCCCAAACACCGAGTGATGAGAAGTGAGCGAGGGTAGTCGTGGGCTCTGTTATCAAGAAGCGGCGCAAGCGGATGGCCAAGAAGAAGCACCGCAAGCTGCTCAAGCGCACGCGCGTTCAGCGTCGCAACAAGAAGTAAGCGCTGCACGCCGCGAAAGTGGCGTGCTTTGTGGCCCCCCACCACATCCGGTGGGGGGCCACACGCGTATCGGGGTCGTTGCGCGAAGGGTCGAACACTGTGCGTATGACTGGACAGAGGCCTGGGCCGTCCGGTCGTACGCATGGAATTCTCGTCACTTCATGCATTGGGCGGTCATCACAGCGCAACATCGACCCGCTAAGTTGGCCGCACACGGGGAACTCGGCAGGGTACGAGTGCTGGAAGGAAGGCGCTGATCTTGGGCAAGGTCGTGCTCGTCACCGGAGTGGCCCGTCAACTGGGGGGTCGGTTCGTACGACGGATCCAGCGTGACCCACAGGTGGACCGGGTGGTCGCCGTGGACGCGGTTCCGCCCGAGCATCATCTGGGCGGTGCCGACTTCATCCAGGCCGACATCCGGCAGCCCACCATCGCGCGGGTGCTGGCCGAGAGCGGCGCCGACACCGTCGTACACATGGACGTGACCGGAACCGCGCTCGGCAGCGGCAGCCGGACCACGGTCAAGGAGACCAACGTCATCGGGACGATGCAGCTGCTCGGCGCCTGCCAGAAGTCCCCCAACGTCAAGCGGCTCGTGGTCAAGTCCAGTACGAATGTCTACGGCTCCGCGCCGCGCGATCCGGCCGTGTTCACCGAGACCACCCCGCCCAAGTCCCTGCCCAGCGGCGGCTTCGCCAAGGACGCGGTGGAGGTCGAGGGCTATGTGCGGGGCTTCGCGCGGCGGCGGCCGGATGTCGCCGTGTGTGTGCTGCGGTTCGCCAACATCCTCGGGCCGAGCGCCGACACCCCCCTCGCCTCGTACTTCTCGCTGCCTGTGCTGCCGACCGTCTTCGGGTACGACCCGCGGCTGCAGTTCGTGCACGAGGACGACGTGATCGAGGTGCTGCGCATCGGCTCGCACGAGCCGGAGCGGGGCACGCTCAACAGCGGTACCTTCAACATCGCCGGCGACGGCGTTCTGCTCCTCTCGCAGTGCTCCCGGCGCCTGGGCCGCCCCACCGTGCCGCTCCTGCTCCCCGCGGTCACCTGGGCGGGCTCCCTGGTGCGTACGCTGGGCATGTCGGACTTCTCGCCCGAGCAGATCCGGCTGCTCACCCACGGCCGGGTGGTGTCGACGGACCAGATGCGAGAGACGCTGGGATTCAAGCCGAAGTACACGACGGCGGAGACGTTCGCGGACTTCGCGAAGAGCCGCGGTCCCGGACTCCTGCCGCCGGAGGCCCTTGCGGGGGCCGTCGACCGGATCGCCGCGCTGCCCGTACTGGGCGGCGGCCACCCCCCGACTCAGAGCGCCAACTGAGGAGCGCATCAACGATGGCGGACGCCAAGGTCATTCCGTTCGACGACGACCGGTCCCGTGGGAGCGCCGTGCAGCGGCCGCAGCGGCGCCGGGCCACGGGGAGCCGGCGCAAGAGTGGTGAATCCGCGCTGGTACGCGAGGTCCAGCCCCTCCCCGGACGGTCCTTCGCGCAGGATGATGTTCCTGTGACACGTGAGGAACAGCCGCCCCAGAAGCCCCAGCACGACGGTGGCCTGGAGCGGCGCATCGCGAGCGGCCTGGCCTTCCTGCGCCGCCGCCTCACCGGGGACTACGACGTCGACGACTTCGGGTACGACGAGGAGCTCACCGACCAGGTCCTGATGTCCCTGCTGCGCCCGGTGTACGAGAACTACTTCCGGGTCGAGGTGAAGGGGGTCGAGAACATCCCCTCCGAGGGTGGCGCGCTGATCGTCGCGAACCACTCCGGGACGCTGCCGCTGGACGGCCTGATGATGCAGGTCGCCGTGCACGACCACCACCCGGCGGGCCGGCACCTCCGCCTTCTCGCGGCCGACCTGGTCTTCATGCTGCCCGTGGTCAACGAACTCGCCCGCAAGCTCGGCCACACCCTGGCCTGTGCCGAGGACGCCGAGCGGCTGCTGGGCCAGGGCGAGCTGGTCGGTGTGATGCCGGAGGGTTTCAAGGGCATCGGCAAGCCCTTCAGCGAGCGCTACAAGCTCCAGCGCTTCGGCCGCGGCGGCTTCGTCTCCACGGCGCTGCGCAAGGGCACCCCGATCATCCCGTGTTCGATCGTCGGCGCGGAGGAGATCTACCCGATGATCGGCAACGCCAAGACCCTGGCGCGCCTCCTCGGCTTCCCGTACTTCCCGCTGACGCCGACCTTCCCGTGGCTGGGCCCGCTGGGCGCGATCCCTCTCCCGACCAAGTGGACGATCCAGTTCGGCGAGCCGATCCCGACGGACGGCTATCCGCCGGAGGCCGCCGAGGATCCGATGCTGATGTTCAACCTGACCGACCAGGTGAGGGAGCAGATCCAGCACACGCTGTACAAGTTGTTGGTGCAGCGACGGTCGGTGTTCTTCTGACGCCGACTTCAGCGACATCCTGTCGCCGGACGCTTGGAGCCGCCGGACGGAGTCCGGCGCAGCTGTCCGAAGCCTGCGGAGCAGTGCCAGGGCAGCAGACAGGAGGGGTCAAGTTGCTGGTGCAGCGGCGGTCTGTCTTCTTCTGACGGGGGAAGCGTCGGTACGACGACGGGGGCGCCCCTTGTGTGAGGGGCGCCCCCGTGGCCGTACGACTCGCTGTGCTGTGGGCGCTAGTTCGCGTCCTCGCCCTCGATGCCCAGGCCTGGGAGCAGGCCGGGGAGGAGTGGGGGCAGGGTGACGGCGGGCTCGGTGCTCGGGGTTGATGTGGATGGTGAGGTGCCGGTGCTGCCGGTGTCCTTCGGGGGGTCGAGCAGACCGCCGGTGTTTCCGCCGAGCAGGCCCTCGCTCTCGCTGCCGGAGCTCTCGGCCGAATTGCTGGGGTGGCTGGACCGGTTGCCGTCGGAGGAGCCGCTGCCCCCGGCGCCGGGGTGGGCCGATCGGTCGGAGCCGGATGTACCGGTGGACGCCGATCCGGAATCGCCCCGCCGCTTGCCGTCGCCGTCCTGCGCCGGAGTCGGCGGGAGGAGGGACTCCAGCGGGGCGACCTCTTCGTCTATGGCGTCGAACACCGACGACACCTGGTCACTGACGTCCCCGAGCTGGAGGGGAAGCCGCTCGCGGAGGTGGCCCCAGACTTCGCGGTGGGAGCGCGAGAAGGCGGAGAGGGCCTGGATGGGTCCCAGGGAGCCCGGGTCGCGCTCGTAGGCCTCACGGAGCAGGCGGTGCCCCTCCGAGGCGTCGTGGCGCATGCCGGACAGGGCGCGGCGGATCTCGCCGAGCGACTCGTGGTCGAGCCGGCCGCCGCGATCGCGCTCCATCAGGCGACGGGCCTCGCTCAGCCGGGTGGAGGCCTGGTCGAGATACGTTCGCCCGCGCTCGTCCTCGCCGTCGGCCATGACATTGAGCTTGAAGTCCTCGATGCCGCGCTTGAGGGGATAGAGGGAGTCACCGGGCAGGGCGTCGGAACTCGCCGCCGCCACTCCACCGAAGGCTCCCGCGGCGACACCGACGCTGAGCCCGCCCGCGGCCAGGCCTTTGGTCAGCCGCGAACGCGGCCGCAACTTCCCCAGCGGAGACGCCCGGTGGGCGCCCGGTGCCCGATTCGAGCGCTGCCCGGGTACGGCGGGTTCCGCCTCGCCCCCCGCCGTGCCCTCCTGCAGCATGGCCTCCATCGCGGCGACGAGCTGGGCCCGCTGAACGACCTTGACCTCGGGGTCGAGTACGGGCTTGGGCAGCTCGTCGAGGCTCGTGGTGACGGCCAACAGGCGCCCTTGCTCGGTCTGTTCCGCAGCAGCCGATGCCGGTGCCGATCCATCGGGCTGCTCGGCCTGCTCGGCCGCCGAGCCCCGGTCGGTCAGCTCCTCCAGGGCCTGGGCGAAGGCGTTCGCCCGCCGGTGCGCCGATACGTTCGCGATCACTGGCGGCACCTCCTCTCGTGATGACGGTCGACTCCCCAGGGGGTCCTGAGGGTTGCACGCACTGACCAAAACCACACGATCGAGTGATCGAAGTCGGCCAGGGAGTGACCACAGGGAGCCTGCATCCCGCACAACGAGCGGCGCGGCACTTGGGTTACGGACGGCGGATGAACGGACCGCGAAGTCAACAGACTGTCACCGATGGTGAGTTGAGAGTTGCGGAGAGTGCTGCTCCGGTAGGGGTGACGCGTTCAGCGGACGTCGTCCGGGAGCAGCCGGGCGAGGGTGCGGACGGCCCGGTACTGGAGGGTCTTGATCGCGCCCTCGTTCTTGCCCATGACACGGGCGGTCTCGGCGACGGAGAGGCCCTGGAGGAAACGGAGAGTGACGCACTCCTGCTGCTGCGGGTTGAGGCGTCGTACGGCGTCGAGCAGGGCGGCGTTGGAGAGCGACTCGAGGACGGAGTCCTCGGGGGAGCGCTCGACCTCGTTGGCGTCGAGCATCTCACCGGTGGTCACCTCCAGCCGGAACCGGCTGGACTTGAAGTGGTCGGCGACGAGGTTGCGGGCGATGGTGACGAGCCAGGCGCCGAAGTCCCGGCCCTGCCAGGTGAAGGTGCCGATCCGTCGGAGGGCCCGCAGGAAGGTCTCGCTGGTGAGGTCCTCGGCGGTGGCCTTCCCTCCGACTCGGTAGTAGATGTAGCGGTAAACGGTGTCGCTGTACTGGTCGTAGAGCCGGCCGAACGCGTCGGCCTCGCCGGCCTGTGCGCGTTCGACGAGATCCATCATGCGGGCGCTGTCGCTGTCCGCGGCAGGTCGCCGAGCAGTTGCCGCGCCGGCCGAGCGCCCCCGTCTGCTCACGGCGGCGCTGCCGTCGGCGAGCGCGTAGCACGGGCCTACGGGCGCGGTGGTTACGGCGAGGGCGGGGACGGCGTACGCGGTGGGGACGAAGCCGCGCAACAGGTCTTTGACCGTTGCGCGCAGCGTAGCCAGGCCCGAGGCGTCAACCCCGACGTGTGGGTACACGGGACTCCCAGAGGCAGAGCTTCCATCACGTGCAGTGCGGGACCGTTCACCCGTCGTAGCGACGGAGGGGTACCGGTTTGCGTCTGAGGAGAATAACGCTTCGTGCAGGCACTGCTACGCCCAGTTGCTCAAATCACCGATTGCGTCTCTTCTGTAACCGATTGGCGCCCGGTCAAGTGCCTCAGGGTGACCGATTGTTGATCGAAGTCGTCCGTGTTCCGGCTTACTCCGGGGCGTGTTGTGGCCGTGTGCAGCCAAGGGGACTGGACAGGGGGGTGTGGGGGTATGGGGTGCGGATTGGCTGTTCGGCCGGGCGTGGCCCGCGAGCGGTTCTCGCCCCCGCCGCCCCTACCCGTCCCATCCCTGGGGGCTGCGCCCCCAGACCCCCGCTTCGGCCCTGAACGGGCCTCGTCCTCAAACGCCGGACGGGCTGAGATGCACGGACCGGCATCGAGAGTGGCCGTTCGCCGAATGGGCTGCCCGCAGGGCCCCGTCCTGCTCAATTGCCCGACGGGCCTGATGGCGTGGACCAGTGTCGGTGGCGGCGTAGCCCCGCGGCGCCGCAGCCGCCCGCAGCGGCCGGCGTCAACGCACAGCTGGCCGACCCCGACCGCCGGACCGAGGACGGGCACCCCCCGGCGCGGCACCCGCAGAGGCCCGCCGCACGCAGTACTCCCCACCCAGCCACGACAGGCTGCCGTAAGCGTCCCCGCCAACGGCGACAGGCCCGCCGCACGTACTTACCGCCCAGCCGCGACAGGCCGCCGCAAGCATCCCCGTCAACGGCGCGCTCAACCGCCGGAGGCAACCCGTTCGCTACCGTCGGCGCCTGTGCAGCGCGATCGCCGCAGCTGTTCCGCCGGCCACCGCCCCGACGCCCGCGGCCGCCGGGATGCCGACCTTCGCTGCCTTTCGGCCGGTGCGGTAGTCGCGTAGGCGCCAGTCCAGGCGGCGGGCGTGTTTGCGGAGCTTGGTGTCGGGGTTGATGGCGTAGGGGTGGCCGACGAGGGAGAGCATCGGGATGTCGTTGTGGGAGTCGCTGTATGCCGCGCAGCGGGAGAGATCCAGGCCCTCCGCCGCGGCCAGCGCGCGGACTGCCTCCGCCTTTGCCGGGCCGTGGAGGGGTTCGCCCACCAGCTTGCCCGTGTAGACGCCGTCGACCGACTCCGCCACCGTGCCCAGGGCGCCCGTCAGGCCGAGGCGGCGGGCGATCACCTGGGCGATCTCCACGGGGGCCGCCGTCACCAGCCATACCTTCTGGCCTGCGTCCAGGTGGGCCTGAGCAAGGGCGCGTGTGCCCGGCCAGATGCGCTCGGCCATGTACTCGTCGTAGATCTCCTCGCCGATCGACTGGAGCTCGGCGACGCGGTGGCCCTTCACGATCGACAGTGCCGAGTCGCGGGCCTCCTGCATGTGTTCCGGGTCCTCGACCCCCGCCAGCCGGAACCACGCCTGCTGCCAGGCGAACTTGGCCAGGTCGCGTGTCTCGAAGAACTTCCGCTTGTACAGGCCCCGCCCGAAGTGGAAGAGGGCGGCGCCTTGCATCACGGTGTTGTCCAGGTCGAAGAAGGCCGCGGCCTTCTCGTCGCCGAGTACCGGGAACTCCGGTTCGAGGTCGGAGACCTCCGTCGCTTCCTGCGACGACTTGCGCGCTGCCTCTGCCGAGGCTTCGCCAGCCAACACGCTCCGCGCCGTGGCGGAGCGCCTACGGGGAGTGAGCCATCCAAGAGCGGCCATGACCGTGAGCATAGCCAGTTTGTTCGGTGCTTCCGGAGTCGAGAGGTTTGAAGGTTGTGAACTCTCCGCGACCGCGCAGTTAAAGGGCGTGGTGGCGCTCGCGTTCAGCTTCGGAGCGTCGGCGCGCGAGAATGGCTGACATGAGTCCCCTCTTTCGGCGCAGTGCGGCCAAGTCCCCCCAGGATCGGCTCGTCACCCTCATCGGAAAGCCCGACTGTCATCTGTGTGATGACGCACAGATCGTCGTCGGGAAGGTGTGTGCCGAGGTGGGGGTTCCGTGGGAGCTGAAGGACATCACCCAGGACCCCCAACTCCATGACCAGTACTGGGAACAGATCCCTGTCGTCCTCATCGACGGCGCCCAGCACACCTTCTGGCGCGTGGACGAAAATCGCCTCCGCAAAGCACTGACCGAGTAGTCCAACTGGTCCGGGAAGTCGCTTAGGATCGACGGCGACTTGGTCTCGGGGGCGGGGATCGTTGAGGAGAGTGTGCGGTTTTGCCCCCAGGAGCAGAGGAACGGTGGTGTGAATGCGCCGGTTCCAGACCAGTGCGCCGGGCGTGCGTGAGCCCGGTCACGTTGGGCGGGCAAATCGGACACCATCTTTGTGCACGCGTTCACAAAGACATAGCCTGCTGTCGACGGGGCGGTCTGGGTACGTGTGACCGCCTACAGCCCCGCTCTACCCGCAGGAGCACCGTGGCAACTGGCCGAACTCACCGACCGGCGACCCGCAGCCGAGGGATTCCCGAGGCCACCGTCGCCCGGCTTCCGCTGTACCTCCGAGCCCTGACGGCGCTGTCCGAGCGCTCGGTACCCACGGTCTCGTCCGAGGAGCTCGCGGCCGCTGCGGGAGTCAACTCCGCGAAGCTGCGCAAGGACTTCTCGTACCTCGGGTCGTACGGCACGAGGGGCGTCGGCTACGACGTCGAGTATCTCGTCTACCAGATCTCCCGTGAGCTGGGGCTCACCCAGGACTGGCCGGTTGTGATCGTCGGTATCGGTAACCTCGGCGCCGCGCTCGCCAACTACGGCGGGTTCGCCTCCCGGGGATTCAGGGTCGCGGCCCTCATCGACGCCGATCCCGCCATGGCCGGAAAGCCCGTCGCCGGCATCCCCGTGCAGCACACCGATGACCTGGAAAAGATCATCGACGACAACGGGGTCTCGATCGGTGTGATCGCCACCCCCGCCGGTGCCGCCCAGCAGGTCTGCGACCGGCTCGTGGCCGCCGGGGTCACCTCCATCCTGAACTTCGCGCCGACCGTGCTGTCCGTCCCGGACGGCGTCGACGTACGCAAGGTGGATCTCTCGATCGAGCTGCAGATCCTCGCCTTCCACGAGCAGCGCAAGGCCGGCGAGGAGGCCCAGGCCGACGGCGCCGGACCGGCCGCCGTCACCCGCGAGGAGTCCGACGCATCCGCCGACCAGGGGCCCGACGGGGACGTACCCGCCGTGATGCCGGCATGAGTCTCCTCGTAGTCGGGCTGAGCCACCGCAGCGCCCCGGTCAGCGTCCTGGAGCGCGCGGCGCTGAGTGCGGACGCCCAGATCAAGCTGCTGCAGGACACGGTCGCCGCCGAGCCGGCCACCGAGGCCGCGGTGCTCGCCACCTGCAACCGCATCGAGCTGTACGCCGACGTGGACAAGTTCCACGCCGGTGTGGCCGAGCTGTCCACGCTGCTCGCCCAGCACAGCGGGGTGGGCCTGGACGAGCTCACGCCCTACCTGTACGTGCACTACGAGGACCGGGCCGTACATCATCTGTTCTCGGTGGCCTGTGGGCTCGACTCCATGGTCGTCGGGGAAGGGCAGATCCTCGGGCAGATCAAGGACTCCCTCGCCAAGGCGCAGGAGCTGCACAGCGCCGGGCGGCTGCTGAACGACCTGTTCCAGCAGGCCCTGCGCGTCGGCAAGCGCGCCCACTCCGAGACCGGGATCGACCGCGCCGGACAGTCCCTGGTCACCTTCGGCCTGGAGCAGCTGTCCTCCGGCAGGCCCGTCGAGGACTGGGCCCGCGGCAAGAAGGCCCTGGTCATCGGCGCCGGCTCGATGTCCTCCCTGGCCGCCGCCACGCTCGCGCGCGCCGGGGTCGCCGAGATCGTCGTCGCCAACCGGACCCTCGACCGGGCCGAGCGGCTCGCTGAGATCCTGAGTTCGGCCGACGGCACGGACGTGCCGGCCCGCGCGGTACCGATGGAGTCGGTGCCGGTCGAGCTGACACGTGCCGACGTCGCCGTCTCCTGCACCGGCGCCACCGGGCTCGTCCTCACGGCCGAGGAGGTCGCGGCGGGGGTCGAGGGCCGTACCGGGCGGCCGGTCGCCTTCGAGGGGGCCGAGGGCAGCGGCCGTACGACGGCCAAGGCGCCCGCCGCCAGGACCAGCGCCGACAGCGGCGACGCACGGCAGACTCCGCTGCCGCCCACCAGTGTCGGCACCGACGACGGCTGTCCGCTGGACCTGTCCGCCGTGCAGGGAGGCTTCTCCGTGATGGGGGAGGCCGCCGTCGCCGGAATGGACGCGGCCACGCTGGAGCAGCACGCGGCCTGGGCGGCGGGCGGCGCCGTCGACCGGCGTGAGGCCGCCCGGCGCAGCCCCGAGGCCGACGCCGAGCTGATCACCGCGCTCGCCGCGACCGTGGCCACCGTCGGCCGGATCCCCGAGCGCCGCAAGCCCGAGCCCGTCGCCGAGGCGCCCCGCCCCGCGCCGGTCCTCGCCCTCCTCGACCTCGCCATGCCGCGCGACATCGACGCCGCCGTGCACCGGCTGGCCGGGGTGCGGCTGGTCGACATCGAGTCGCTGGCGGAAGCTTCCGCCGACGCTCCGATGGCGGCCGACGTCGACCAGGTCCGCCGTATCGTTTCCGACGAGGTCGCGGCCTTCGGGGCGGCGCAGCGGGCCGCGCACATCACGCCCACCGTCGTCGCGCTGCGCACCATGGCCGCCGATGTCGTGGCGAACGAGATCGCCCGCCTGGAGGGCCGCCTCCCGGGCCTCGACGACAAGCACCGCAGCGAGATCACGCAGACCGTGCGGCGCGTGGTCGACAAGCTGCTGCACGCCCCGACCGTACGGGTCAAGCAGCTCGCGGCCGAGCCCGGCGGCGCCGGGTACGCGGACGCGCTGCGGACCCTGTTCGACCTCGACCAGGAGACGGTGGCCTCCGTCTCGCGCGCCGAGGACAGCACCGAGAAGAACCGAGGCCCACGATGACTCAGCAGCCACTACGGCTCGGCACCAGGCGCAGCAAGCTCGCCATGGCCCAGTCCGGGCAGGTCGCGGACGCCGTGAGCCGGGTGACCGGGCGGCCCGTCGAACTCGTCGAGATCACCACGTACGGCGATGTCTCCCGCGAGGCCCTCGCGCAGATCGGCGGCACGGGCGTGTTCGTCACCGCCCTGCGGGACGCGCTGCTCAAGGGCGAGGTCGACTTCGCGGTGCACTCCCTGAAGGACCTGCCGACCGCGCAGCCCGAGGAACTGGTCCTGGCGGCCGTTCCCGAGCGGGAGGATCCGCGCGATGTGATCGTCGCGCGGGACGCGCTGAAGTTCACCGACCTGCCGCGCGGGGCGCGCATCGGTACGGGTTCGCCGCGCCGGATGGCGCAGCTGAACGCGTACGCGCGCAGCCATGGGCTGGATATCGAGACGGTTGCGATTCGCGGGAACGTGGATACACGGATCCGGTTCGTGCGCGATGGTGAGCTGGATGCGGTGGTGCTCGCTGCGGCTGGGCTGCAGCGCATCGGCCGGATTGATGAAGTGACTGATTTTCTGTCGGTCGACACTGTTTTGCCCGCCCCCGGCCAGGGGGCCCTGGCGATCGAGTGCACCGCGGACAACGCGGACCTGATCGCCGCGCTCGGCGAGCTCGACGACCCGTTCACGCGGGTCGCCGTGACCGCGGAGCGATCACTGCTCGCCGCCCTGGAGGCCGGCTGCTCCGCCCCTGTGGGCGCGCTGGCCGACCTGTTGGCCGACGGGCAGATTGTCAAGGAAATGCGCCTGCGCGGCGTCGTCGGCACGACCGACGGCACGCGGATGGTGCAGCTGTCCACCACCGGTCCCGTGCCCGAGACGCACGACCAAGCGCTGGCGCTCGGTCGCGAACTCGCTACCGAGATGCTTGCCCAGGGCGCGGCCGGTCTGATGGGGGAGCGAGCACAGTGAGCCCCACCACCCTTCCCGCCGGCCTTGAACACGGGCACGTCACCTTCCTCGGTGCCGGACCCGGGGATCCGGGACTACTGACTCTGCGCGCCGTCGAGGCGCTGGCGAACGCGGACGTACTCGTCGCCGAGCACGAGGTGCTCGACGTCGTACGCCAGCACGCCAGAGCGGGCGTCGCCGAAGTGCACACGGATACGGGTCCTGAATCGGACGCCGTTTCGGGCACAGGCACGCCTCAACTAGCGGTTGTTGACGGCGCGTCAACGACCGCTGCGCTACCCGCGGTGCGGGATGCCGCACATCTTGTCATGGAGGCCGCGCGCAGCGGCAGGCGGGTGGTGCGTGCGGTGTCCGGGGATCCCGGGCTCGACGCGTACGCCGCCGAGGAGATGCTGGCGTGTGCCGCGGCGGGTGTGCCGTTCGAGGTCGTGCCGGGTGTGGCCGCGGCCGTGGGTGTGCCGGCGTATGCCGGGGTGCCGTTGCGGGACGCGCAGGGCGCGGACGTGCGGTTCGTGGACGCGCGGACGGCTTCGGACCGGTGCTGGACCGAGGTGGGCGCCTCGGACGGGACGGTTGTGGTTTCCACGACGCTCGATGCCGTGGGTGCTGCCGCCGGTGAGCTGGTGTCCGCGGGGCGCAAGCCCGATACGCCGATGACGGTGACGGTCGCTGGTACGACCACGCGGCAGCGGACGTGGACCGCGACGCTCGGGACCATCGCTCAGACGCTGAAGCAAGCCAAGGTGCTGCCCTCGCCTGAAGGCGGGCGGCCGGTGATAGCCGTGGTCGGTGAGCGTTCTGCTGCTGCTCAGCGTGAGCAGTTGTCCTGGTTCGAGTCCAAGCCGCTCTTCGGGTGGCGGGTGCTCGTGCCGCGGACGAAGGAGCAGGCGGCTTCGCTCTCCGACCAGCTGCGGTCGTATGGCGCTGTGCCGCATGAGGTGCCGACCATTGCCGTCGAGCCGCCGCGGACGCCTCAGCAGATGGAGCGGGCGGTCAAGGGGCTGGTGACCGGGCGGTACGAGTGGATTGCGTTTACGTCTGTCAACGCGGTCAAGGCCGTGCGGGAGAAGTTCGAGGAGTACGGGCTTGATGCTCGGGCGTTTGCCGGGATCAAGGTCGCCGCGGTGGGGGAGCAGACCGCGAAGGCGCTGGTCGCCTTTGGTGTGAAGCCGGATCTGGTGCCCAGTGGGGAGCAGTCGGCTGCGGGGCTGCTGGAGGACTGGCCGCCGTACGACCCTGTTTTTGATCCGATCGACCGGGTGTTCCTGCCGCGGGCGGACATTGCGACCGAGACCTTGGTGGCTGGGCTCATCGAGCTGGGCTGGGAGGTCGATGACGTCACTGCCTATCGGACCGTGCGGGCTTCGCCGCCGCCGGCCGAGACGCGGGAGGCGATCAAGGGGGGTGGCTTTGATGCCGTTCTCTTCACGTCGTCGTCCACTGTGCGGAATCTGGTGGGCATTGCCGGTAAGCCGCACAACGTGACTGTGATCGCCTGTATTGGGCCTGCTACCGCGAAGACTGCTGAGGAGCATGGGCTTCGGGTGGATGTGATGGCTCCGGAGCCGTCTGTGCACAAGTTGGCTGAGGCGTTGGCCGACTTCGGGATGCGGCGGCGGGCTGCTGCGGTGGAGGCTGGGGATCCGGTTACTCGGCCGAGTGAGCGGCGGCCGGGGGCTCGGCGGCGGCGGTCCACTACGTAGGTTTGCGTGACGGTGTGGGGTGGTGGGGTGCGGGTCGGTTTTCTCGCCCCCGCCGCCCCTACCCGTCCCATCCTCCAGGGGCTCTGCCCCTTCGACCCCGGTCCCTGGGGGCTGCCGCCCAGACCCCCGCTTCGGCCCTGAACGGGCCTCGTCCTCAAGCGCCGGACGGGCTGAACGCAGTCACCGTGTGGCCGAAGCGGAGCAGGTTGGCGGGGTCGTAGGTCGACTTGTCCTGGCGTAGGCGGTTGTAGACCTCTGGGGTCCAGGCTCGGGCGCGGTCGGCGGCGTCTCCCGGGGTGCCGTGGATGTTGACCATGGTGTAGCCCGTGCCGTAGGGGGACATCGCTGTGTGCAGGGCTTTTGTGGCCTGTTCTATGGCCTCGGCTGCCGGTGGGGCGGTCAGGACGCCCACCGTTTCCAGGAGGTAGTCGGCGTCTCGGGCGCAGAAGGCGTCCTCCAGGCGGGCGGGGCGGGAGAGGGCGCCGCCCATGTGGCGGATCTCCACCAGGAACAGGGGGCAGTCGGCGGCCTCTGGGCCCACCTGGGAGAGGAACGTGCGGATCGCCTCCGGGGTGAGGTCGCGGAGCAGGGCGCAGGACTCCCTTGCGGGGAGTGGGTCCTGTGGCTCCAGGTGGATGCGGTCCACCTCGGCGTACGGCATCTCCTCCACCGTGTCGACCGTCACCGGGGCGGCCGCGCGGATCGGGGCCAGCAGGCGCTCGCCCTCGGTGGGGTCGGCTGTGTAGGCGACCGCCACTCGGGCCCAGAAGCCGTCGCGCAGGGGCTCGGGGATCTGCGGGATCGGGGGCAGGCGGAGGAGGCTGAAGGCGCTGCACATTTCGTCGGGGACCTGGTGTGTCCAGTCGGCCCACGTGGTCAGCAGTGCTTCCGCGTGCTCGCCGGGGCAGTAGATGCCGCCGCCGAGGACGACGGGGAGGTCGAGCAGTTCGAAGGTCAAGGACGTGACCACGCCTACGTTGCCCTTGCCGCCGCGCAATGCCCAGAACAGTTCGGGCTCTTGGTCCGGGTCGCACTGGCGGAGTGTGCCGTCGGGCGTGGCGACCTGGAAGGAGCGCACCAGGTCGGCCGCGTAGCCGTAGGCCCGGCCGAGTACCGGCAGGCCGCCGCCCAGGGTGTAGCCGACCACGCCGGCGTCCGACGCGGAGCCGTTGAGGGCGGCGAGGCCGTGCGGTGCGGCCGCGTCCAGGACGTGGCGCCACTTCGCGCCCGCCGCGGCGGTGGCCACGCGCTGGTCCGGGTCGATGTGTACGTCCGTCATGCGGGTCGTGTTGATCAGCAGGCCGTGGTCGATCGGGAAGTTCGCGCCGTGGCCCGTCGCCTGGACCGCGACCGGGGTGCCGGTGGCCGACGCCCAGCGCAGGGCCGTCACGATGTCGTCGGCGCCCGTCGCGCCCACGACCACGTCGGGCGTGTGCAACGCGGCCAGGTTGAAGCCGGTGACCTCGTCGCCGTAGCCGTCGTCGCCGGGGCGCAGCACCGGGCCGTGGAGCTCGGAGAGGGCGAAGAGGTCGGGGGTGTTGCGGTGGGTGGCTGTCATCGCGTCCTCCGTGGGGTGCGTACGTGCGGTGTGCGTCCGTACGGAGGGACGGCGGCGGCGAGGCGGGGAGGGGCGGGGCCGTCGGGGTCCTTGTGTTCAGGGTCCTTGTGTTCGGCTCGGCGTTGGTTGGGCGCTTGGCGGGGCTTGGCGGGGCTTGGTGGGGTTTTTCGGGGTTTTTGGGGCTTTTTTTCAGGATGAACCCGGGGGGTGGGGGTGCGCATGCGGGCCGCCGGGGTGTGGTTCCGTGCCGACGTCACGTCGGCAAAGGTGCTGCCGGGGCGGGCGTAGCGTAGGTGGCATGACGACGTACGGATCCTTCCCCGGCACGCGGCCGCGGCGTCTGCGGACCAGCCCTGTCATGCGGCGCATGGTCGCCGAGACCAGGCTGCACCCCGCCGACTTCATCCTCCCGGCTTTCGTGCGCGAGGGCATCAGTGAGCCGGTGCCGATCGCTGCCATGCCGGGCGTGGTCCAGCACACGCGGGACAGCCTGAAGAAGGCGGCGGCTGAGGCGGTGGCGGCCGGCATCTCCGGGATCATGCTCTTCGGGGTGCCTGAGGAGGAGAAGAAGGACGCTCTGGGTACGCCCGGTACCGATCCGGACGGGATTTTGCAGGTCGCCATCCGGGACGTGCGGGCCGAGGTGGGGGACGAGCTGCTCGTCATGTCCGACGTGTGCCTCGACGAGACCATCGACCACGGGCATTGCGGAGTGCTGGACGCTCAAGGGCGCGTCGACAACGACGCCACCCTTGAGCGGTACGCCGAGATGGCGCAGGTCCAGGCCGACGCGGGTGCGCATGTCGTCGGGCCCAGCGGGATGATGGACGGGCAGATCGGCGTCATTCGCGATGCGCTCGATCAGATCGGGCGGGAGGACGTCGCCATCCTCGCCTACACCGCCAAGTACGCCTCCGCCTTCTACGGGCCCTTCCGGGAGGCCGTCGCCTCGTCGCTGAAGGGCGACCGGAAGACGTATCAGCAGGATCCGGCGAATGTGCGGGAGTCCCTGCGCGAGCTCGCCCTCGACCTGGAGGAGGGCGCCGACATGGTGATGGTCAAGCCGGCCGGGCCCTACCTCGACATCCTGGCTCGGGTCGCCGACGCCGTGGACGTGCCGGTCGCCGCTTATCAGATCTCCGGTGAGTACTCGATGGTCGAGGCTGCCGCGGAGAAGGGCTGGATCGAGCGGGACCGGGCGATCTTCGAGACGCTGACCGGCATCAAGCGGGCGGGTGCGCGCAACATCCTCACCTACTGGGCGACGGAGGCCGCGCAGAAGCTGGGCCGCCAGTAGCGGGCCTACGAGCGAGGGCGGGGGGCGCGGTCCGAGGCTTGAAGGCCGGGGCTTGGAGTCTGGGGCTTGAAGGCCGGGGCTCGCAGTCCGAGGGCCGAAGTATCGGTCACGGTTGGTCGGACGGTGCCTTCGACGGTGTGGTGGGAGCCGTGGCCGTGGGGCTCGTCGGGGTGGACGGGCCCTCGTCGCGCAGGCCCTGGCCGTCCTCGCACGCGGTGAGCGTGAGCGCGGTGAGCGCCACCAGGGTGGCGGCGAGCAGCCGGGCGCGGGGACGACGGGCGGGGGGTGCGGACGCGGACATGGGGTGGGCCCTCTCCGTGGGTGGGGTTGGGGTCGGGGCTCAGCCTGCGTGATCATCCCTCCCGGCCGCCACCTTCGGCCGGGAATTCGGGACGCCTGAGTGGTGGGACTGGGGCTGACCTGCGGGGATGGTACGTCCCGACGGGGCGGCGTGGGACGCCGGGAGCTGTGAGATCCGGCCGCGGGCACCATCAGGCCGAGCAGGAGGCTCGACACCACCGAGGCACATCCGGCCCGCCTACAGGGCAGTGGAGTCCGTATTCTGAAAAGCTAGTTGTAGGCGACACCTAAGTCTCTAGGCTGCCCGGCACGAGCCGTCACGGATCACCACGCATCACCCTTGTCCTCGCAGCCGAAGGAGCCGTGTCATGACCGTCATTCAGCCCGCACTCCAGCACGCCCGAGCCGTCGTGCCGCCGCTTGCGGCACGGGCCCGGTCGGTGGGCGGTTCGCCGCTGCGGGACATCCTGGCCGTCACGGCCCGCCCCGAGGTCATCAACTTCGCGGGCGGGCTGCCGGCGCCGGAGCTGTTCGACCGGGAGGGCATCGCGGCGGCCTTCCGTGACGTACTCGCCGAGACGCCGGCGCAGGCGCTGCAGTACGCCACGACGGAGGGCGAGCCCATCCTGCGCACCGGGCTCGCCGCACGCATCTCGGCACGCGGCCTGGCGACCGACGCCGACGACCTGCTCATCACCACCGGCTCCCAGCAGGGCCTGTCCCTCCTCGCCACCGCGCTGCTGGACCCCGGTGACGCGGTCCTCGTCGAAGACCCCTGTTATCTGGCGGCACTTCAGGCCTTCGGCTTCGCGGGAGCGCGGGTCGTCGCCGTGCCGGGGGACGCGCACGGAGTGGACGTGCGGGCGCTGGAGGAGCTCGTCGCGCGGGAGCGGCCGAAGTTCTTCTACACCGTGCCCACCTTCCAGAACCCGACCGGCAGAACCCTGCCCGCCGAGCGCAGGGCGGCCGTCGCGGAGGTCGCCGCGCGGTGCGGGCTGTGGATCGTCGAGGACGACCCGTACGGCGAACTCCGCTACGAGGGCGAGCGCGTGCCCTGGATCGCCTCGTACCCGGGCGCGGAGGACCGCACGGCGCTGCTCGGCTCCTTCTCCAAGGTGATGGCGCCGGGCGTACGGCTGGGCTGGCTGCGCGCGCCCGCTGCCCTGCGGCGCGCGTGCGTGGTCGCCAAACAGGCCGCCGACCTGCACACCCCGACCGTCAACCAGCTCGCCGCCGCCCGCTACCTCACCGGCCTCGACGCACACGTGGCCCGCGTCAGGGACGTCTACCGCGAACGCCGCGACGCCATGCTGGCGGGCCTGCCCGGGGCCCTCCCGGAGGGCTCCACCTGGGGCCGTCCCGAGGGCGGCATGTTCCTCTGGGCTCGCCTGCCGCAGTCGTACGACACGACGGCCCTGCTGCCGAAGGTGGTGCAGCAGGATGTGGCGTACGTCCCCGGGGCGCCCTTCTACGCCGGTGAGCCCGACCCGTCGACGCTGCGGCTGTGCTTTGTGACGCAGACGCCGGAGGAGATCGGGGAGGGGCTGAAGCGGCTGCGGAAGGGGTTGCGGTCCTAGAGCCAAGGATTCAGGACCGGTCCGGCTCCGACGCGTATTTCCGGCGGATCGGTTGGGAGGGGGCGGTGGGCCGACGCGGGCCACATGTGCGTCGAGGCCCTCGGCGACCCGCAGCCGTATCTCGCGGACGTCGGCTTGGGCGCGACCGGCGCCCTGCCGGAGCCGGTGCCGCTGACGGCCGGCGTCGAGTTCCGGGACGCGGCGCGCCGGCACCGGCTCGGCCACGTGCCGCACGGCGGGCCGCTGCAGCGCCGGCACATCGGGACCAACCCGCGCTCGCCCTTCACCCAGCGTGTCTACGTCCAGAGCGGCAGCGCCGAACGCGACCGCCTCGTCAACGGCCAGGGGACGACGCTGCCGGACTGGGGGCCACGCGGCCCGTCAGCCCCGTCAGTCCCACCAGAAGTGCCAGGCCGGCTGGTTGAGGAGCTGGTGTTCGGCGTACGCGGTGAGCGTCGGGTCGCTGCCCTGCCAGATGTTGTCCGGGCAGAACGCGAAGTGCTCGGCGGCCAGAGCCTGCGCCTCGGCGAGGGTGGTGGGCGGTGCGGCGACGGACACCAGCAGGGTGTCGAAGCCGAGGGCCACGGTCCGTATGCCGAAGCGGTCCTCCCAGGAGCGGAGCACCGCGGACAGACGGCCGGTGTCGTTCTCGTGGTTCGCCGGGCCCATCCAGCCGATCGCCGTGGGGATGTCGGCGCTGCGGCGGGCCGGGACGAGGGCGAGGCGGGGGTCCTTGAAGGGGCCATGGCCGTCGAGGAGGGAGTCCACGACGTCGGAGGCGACCGATTCGGGGTCCGTGGCTGCGTCTTCGGGGTCCGTGGCGGCTTCGGCGCGCTCGGTGTCGGCCAGGCCGGGCCAGTCCGCGTCCTCCTGCGCGTACTCGTCCCAGAACTCCTCCAGTACCTCCTCGGCGTCGTGATCCCCCGGGTACGACATCTCTCCGGGCATCAACTCCCACAGCTCCGGCCCGCCGTGACCGGCGCCGACGTCCAGGACGACCGGGAGCAGACCGACGGCCGGTGCCGTCCGCCGGAGCGCGGCCCAGTCGCCGGGAGCCGCCGGGCCGTGCGCCAGCCACAGCAGCGGCTCGTGCCACGGCCCGTCGTCCGTCGCGTCGACCAGCCCGCCGGGCGGGAGTTGCAGACCGAGGGACGCGAGCCTCGGCAGGGGGTTCGGAAGAGTCGCCATGTCGGTGAACTGTAGGCGGCGGCACTGACAATGAGCAGCGCCCTCACTTGGCCACACGGGCGTCGAAGCAGTCCACCTCGCCGCCCGCCACCGGTCGGAAGCAGGCCCGGACGACAGTTCCGGGGTGAGCCGCGGTCATGGGGGTGTAGACGTAGGAGTCCGCGTCGACGTCGTTCTGGACCTCGGCGCTGCGGACGCCACCGGCACCGACGGCACCGCCACCACCGACGCTGTCGCCGGTACGACCCGACGCCGACATCTCGAGCCTGTCACCGACGCGCGTCCCCCACATCCGGGCCCAACTCGTCCCGCACTCCTCGCTGTAGCGCAGTTCCATCCAGGCGCCGGTGGCGGTCCGGTACGAGGCGAGAGTCTCCGGCGCGCCGGCGCACATCATCTGCATCGGGCTCTGGCCCTCGCAGACCGCTCCCCGGCAGCGCGGCCCGGTCGCGGACGGGGGCGGCGACAGCGACGCACGCGGCTCGCCGTCCTGGTGCGGCAACAGGAGGACCACCGCGGCGACGCCCCCGACGACCACGGCACACACCGACGCGAGCACCGCCACGACCGTCGCACTGCGCTGGACGGAGCCGTCGTCGGCGGTGCCACCGGCAGGCGTGGCCTCTTCCGGCAGCGGAGGCGGAGAAGGCGGAGGAGACGACGGCGGTGGAGGCGGTGGCAGAGGCGGGCGGGAGGCCGCAGGTGGGGAAGCCGGGCCTTCCGTCGCTCGGCCGCTCCCCTCCGACTCGGCGATCTCCCACAGGGCCAGACAGCGCCCCTCCGGCTCGCCGGCGAGGCGGCACAGCTCCTGCACCGCGTCGCGCGGCGGCAGCGTCCTGCCGTTGAGATAGCGGTCCCAGGACGACTTGCTGAACGCGGTCTTCGCCGCGAGGCCGGCCAGGCTCAGGCCGGTGCGTGCCTTCAACTCCCGCAGCGTGGCGGACAGTCGGGTCCGCTCCGGCGACGGCCCCGTCATCCCCGTAGGGCCTTCCAGGTGTGCGGCCCGACGATGCCGTCCACGACCAGCCCCGCCCGCTTCTGCACCTGCTTGACCGCGCGTTCCGTCACCGGTCCGAAGATCCCGTCGATGCCGCCCGGCGAGATGCCCGCCCTGCGCAGCAGACACTGCGCCTCGGCCACCTCCGGCCCGGCATGGCCGTTCGCCAGGATGGCGTCCTGAGTGCGGCTGTTGCCCGCGTACCAGCGGCCGTCGATCCGCTCGAGGCGGCAGGTGTACGCGGGCGCCGACCGCGAGGCCGACACGGATGCCGACGCGGCGGTCGCGGCGAGGGGAGCCGTCGGTCGTTCCTCCTCGCCGCCGGCCAGCCGTACGACGAGGAAGACGGCCGTGGAGACGGCCAGCACCAGCGCCACGGCCCCCGACACCAGTGCGACGCGCAGCGACCGGCCGGGCGACCGTGTCTCGGTGGCCGCCGTGGCCGCCGTGGCCTCGGTGGCCTGGGTGGAGAGGATCTCTGGTCCTGTCGTCGCCGCGTGCGGTGCGGGTGCCTCCGCCGTGACCGCGTCGGCGCGCCTGTTCCCCCACGCCTCCGTGGCGACCTCGTGCAACGCCAGTAAGCGCGTCGGATCCTCACCCACCACCCGGGCCAGCGCCTCGACGGCCTCCCGGGGCGGCAGCGACCTGCCGCCCAGATACCGTTCCCAGGACTTCGGGCTGTACCCGGTCCTCGCCGCCAGCTGCCGCAGGCTCAGCCCGCTGTGATCCTTCAGGCGGCGCAGCCGCACCACCAACTGCCGCACGCGCGGATCCAGTTCCGCAGGCAGCGCTGCCCAACGCGACATGTTCCCCCCACTCGCGTTCACGGTCCGGGCCCGCAGTCCGTGGTCGGCGTCCCCCGAGCCCCGTCGCATTCTGCATCAGCATCCACGGCCCGCACCGGAAGCCGGTTCCCGCACCGGTACGGAATCGGCCACCGGCCGCCGCAGGCGTCCCGCCGCAACGTCCCGGCGGACGGTGTTCATGCAGGTCAGCGGATGAGACGTCCCGCGATGACGTCACTTCCGAGGCAATGGTGGCGGGTGCCGCCGCCCGCACCGCACTCTCGTTGCCGAGCCGGTCGCCACGGTCGGTTCAACCATCGCACGCATCGGAGGGGAAAGAATGCGAGCTCTGACGAGGACCGTCGTCAGCGTCACCGCGGCCGTCGGAATCGCCGCCGGAAGCCTGGCGGGTGCGGGCACCGCCTTCGCGGACACCGCACAGACCACGAAGCCGGCGGTGAGCGCCCAGGACATCTCCGTCCTCGCGGTGAACAACCTCGGCCTGAGCAGCCAGCAGGCCAAGAACACCCAGTGCTTCCTCAGGACGGCTCCCGCGCGCTACACCGGCGCCATCGACGGACTGCTGGGCACCGAGAGCTGGAAGGCGATGCAGCGCTGGCTCAAGGAGTACTGGCGCTACCGCGACAGCATCGACGGAATCGTCGGCCGCAACACCATCATGGCGCTCCAGCGCATGCTGGCACACGGCTGGGACTACAACGGCGCCATCGACGGGATCGCCGGATCGGGCACCAAGGCCGCCTTCAAGCGGTTCGCCAACGAGATGAGCGTCTTCTACCCCTGCTGAGCCGGACCGTCGCCCGGTGAACCGAAGACCGCGGCCCGTCCTTCCAGCGGGGGGAAGGACGGGCCGCACTCGTTCGTGCCGAAAGCGCCTCAGAGCCGCTCGGGCGTCCGGATGCCCAGCAGGGCCATGCCCTGGTGCAGGGTCCGGGCCGTCACGTCGCACAGGAGCAGACGGTTCGCCACCTGCTCGGGCGACTCGGCCTTCAACACCGGGCACTTGTCGTAGAACGACGTGTACAGCGACGCCAGCTGGTACAGGTACGCCGCCAGCTTGTGCGGGGCGTACTCCGCGGCCGCCTCGAAGACCGTGTCGCCGAACGCGTCCAGGTGCAGACCGAGCGCCCGCTCCGCCGGGGCGAGTTCGAGCTCGGGGTGCGCGGCCGGCTTCGTCTCGCCCGCCTTGCGCAGGATCGACTGGATCCGGGCGTACGCGTACTGCAGGTACACGGACGTGTCGCCGTTCAGCGAGACCATCTGGTCCAGGTCGAACTTGTAGTCCCGGTTCGGCGACGTCGACAGGTCCGCATACTTCACGGCACCGATGCCGACCTGCGCGGCCCGCTCCTGGATCTCGTCCTCGGTGAGGTCCTGCGCCTTCTCCCGTACGACCTCGGCGGCCCGCTGCACCGCCTCGTCCAGCAGGTCCTCAAGGCGTACGGTCTCGCCCTCACGCGTCTTGAACGGCTTGCCGTCCGCGCCGAGCACTGTGCCGTAGCCCATGTTGTGCGCGGTGACGTGCTCGGTCAGCCAGCCGGCCCGGCGGGCCGTCTCGAAGACCATCTTGAAGTGGAGCGACTGGCGTACGTCCACGACGTACAGCAGCGTCGTCGCGTGCAGGTCGAAGACGCGATTGCGGATCGCGGTCAGGTCGGAGGCCGCGTAGCCGAAGCCGCCGTCCGCCTTCTGCACGATCAGCGGGACCGGCTGGTCGTCCTTGCCGCGGATCTCGTCGAAGAAGACGACGAGCGCGCCCTCGGAGCGCACCGCGACGCCCGTCTCCTCCAGGATGCGGGCGGTCTCGGGCATGCCCTCGTTGTACGCGGACTCGCCGACGATCTCCTCGTCGCGGATCTCCATGTCCAGCTTCTCGAAGACCGAGTAGAAGTAGACCTTCGACTCGTCCACGAACTGCTGCCACAGCTCGAGCGTCTCCTTGTCACCGGACTGCAGGGCGACGACCCGCTTGCGGGCCCGCTCCTTGAACTCCTCGTCCGAGTCGAAGACCGCACGCGACGCCTTGTACACCCGGTTGAGGTTCGACATGGCCTGCTCGCCGTCGACGTCCTCCGCCGGGGCCAGCTCGCCGGGGTTCTCGAACAGGTGCTGGATGAGCATGCCGAACTGGGTGCCCCAGTCGCCGATGTGGTGCCGGCCGATCGTCTTCTCGCCGGTGAAGTCGAGCATGCCGCGCAGGGCGTCGCCGATGACCGCCGACCGCAGGTGACCGACGTGCATCTCCTTCGCCACGTTCGGCTGGGCGTAGTCGACGACCGTGATGCCCGGCTCCTGCTTCAGCGGCACGCCGAGGCGCTCGCCGTCCGCGTGCCGCGCGGCGAGGTTCTCGGTGATCGCCCTGTCGGCGATCGTGAGGTTGAGGAAGCCGGGGCCGGAGACCTCGACGTCCTTGATCACGTCACCGGTGACGATGTTGCCGACGACCTGCGTCGCCAGCTCCCGCGGGTTCGACTTGGCCTTCTTGGCGAGGGCCAGGATCCCGTTGGCCTGGAAGTCGGCCCGGTCGCTACGTCGCAGCAACGGGTCGACTCCGTCGGCTTCCGGGCGGGCGGAAGCGAGGGCGTCGGCGAGGTGCTGGTTGACGCGAGCGGTGAGGGATGTGACCGGGGCCATAGGGATGGGTGCCGTTCTCCTCGTGGGGATGGATAGACACGGTCAGTATCCCATGGGGGGTAAAGGGGTTTTTGCGGCTACGAGCTCAGGATCTGCCGGCCCTTGCCGGGGGCGGTCGTGATAAGTGGTTTTCGCGGAATCGAGGTCGCCTGGGAGAATGTAGGCGCCAGCCGTGGACCGTACGGCTGCCTGGAGAAAGAAGGACGTGCCGATCGTGGCTCAGAGCACCGAGACCACCGACTGGGTCTCCCGTTTCGCGGATGAGGTCATCGAGGAGTCGGAGCGTCGGGCCCCGGGCAAACCGGTCGTCGTCGCGTCCGGACTCTCCCCTTCCGGGCCCATCCACCTCGGCAACCTGCGCGAGGTCATGACCCCGCACCTGGTCGCCGACGAGATCCGGCGGCGCGGACACCAGGTCCGGCACCTGATCTCGTGGGACGACTACGACCGGTACCGCAAGGTGCCGGCCGGGATCGCCGGGGTCGACGAGTCGTGGGCCGAGCACATCGGCAAGCCGCTCACCTCCGTCCCGGCCCCGAAGGGCTCGGCGTTCCCGAACTGGGCCGAGCACTTCAAGGCGGCGATGGTCGAGGCGCTCGCCGAGCTGGGCGTGGAGTTCGACGGGATCAGCCAGACCGCGCAGTACACCTCCGGCGTGTACCGGGAGCAGATCCTGCACGCCATGAAGCACCGCGGCGACATCGACGCCGTTCTCGCCCAGTACCGCACCAAGCCCAAGGGCGGCGCCAAGAAGTCGCAGAAGCCCGTCGACGAGGCCGAACTGGAGGCCGCCGAAGGGTCGGGGGCGGCGAGCGAGGACGACGGCAGCTCCGGGTCCGCCGGATACTTCCCGTACAAGCCGTACTGCGGCAACTGCGAGAAGGACCTCACCACCGTCACCTCGTACATCGACGACACCACCGAGCTGTCGTACACCTGCAACGAGTGCGGCTTCGCCGAGACCGTCCGGCTGAACGAGTTCAACCGCGGCAAGCTGGTCTGGAAGGTCGACTGGCCCATGCGGTGGGCGTACGAAGGCGTCGTCTTCGAGCCCAGCGGCGTCGACCACTCCTCGCCGGGGTCGAGCTTCCAGGTCGGCGGCCAGATCGTCGGGATCTTCGGCGGCAAGCAGCCCATCGGGCCGATGTACGCCTTCGTCGGCATCAGCGGCATGGCGAAGATGTCGTCCTCGCGCGGTGGCGTGCCCACGCCCGCCGACGCGCTGAAGATCATGGAGCCGCAGCTGCTGCGCTGGCTCTACGCCCGCCGCAGGCCCAACCAGTCCTTCAAGATCGCCTTCGACCAGGAGATCCAGCGGCTCTACGACGAGTGGGACAAGCTGGACACCAAGGTCGCCGACGGGTCGGCTCTGCCGGCTGACATCGCCGCCCACTCGCGTGCGGTGCGCACAGCAGGCGATGAGCTGCCGCGCACCGCGCGTCCGCTGCCGTACCGGACCCTCGCGTCCGTCGCCGACATCACCGCCGGACACCAGGACCAGGCGCTGCGGATCCTCTCCGAGCTGGACCCGGAGAACCCGCTGGGCTCGCTGGACGAGGCCCGTCCCCGGTACGACAAGGCCGAGGCGTGGATCAACACGCAGGTGCCCGCCGACCAGCGGACCATCGTGCGCGACGAGCCCGACGTCGAGCTGCTGAAGTCCCTCGACGAAGCGTCCCAGCAGTCGCTGCGGCTGCTCCTCGACGGGCTGGAATCGCACTGGTCGCTGGACGGGCTGACCCACCTCGTCTACGGCGTGCCCAAGGTCCAGGCCGGGTTCTCCCCGGACGCCACGCCCAAGGAGCTGCCGGCCGAGATCAAGACCGCCCAGCGGTCGTTCTTCGCACTGCTCTACCACCTGCTGGTCGGGCGGGACACGGGTCCGCGACTGCCCACGCTGCTGCTCGCGGTGGGGCATGAGCGGGTACGGCGCCTGCTCGGCGAGTGAGCGAGTGAGCCAGTAAGCGAGTAAGCGAGTAAGCGGTACGAGAAAGGGGCCCTCCGGCGAGGGCCCCTTTCTGCTGCACGTCCGCTGCACGTCTGCCGCACGTCAGGCGATGTGGTTCTCTTCCAGCTCCGCGTTGTAGAGATTCGTGAACCGGGTCACCATGCGCTTGGCCTCGTCCGGCAGGAGCGCGGTGCCGAACTCCGCCTCGACGTTCTCGCCGAACTCGCGCGGGGTCGGGTAGCCGGTGCCGCCTATCGACTTCTTGAAGACCTGGTAGTAGTCCTCCTCGGTCGGATCCGCCGGCTCCGGCGGGCCGCCACCCTCACCGAGCTGGCGCGTACGGCCCCGGCTCACGGGGATCGGGAAGGTGCCGGTGTCCTCGGGGGACGGCTCCTGGACAGGGGGTTCCTGCTGGTACAGGTCCTGGTACTGCTCGGCCTGCAGCTGCTCCTGGTACCACTGCTCGTACTGCTCCTGCGGGTTGTACGCGGGGTCGTAGCTGCCCTGGTACTCCACGTTGCGGGGCGTGTTGAACCAGTCCTGCACGTACTCAGGCTGCCCGGGCTGCTCAGGGCCGGGGGTGGCGACCAACTCGGGGCGCTCCTCGCCGGAAGGCGCCGCCTGCGGAGCTGCCGCCCGCTGCGCGACGGACGCCGGCACAGCGGCACGGCCACCCGCCGCCGGGGCCGCTTCCCGCGCCACGTCCGCCACCGGCGCCGCGTCCAGGGCCTGCTTCGGCGCCGGCGGAAGCAGAGCGGGCTCGATGCCCGCCGCCGCCAGCCCCGCCGGAGCCGTCTCCGCCAGCGGAACCCCGTACCGGGCCAGACGCAGCGGCATCAGCGACTCCACCGGCGCCTTCCGCCGCCACGCCCGGCCGAAGCGGGAACGCAGACGGGCCTGATACACCAACCGCTCCTGCTCCAGCTTGATGACCTGCTCGTACGAGCGCAGCTCCCACAGCTTCATGCGGCGCCACAGCAGGAACGTCGGGAGCGGAGACAGGAGCCAACGGGTGAGGCGTACGCCCTCCATGTGCTTGTCGGCCGTAATGTCCGCTATACGGCCGATCGCGTGCCGGGCCGCCTCCACCGCCACCACGAACAGCACCGGGATCACCGCGTGCATACCCACACCCAGCGGGTCCGGCCAGGCCGCCGCGCCGTTGAAGGCGATCGTCGCCGCCGTCAGCAGCCAGGCCGTCTGGCGCAGGAGCGGGAACGGGATACGGATCCACGTCAGGAGAAGGTCGAGGGCGAGCAGGACACAGATACCCGCATCGATGCCGATCGGGAAGACGTAACTGAAGTTCCCGAAGCCCTTCTTGATGGCCAGCTCACGGACGGCCGCATAGGAACCGGCGAAGCCGATGGCGGCGATGATCACGGCGCCGAACACGACCACACCGATGAGAATGCGGTGCATCCGAGTCAGCTGCACTGGCGCGGCCACTCGTACTCCCCTCCCCTTGCGTGTTGTTGCGCGCAACAGAGTGGCACATCCATGCGGCGAACGGATTGCCGGTACAGCACGAGCCCGGTCCCCGACAGGGAACGGGCTCGTACAAAGGGCGGGGCTGAGCTGCGCGTAGTGGCGCAACGGTGGGCCAGGTGTGACGGTCAGCTCTTCTTCGACGCTGACGGAGACGGGGAGCCGGACGCCGCCTTCGAGGCGTCGGCCGAGGGAGACTTCGACGGAGTCTTCGACGCCGACTTCGACGGGGTGCTGCTCGGCGTGCCCGCGCTGCCGCCACCGCTGCCGTTCGCCTTCGTCACCGCGGCCACCGCCTCCTTGGCCGCCTTCTGCGCAAGCTTGTTCAAGGTGTCCGCGCTCGGGGTCTTCTCACCGGCCAGACCGGCGCCGTTGTAGTCGAGCATGACGACGACGTTCTCGACGCGGGCCACAACCGTCTCCTGCTTGAAGGAACCCTCCTTCTTCTTCAGGTCGTAGCGCACCGCCGTCGCCTCGTCACCCACCCCGGCCACCGGCTCCGACTTCACGTTCTTCGCGCCGGACACCGAACGGGCGTCCTGCACCTGCGTCTCATAGTGCTCCCGCGCCAGCTTGTCACCCGACCCGCGCGTGACGTCCGAGTCGAAGCGCAGCAGGGAGACGTTGAGCCAGCGGAACTGCGAGCCCTTCACACCGTTGTTGTCGAGGCTGCTCCAGGAGCAGGAGCCGCGCGTCGACGCGTCGTCAGACGAACCCTCCTTGCCGGACTTGGCCTTCGGAACCAGGTCCTCCAGCGTCTCCTTCGACAACACCTTGCACGGCTGCGGAAGCGACTTGTACACGGCCGCCTGCACCGTCGGCGACGGACTCGCGGACGCCGACACCGACGCCGAGGTCTGCGCGCCGTCGCCGGCCCCGTCGTCCGAACCGGAATCCGAGGAACAGCCCGTGGCGATCAGCATCACGGGCACGACTGCCGCGCAGACAAGAAATCGGTGAAGGCCCTTCACCCGCTGCTCACGCTGATCACGCCGGACAGGCTGCTCTCGCTCTGCTGCTCGTTGCATGGTTCCTTCACTCATGACTGACACTCGTGGTTCCTGCGGTCGGATCGGCTCCGAGGGGCCACGGTACGCGGTGAAGAAGGTGTGTGGTCTCATTTCGGTTACGTCGCCCGCGGGCGTACGGGGCTGACCCAGGGGCGTCACTCCGCCAGCGCGTCCGCCAGCTGCGCCGCCAGATTCTGGGCCCTGTCCTGCATTTCCTCGCTGTCCGGGACCGTGCCGACCGTCGCCGGCTGCTCCTCGTACTCGAT
The DNA here is from genome assembly GCF_001509475.1 of Streptomyces regalis. Classification (GTDB taxonomy): domain Bacteria; phylum Actinomycetota; class Actinomycetes; order Streptomycetales; family Streptomycetaceae; genus Streptomyces; species Streptomyces regalis. The sequence continues at coordinate 30,810 of NZ_LLZG01000397.1, forward strand.
CCTCACGATCACATTGGACGTGCGGAACACCACAGTCACCGTGCGCCGCTGAGCCGTCGAACCGGAGCTGCTGAGCTCGTCGTCGAGGAAAGCCTCGTCGCCGAGGTCTTCGAGAACGCGGGGCTGAAGCTCCGCGGGGGTCGTCCCATCGGTGGAGCCGGAGCCGGAGCCGGAGCCGGAGCCGGACGGGGAGGCGGAGGACGACGACGAGGCGGACGCGGACCCGGACGCCGGGGTCGAGGGCGAAGAGGAGGGGGAGGGAGAGGGCGAACCACTCGGGTCTGTGGCGGACGTGCCCCCGTCGCCGCCGCTCTCCGAACTCGTCGGCTCGGGAAGGTCGGCCGCCTCCCGCTGCGTCGCGAAGAGCCCCTGCGCCTCACTTTCGTCGCTGACCGCGCCGTCGTACGACACCACACGCTCGAAGTCGACGAAGAGATGATCGGTGGCCTCGGCCGACTCGACCTTCCAACGACAGCCCACCTTGCGGTCGGTGTCGAACGTGAGCGTCGGCGTGCCCTCGTACGCCTTCTCGCGCCGCTCCTCGTCCGTGAGCTCGTCGATGCCGGGCAGCAGCGAGTCCAGGGTCTCCTCACCGACCACGTCGCAGGGGTCGGGCAGCGTGCGGTACCGGCCGGGCTCGGCCACCGCGGTCGCCGTACCCGAGTCGCCCGGGTTGGAGTCGTCGGCCGCGCCGCCGCTGTCGGAGCTGCCGGTGCAGCCGGCCAGCAACGCCGCGAGGAGCGCGGCGACGCCGGATACATACGCCTTCCGCTGCACGGTCAGGCTCCTCTCGACAGTGCTGTCATGTCGGTCCGTTGCCGGTCTTTCAGCGTCCCCGCTGGTTATTCGCTTGCCGCGCGGGGGCGCTCCCTGGAGACAATGTGTATCGCACGCACTGCCGTGGACGCCGGTCCGCTGTCCCTTTTCAGCGACCTTGGCGCCGGTTTTGCGATTTCAGGCTTGTATTTTCTTTCCGGGGGATAGAGGACGATATGTCGTACGTGGAGATGCCGGGCGCGAAGGTTCCCATCCGCATGTGGACCGACCCGGCGACCGTCGAGGACGTGGCCCTGCAGCAGCTGCGGAACGTCGCGACGCTGCCGTGGATCAAGGGGCTGGCGGTGATGCCGGACGTCCACTACGGGAAGGGCGCGACGGTCGGGTCTGTCATCGCGATGCAGGGGGCTGTGTGTCCTGCGGCGGTGGGGGTGGACATCGGGTGCGGGATGTCTGCCGTGAAGACGTCGCTCACGGCGAATGATCTGCCGGGGGATCTGTCGCGGTTGCGGTCGAAGATCGAGCAGGCGATTCCGGTGGGGCGGGGGATGCATGACAGTCCTGTTGAGCCGGGGCGGTTCCATGGGTTGGCCACTGCGGGGTGGGATGACTTTTGGGGGCGGTTCGACGGGATCGCGGATGCGGTGAAGTTCCGTCAGGAACGCGCCGGGAAGCAGATGGGCACACTTGGGTCCGGAAATCACTTCTGTGAAGTTTGTGTAGACATGTCCGGTTCGGTGTGGCTCATGCTTCACTCCGGCTCCCGCAACATCGGCAAGGAACTGGCCGAGCACCACATCGGCGTGGCCCAGAAGCTCCCGCACAACCAGGGCCTGGTCGACCGTGACCTCGCCGTCTTCGTCGCGGACACCCCGCAGATGGCGGCGTACCGGAACGACCTTTTCTGGGCGCAGGAGTACGCGAAGTACAACCGCACGATCATGATGGCGCTCCTCAAGGACGTCATCCGCAAGGAGTTCAAGAAGGCGAAGCCGACCTTCGAGCCGGAGATCTCCTGTCACCACAACTACGTGGCGGAGGAGCGGTACGAGGGCATGGACCTGCTCGTGACCCGTAAGGGCGCGATCCGCGCGGGCTCCGGCGATTACGGGATCATCCCGGGCTCGATGGGGACGGGTTCGTACATCGTGAAGGGTCTCGGGAACCCGATGTCCTTCAACTCGGCCTCGCACGGCGCGGGTCGGCGCATGAGCCGGAACGCGGCGAAGCGGCGCTTCTCGACGAAGGACCTGGAGGAGCAGACCCGGGGCGTGGAGTGCCGTAAGGACTCCGGCGTCGTGGACGAGATTCCGGGTGCTTACAAGCCGATCGAGCAGGTCATCGATCAGCAGCGGGACCTCGTGGAGGTTGTCGCGAAGCTGAAGCAGGTCATCTGTGTGAAGGGGTGATGCATGAGGCCCCCGGTGAAACCGGGGGCCTTGTTCATCGGATCACTGGCCGTTGGGCATCAGCATTCGGCTGTTGCGGAGGCGCCATAGGCGCAATCGGCAACTCTGCTCGGTGCGTCCGAGTTCTTCGGCTACCGCCACGACGTCGTTGGCCAGAAGCAGCACTTGGTCCTCCTGGGCAGTCCAGAGGCGCCTTGAGTGCACAACCCGCATGTCAAGTGGGCGGGTCCAGGTGGCGACTGCGTCCGCCTTGACCTGTTTGCGCCCAAGGGACAAGCAGCCTGGGTAGTACAGGTCGGCTGCGAGTGTTTGAGCGGCTTCCTTCTGGTAGGTGATGTTGTAGACCTCGTCGCGCGCGTTTCGGTTGATCATGCGCTCGACACCCGTGACCTCCTTTGCGTAGAAGCACAGAAAGTCGGCGATGGCTGCGCTCGACGTGGTCAGGGAGATGAAGGGGAACTGCTGCCCCGCATAGCCAACAGACCCGTCGGCGTCGATGAGGCCCCGCAGGTAGTCGCGGCGGGAGAACTCAACGTGGGGTGGGGCGATCTTCCGTGACTTGCGGCCGTAAGGAAGGCCTAGTTCGTTGAGCTTTGTCCTAGCCTCAAGGGAGCACAGTGTCCAGATTGCCGAGTGATGGTTTTCGGCGAAGTTGGTGGTTCGCGTGCGCTCCGCAACCCTGCTGTTGTGCGGCGTCAGGTACTTGAACCTGTAGAGCAGATCAATGTCCCGGATGTTGAGCTCGACGGTCAGACGGCCTTTCTGCCCTGTGCCCTGGTACAGATGCCCGTCCGCCTGCAAGAAGCCGAACATGTACGCGTACGCAGGCACCGTGAGGTCCATGAACTGGTGGGCGATAGGCTCGCGGTCAGCCATGAGGAAGCCTTTCCTTCCTTGCTGGTCAGGCCCTCGGTCGGGACCGGCATCCCGCCGGGGGCCGTCGATTTGATGTTGTGGCGCGAGCCTAGGTCGCCAGTTCAGCCTCCGTTCGGGTGATCGATGACGTTCACTCCTGTGAGTTACTCGGGCCGCCGCTCAAGGAGCGCGTCGCGCAGGGTCGTTGAGAGCGGTCCCGGGTTCAGGGACAGGGCTTCGGAGACGTAGCCCTCTATTCCGCCGTACTCCGTCGTCAGGGATGCCAGGAACAGGCGCATCACCTCCGGCGGGGTCTTGTTGAAGCCCGGCCAGGTCGGGGTGGGGCCGTTGTTGAGGGCTTTCCATTCGGCCAGGAAGGCGGGGGCGGCCAGTTCTGTGAGGGTGTAGTCCTCGATGATCGTGGCCTCCGGCACTCCGAGCAGGCCGAGGATCAGTGCCGCCAGCAGGCCCGTGCGGTCCTTGCCCTTCGCGCAGTGGAAGACCAGGGGTGTGTCCGACTCCGCTGCTTTCGCCACCAGCTCCAGCGCGCTGCGGATTTCCTTCGTGCCGTCCTGCGCCACCTCCATGTAGCGCTCGGCCAGGTAGGGGCCGGGGGCCACCTCAGGGGGCAGGGTCGCCTGGTTGTACGGGCGGTGCTCGATGCTGAGGTTGTGGTACGTGAAGGACGGGTGGTCCGGGATACGGCCCCTGTTCTCGATCTCCCACGGGTAGCGCAGGTCGATCACGGTGCGGATGCCCAGGGAGAGGAAACGGGACCAGTCCGGGGTGTCTTCCGTCAGCTTGCCCAGGGAGTCCGTGCGGTAGAGGCGGGCGGGGCGGATGCGGTGGCTGTCCGTCGTCGTGTAGCCGCCCAGGTCGCGGAAGTTGTGCAGTGCGTCGAAGCGTATGTGTCTGTCCACGGGCTGTGACCATAGGTGGTCACAGCCCGCCGTGCCTGGCCTTTTACTTCGGCGCGTGTGTCACCGCGTAGATCATGACGAACGCCACGATGTGGATGCCGAAGAGGAAGTAGGCGAGCCACCACCACATCTGGCGTTCGTTGTGCGGGCCCGTGTCCTTCTTCTCGGCCTTCTCGGCTTTCTCGCCCTTGCTGTTGTCCGGCATCACAGCTCCCTGTGGACCTTCGTGTTGGACGCCTGGGCGCGGGGACGGACGACGAGGAGGTCGATGTTGACGTGGCTGGGGCGGGTGACCGCCCAGGTGATGGTGTCGGCGACGTCGTCCGCCGTCAGGGGCTCGGCCACGCCCTGGTAGACCTTCGCCGCCTTTTCCTCGTCGCCGGAGAAGCGGGTCAGGGCGAACTCGTCCGTCTTGACCATGCCGGGCGCGATCTCGATGACGCGGACGGGCCGGCCGACGATCTCCAGGCGGAGGGTCTCGGCGAGGACGTGGGCGCCGTGCTTGGCGGCGACGTAGCCCGCGCCGCCCTCGTAGGTCGCGTGTCCGGCCGTGGAGGAGACGACGACGATGGTGCCGTCGCCGCTCGCGTCCAGCTTGGGGAGCAGGGCCTGGGTGAGGTTCAGGGTGCCGATGACGTTCGTCTCGTACATCGTGCGCCACTCGGCGGGGTCGCCGGTGGCGACCGGGTCGGCGCCGAGTGCGCCGCCCGCGTTGTTGACGAGGACGCCGATCGTCTTGAAGGCCGTCGCGAACTCGTCGACCGCGGCGCGGTCCGTCACGTCCAGCTGGTAGGCCGTCGCCTGGTGGCCGGCCGCGGTGATCTCCTCCGCCAGCGCCTCGATGCGGTCCTTGCGGCGGGCGGTGAGGACGACCCGGTAGCCGGCCGCGGCGAGCTGTCGTGCCGTGGCGGCGCCGATTCCGCTGCTCGCACCGGTGACGACGGCGATGCGGGAGGCGGCGGACGGTGCGGCGGTGGGCATGGCTGCTCCTCTTGCGTGGTCGTGTGGCGTGGTCGTGTTGCGTGGGCGGGGCGGGGACCTTCCGGCCAGGATAGGCGGGAGCGCGGTGGGACAATGGGATGGGTGATCCTCCACTGCGGGAGGTGGACCATGGGACAGGCCCGTGAGGTCATGGACCGGCTGACCGAAGCGATCACCACGGCGGACTCCAAGGCCATCGCCGAGCTCTACGCGCAGGACGCGGTCGCCGTCACCCCCGACGGCGGTGAGCTCCACGGGCGCGACGACATCGCCGCGTACTGGCGTCAGATGACGGAGATGGTTCCCGACGGCACGTACGAGCCGGTGCACGGGTACGAGATCGGCAACACGGCCATCGACGAGGGGTGGACCTCGCCACCGTCGAGCGGACACATCGTCGACTACCGGCTCTACTTCGACGAGATGGAGTTCCTGGGACAGCTCGGGCTGCTGCCGCCGACCTGAGACGCCGACCTGAGACGCCGGGCTTCAGTTGCCCCGCGGCGCGTACATGATCACCGCCATGCCCGCGAGGCAGATCAGCGCGCCCGTGACGTCCCAGCGGTCCGGGCGGTAGCCGTCCGCGACCATCCCCCAGGCCAGGGAGCCGGCGACGAAGACACCGCCGTACGCGGCGAGGATGCGGCCGAAGTTGGCGTCGGGCTGGAGCGTGGCGACGAAGCCGTACGCGCCGAGGGCCATGACGCCCGCGCCGATCCACAGCCAGCCGCGGTGTTCACGCACGCCCTGCCAGACCAGCCAGGCGCCGCCGATCTCGAAGAGCGCGGCGGCGACGAAGAGGGCGGCGGAGCGGAGGACGAGCATGGTGGTCAGCTTCGCATGTGCTCGCCCGAGCCTTCGTGTCACCTGTTGGACGGCGCCTGCCGGCCGCACCGCGTGGGATACATCCGTACGACCACGTGGAGTGAGGAGTGGGCGGTATGCGGCGGATGCGGGTGGCTGCGGTGTGCGGCGCGGCCGTGCTGGCGACGGTCGGCGGGGTGGCTCCGGGCGCCGCGGCGGCGGGTCCCCCCGAGGCGGGCCTCGCCTATCACGGCTCGGCCGACATGTCCGCCGGCCGGGTCGACGTACGGTTCACGCCGCACAACCACGGCCCGAGCGCGGTGCCGGAGTCGACGGTACGGCTGCGCTGGTCGGAGCCGCTGGCGGACCGGCAGGTGCTGCCCGAAGGGTGTGCGTCGGCGGAGGAGCGGGTGGTGACGTGCCGCGTCGGGGCGCTGGACGCGGGCGGCGTGGGGGAGCGGATCGCTCTGCGGGTACGGCTGCGGGGTGCGCCGGAGGAGGTGTCGTTGGAGTTCGACACCGTGCCGAGCGGCGGGGCCGCGGACGGCGCCCGGGGGACCGGTCAGCAGCGGGTGCTCGTGCTGGACACGGGGGACACGTACTACTTCTGACCGGCCTGCTTCTGACCGGCCTGCGGTGAGGTGCGGGGGCGGGGCTAGTCGTCCAGGATCTCGGTGTCGTAGCGCTCGCGGGCCTCGTGGACCTCGTCGAAGTGGGTCTCCGCCCAGTCCTTCACCGCGGTCAGCAGCAGGGCCAGGTTGTGGCCCAGGGGCGACGATGCCGCCAAGGCGCATGCCCGGCTCGCGGAGGGCGGGGTGCGGGGGCGGCTGGTGCTCGTGCCGTAGCGAGTGTGTGCTCGCGTCCTAACCCCCGGCCCCGGCCCCAACCTCCGCCGCGTACGCCGTCGGCGGCACCCCCACCGTCGCCGTGAAGTCCCGTACCAGGTGGGCCTGGTCGGCGTAGCCGAGCTCGGTGGCGAGGGTGGCCCAGTCGACGTCGGTCCGGGTGCCGGCGTGTTCCAGGGCCTCGTGGATGCGGTAGCGGAGGATGACCGCCTTCGGGCCGACGCCGACGTACGTCGAGAAGAGCCGTTGCAGTGCCCGCACCGACAGGCCCTCCGTCTCGGCGAAGTCGCCGACGCGGCGGACCGTGCGGTCGGCGCGGATGCGCTGGACGAGGCTCATGGCGAGGTCGGCCTGAGGGTCCGGGGTGCAGGGGAGGGAGTGCAGGAAGGCGTCGAGGGCGGCAACCCGGGCGTGGTCGTCGCTCGGGGTGACGATCGCGTGGGCGGCGTCGCCCGTCGCCGGCGGGAACACCTCCTGGGCGGGCAGTGCGCGGCCCGTCCACGTGGACACCGGCGTCTCGGGGGCGTACGGCCGGAAACCGCCGGGCCGGAACTTCACCCCGCAGACCCGGCCCCGTCCGGTCAGCTTCCGGGTGTACAGGCCGAGCGCCACGCCGGTGACCTCGGCATACGGGCCGCCTTCGGCCTCGTCCCACTGGAAGGTGAGGTTGACGGCCGGGTGCGGAACGATGTGGGAGGCGTAGGGCGCGGGCAGGTCCCAGTCGATCAGCCAGTACCACTCGACGTACCGGCGCAACGGCTCGGCGGGCTCGTGGCGGCGGAACCGGACGCGGTTCAGCAGTGCGGCCGGGTCGACGATCCCGCGGGTGTCGTGGCGGGGGGCCTCCATGGGCGGATCGTACGTCGCGTTTCGGCGGGCGTCGCGTTTCTTCAAGAAGGGCGAGGGGTGGCTTTCCTACGGTCGAGGCATGGACACGAACGAGGTGAAGACGTACGGCATCGGTGAGCTGTTGGCCATGGCGCGCGAGCGGGCGGTTCCGGTGGTGCGGGGCATTCCCGACGCGGCGCTCGCCGCTCCCACGCCCTGCGCCGAGTACGACGTGAAGGCCCTGGTCAATCACCTCTTCCAGGTGATCGTGCAGTTCCAGCGGCTGGCCGTGAAGGAGGCGTCGGACTTCGGTGAGACCCCCGACCGGGTCGCCGAAAGCCCCGAGTGGCGTGAGCGGCTCGTGGACGAGGCGGACCGGCTGGTGGCGGCCTGGTCGGCGCCCGGCGCCGAGGAGGGCAGGACCGGCGGGATGAACATGCCGGCGAGGCTGGTCGGCTCGATGGCGCTGCTCGATCTGACCGTGCATGTGTGGGACCTGGCGCGGGCGACGGGCCAGGACTGGTCGGGCGCCGACGAGGCGGTCGTGGCGGAGCTGGCCGGCGCGGTGGACGAGTTGGCGCCGACGGCCCGGAAGATGGGGGTGTTCGGGGAGCCGGTGCCGGCGGCCGAGGGCGCGTCGGCGTTCGAGCGACTGCTTGCGCAGACCGGGCGGGATCCGCACTGGGAATAGCCCCGGACCGGTCTCCGTTCTCCAGATATAGTTGAATGGTCAACAATCTGGAGGGTGAGCGACCATGCAGTTCGGGATCTTCAGCGTCGGCGACGTCACGCCGGACCCCACCACGGGCCGTACGCCGACCGAGCGCGACCGCATCAAGGCCATGGTCGCCATCGCGCTGAAGGCCGAGGAGGTCGGCCTGGACGTCTTCGCGACCGGCGAGCACCACAACCCACCCTTCGTGCCGTCGTCGCCGACGACGATGCTCGGCTACATCGCGGCGCGCGCCGAGCGGCTGATCCTCTCCACCGCCACCACCCTGATCACCACCAACGACCCGGTGAAGATCGCCGAGGACTTCGCGATGCTCCAGCACCTGGCCGACGGCCGGGTCGACCTGATGATGGGCCGCGGCAACACCGGCCCGGTCTACCCCTGGTTCGGCCAGGACATCCGGCAGGGCATCAACCTCGCCATCGAGAACTACGCCCTGCTGCACCGGCTGTGGCGCGAGGACGTAGTGAACTGGGAGGGCAAGTTCCGCACGCCGCTGCAGAGCTTCACGTCCACGCCGCGGCCGCTGGACGGCGTACCGCCGTTCGTCTGGCACGGCTCCATCCGCTCGCCGGAGATCGCCGAGCAGGCCGCGTACTACGGCGACGGCTTCTTCCACAACAACATCTTCTGGCCGGCCGACCACACCAAGCGGATGGTCGAGCTGTACCGGACGCGCTACGCCCACTACGGGCACGGCACGCCCGAGCAGGCGATCGTCGGACTGGGCGGGCACATCTTCATGCGCCGCAACTCTCAGGACGCGGTCCGCGAGTTCCGGCCGTACTTCGACGTCGCGCCGGTGTACGGGCACGGGCCGTCGCTGGAGGACTTCACCGACCAGACGCCGCTGACCGTCGGCACGCCGGAACAGGTCATCGAGAAGACCCTGGCCTTCCGCGAGTACGCGGGCGACTACCAGCGCCAGCTGTTCCTCGTCGACCACGCCGGGCTGCCGCTCAAGACCGTCCTGGAGCAGATCGACATGCTCGGCGAGGAGGTCGTACCGGTGCTGCGCAGGGAGTTCGCGGCGGGGCGCTCCGCGGACGTGCCGGAGGCGCCGACCCACGCTTCTCTCAAGGCCGCTCAGGAGGTGACCACCGTATGAAGCTCGTCGTCGTGTCGGCGGGACTGAGCGTCCCGTCCTCCACGCGGCTGCTGGGTGACCGGCTGGCCGCGGCGGTCGGCGGGCAGTCCGACGTGGACGTGGAGGTCGTCGAGCTGCGCGACCTCGCCGTGGAGATCGCGCACCACTTCACCAACGGCTTCCCGGGCCGGAAGCTGGCCGCCGCCATCGACGCGGTGACCTCGGCGGACGGCCTCGTCGTCGTCACGCCCGGGTCGTGCCGGAGGCGCGCCAATGGATGCAGCTCGGCGTCGTACAGCGGGCTGTTCAAGTCGTTCTTCGACGTGATCGAGCCGGAGGCGCTGGCCGGCATGCCGGTGCTGATCGCGGCCACCGGCGGGACGGCCCGGCACTCGCTGGTCCTGGAGCACGCGCTGCGTCCGCTCTTCGCGTATCTGCGGGCCGTGGTCGTCCCGACCGGTGTGTACGCCGCCTCGGAGGACTGGGGTGCCGAGGGGCTGGACGGGCGGATCGAGCGGGCTGCGGGGGAGTTGGCGGGGCTGATGGCCGGACGACCTGCGAAGAAGGGCGCCGAGCCTGAGGTGGTGCCGTTCGAGGAGCAGCTGGCGGCACTGCGACCGGCCGGGTGAGAGGCCAGTAAGAAGGGGCTCGGTGAGCCGCTCATCACGTCGTAGGACCGCGACGGCTTGAGAGGATGAACCCGTGCCCCAGACTGTGCTCCTCGCCGAAGACGACCGCGCCATCCGCAACGCGCTGGAGCGCGCGCTGACCCTGGAGGGCTACCAGGTCACCGCGGTCGCCGACGGGGTCGAGGCGCTCGCGCAGGCCCATCGCACGCCGCCGGACGTGCTCGTGCTGGACGTGATGATGCCCGGCATCGACGGGCTCCAGGTCTGCCGGGTGCTGCGCGCCGAGGGCGACCGCACCCCGATCCTGATGCTGACGGCGCTCGTGGAGACCCAGGACCGGATCGCCGGCCTGGACGCGGGCGCCGACGACTACGTCGTGAAGCCCTTCGACGTCGAGGAGGTCTTCGCCCGGCTGCGCGCCCTGCTGCGCCGCACCAGCGAGGCGAACGGCGCCCCCGTCGACGTACCGAAGCAGGCTCCCGAGACCCTCGCGACGTCCGACCGGCTGATCGAGGCGGCGGGCCTGCGGATGGACCCGCAGGCGCGGCGGGCCTGGCGGGGCGCGCGGGAGCTGGAGCTGACGCGGACGGAGTTCGAGCTGCTGGAGTTGCTGGTGCGCAACGCCGGCATCGTCCTCGACCACTCCACCATCTACGACCGCATCTGGGGCTACGACTTCGGGCCCGGCTCCAAGAACCTCGCCGTCTACGTCGGCTACCTGCGCCGCAAGCTCGACGAGCCGGGCGCCCCGCAGCTGATCCACACGGTGCGCGGGGTGGGTTACGTGCTGCGGGAGGACTGAGTGGGCGCGGCCCGCCGTCGGCTCGGGCGGCTGCTGACGGGACGGCGCAGAAGCGGGCTCGGCACCACCTTTGCCATGTCGTTCGCGGCGGTGACCGCCGTCGTCACCGTGCTGGTCGGTCTGCTGTCGTACACCGCCGCCGCCCGGCTGGTGCGGGTGGACCAGGAGTCCGTGTTCGACGAGGTCGTGCAGGATCTGCGGGGCGAGGTGCGGGAGCGGCCGATGACACCGGAGGACTTCTCGTCATCCGCGCCCGGGCACGATCTGGTACGGCCCGCCCGGACGGATGTGCAGGTGCTGGGCTCGGACGGTGCGGTCGTCGACCCGGGGCGGCCGGGGCTGCCGGTGACGGCCGCCGACCGGCGGATCGCCGCCGACGGGACGGCCGGGCGGATGGTCCAGTACAAGGACGTCGGCGTGGGCAGCGACGTCTACCGTGTAGCGACCGTCGCGCTCGGTGGCGGGCGGGGCGCGGTGCAGGTGGCCCAGGAGTTCAGCGACACGGAGGACCTGCTGCGGGCGCTGCAGCAGCGGACCCTGCTGCTGATGGCGGCGGTGGTCACGCTCGCGGGACTCTTCGGCTGGTGGCTGGCCCGGCGCATCACGCGCCGCCTGGTCGTCCTCACCGCCGCCGCCGAGGACGTCGCCCGCACCCGGCGGCTCGGCATCCAGGTGCCGGTCACCGGATACGACGAGGTGGGCCGCCTGGGCCGCGCCTTCGACCGCATGCTGGGCCGGCTCGCCCAGTCGGAGGAGGACCAGCGGCGGCTGGTGCAGGACGCCGGCCACGAACTCCGCACCCCGCTCACCTCACTGCGTACGAATATTTCGTTGTTGCGCCGCATTGATGAACTACCTCCCGCGACTCGCGACGAGCTGGTGGCCGACCTGGGCCAGGAGGCGCGCGAACTCACCGACCTGGTCAATGAGTTGGTCGATCTGGCGGCTGGGCAGTCCGACACCGAGCCGGTAGGGCGGGTGGATCTCGCCGACATCGCCGAGGAAGTCGCGGGGCTCGCCCGGCGGCGTACGGGACGGCGGATCGTCCTGCGCGCGAGCGGCGACACGACGACGGACGGACGGCCGGGGATGCTCCAGCGCGCGGTGACCAACCTCGTTGAGAACGCCGCCAAGTTCGACCGAGACGGCACGGCACCGATCGAGATCAACGTCGCCGGGCCCGCCCGTCCCGGGACGGTGCGCGTCGAGGTCCTCGACCGGGGGCCGGGTATCGCCGAGGACGATCTGATCCGGGTCTTCGACCGCTTCTACCGCGCCGCCGACGCGCGGTCGCTGCCGGGGTCGGGGCTTGGGTTGTCGATCGTGCGGGAGGTGGCGCTGTCGCATGGGGGAGCGCCGTTCGCCTTTCGGCGGGACGGGGGTGGGACGGTGATCGGGTTCACGGTGGGCGGGTCCACGTAGGGCGGGTCCACGTAGGCCCTGTCGGCTTCTCCTTCGGTTCTCTCTGGGTATGGGTGACTATCGGTCCGGGGTGCCGCGCGCGGCGGCGTGGGCGAGGGGAGGGACGTCATCGTGCTGAGTGACGTGGAGAGCGCGGTCCTGGCGGAGATCGACGAGGCCGGGATCGGTCGTACGTTGCTGGAGTTGATCTCGGTGCCGAGCGTGAGCGGGAGCGCGGCCGAGTCGGAGCTTCAGCATCTGCTGGCGGGGCGGCTGGAGCGGCTCGGGCTGGACGTCGACCTGTGGTCCATGGACCTGGACGCGCTGCGCGCGCATCCCGATTTCCCGGGGACGGAGGCGGAGCGGGAGGAGGCGTGGGGGCTGGTCGGGGTGACGCCGGACGGCGGAGACGGGCCTACGTTCGTCCTGCAGGGGCACGTGGATGTCGTACCGCCCGGGGATCGCGACGCGTGGGTGGGCGACCCGTTCGTGCCGAGGGTGACCGGGGATGTCGTACACGGGCGGGGTGCCTGTGACATGAAGGCCGGCCTGGTGGCCCACCTTGCCGCGCTCGCGGCGATACGGGCCGCCGGGGTGCGGTTGCGGGGGCGGGTGGGTGTGCACTTT
>NZ_LLZG01000398.1 GCF_001509475.1 Streptomyces regalis
GGCCCCTGAACTCACCCTCATTGCGTGAGATCTGGACGCGGCCGGGCCACCACCGCCAGTGATGGTCACGAGCTGCAAGCCCGGGCATTCATGCCCGGGCCATGTTGACGGACTCCCAGGACAGCAGGAGGCGGTCCTTGCCGTACGGGGCGATGCGGACGTTGACGTGCTCGACGCTCTTGGTGCCGGACAGGTGGATCGTCTGGCCCGCAGGGGTGCTGCGGTTCTTGAGGAAGGCGACTGTCACCTGGTGCGTACTGGTCTTCGGCTTGACCGTCCTGCCGCGGCCGCTCGCGTCGTCCGGGTTCTTCGCGGCCGACGCGGCGCCGCGGGAGGCGAAGGCGGTGACGTAGGGCGTGCTCGGCGTGCTCGAGCACGCCCCGCACCGCCTCCCGGTCCGGGACCACGAGCACCTCGTCGACCAGGGCGGACACGGCGTGTGTACGACGTGTCCGGCGATGAGGTCGGCCGCTGCTTCGGCCGCCACCGAAACGATGTGCGCCTAGCGTGCGGAGCATGACCGACACCGCTCCTCGGACCCCCGCCGACGCCGTCACTGCCATGGTCGACCACGTCCTCACGCTCGCCGCGACCTGGCCGAACTGGGACGGCAAGCTCGCCCACGTCGACGACCGCGTGTACACCCCGCACAAAGCGATCCGCCGCGTCGCCGACCACCTCATCGACCACTTGGCCGAACTGGAGGCCCGCCTGGCCGGCGAGGAGCCCCGGCCCGACCACTGGCACGCCTCCACCGTCACCACCGAGGCCGACCTCGCGCCCTTCACCCCGCAGGACTTCGACGAGGCCCGCAGCCGGCTGACCCGCCTCGCCCGCATCTGGGCGAACCGGCTGGACGCCCTCAGCGACGACCAGCTCGACGACTCACCAGGCGAAGGCTGGAGCTTCCGCGAACTCGCCCACCACCTGGAGGGATCGACGTACTACGCCGACGCCGTAGGAGACCTGTCGTGACCGCTTTCGCCGGCCTTCACCACGGCGACGAGCCTCTGCTGCTCCCCAACGCCTGGGACCACGCCTCCGCGACCGCGCTCGCCGCCCAGGGCTTCCGCGCCGTCGGCACCACGAGCCTTGGTGTCGCCGCGGCCGCCGGCCTGCCCGACGGGACGTCGGCCACCCGCGACGAGACGCTCCGGCTCGCACTCGCTCTTGGCTCGGAGCCGTACCTTCTCTCTGTCGACACGGAGGACGGGTACAGCGAAGACCCCGAAAAGGTGGGGGAGTTCGCCCGTGAACTCGCGGCCGTCGGAGCCGTGGGCATCAACCTGGAGGACCGTCTCGGCTCCGCCGCCCTGCACGCCGCGAAGATCGCCGCCGTCAAGGCGGCGGCACCGGACCTCTTCGTCAACGCCCGGACGGACACCTACTGGCTGGGCGACGGCGAGGGGACCATGGCCCGTCTCGATGCCTACCAACGCGCGGGTGCCGACGGTGTCTTCGTCCCCGGACTCACCGACCCCGGTGAGATCGCCGCCCTGGTGAAGCACCTCGACCTCCCTCTCAACCTTCTCTGCACACCGACCGGTCCCACCGTCCCGCACCTCGCCGACCTCGGCGTACGCCGGGTCAGCCTCGGCTCGCTCCTCTACCGGCGGGCGCTGGGCGCGGCCGTGGAGGCGGTCGCGGAGATTCGGGCGGGCCGGGCACCGACCGGGCCCACACCGTCGTACGGTGAAGTGGACGCGCTCAGCCGCCGGGGCGACTTGAGTCACAGCGAGGGGACGTAGGGCCCTGTTAGCCTTGACTCTTTCCCGGGTATCAGACCCTTTGGACTCATCACCGGCGAGGGACCGAGGAACCATGACCATGGACATCCCCGGCGACAGGCGACTGGCGGCCGCCGTCGTGATGGACGACAAGCAGCGGGTGCTTCTGGTGCGCCGCAGCGAGAAGGAACGGTTCCTGCCGCGGGTGTGGGGTGTCCCCTGCGGGAAGCTGGAGCCCGGTGAGAGTCCCGAGGACGGTGCCCTGCGGGAGCTGAAGGAAGAGACCGGACTGCTCGGCGAAATCGTCCGCAAGGTCGGCGAATCGTCCTTCCTCAGCGACTACCGGGGGCACGAGATCAAGAACTGGCAGGAGAACTTCCTGGTCAGGCCGTTGTCCGCGAGCGTCACCCTCCCCGAGCCGGATCAGGACGCGCGGTGGCTCGGCCGGTCCGAGCTGACCAGCGTTGAGGTCGACGCGTACAACCTGGACATCGTGCACCAGGCCTTCACATAGGGAAAACCCTGCGGGAGCAGGCATTCTCTTGTCGCAGCAGCCCCCAGACGTTTCACTTGGCGCACCCCCCACAGGAGAACACCCAAGCTCACCTGCAGAAGGGTCAGTTCTTTTGTCAGCCATACGCGCCACCGCCGTCACCGCGGCTGCCTGTGCGGCCGTGCTCGCCACGGCGCTGCCGTCCTCGGCCATCAACTCGTACAACGCGACGCCCGCACCCGAACGCACCGAGGTCGGCGCGCTCGTGGCCACCTGGGACAACGACGGCGATCCCGCGACCCCGGACCGGGTCGACTGGGTCTGCTCCGGCACCATGATCGACGCGGACACCTTCCTGACCGCCGCGCACTGCACCACCGACTGGCCCGACAACGTGCAGTTCTACGTGTCCCTGGACCAGGACGTGCAGGCCGGCCTCGACGCCGCCGCCAAGAAGTACCCCGGCGACCCGGCCGCCCAGGCGAGGGCCGTGGCCGTCCAGGGCGCCGCCCACAGCCACCCCGACTTCCCGGGGCCCGCGTCGGACACCCACGACATCTCGGTGATCGAACTGCCCGCCGCGCAGGTCAAGGCCCGCTGGACCTTCACCCCGGCCACCCTGCCCACCGCGAACCAACTCGGTGCACTCGGACCGCAGGGCCTGAACGCCACCGACTGGTTCGTCGCCGGCTACGGCACCCAGGAGGCCGCCAACGGACCCGGCGGGCAGACCCACCCCGGCGGCGGCGTCCGCATGAAGGCGCCCGTCACCTTCGACGCCCTCAACAACTCCTGGGCACGCCTGGCCATGACCGCGCCACAGGGCAACGGCGGTGCCTGCTACGGCGACTCGGGCGGCCCCAACTTCGCGGTGATCGGCGGCAGATACGTCCTGGCCGCCACCACGATCACCGGCGACACCCCGTGCTACGCGACGAACGTGACGTACCGCCTGGACACCCCGGGCGCCCGCGCCTTCCTGTCGCCGTTCGTGAAACTCCCGTAACCCGGGCCACCCCGCTGCCCGGCGCACAAAGCCGCCGGGCGGCGGGGTACCGCAAGCCGTCACAACGCCCCTGTCACAACGCCCTGAGCCGTTCCGCCAGATCGCTCAACGCGTCCAGATAGTCCCGCACACCCAGCGGAACTTTCTCCACCGCACCCGGATGCGGGCCGGCCGCCGTGAACACATCAGTGTGGCGCCGCCGCCCGGCGCCCGTCTCCAGGAACAACGTCACCGTCGGCGCGTCCGTGTCGCACCAGGCCCGGTGCAGGGTGTGCGCGGGCAGGGCGTACGAGCTGCCCGCCGCGTACTGCCCCACATGCGTCAGCCGCAGCCGCGCCGCACCCGCCGGTTCCAGCACCCAGTCCGCCGACCGCTGCGCCAGCGACTCCTCGTACCGGGCCGCCGCGATACCGTCGACACGGTCATGGCCCCTCTCACCGTCCTCGCCGTAGACCTCGTACAACTCCATGGCCAGCCGGCCCCGTACGACATAGGAGGCCAGCGGCGAGCGGTGGTTGTGGATGTCCTCCTCGCCGATTCCGCCGGCGCCCGGATGCCATACGTGCGCGCGCAGCATGTGGCGCGGGCCACCGTCGATCAGCAGCAGCTTGTCGAAGCCGAGGACATGACGGTACGACAGGCGGGCGCAGCCCTCCGGATCGCCCTCCCCGGAGGCGAGTTCGGCGATCAGCTCCAACAGTCGGTCGGAGGAGCCGAGTTCGGCGACGACTGAGCGGGCAGCGGCCGCCAGCTGATGCTCGGGCAGGTCACCGTCCAGTGCCCCGGCCAGCAGCCGCCGCGTCGCCAGAACCTGCCGACCGCCCATGCACTCATCCTCCAACGACCGCTCGTGACAGCCGAGTTCAGCCACCCGGCTGATACATCCATACGGCATGCGCGCGCAGCGCCGAAAGACCTTGATAGGTCATCCACATGGGCCGCCGCAGCTCGGTGCTGTCGCCCCGCCCCCAGAACCAGACGCCGTCCGTCTGCCCCGCCCACACCGCGGCGACGGCCCCGTCCAGCCGGACCCGCCACGCCTCCTCCAGCCCGTCGGCGCGGGCGACCTCCACGGCGCCCGGCGAGAGCAGGGCACGTGCCACCCAGGAGGCGGTGAAGTGCCGTACGTTCAGCACCTCGTGGCGCGAGGGGTCGTCCGTGCGCGGCCGGCGTACCTCCTCGTGCAGGTTCCTCAGGTCCGCGCAGGTGTGGTGCGACGTCTCCGGGCAGGTCAGCAGCCACCGGACGCCGTCCTCGCGGGCGGCGCGCGCACCGGCGTTCTCGCCGAGGACCCGGGCGGCCCGGTCGAGGGCGACGACCGCCTGGGCGGTGTGCAGCGGCGACGGCCAGCCGTGCGGCGGGTCGAGGCGGTAGCCCCAGCAGCGCAGATGGTCGCGGCGCGCGTCGCTGATCGCGCCGTCCGCGAGGGCCTCGCGCAGCACGGGCAGGATCTCGGAGCGGGGCGCGGCGCGCAGCAGCCCGCGCAGCACGGTCGTCACGACATGGGTCGACTCCCGCCCGGCGCGGTCGAGTTGACGGGTGAACCCGCTGGTGCACCGGTCCACCTCCGCGGTCAGCCGCTCGGCGGAGGCGCCGGCCCTGGCCAGCGCGCCCAGCACCAGCGCGGTGACCTCCGGACGCGCCTCGGACCCCTGCGAGCGCGCCGACCAGCCGCCGTCCGGGAGCCGCAGCCGCCACAGCGTGTCCACCAGGTCGCCGGTGCTCAGCCTTCCGTCGGGCACGCCGAGGTCGAGCATGATGTGCAGGCCGTAGGCGGTGCCGACGGGGGTGGGGCGGGAGGACGAGTCCTCGCCGAGGGAGTGCGGCCAGCCGGTGAGCCGTCCGCGCTCCGGGTCGTCCACGACGGACACCTGGTCGACGAGGGTGTCGTAGGCGGACGCGAAGACCTGGGGGAGCGGGTCGGACGCCCCCGGTGCCATGGCGGCGGATCCTACGGCGGTGCCCGCTGCCCGCTCGCCGGCCGCTGCCCGGGCCCGCAGCAGTGCCGCCGCCAGCCAGGCCGCGACGGAGGTGCCGAGGCCACTGACGCCGGCGATCACATACCGGGCGGCCGAACCTTCGATGGAGCCGGGCAGCACACTGAACAGGAACTGGAACACGCCGTACCCGGCGGCCACACATCCGAGGCCACCGAGCCAGCCGACGAAACGCGCCGGGGGCGAGCCGTCCGTGGGTTCCTCGTCGGGAGCGGGAGGTGTGGGACCGGGCTGCCGGGACCTCAAGGGGCCGCGTCCGAGCTGTTGTTGGGACAAGACACGCTCCCTCCCCCGTGGCGGCAGGTGTGACCTCCGCGAAGCTTCCAGTCTAAGTGGTCAGGGTGACAACTGGGGCGGCTGCCGGTCGTGCTCGCTGCGTGGCCAGTTCACGAGCGCCACGTGCAGGGCGTCGACAGCGCGCTCCCAGGACTTGCGTACCTCCCGGGGAGCGCCGAAGGCGCCGGTGGACTCCAGGGCGCAGTAGCCGTGGAAGGTGCTGCGCAGCAGGCGGACGGCGTCCGTGAGGTCGGGTTCCTCCAGACCGTAGGCGCGGAGCATGCCGTAGGTGATCTCGGCGGTGCGGCGCATCGCGGGGGAGTCGGCGACAAGGGTCTGATCGACCCGGATCTGGGTCGCGGCGTATCGGCCCGGGTGCTGAAGGGCGTACTCCCGATAGGCGTCCGCGAAGGCGGCGAGCGCGTCCTTGCCGGCGCGTCCGGCGACGGCGGCGGCGATCCGGTCGATCATCTCGCCGCCGGCCAGCAACGCGACCCGCGTCCGCAGGTCCTGGAGATTCCTGACGTGCGAGTACAGGCTCGCGTCCTTCACCCCGAAATGCCGGGCCAGCGCGGACAGGCTGACCTTCTCGAACCCGACCTCGTCGGCCAGATCGGCCGCGGCCGCGGCGAGGCGGTCGGCGGTGAGTCCTGCGCGGGCCATGGGGCGGGTGACCTCCGGATACGTGACCTGGCCTTGGGCCCCTAGAGCCCCTAGGGGGCATCCTAGTGAGGTCAGCCTCCCGCGAGGAACTTCTGACGGAGGGGTCTCCTCCAGGACCAGGCGCGCGACGCGCTCGGGGTGGCCGGCCAGCTCGAAGGAGTACGTGCCCGGGTGCGGGCTGTGGCCATGGCCGCGCAGGTCCGGGGCTGCCGTACTCCCGATGGAACAGTCTCATCGGTGCGGGGTTCTTCTCGCGTCGGTGTCCCCGGGCCGGACCAGCGCTGTCTCGTAGGCGAGGACGACGGCCTGGGCGCGATCCCGCAGGGACAGCTTGGCGAAGATGCGGGCCACGTGGGACTTCACCGTGGCCTCGCTCAGGGTGAGGTGGGCGGCGAGTTCCGTGTTGGACAGGCCTCGGCCCAGGAGGGTCAGGACCTCCAGTTCGCGGGGTGTCAGGGTCGCCAGGTCGGCGGGGACGGTGGGGGGCCGGCCGTCGGGGTGGGCCGGGTCGGTGGCGAAGCGTTCCACCAGGCGGCGGGTGATGGACGGGGCCAGCAGGGCGTCGCCCGTGCTGACCAGGCGTACGGCCGCCGCCAGGTGTTCGGGTGTGACGTCCTTGAGGAGGAAGCCGCTCGCCCCGATCGACAGGGCTGTGTAGACGTAGCGGTCCAGGTCGAAGGTCGTCAGCATCAACACCCGGCATTCCGGGGCCTGTCGGAGGATGCGGCGGGTGGCGTCCAGGCCGTCCATGTTCGGCATGCGGATGTCCATCAGGACGACGTCGGGGCGGAGTTCGCGCGCCGACGACACCGCCTCCACGCCGTCCGCCGCCTCGCCGACCACCTCGATGCCGCGCGCGGTCAGGATCAGCCGGAAGCCGGTACGGATCAGGGTCTGGTCGTCGACGATGAGGACGCGGGGAGCCGGCCCGGGGTCGGTCAGCGGTGTCGTCATGGGCGGTCCAGGGGGATGCGTGCCCGGACCCGGTAGCCACCGCCGAGGCGCCGACGGGCATCCAGGTCCCCGCCGTACACCGCGACCCGCTCCCGCAGCCCCAGCAGGCCGCGCCCGGTTCCCACCCCGCGCCGGGGGACGGGCCGGGGCTGCTTCGGTGCCCCGCCGGTCAGCACGCTCGGGCCGGTGTTCAGCACCTCTACGCGCAGCGCGTGGTCCGCGTACCGCACGGTGACCTCGGCCTTGCTGCCGTCGCCGTGCTTGAGGGCGTTCGTGAGCGCCTCCTGGATGATGCGGTACGCCGTCACGTCGATCCCTTGCGGGAGCGGGCGCGGTTCGCCGGAGATCCGGACCTCGACCGGCAGGCCCGCGAACGAGACGCGGTCGACGAGTCGGCCGAGCCGGTCCAGGCCGGGCTGCGGGGTGAGGTCGGCTGCGGTGCCGTCGTACTCGTCGCCAGGTCGTACGCCCGGTCGCCGGGCCGGCCTTTTGCCCGATCCCTCGCCCGATCCCTTGCCCGTCCTCTCGCCGGAGCTCTCGTCCGTGTCGTCGTCCTCGCCGCTCGGTGACGGTGCCAGCAGTCCCAGCAGATGCCGTAGATCAGTCATCGCGCCCCGCCCCGCGTCCTCGACCGCCCGCAGCGCCGCCGCGGCCTCGTCCGGCATCGTGCCGAGCACCTCGCGGGCGGCGCCTGCCTGGACGACCATGAGGCTGACGTTGTGGCTGACGATGTCGTGCAACTCGCGGGCGATACGGTCGCGTTCGGCCGCGACCGCGGCGCGGGCCGCGCTCTCCCGCTCCCGCTCCAGCAACCAGCCGCGCTCCCCGACCGCGTCCCGCCAACGGCGCCGCGTCCGCAACAGCACGACGGTCAGCGCCAGTACGGCGGCACACGCCACCGCGAGCGCCACCGTCAGGCCGTTCGGTTCCCAGTCCACCCCCATGGGTTCACCCTGGCAGACGATCACCGCGTCCGCATCGGCCCGGAGATGCAGGCCCTGCATCCGGAGGATGAGGTGCACGGTCAGGTGCCATCCGGGGAGGGATGTCCGAGCCAGGGTCGGCCTCGTAGCGTCCTGCCCATGGTCACTGAGGACAGCAGCGGAGAGGTCGTCGTACGGCTCGACGGCGTGCACAAGGAGTACGGGGAGACGACGGCGCTGGCCGGGGCGTCGCTGGAGATCCGGGCCGGGGAGGCGGTCGCGGTGATGGGGCCCTCGGGGTGCGGGAAGTCCACGCTGCTCAACATGATCGCCGGACTGGACCGGCCGACCGGCGGCACCGTCGTCGTACACGGCGAGAACGTGGGGGAGTTGAGCGAGAAGGGGCTCGCCCTGTACCGGCGGCGCCGGATCGGCATGATCTTCCAGTTCTTCAACCTGATCGACGATCTGTCGGCGCTCGACAATGTGGCGCTGGCCGCCCAGTTGACCGGCACCCCGGCCCGGCAGGCCCGCCGCCGTGCCCTAGAGCTCCTCGACGAACTCGGCATCGCCGACCGGCGCAACGCCTACCCCGCTGTGCTCAGCGGCGGCGAACGCCAACGCGTCGCCGTGGCAAGGGCGTTGATGAACCGTCCCGCCCTGCTGCTCGCCGACGAGCCGACCGGTGCCCTCGACAGCCGCTCCGGGGAGCAGGTGATGGACCTGTTGCTCGATCTCAACCAGATCGGCCAGACGCTGGTCCTGGTCACCCACGACGAGCATCTCGCCCGGCGCTGCGCCAGCCGGCTGATCGAGTTCGCCGACGGCCGGGTGACCGGCGAGCACACCCTGGAGCCGTCCGCATGAGGGCCGTGTGGCGCGCCGCCCGCGCGGCGGTACGGCGGCGCAGACTCCAGACGCTCGTCATCGCGCTGGTCACCCTGACCTCGACGGTGGCCATGGTGGTGGCGCTCGGTCTGGTGGACGCGGCCTCCGCACCCTTCGACAAGGCCTTCGGCAAGCAGCGCGGCCCGCATGTGGTCGCCGCCTTCGACCCCGCCGAGGTCTCCGACGCACAGCTGGCGCAGGTGGCGCGGGAGTCGGGCGTCGAGGCCGCCGCAGGGCCCTACGCGCAGGCCACGGTCGAATTCCCCGACGGCAGCATGAACTTCGGCCTCGGCCGTGAGATCACGGTCGTCGGCCGCGCCGACCCCGAAGGCCCCGTGGACCGGCTGGACCTGTGGGCGGGCCGCTGGGCCACCCGGCCCGGCGAGGTCGTCCTGAACCGGCAGTCCGACTGGACCTCGGACGACCTCGGTAAACGGCTCCCGATGCCCTCGGGCGGCCCGGCCCTCACCGTCGTCGGGTTCGCCTTCGACCTGAGCCGGACCGCGGACGCCTGGGTCGCGCCCGAGCAGATCGACGCCCTGCATCCGACGGTCACCCAGATGCTGTTCCGTTTCCCGGACTCGTCCACGGACGACCGGCTGCGCGCGCAGCTGGGCAAGGCGACCGAAGGGCTCCCGGCGGACGCGCTCACCGCCTCACGGTCGTATCTCACCCTCAAACACCAGGTGAGCAGTTCGGCGCGGGCGTACACCCCCTATCTGATGGCCTTCGGCATCCTCGGCATCGCTGTGGCGGTGCTCATCATCGCCAACGTGGTCAGCGGGGCCGTGATCTCCGGTTTCCGGCACATCGGCGTGCTCAAGGCGCTCGGCTTCACGCCGGGGCAGGTGGTCGCCGTCTACCTCACGATGATCTCCGTCCCGGCGGTCCTCGGCTGTGCGCTCGGCACGGTCCTCGGCAATGTGCTGGCGCGCCCGTTCTTCGAGTTCGTGTTCATGGGGCCCGACGCGGGGGTGTTCCACGACAGCGTCTCCGTCTCTGCCTGGGTGAACGCCGTCACTCTGCTCGGCATGCCCGCCGTCTGCCTCCTGGCCGCGCTCGCCCCCGCGGTGCGCGCCCACCGGATGTCGGCGGCGCGGGCGATCAGCGCGGGCAGCGCCCCACGCGCCGGCCGCGCCCTGGGCATCCAGCGCCGGCTCGCCGGCAGCAGGTTGCCGCGCTCGGTGAGCCTGGGCGTGGGCCTGCCGTTCGCCCGGCCCGGCCGCAGCGCCCTGACGCTCGCCGCCGTGGTCCTCGGCGTGACGACGGTGACCTTCGCGACCGGCCTGGCCACGACGATGACCCGGTTCGGCGACGCGGGGCGCGACGCCTACCAGGTCACGGTGTACGCCTCCCACGTCAAGGACGGCAAGGAGATCCAGCCGGAGCACGGTGACCGCGAACTCCACTCCCTGCTGGCCGAGTTGCCCGGCGCGAGCGAGGTCACCGGCCGGGCGGTCGTCGACGTACGGCTGGCGGGCTCCGCGCACCCGGTGATCCTCGAAGGGCGCCGCGGCGACCGGCCGCAGTTGGAGGACGTGCTCACGCGGGGCCGGTGGATGCGCGGCGACGGTGAGATCGTGGCCGGCTCGGCCTTCCTGCGCCAGAACGGCGTACGGGTCGGCGACCGGGTCAGCCTGGAGAAGGGCGGGCGGACCGAAAAGGTGCTGGTCGTGGGGGAGTTCATGCAGAGCAATCCCCGGGTGGTCGCAGCCGGCTGGTCGACGCTGACGGCACTGGCCCCGCACGAGAAGCCGATCAGCTACCACGTCAGACTCCGCGACGGCACCGACCCGGCCGCCTACGCCCGCGCGGCCCGGGCCGCCGACGCCGGGATCACACCGGATGTGCGGGGCTCCAACGCCATCACGCAGACCATCATCGGCTCGGCCTCGGCCCTCACCCTGATGCTCGCCGTGGTCGCCTCCCTCGGTGTCTTCCACACGGTCGTCCTCAACACCCGCGACCGGCGGCGGGACTTGGGCATGCTGAAGTCGATCGGCATGACGCCGAGGCAGGTCACGGTGATGACGGTGACGTCCATGGCGGTTCTCGGCGCGATCGGCTCCCTGCTCGGCATCCCGCTGGGCGTGGCGGGCTACGACCTGGTCGTCCCGCGCATGACGGCCGCCGTGGACATCACCCTGCCCGCCTACATGACGGACGTCTGGGAGGCCCCGGCGCTGGCCGCACTCGCCCTGGCGGGGCTGGTGATCGCGGTGCTGGGGGCGTTGGTTCCGGCGCGGAGGGCGGGGCGGCTGACCGTTGCGGAGGTGTTGCGGAGCGAGTGAGCGGGGGGGGTGCGGCGGGCGGGGCCGTCGAACGGCGGCCGCCGCGCAGGACGACCGGCGGCCGCGCAGGACGACCGGCGGCCGCGCAGGGGCGATCGGCGGCCGCGCAGGGGCGATCGGCGGCTCCCTGACTACCGTTGCTCCGCATGACCACCACAGAGATCGACATCACCGCGGAGCTGGTCCGGGACCTCCTGCAGGACCAGCACCCGGACCTCGCCGACCGCCCCGTGAAGCTCGGCGCGCGGGGCTGGGACAACCAGTTGTGGCGGCTCGGCGACGACCTCGCCGTCCGGTTGCCCTGGGCGACACAGACCGCGGACGCGCTGCTGCTCAAGGAGCACGCCTGGCTCCCCGCCCTCGCCCCGCACCTGCCCCTGCCGGTTCCGGTGCCGCAGCGCCTCGGTGAGCCGTCCGAGCGGTTTCCGCGGCCCTGGATCGTCACCACCTGGGTACCGGGCTCACCTGCCGACCGCGCACCCGTCACACGCGCCGAAGAGGCCGCCGACACCTTGGCCGCCTTCCTGACGGCTCTTCACCGCCCCGCCCCCGACGGGGCGCCGGCCGGCCGTGGCCGTGGCCGCGGGGGGCCGCTGGCCGACCACGCCGAGGGGTTCGCCGAGGGATTGGCCTCGGCCACCGAGATGGGGCTGATCCCCGACCCGGACGCCGTCCGCGCGGTCTGGGAGGACGCCGTCGCCGCGCCCGAGTGGACGGGCCCGGCGCTGTGGCTCCACGGCGACCTGCATCCGGCCAACGTCCTCACCACGGACGGCACTTTCTGTGGCGTGATCGACTTCGGCGAACTCTGCGCGGGCGATCCGGCCTGCGATCTCGCCGCCCCGTGGACATTGCTGCCGGACGGCGCCGCCGACCGCTTCTACGCCGCCTACCAGCCGACCCCGGACGCCGCGACCCTGCGCCGCGCTCGCGGTTGGGCGGTACGGCGCGCCCTCGGCGGCATCCTCATCGGAGAGGCGGGTGTCCACGGCCGACCCGGAGGCAAGCCCACCTGGGGCCCACCCGCTCACGCCGCACTGCGCCGCCTCACCACGACAGGCCGCCGCTAGGAGGGTGAGGCGGCCCGCACCGGTGCCACACGGCTCAGCTTCAGCCCGGTCAACGGCGTCCGGGGCGCATGGTCCTGAAGCCGCCAGCCGTACTCACCCAGGCGCTGTGGCGGAGCTCCCGTCTGGGCAGCGGCCGTTCACATTGTGCGGTGCCGCCCACCCGGGAACGGCTGCGGGGGTGGGCGGCCGCCGTATGTGCCGTCAGCCGATCGGCGCGTACAGCACTCCCAACTTGTCGACCTCGTCGCCCGCCCGCCCCGTGAACCCGACGATCTGCCAACCGGACGGTGCCGTGAAGGTCTTGGCGTCCGACGTCGCCGTACCGGCGGACAGGGTGCGGCCCTTGTCCGTCGTGAACGACGCCGAGAAGATCCGCGTACGGCCGTCCTTCTGACCCTGTGTCAGCTTTACGGCGGTGAGGTGCTCGCCGGAGGCCAGCGTCAGGGACGTCGCCGTGCCGCCCGTGCCGCCGTGGGTGAGGGCCGGGCCGCCGTCGTGCGTCAGGGACACCGCGTCCAGGCGGGAGCTGCCGCGCAGGGTCAGGGTGCGGGGGGACACCGACGTCGGCAGGTCGTCCGCGTCGTTGAAGGCCGTGCCGTGCGGGCCGCCGAAGAAGTCGCTCGCCTTCAGGGACGAGTTGAGCGTGTAGGAGAAGTCGACCGTGTGCGGGAAGTGGTCGGACAGGTTGCCGCCCGCGGAGTCCAGGAACGACGCCCACTCGTTGTTGTAGCGGGTGGCGTCCAGCGTCAGGAGCTTGCTGCCGCGGTAGAGGACCTTGTCGACGACCTCGCAGCCGTTCGGCGGAGCCGTCGTCGGGCACAGCAGCGCGTCCGCGCCCTGCGTCGGCCGGACGCCGCCCTTGGCCAGCTGTACCCACGCGTCCGTCAGGCCGTTCTCGTCGGCGAGGGTGCGGATGTTGTCGCCGCTGCGGGTGTACCGGGTGTTGGTGTCACCCATGACGATGACCGCGTTGCCGGACGAGTTCGCCTGGATGAAGTCCGACAGCTGGTCGACGTTGGCGCGGCGGGCGGCGAGCGCGGCGTCGTCGGAGTCGGCGTTGGTGTGGACGTTGTAGAGGTCCACGAAGACGCCCTCGGCGAGGCGGACCCGGGCGAGCGAGAAGCCCTTGGGGGTCAGGCAGTTGGTGCCCGTGCACTTGTTCCACTTCACCCGCTGGAAGTCCTCGAAGGCGTAGTCCGAGAGGGTGTTCAGGCCGTCGCCGAAGGGCACGCCGCCGCTGGTCGCGGTGCGGTATGGGTGGTTGTCGCCCGCGTACAGGGCCGCGTGGTAGTTGAAGTCCTCCTGGACGTTCACGATGTCGTACGCCGCCAGCCGCGGCGAGATCAACGGGGTGTTCTTCTCCGGGTTGCCGGAGCTGAGGCCTTCCGGAAGGCCCGCGACGTTGTAGGTCAGGACGTTGAAGGTGCCGGTGGTGGCGGCCACCGCGGGGGTCGAGCCGGTGGTGGCGAGGCCGGTGAGGGCCAGGGCTGCGGCCGCGAGTGTGCCGATCAGTCTTCTCATGGGGGCGTCTCCGATGGGTGACGAAGAAGATGAGTGCTGCTCAGGGGAAGATGAGCGCTGCTCAGGTTCTCTGTCAATCAGGGTGACGTACAAGGGCGGTTGGGGAAACAGTGAAGGACGTGGTGTTCCGACGCGTCCAGGGCGCCCGGCCGCCACTCGCTGCTTGTTCAACGTTCATGTTTCGCCTTGATCCTCCACACACGGCGCAGCAGCGCCGCAGGAGGCAGCCGCAGAAGGCAGCGGCATCAGGAGGGGCACGGCACATGGGACACGGGCACGCGCACGGCCATCATCACCACCACGGACACGATCACAGCCACGACCACTCGCACGATGCGGCGGCAGCCCCCCTGCCCGCCGCCTTCGACACCTCCGTGCCCGACGAGGCCCTGAGCCCCGAGCAGCAGTCGCGCCGCACGCTACTGCGCCGGGCGGGTCTGCTGGGCGCCGGACTGGCCGCCGGCAGTGTCGTCGCCCCGACTCCGGCCGCCGCCTCCGCAGCGGCCACGTCCGTCGCTTCCGGCGGCCGCAGGACGAACGGCTTCCTGTGGCTGGCCGGCGACCACCACATCCACACCCAGTACAGCAGCGACGGCAAGTACCGCGTCGTCGACCAGGTCCGCCAGGGTGCCAGGCACGGCATGGACTGGCTGGTCATCACCGACCACGGCAGCGAGACCCACACCAGGATCGGCGTGGAGAAGGTCAACCCGGACATCCGGGCGGCGCGGGCCGCCTACGAGGACACGCTCGTCTTCCAGGGCCTGGAGTGGAACATCCCGGCCGCCGAGCACGGCACCGTCTTCGTACACCCCGGCAAGAACGAGGTGTCCGTCCTCAAGCAGTTCGAGACCGACTACGACGGCAGAGTGAAAGGCGCCGGCGACTCGACGCCCGCCAACGAGGCGCTCGCCGTCGCGGGCCTCAACTTCCTCGCCGAGCAGGTGGAGCGGCGCAAGGTCAAGGACGCCCTGATGCTCGCCAACCACCCGGCGCGGCGTGGTGTCGACTCCCCGCACGAGATCCGCGGCTGGCGGGACGCGCACCCCACGCGCCGGATCGCCGTCGGCTTCGAGGGCGCTCCGGGTCACCAGGCGGCCGGCCTCCCCGCCCCGCTCGGCATGGCCCGCGCCCGCGGCATCTACGACAACAACCCCAGCGCCAACTCCTTCGCCGGATACCCGCTGGAGAGCTACCGCACCTGGGGCGGCTTCGACTGGATGACGGCCACCGTCGGCGGCCTGTGGGACAGCCTCCTCGCCGAGGGCAAGCCGTGGTGGATCACCGCCAACTCCGACTCCCACCAGGTGTACGCGGACACGGCCGTGCGCGGCACCGGCGGCGACTTCGACACCGACGGCAAGTACCCGGACCCGGTCTACGGCGGCAAGATCGACATCACCCAGGGCGACTACTGGCCCGGCCAGTACAGCCGTACGCACGTCGGTGCCGACGGTTTCTCCTACGCCGCCGTCATGGACGGCATCCGCGCGGGCCGCGTCTGGGTCGACCACGGCCAACTCGTCGACGCCCTCGACGTCCGCGTGGCCGGCGGCCGCCGCTGGGCCACACTCGGCGGCGCCCTGCACGTCAGGAAGGGCACGAACGTCACGCTGACGGTCGACGTGACACCGGCCGGCGGCCCCAACTGGGCGGGTTTCCTGCCGAAGTTGGCGCGCGTGGACGTCATCCAGGGCGATGTGACCGGCCCGGTCGCGGACAAGGACACGTTCACCGCACCGACGGCGAAGGTGGTCAAGTCGTACGACGTGAACAAGTCGACCGGCACGGTCCGCCTCACCTACGACCTCGGCAAGGTCGACCACCCCGTCTACGTCCGCCTGCGCGGCACCGACGGCAACCGCACCGCCGTCGGCCCGATGGGCGCCGCCGTCGACCCGGCCGGCCCGGCCATCGACGTCGTCGGCGACGCCGACCCGTGGCGCGACCTGTGGTTCTACTCCAACCCGGTGTGGGTCCTGCCCTCATGACGCCGTATGTCCTGACCGTGGACGCGGACGTCCGGGACCTCCGCGCGGCCGACCACCTCCTCCACACCCTGGCGGCCGAACTCGCCCTGCCCGAGGGCGTGTTCGGCTGCACCCACCTGGTGCGGGGAGACCGGCCGCGCGTGGCGCTCTCCTTCACCCTCCCGACGGAGCCGCTCCTGCGGACCGCGCAGGAGCGGCTCACCGCGCAGGGGCACGAGGTGTCGCCCGGGGCTCCGGACGCGGTGGGCCGGGCGGTGCTCTACCCGGGGGTCGCGGAGCTCACCGGCACGCTGACCGTGGGGGACGCGCTGGCGCGCTCGGCGATCGACCGCGTGACGGTCCTGGGTTCGCCGAGCCGGCCGGACCCCCATGCCCGCCTGGTGACATGGGATCACGTACGGCCGCAATGGCAGGACGGCGAACTCGTCCTGACCGCGATGCCGGCCGTGGGCGGCACCCTCGTCCCCTTCGAGGTGCCCGCCCCGACGCCGTGCTGCGCGGACCACTGAGCGCCGGTCACCGCGCACCGGGCCGGACACCGGGTCGGATGTACTCGGCCCGGTGTCCGGTCGGCAGCATGCTGGAGCCGATACCGGCGCGGCTGAGGAGGGCGCATGGAAGGGCTGATCTCGCTGGTCGGCGCGGTGGTGGTGATGGTCATCCTGCGGGACGTGTTCCACACCCTGTGGCATCCGACCCGCCACGGAGGGCTGAGCCGGATCGTCATGACGGCGCTGTGGCGGCTGTCCTCCCGCGCAAGTCCCCGCCGGCGCGCCGCGGGAGTCGCCGGACCACTCGGCATGGCCTGCGTCGTCGCCATGTGGACGTGCGGTGTGGCCGTGGGCTGGGCGGTGGTCTACTGGCCGCACATGCCGGAGGCCTTCGTCTTCTCGAGCGCGTTGGAGCCGACCCGGCACTCCCGGCCGGTGGACGCCCTGTACATCTCCTTGGTGATCGTGGGCACCCTCGGTCTCGGCGACATCGCGCCCGCGGAGGAGTGGCTGCGGGTGGTGGCACCCCTGGAGTCACTGGTCGGCTTCACGCTGCTGACCGCCACTGTCTCGTGGGTGCTCGGCATCTTCCCCGCGCTGGCCCGGCGCCGGACGCTGGCGCTGCGCGTCTGCCATCTGCGCCGCGCCGGTATGACCGCCGGGCAACTGGACTCGGCCGCGGGAGCCGCCGTGCTGGGCGCGCTGGCCGCCGACGTGGCCCGCGTCAGCGTGGACTTCGCCCAGTACCCGGAGTCCTACTACTTCCACGACGGCACCGGGGACACCTCGCTCGCGCTCGCCATCGGCTATGCCGCCGAACTCGCCGAACGGGGGCGGCAGGCGAAGGACCCCGGAGCCCACATCGCGTCAGCCGTGCTCGCCGCCGCACTCGACGACCTCGCCACGGTGCTCGACGAGCGATTCCTGCACACCGGGGGAGCCCGACAGCAGGTCCTGGCCGCCTACGAGCGTGACCACGGCGGCGGCTGAAACCCGACACCGCAGGCGGCGGCCCGGGCACCCGGGCGTCACCCGTTCACCCCCGTGTAGCGCTTCAGGCTCCACCGCCACACCAGCCGCGCCGCCAGATACCCGGCGATCCCGAGCAGCGGAGACGCCGCCGCCAGCCAGTACGGCACCCCGATGCCGTGGTCGTGCCCGGTCAGGACGGCCGTCGGGAGGTAGGCGACGAACGCGAGCGGAAGGGCGTAGGTCAGGAAGCCGCCCACCGCCCGCGGGAGGACGTTCAGCGGGTAGCTGCCGAACGTGCCGAGCAGTTCCTCCAGCCAGCGGCTCCAGTAATCGGCGGCAGGGAAGCGCAGGCAGGCGCTCGCCACCACCGTGAACAGGGCCGCCTCCAGCAGCATGCCGCCGATGATCGCGGCGATCAGGTACGACACCCGGCCCGCCGTCCAGTCCAGGTCGCTGCGGCTGAGCGCGCCCACCATCAGGCCCGTCGCGACCGTGAGGTCGCCGATCGCGTTGGTCGGGAAGTAGTCGAGCTGGACCTGGCGGTGCACCGGCATCGGGCGCAGCAGATAGATGTCGATCCTCCCCTCCTGGATCTGCCGGCCGATGAAGTGCATCCGCCCCAGCAGGAGCACGAACAGCCCGTGCGCGAGCATCCGGATCGCCGGGATCAGCAGCACGTCCGAGCTGTCCCAGCCGCCCATTCCGGTGAAACGCGCCAGCAGCACCGTGGCGAACACGATCACCGACACCTGCCAGATCGCGCCGATCGCGATGTTCAGCAGGAACTCGGTGCGGTACTCCATCGCGGCACGGATGTTGAGCAGCGTGATGCGCCATGCGATGCGCAGGGACTTCACAGCCTTCACAGCCTTGACCGACACATCAGCCTCCCTGCGAGATCACGCGCCGCGCGGCCCGCCGCCACACCCACCGGGTGAACAGCGCCAGCACCACGACCCAGGCGGCTTGAATGACCAACTGCACTCCTGCGTCGGACAGTTCGATCCGGCCGACGTAGATCGACAGCGGCACGCTCAGCGTCGCCTGGAACGGCAGGAAGCTGCTCAGCGTAATGAACCAGTCCGGGAAGAACCACAGCGGGGCGTACACCCCGGACAGCAGGTTCTGCGCGAAGATCAGGATCAGCATCGCGGAGTTGTTGCGGATGGTGAAGAAGCACAGCTGGTCGAGGACGAGCATGACGTAGTACAGGACCCACTGGCCGAGCAGCATGCTCACCACGAACACCCCTGCCACGGCGGCCGACTCGGGGGGCTCGACGACACCGGCGGCGAGGCAGACCACGTATCCGCCGAGCGCCCACGCCAGCCCGTACAGTTGCTCGCCGAGGGCGCGCAGGGCGTAGTACCGCTGGGGCGGCAGCGGGCGCAGATACCAGTAGACGATCGTGCCGAAGTGCATGTGCTGCAGCACCATGTCCCGGCCCGCCGACTGGTCCAACTCCCGCAGCCGGGAGGCGAGTACGGCCAGGACGGCGTACGTGACCGCCTGGTCGCGGCTGAGTCCGGCGGTGGTGCCGGTGTGCGCGTACAGGCCGCGCCACAGCGACGCCACCAGGACCACCTGGACGGTCAGCCGGAGCAGCACGGCGGTCATCCGGGGCGGCGTGTGCAGCTCGCCGAGCGGCGTGACGCGGGCGGCGCGCCAGCCGTGCAGTACGGAGGCCATCTCAGGCTCCTTCTGCCGCGGTCTCGGCATGCGAGGCCTCGGCATGCACGTACGCGGCCCGCATCACGTCCTCGAGGTCCGCCTCGTCGAGGGCGAGGTCCGTCACCTCGTACCGCTCGATGACCTGCTTCAGCGCCTGGTGCACGGTCGGCGCGTCGGGGCCGTCCGGCCCGAAGACCGCCTGCGGGCCCTCGTGGCGCAGCAGCGCGATGCCCGGCAGGGAGCCGACCTCCGTGTGCGGGTCGGCGAGCGTCACCCGCACCTGCCAGGTCGAGCCGAACTTGCGGCGGATCTCGTCGAGGGTGCCGTCCAGGACGAGCCGCCCGTGGTTGATCAGGACGACCCGCTCGGCGAGCCGCTCGACCTCCGTCATGTCGTGGGTGGTGAGCAGGACCGTACGGCCGCGCTCCTCCACCTGGTGCCGCAGGAACTCCCGCACCTGCTCTTTCACCACCACGTCCATGCCGATGGTCGGCTCGTCGAGGAAGACCACCGGCGGGTCGTGCAGCAGGGCGGCGGCCAGGTCGGAGCGGACGCGCTGGCCGAGTGAGAGATGGCGGACCCGGGTGTCCCAGAAGGAGGACAGGTCCAGGAGCTCGTCGAACTCCTTGAGGCGCGCCGCGTGTTCGGCCTTCGGCACTTCGTAGATGTCGCGCAGGATCGCGAACGACTCGCGCACCGGGAGGTCCCACCACAGCTGGGTGCGCTGCCCGAACACCGTGCCGATGTTACGGGCGTTGCGCTCCCGCTCCTCGTACGGCACCACGCCCGCGACCCGGGCCTCGCCCGCGGTGGGGGTGAGGATGCCGGTGAGCATCTTGATGGTGGTGGACTTGCCGGCGCCGTTCGGGCCGAGCAGGGCGAGGAGTTCACCGGCGGCGACGGAGAAGGTCACGTCGGAGACGGCGTGCTTGGCGACCTTCTGCGGATTGACCAGAGAGCGCAGTGCGCCCGCGAAACCGGGGCGGCGGACGGTGGTGTGGAAGGTTCGGGACAGACCGCGAACCTCGATGCTGCCAATCAACCGACATCAACTCCCTTGGTGCGAAAACAAGTTGCGGCCGGTCGGCATGAACGCCGACCGGCCGCTGGCGACCTTCCGACCCTGTCGGAAAGTCGATCAATCGGTCAATCGATTAATGACCTTCTTACCTGGCGGTCGAGAACACGAACGAGAACTCCGTCGGCTCGGCCCGCAGGTGGTACTGCGGCAGCGGGCCCGGACCGCAGGACTGCGAGCCGATGCCGTGCTGGCCGTGGTCGAGGTTGACCCACACGGTGTCACCGGGCGTGAGATCGGTGAGGTGCGCGGCCGCGTCCAGTTGCTCGCTGGTCCAGCGCCGCGCGCTGAACCAGAACTCCGGGTCGCCGTCGATCCGCAGCCCGCCGAGCTCCACCCAGCGGACGTCGGCACGGGCACCGTTCTCCTGCGGGCGGACGTACGGCGTCTGCAGCTCGTCCACGGTGGAGTTCCAGCGGCCGACCATGGACGCCAGCCGGGTGTCCGGGTACGCCTCACCGGGACCCCCGCCGAACCACCGCACGGCGTCCGCCTGCGGGAGCCCGAACCGGATGCCGAGCCGGGGCAGCGGCACCTTCCAGTCGCCCTCCGGAGTCACGGACACGGTCAGCTTCAACCGGGTGCCGTCGGAGGTCCACCGGTACACCGTGGCGAGGCCCACCTCCCAGGCGGCGGGCGCCACCCGGGTCCGTACCGTCAGCGCGTCGTCGCCCAGCTCCACGGCGTCCAGCCGGTGCCGCATGCGGTGCAGGCCGTACTTGCGCCAGAGCATCCCGTAGCGGGTGTCGGTCTGCCACTCGGCGCCGTCGTCGTTGTCGGTGGGCGCCCGCCACACGTCCAGGCGCGGAGCCGTCACCTCCACACCGCCGATGGTCTTCAACGCACCGGTGCGGGCGTCGAAGGAGGCCGGGCCGAGGTAGATCAGCTTCTCGCTCGCGGTGGGGCGGTCGGTCGCGGCCACCGTGGGCAACGGACGGGCGGAGGCGGGGAACTGGCCCCACGCGACCTCGTGGTCCTTCTGTCCCCACGCCGTGTCCGCCGCCAGCAGCGCCCGTACCGTCCACTGGGTTTCGGCGCCCTGTGCGTCCGCCGGGGGCTCCGGCAGCTTGACGTCGGCCGACTCGCCCGGCGCGAGCGCGGGCACCGACAGGGCGCCCGCCTCCACCGTCTTGCCGTCCACCTGGAACGACCACTCGAAGGCGAGCCCCGACAGATCGGCGAAGTCGTACTTGTTCGTCACCCGTACGGTGCCGTCGGCGCCGTCACCCTCGATGCGGACCGGCTCGATCACCTTCTTGTACTCGACGAGCCCCGGCGACGGCGTCCGGTCCGGGAAGATCAGGCCGTCGCAGACGAAGTTGCCGTCGTGTAGCTCCTCGCCGAAGTCACCGCCGTAGGCGTAGCCCAGCTCGGGGTGCTTGATGCCGTGGTCGATCCACTCCCAGATGAAGCCGCCCTGGAGCCGGTCGTACTTCTCGAACAGCTCCTGGTAGTCGGCGAGGCCGCCGGGGCCGTTGCCCATGGCGTGCCCGTACTCGCACTGGATGAAGGGCAGGTCGCGGCGCTTGTGAGTGCCGCCGTCCAGGCCCTGGCCGATCTTCTCGACCTCGTCGTGGAAGGCGTACATCCGCGAGTAGACGTCCGTGTCCCGGCAGTCCCAGTCGCCCTCGTAGTGCACGAGGCGCGAGGAGTCCCGGCCGTGGATCCACTCGGCCATGGCGGTCAGGCCGCGCCCGGTGCCGGCCTCGTTGCCGAGGGACCAGAAGACGATCGACGGGTGGTTCTTGTCCCGCTCGACCATCCGGGCCGCGCGGTCCAGCAGGGCCGGGGTCCAGCGGTCGTCGTCGACGGGGTTGTCGCGCCAGGCCTGCTCGGTGAAGCCGTGGGTCTCCAGGTCGCACTCGTCGATGACCCACAGGCCGTACTCGTCGCACAGGTCGAGGAAGGCCGGGTGCGGGGGGTAGTGCGAGGTGCGCACCGCGTTGAGGTTGTGCCGCTTCATCAGCAGCACGTCCTCACGCATGGTCGCAAGGTCCAGGGCGCGGCCCTTCTCGGGGTGCCATTCGTGCCGGTTGACGCCCTTGAAGAGGATCGCCCTGCCGTTGACCTTGATCAGTCCGTCCTCGAGGACGACCGTACGGAAGCCGATGCGCAGCGGCACGCGCTCGCCGGCCGTGACCAGCTCGCCGTCGTACAGCTTCGGCGTCTCCGCCGACCACGGCTCGACCGCCACCGTCACCGACTCGCCGGTCGCGACATCGATGTCCAGGGCGGGCACGGACACCCGCCCGTCGACGTCGGAGTCGACGCGCAGGGTGCCCTCGCCCGTGACGTGATCGAAGGAGGCGTGCACGAAGAAGTCGCCCACGCTGCCCGCCGGGCGGTGCAGCAGCGTCACGTCACGGAAGATGCCGGGCAGCCACCACTGGTCCTGGTCCTCCAGGTACGAGCCCGCCGACCACTGGTGGACGCGCACCGCGAGGACGTTGCCCGTCGGCTTCAGCAGGTGCCCGACCGCGAACTCGTGCGGCAGGCGGGAGCCCTTGAACTCGCCGATGTCCGTGCCGTTCAGCCAGACGCGGGCGCAGGACTCCACGCCGTCGAAGCGGATGACGGCACCGCCGTCGCCCGGCCAGTCCGCCGGCAGGTCGAAGACCCGCAGGTGGTCGCCGGTCGGGTTCTCGGTGGGGACGTGCGGCGGGTCCACCGGGAAGGGGTACAGGTGGTTCGTGTAGATGGGCGAGCCGAAGGCCCCGTCGCCCTGCAGGACCCAGTGCCCGGGGACCGAGACCTCCGCCCAGTCCCCGGCGTCGTAACCCTCCCCGGCGAAGGAGTCGTCCTCGGCGTCGATGGTCGCCGACACGCGCAGGCGCCAGCTGCCGTTGAGCGACAGCGCCTTCGCGTCCGAGGAGGCGTACCAGGCGCGGGGCGGCAGGGCCCCGCTACCGGGCGAGACGTCCTCGACGTAGTCGACGGAGGTAGTGCGGAAAGACATCGGTCTCCTAGCTCAGCCCTTGATGCCGGTCTGTGCGATCCCCTGCACCAGCCAGCGCTGGAGGAAGAGGAACACGAACACCAGGGGCAGGATGGAAATGGCCGTGGCCATGAAGATCAGGTGGTAGTTGACGGTCTGGTTGGTCGCGTACGACGACAGCGCGACCTGCACCGTCCACGCGCTGGGGTCCTGGCCGATGACCAGGGGCCACAGGAAGGCGTTCCAGCCCGCGATGAACGTGATCGTCGCGATCGCCGCGAAGAAGTTCAGCGAGTTGGGCACCACGACACGCCAGTACGCACCCCAGTACGAGAGCCCGTCCACGCGTGCCGCCTCCTCCAGCTCCTTGGGGAACCCCAGGAAGTACTGCCGGAACAGGAAGCAGGTGAAACCACTGAACAGGCCCGGAATGATGAGACCGCGGTAACTGTCGACCCAGCCGAGCGACGAGACGAGCACGAAGCTCGGCACGAAGGTCACGGCGGTGGGAACCATCAGGGTGGCCAGCACAGCGTAGAAGACCTTGTTGGCGTGCTTGTACGGGATGCGGGCCAGGCCGTAGCCGGCCAGCGAGCAGATCAGCAGGATGCCCACGGTGTGCAGGACGGCGACGACCAGGGAGTTCCACATCGACCGGGCGAAGTCGACGGTGACGTCGTCGAACGGCTCGGTGATGTTGCCCCACTGGATCGTGCTGGGGAACCACTTCCACTCCTCGCCCGTGATCTCCGGGTCCGTCATGAAGGCGTTGCGGACGATCAGATAGAACGGGATGAGGAAGAGGACGGCGGCCACACCGGTGGCGAGGTACAGGCCGGCGTTGCCCATGACCCCGCCGACGCGCCTGGCCTTCGCCGGCTTCGCGGGTGTCTTGTCGAGGTCGGGTGCTGTGGTGGTCACTGGGACTCCTCACCCCTTCCGAAGCCCATGATCTTCCCCTGGAACAGGGTCACGAGGCAGATGAGAGCGGTCAGGACCAGCGCACCCGCGCTGCCCGCGCCGTAGTTCTGGTTCTCACCCAGGGCCATCTTGTAGAGCTCGACCAGCGGCGGCATGCCCCACGTGGCCTTGCCGAGCAGGATGAAGAACTCGTCGAAGGCCTGGTACGCGGCGATGAGCAGCAGCAGGATCACCGCGGTCGAGGTCGCGCGCAGCTGGGGCAGCGTGATGTAGCGGAAGGTCTGCCAGCCCGGCTTGGCGCCGTCGATGGCGGCGGCCTCGTACAGCTCCCGCGGGATGTTCTGGAGCGCCGCGAGGAAGAGGATCATGTAGAAGCCGGACTGCAGCCACAGGCGGACGGTCACGATGACCAGCCAGTACCACGGCGGGTCGGGGTTGCCGAGCCAGGCGATGTTCTCGACGCCGAACCAGCCGATGACCGTGTTGGCCAGGCCGAAGCGGACACCGTTGAAGATGGACATCTTCCAGATCAGGGCGGCGGCCGCGTAGCTGACCGCGGTCGGCAGGAAGAAGACCGACCGGAAGAACGCGCGCATGAACCGCAGCCGGTTCACCAGGAGCGCGAGGCCGAGCGACATCGCCCAGGTGGTCGGCACGATGAACGCGGCGAACACGGTGAACGTGACCAGGGAGTTCCTGAAGTCCGTGTCCGACAGGATCATCCTGTAGTTCTCGAGCCCGACGAACTCGCTCGGTGTGACCGTGAATCGGGCCTCGAAGAAGCTGAGATAGAGGCTCCAGCCGATCGGTACGAAGACGAAGACGATCAGGCCGATGAGGAACGGCCCGGTGAAGAGCCAGAAGTTGAAGGTGCTGCTCGCCCTCAGGCCCCGCCGCGGCCGGTCCTTGGAGACCTTGGCCGGGGCGGGGGAGGCGACCCCGCGAGTGGTGGTGGTCGACATGTCGAGATCCGTCCGCCGGCTTATCCGAAGAGCTTCTTGAGCTCGGCGTCGACCTTCTTCTCGGCCGTGGCGAGCTGGGCCTTCGGGTCGGCGTTCTTACGGACGGAGTTCGCCATCACGTCGTTGACCGCGGCGATCATCGCCTGCGTCCAGCCGATGTTGTCGAAGTGGCCGAACTCGTTGAAGAGCTTGACGCCCTCGGCAGGCAGGCCGGTCTTCAGCTTGGTGGCGGACTGCGCGATGGAGGTACGCGGCGGGATGTGGAAGCCGTAGGAGAGGGCCCAGTCCTCCTGGTACTTCTTCTGGTCGATCCACAGCCACTTGACGTACGCCTTGGCCGCTTCGAGGTTCTCGCTCTTGGCGTTGACGAACATCGACCAGCCGCCGTTGGTGACGGACTGCTTGCCGGCCGAGCCGACCTTCGGGAAGGGGAAGACGCCGATGTCGTCGCCGAGCGCCTCGATCATGGCGGGCATGGCCCACATACCGCACCACTGGATCGCGGTCAGACCCTGGGTGAAGGCCGACGGGTCCCACCAGTCGGTGGGGGAGTCGAGCAGCAGGTTGCCGCTGGTGAACAGGCCACGCAGCTGCGTGAGGCCTTCGGCGACGGCGTCGGTGTTGAAGGCGGGCTTGTTGTCCGCGGTGAGGGTGTCCGCACCGGCCGACCAGATCAGCGGGTTCTGCACCGTGGTGATGTCGTTGCCGAGGAACGCGCCCTTGACCTTGCTGGTGGTGAGCTTGTCCGCGGCCTCGATCAGCTCTTCCAGGGTCTGCGGGACCTCGATCTTGGCCTTCTCGAACACCGAGGGCCGGTAGAAGAAGAACTGCGGGTCGTCGATCATGCGGACGCCGTATATCTTCCCGTCGACCGTGTGCGACGTGATGTCGGCCTGGTTGAAGTCGCTCTTGACCGGCTCGATGATGTCGGTCAGATCCGCCACCTGGCCGCTCTTGATGAGCTGGATCTGCGGGTGGAACTCGAAGACGTCGGGCGCGTTCTTGGTGAGCAGCGCGGCGAACAGCTTCTGCTCGAAGTTGTTGCCGGTGATCCACTGGGTGGTGATGTTGGCGTCCTTGTAGGCCTTCGCGTACCGCTTGATGGCCTGCTCGGTACCGGCCTCGCCGTAGGCGTGGAAGTACTGGACGAGGCTGTCGCCCGACCCGCTGCTGCGACCGGTGTTGCCGCCGCACGCGGCCAGTCCGCCGGCGGCGGCCATACCCATGGCGGCCCGCAGAACGGTGCGGCGGTCCCAGTTGACGTTCCTCATTGCCGACATGCTGACGTCCTTGTCTCGAGTACGGCTGCGGCCCTGTGCCTGTGGCTGGAGCGGCTCAGCGCCAGTTGGCTCAAATGGGGTTGCGGTGCGGGACGTTAACCTTCGGCTAAGGCTTCGGCAAGGGGTTGGACGAAGTCTGCACGAAGCGTTGTGCAACGTTCGGGATACCGGACATGGCGGGATGGCGGGGCGCCGCACCAGCGACCCGCAACTCCCTTTCAGAACGCGGGAATCACGTCCGTCATGAGGGCGGTACGGTACGGCTCCTTACAGGTGTGATGCGTTTCGCGGCAGGCTGCGTCCTCTTCTGCGGGGCCGACTGCAGCGCACCCTCGAGTGCGAACGTCGCCGCGCCCAGACACACCGGGTCGGTGGGGATGGGGGAGAGAACGATCCGGGTGGCGGCCAGCGGACGCCTGAGCGCGTGCCGGGCCACGGCCTCGCGCACCTCGTGCAGCAGCGGCTCGCCCAGGGTGGCGGCGACCCAGCTGCTGAGCACGACGATCTCGGGGTTGAACAGGTTCACCAGGTCGGCGATCCCGGCGCCCAGATACCGGGCGGTGTCCCGGACCACCTTGAGCGCCACCGGATCGTGCGCGCCGACCCCACGGGCGAGCGCGTCGATCGTGGCCGTCTGGTCCTCGGGATGGAGCAGCGCGCTGTCGGCGGCCAGCTCCCGCAGGTTCACCATGATGCCGGGCGCGCCGACATAGGTCTCCACGCAGCCGTGATTGCCGCAGTGGCACAGCCGTCCGTCCAGCACCAGCGTCGTATGGCCCCACTCGCCGGCACTGTTGCTCACGCCCCGGTGCAGCCCGCCGCCGAGCACCAGCCCGGCGCCCACGCCGGTCCCGAGATTGACCACCACGGCGTCCCCGCTGCCGCGTGCGGCACCGAACCACAGCTCGGCCACCGCGCAGGCGCGCAACGGGTTGTCCATGTACAGGGGGTAGGCGATCTGCTCGGCGAGCAGGTCGAGCAGGGGCACGTCGTGCCAGTCCCAGTTGGGCGCGTACTCGGAGACGCCGGTGTCCCGGTCCACCTGCCCCGGCACGCTCACCCCGACGCCGAGCACCCGCGCGCCCTCCACGCCGGCCTGCGCGACCACCGAGCCGACGGCGGCGGCGACATGGCCGACGACCTGCTCGGGGCGGCTCTCGCCGGGGCGCATGTCCTCGTCGGCGCGGGCCAGGACGTTCAGCCCGAGATCGAACAGCTCGACCCGCACGTACGTCTCCGCGATGTCGACGCCGATCAGGGCGCCGCCGGACGCGTTGACGGCCACGAGCCCGCGGGGGCGGCCGCCGGCCGAGTCCTCGAACCCGACCTCCGTGATCATGCGGAGGTCGAGCAGCTCGCCCACGAGGGTGGCGACCGTGGCGAGACTGAGGCCGGTGGCGGCCGCCAGCTCCTGCCGGGAGGTGGGCGACGCGGCGATGATCTGGCGCAGCACCTCGTAGCGGTTCGCGGTGCGGATGTCGCGTGATGTGCCGCGCTTCATCGAACTCCCCTCACTGGCAAGCGCCGTTCCGGTCGGGTCGGCCGGGGGTCCGGCCCGCCGCGCAGCGGCCAACGGACACAGCGTCCCCCGGGAGAACACAGCACCGGTGGTGCCCCCGTCCCTTCGCTCATGCCGGGTCGTCGTCGGCACCGGCGCGGCGCAAGGCTATGGCGTGCATCGCCTTTCTACAAGGGGTTAGGAAAGGGGGTTTACGAAGTCCACCCGGAGTCAGTCACCCAGTATCTCGTGCACGAAGGTGTTGGCGAATTTCCGACCGGGATCCAGCTCCCGCGACAGGGCCCGGAAGTCGCCGAGCCGCGGATACCGCCCGCGCAGTACGTGTGCCGGCACGGTGAACACCTTCCCCCAGTGCGGCCGCGGCGCGAAGGCGTCCAGTGCGGCCTCCAGCCGCCGCACCACCGGCAGGACGGCCGCCGTGTCCTCGACCCAGGTGAAGTGCAGCGCCACGGTGTCCCGCCCGTAGGAGGGGCTGAGCCACTGGTCGTCGGCGGCGACCGTGCGCACCTCACAGGTCTGCAGCACGGGCGCGACCGTGTCCCGGATCCCATCGACCGCATACAGTGCCTCGACTGCATACGACCGCGGCAGCAGATACTCCGACTGCAGCTCGGCCCCGCTGCTCGGCGTGAACTCCGCCCGGAAGTGCGGCAGCCGCTGATGCCACGGCCCCGGCACCCCGAACTGGTCCGTGCAGTTGACCGCGGGCATCCCCGGCACCGGGTGCATCTTCTCGGTGGCGGGCGCGGCCCAGGGGAAATCGGTCGGGAAGTCGGGCAGCGGCTGGTCGGTGCGCCGCTTGAGCCACACCTGCCGAAAGCCCGGCTCGCGCCAGTCGGTGAACAGACTCACGCTGTACGCCGACGCCATCACCGTTTCGAACGCCGCCGAGTCCAGCCCGTCCAGCGGCAGCTCCGTGAAGACGTGCTGCTCGACGTCGAAGGACGGCACCAGGTCGAGGGTGAGTGCCGTGACGACACCGAGGGCGCCCAGCGAGGTGACGGCGCCGCCGAACCGCTCGTCGCCCCGCCCGATGGTCACCACCGACCCGTCCGCCGCGACCAGCTCCACCTCCCGCACGGACGAGGCCAGCGCGCCGTTGCCGACCCCCGACCCGTGAGTTCCGGTGGCGACCGAGCCGGCCACCGAGATGTGCGGCAGGGACGCCATGTTGGGCAGCGCGAGCCCGTGCGCGTACACCGCGCGGGCGAGCTCGGCGTACCGTACGCCGCCCGAGACCCGGACCGTACGGGCCGCACGGTCCACGTCGATCACCGGCGGCAGAGCGGCGATCGACAGCAGGACGCCCTCGGGGCCCGGCTCGGCGATCTCGTTGAAGGAGTGCCCGCTGCCCAGCACCCGCACCCGCTCGCTCCCCGCCACCAGGGCGCTGATCGCGTCGATCGAGTACGGCCGGTGCAGCTCCTTGGCGGTGTAGGTGATGTTGCCCGCCCAGTTGGTGATCGTCTCGGTCATCCTTGCCGTCCTTCAGGGTGAGTGCCGTGCCGTCCTGCAGGGGGAGTGCCTGTGCGTTGACCCTCTCATCCGCGCCTGCCTACCGTAGAGACCGCTTTCCCCCACCCATCTCGCCGAGCCGGAGGCCACGTCCTTGATCCAGCGGCCGCACGCCATGTTCGCCATGTCCGCCGAGAACGTGCCGCAGGTCTTCCCGCCGGAGGTGCTCCAGCGGCTGCGGGAGTCGGTCGACATCGATCCCTCCCTGGTGGCCGAGGACCACGAGGACTTCGCGGACCCGCGCTTCAAGGACGCGCTCGCCCGCACCGAGATCCTCGTCACCGGCTGGGGCTGCCCCCGCCTCGACGCGGCCGTACTCGACTCGGCGCCGAAGCTGCGCGCGGTGCTGCACT
This sequence comes from Streptomyces regalis, assembly GCF_001509475.1. GTDB lineage: Bacteria > Actinomycetota > Actinomycetes > Streptomycetales > Streptomycetaceae > Streptomyces > Streptomyces regalis. The sequence continues at coordinate 29,498 of NZ_LLZG01000398.1, forward strand.
CGGCCGGCTCGGTCAAGGGCCTCGCCACGCCCGAGCTGTGGCGGCGCGGCATCGCGGTGAGCTCGGCGGCCGTCGCCAACGCCGTGCCGGTCGCCGAGTACACGCTCGCCATGATCCTGCTCGCCGGAAAGGACCTCTTCGCCGCCCGCGACCGCCTGCGCACCGAGCGCGCCTTCCCTGGCTGGGGGCTCGTCCCCGGCATCGGCAACTACGGCCGTCGGGTCGGCGTCATCGGGGCCTCGCGCATCGGGCGCCGGGTGATCGAGCTGTTGCGCCCGTTCGACCTGCGGGTGAGCCTCAGCGACCCGTACGTCGACGAGGCCGGGGCCGCCGCGCTGGACGTACCCCTGCTGCCCCTGGACGACCTGCTGCGCTCGTCGGACGTCGTGACGGTCCACGCCCCCGAGACCCCGGAGACCCACCACCTCGTCGGCCCCCGCGAGCTGGCCCTGATGCCCGACGGGGCGGTCCTGATCAACACCGCGCGCGGGGCCCTCGTCGACCACTACGCCCTGATCGCCGAACTGAGCACCGGTCGGCTCAGCTCGATCCTCGACGTAACGGACCCCGAGCCCCTCCCCGCCGACTCACCCCTGTACGACCTGCCGAACGCCTTCATCACCCCGCACCTCGCGGGCTCCCAGGGCAACGAGGTGGCCCGCCTGGGCAGGTCGGTTGCCGAGGAGGCGGAACGGCTGCTGTCCGGCGGGCGGTTGGCGTACCCGGTGGACCCGGCGGCGCTGGCGCGCGAGGCGTAGGCGTCCGCGGGGCGCTGCTGCAGTTCCCCTGAGCGCTGCAGCTCTCTCGACGGCCGCGACTGTCCCGCCCGTCGCCCGTCGCCCGTCGCCCGGCGCAACTTTCGGGTCGTCGGTTGTCACAGCTTTCTCGGTACGACGTCTTGTCCCCGTAGACGCGTGGATCTAGCTTCCTGTAGAGAACGTTTACTATGCCTTTTCTTCAGCGCCGCCCCCGTCGCTACCGTGACGATCCCGCATGCCCGTCACCAGAAGATCCGTCCTGGCCACGGCCGCCACCGGCACCGGTGCACTCGCGCTGACCGGCTGGTCCTGGACGGCCGCCGATCAGGCGTCCGCAGCCGAGGCCGCCACAGCGGAGGCCGCCGAGGGCGCCGGACGCCTCGACCTGATCGACTTCGGAAACGCCGACTCCGAGACCGCCCACGACTTCACCGGCCCGGACACCGAGGTCGCCGACGGCCACGCGGGCGACCGGGCCCGGGTCGCCAAGCCGCTCGCCACCACCGACATCAAGGGCGGCGACCTGCGCTTCACCCTCGCCGTCGACCCCGTCCACCAGAACTACCTCACGGTGAAGTGCTCGCCGATCACCCGTGAGCTCGACGGCCGGACCCTGGCCGCGACGCCGTATCTGCGGCTGGTCCGTGATGTCAGCACCCACCAGGTGCACGGACAGGTCTCGGTGGACGGCACCACCTGGGTGACCGTCGCGAGTCTCCTCACGCCCTTCCCGTACGCCGTCTACGCGGGCCTCGCGGCCACCGGCGACGCCACGTTCGCCCAGGTGGCCGTGGACCGGCTCAAGGAGGACGCGGTGCTGGTGGCCGTCGGGCGGGACGCCGACACGGTCACCGTCCGCTGGAACAAGCCTGAGGACGCGCTGACGTTCACGGTCGCGCGGTCGACCGACGGCGACTCGTGGGAGACCGTGGAGTCGGACACCCGCGCCTTCGCCTACGAGGACACCGGACTGCGGCACGGCGAGCGGTACTACCGGGTCTCTGCGACCCTGGTCGACGGCGGCACCCGCACGTCCGCTCCGACGGTCGCGGTGGCCGAGACGCTGGCCGGCGTGCTGGCGCGGGCGCGGAAGACCGATCCGGCGGAGTGGACGAAGAAGAGCTACGCGGCCTTCGTCGCCGAGGTCGACCGCATCGAGGGGGACACCGGCAAGGACGACGACGCCCGCATCGACGCGGTCTACGCGGCGTACGAGCTCCTCGTCTCCCGCGAGACCCTGCTCCGCCGCACGCAGGTCACGGCGTCGATGGTGGCCGCCTCGACCATCGAGTGGCCGGGCCGGGGCACCAAGGAGTCCAACGGCTGGAAGGGCTTCGACGGGGACACGGCCACGTACCCCGACACCCTCGCGGCCGAGAGCTGGATCGACATCGACGCGGGCGACGTGGGGCCGCTCGTCGTGGACAAGCTCCGTATCTTCCCGCGCGCGAACTATGCCGCGCGGGCCACCGGCACCGTGCTGCTCGGCTCCTCCGACGGTGGGCTGACCTGGACCGACCTGCACACGATCGGCACGACGAGCGAGGGCACGTGGCACGAGGCCACACTCCCGTCGACCGCCTCATACCCGCTTCTGCGCTTCTACGACGGCCACAACGGCCGGTGCAATCTCGCCGAGATCGAGTTCTGGTACTACGCGGCGGAGGAGGAGGCCTGACGGGCGACGTCACCCGGGGCCCCTCCGGGGTGCCCCGGGTGCGGAGGCCGCGTCCGAACCACCGGAGCGACCGCGCCTCAACAGAGGTAATGTCGAGAACAGACCTCGCTCTGCTGACGAGCGGCGGACAAGGAGGTCTCTTCGATGAAGACCTGTCTGCGGGACGCTGCCGTCGCCGTCGCGGCGGTATCGGCGGCCGTCGCTCTCGCCGCCTGCGGGGACGCCGACGGCGGCTCCGGCGGTGGGGCGGACGGCCTGAAGATCGGCCTGCTGCTGCCGTCGAGCCAGACCAGCCGCTACGAGGAGTGGGACAGGCCCTTGATCGAGCGGCGGATCAAGGAGCTGTGCGGCGCCTGCACGGTGTTGTACGCCAATGCCCAGCTCGACGTGGACCGTCAGCTGCAGCAGATGAACTCCGTGATCAGCAGGGGGGCCGACGTCCTGATCCTCGACCCCGTCAACGCCACGTCGCTCCGCTCCTTGGTGAACATGGCGGACCAGGCGGGTGTCCCCGTGGTCGCCTATGACCGCCTCGCCGAAGGCCGGATCTCGGGATACGTCTCCTTCGACAACGAACAGGTCGGCAGGCTCCAGGGCCAGGACCTGCTCAAGGCCATGGGGAAGAAGGCGGACGGAGGCCAGATCGTCATGCTGAACGGCGCTCCGACCGACCCGAACGCGGCCGACTTCAAGAGGGGCGCGCTGTCCGTCCTCAAGGGCAAGGTGAAGATCGGCAAGTCGTACGACGCCCCCGGATGGCGGCCGGCGGAGGCCCACCGCAGCATGTCCGACGCCATCGCCGCCCTGGGCGCCGACAACATCGACGGCGTCTACGCCGCCGGCGACAACCTCGCGACCGGTGCCATCTCCGCCCTCAAGGCCGCCAAGATCAAGCCGCTGCCCCCGGTCACCGGCCAGAACGCCGACCTCGCGGCCGTGCAGCGCATCGTCGTGGGTGACCAGTACATGAGCGTCTACAAACCCTTCAGGCCCGAGACGGATGCCGCCGCCGCCATGGCCGTCGCCCTGGGCCGCGGCGAAGAGGGCATGCTCGCCGACATCGCCACGACCACGGTCGGCAACGACACCACCAAGGACGTCCCGGCCGTCCTGCTCACACCGATCTCCCTGACCGTCGACAACATCGAGGAAACCGTCGTCAAGGACGGCCTGTACACGATCGATCAGATCTGTACCCCTGAGTTCAGGTCTGCCTGCGACAGGGCCGGACTGACCGGATGAGACATGTTCCTCTTGAGATCGCCGGTCGCGGGGGGACCCGCTACCGCTCACCCGCACGCAGGGGCATACCGTGAGGAGTCGAGCGCATTCGTCGGGAGCGAGGAGAACGGGATGGGTGGCCGTACCGCACTGGTCGAGGATCTGATGGAGCGGTTCCCGCACGTGCCGCGGGAAGCCGTCTTCAAGGAGGACCTGCTTCGCGGCGGTGTGGCCTTCGACCCGTCGGCCCTCAGCGACAACGAGAGCGGCGAGGTCAAGCCGAAGTCGTACTTCATCTTCTCCTTCGACCACGGCACCCTGCCCGAGCTCGGCGAGGCCGCGCTGCGCCGCCCGCCGGAGGAGATCATCCTGACCGGCGGGCCGTACGACCTGCGGCGCACCGTCGTCTCCGTGCGCGTGAACCCGACCTCGCCGTACCGGGTCGCCGCCGACGCGGAGGGCATGCTCGGGCTCTACCTCGACGGCAAGCGGATCGCCGACGTCGGTGTGCCGCCGATGCCGGAGTACTACCGGCACACCCTCGCCAGCGGGAAGTCGGTGATGGAGGTCGCCCCGACCATCCAGTGGGGCTACCTGATCTACCTCACCGTCTTCCGGGTCTGCCAGTACTTCGGCGCCAAGGAGGAGTGCCAGTACTGCGACATCAACCACAACTGGCGCCAGCACAAGGCGGCCGGGCGCCCGTACACCGGGGTGAAGGACGTCGAGGAGGTCCTCGAGGCCCTGGAGATCATCGACCGGTACGACACCGCCAAGGCGTCCACCGCCTACACGCTCACCGGCGGCGCGATCACCAAGACCGTCGCCGGCCGTGACGAGGCCGACTTCTACGGCCACTACGCCAAGGCCATCGAGGAGCGCTTCCCGGGCCGCTGGATCGGCAAGGTCGTCGCCCAGGCGCTGCCGCGTGACGACGTGCAGCGGTTCAAGGACTACGGCGTGCAGATCTACCACCCCAACTACGAGGTGTGGGACGAGTACCTCTTCAAGATGTACTGCCCGGGCAAGGAGCGCTACGTCGGCCGCGACGAGTGGCACAAGCGGATCCTCGACTCGGCCGACGTCTTCGGCGCCCGCAACGTCATCCCCAACTTCGTGGCCGGCGTCGAGATGGCGGAGCCGTTCGGCTTCGGATCCGTCGACGAGGCCATCGCGTCCACCACCGAGGGCCTGCGCTTCTTCATGTCGCACGGCATCACGCCCCGCTTCACCACCTGGTGCCCCGAGCCGACGACCCCGCTCGGCAAGGCCAACCCCCAGGGCGCGCCGCTGGAGTACCACATCCGCCTGCTGGAGGCCTACCGCGCCACCATGGACGACTTCGGCCTGTCCTCGCCTCCCGGCTACGGCCCGCCCGGCCCCGGCCGCGCAGTGTTCTCGGTCAGCTCCTTCATGGACAGCCTTCCGGCACAGGAGTCGGCGACGGCAGAGGATTCCGTCACGGTGTAGGTGAGACAGACGGGGCCCGCGTCCGTACAAGTGGCTGGAGTTGTAGGGGCGCGCGGTCTGTCATGACAATTGAACACGGCGCTTGTCAGTTGTGTTTGAATCGTGAAAGGCTCATGTCCTGCCGCGAGGTTCCCCCCAACTCCACTGCCAATATGGCGAGTTGACCTCGCATGTGGATGCAGGAGACTCATGCCCGACCTGCCGACCCCCCAGGACGCCACCGAGGCAGCGCTGTTCTCCGAGTGCTGGGACGCCGTGCTGTCGTACGCCGACCTGTGCACGGCCGGCTCCGCCGCCGCCAACCAGCTGGCGGCCGAGGCGTTTTCGACCGGCATACGCGAGGCCCGCGAGGCCGAGACCGGGACCTTCAGGAGTGCGGGCCGCCGCCCGGCCCGCCTGCCCCGAATCCCCCTGCTGCTGACCGCCGTACGCACCACGGCGGCCGCCTGGGAGGAGAGCGGGCAGGGTCACAAGCTCGACCCCGATCTGCGCCTGTGGCTCAACTCCGACAAGGCCGCCCGCTACACCGGACCCCCGCTGCAGCGCCCGATCGCGCTGCGCGGACTGCGTGACATGCAGGAACCGGACGCGGCCCTGCTGTGGCTGGCCGAGGTGGAGGCGCTGCCGCTGCACGTGGTGGCCCGCCGGCTCGGCCTCGACCCGGCCACCGTCTCCGAGGAACTCACCCAGGTCCGGGGCCTGTTCAGGGACCGCTGCCACCGCAACCACCTCGACACGCCGATGGACGCGCAGTGCCGCAGCTACGCGCGCCTCCTCGACGCCGTCACCCGCTCGACCGCCGCCGACACCCCGGTCGACCTCTCCCGTCACCTCGCCACCTGCGTGCAGTGCGCCGAGGCCGCCGCCTGTCTACGGCTGCACGGCGGCGGGCTGCCTGGTGCCCTCGCCGGGGGTGTGATCGGCTGGGGCGGCCTTGCCTACCTGGAGCGCCGCCGCCGGGCCACCGAGGTGCGCGGTGCCGGACGCCCCGACCCGGTGGACGCCGACGCCGGCCCGCCGAACCCCGGAGCGCACAAGGCGCGCGTCGTGCGCAACGGCCTCCTCGTCGCCGCCGTCCTCGTCTCCATGCTCGCCCTCGCGGTGTCGATGATGCCCGCCGGCTCCACCGGCGACGGCGGCACCGCGGGCGGCGACCCGTCCGACCGCCAGCCGGTCGCCGGACCCGACTTCTCCGCGCCGGTCACGGGCGCCACCGGGCCGGCGTCGAAATCGCCGGCACCGTCCGAGACCGGCACGTGGGACGACTCACCCGCGCCGACGGACCCCGACCCCGAGCCCCAGGGCACCCAGTCGTCCACGGCCGACGAGGACCACCCGAACCCCTCCGCGAGCGAACAGGCCACCTGCGGCGTCCAGTACGACCTCGTCAACGAATGGCCCGACGGCTTCCAGGCCACCGTCACCGTCACCACCGAACGAGCCCTCGACGACTGGCGCGTTGCCTGGTCCTTCCGCGACAGCCAGAAGGTCGGCCAGATGTGGGACGCGAGCTTCGCCCAGAACGGCTCCCGGGTGACGGCCAAGGCGGCGGACTACAACAAGACGGTCCCCGCGAACGGCACCCTCTCCTTCGGCTTCATCGCCTCGTGGGAGGACGAGAACTCGCCGGCGTACGACTTCGCGCTGAACGGGCACGACTGCGCGAAAACCGGTTGACGGGCCTTCACGGGGACCTGGCTTCGAACCCGGGCGGACGACCCGCATTCCCAGCGACTAGCGGAACTGGTCCCACTTCGGGCTGAGTGCGATCTGCCGCAGCTGTTCCGTTGTCACAGCCGGGGTCGCATGGATCGGAGTGCCGTGGCCGGCGGGGTTGTAGGCGCTGATCACGACACGGAAACCGTCGGTCCGTATGGTGTCGACGGTCCACATCACGCTCCCCTCGACGCCCTTGTCGCCCGGCCCCTGGCGCGTGGCGACCCTTGTGCCGTCGGGCAGGGTCTCGGCGTCGGCGCCGTACAGGGCGTCGGCGGCGTCGGACGCATCGGCGCGCGGCGGCGGCGACACAAAGGGATCCTCCGGAGAATGGGACCGGGCGTGTCGTCCCCGGCAGCCAGGATCAGTTCTGGGAGCAGATCATGGAGCAGGACACCGAGGGGCGGAACTGGGGAGGGGACGATCCCGGCAACCCGACCGGCCTCAACCGCTCGCCGACGTTCTCCAGTTACGGCTGGAACACTGCCGTCGCGGGGCAGCTGACCCCGCCCACGCCGGTCCTCCACGGCCTCGACGACGAGACCGCGCCGCCGGCCAACTCGTCCGCCATCTTCAACGCGCTCCCGGCGTCGATGACGAACAAGGTGCTCGTACAGGTCCAGTGCGCCAGCCACCAGATGCAGATGGAGGGCTGCTCCGGCCTGCGCTGCACACCGGAGTCCGGAACGCCCTACGGCGGGCGCCCCGGCGAACCGTGGGCCGGCCCCCATGCCACGGTCAAGGCGGCGTTGATCGAGTGGATCAGGAGCGGGACCTTCAACGGTGCCGCGAACGGACAGTTCACCGTCGACGAAAGCGGCGTGGCAAGCGCCAGTGAGCGTTCGGCCTCCGTCAGCCATCCGCGCTGAAAAATCGCTGGTGCATCGTCGAGGAGGGTGGCTAGGGTCGTGTTCGTTGCTGCGGCCGTTCCGTGCCGCGGCTGTTGGCTGCGTGTGAACCGGGAGGTGTTGACCGATGGCTGTCTTTGCGATGGGCGTTGCCCGCATTCAGGAATCCATCAAGTCCACCTCCGTGGCCACTGGCTGACACCACCAACTCCTTCCGCGCCTGTGCGCGCGACGGCCGGGGCCGCCCTTGTGAAGGGTCACCCTTGACTTTCCGTTCCGCTGCTTCATCTGTTTTCTCCGCTCTCGCTCCCTACGGCTGGGACGAGGCATGGGCGGACGAGTTCGCCCCCTACGAGCCCGAGGGGCTCCTTCCCGGACGCGTGATCCGGGTCGACCGCGGGCAGTGCGACGTCGTCACCGCCGAGGGCGTCGTACGGGCCGACACCGCGTTCGTCACCCCGCACGATCCGATGCGGGTGGTGTGCACGGGCGACTGGGTCGCCGTCGAACCCGCCGGGAACCCGCGCTACGTACGGACGTATCTGCCGCGCCGTACCGCCTTCGTGCGCTCCACCTCATCCGAGCGGTCCGAGGGGCAGATCCTCGCCGCCAACATCGACCACGCGATCGTCGCCGTCTCGCTGGCCGTCGAACTCGACCTCGGCCGTATCGAGCGCTTCCTCGCCCTGGCGTGGGAGTCGGGCGCCCAGCCGGTCGTGGTCCTCACCAAGGCCGACCTCGTGCCGGACCCGGCGACGCTCGGGCATCTCGTCCAGGACGTGGAGACGACGGCGCCGGGTGTGACGGTGCTGACCGTCAGCGCGACGCTGGGGGAGGGGCTCGAGGTCCTCACCGCGGTCGTGGGCGGTGGCACGTCCGTGCTGCTCGGGCAGTCCGGCGCGGGCAAGTCGACGCTCGCGAACGCACTCCTCGGCGAGGACGTCATGGAGGTCCAGGCCACGCGTGACATGGACGGCAAGGGCCGCCACACGACCACCACGCGCAACCTTCTCGCCCTGCCGGGCGGCGGCGTACTGATCGACACGCCGGGGCTGCGGGGCGTCGGGCTCTGGGACGCCGAGACCGGGGTCGGGCAGGTCTTCTCCGAGATCGAGGCGCTGGCCGAGCGGTGCCGCTTCCACGACTGCGCGCACGAGAGCGAGCCGGGGTGCGCGGTGCTCGACGCCATCGACGCCGGTGAGCTGTCGGAGCGGCGACTGGAGAGCTATCGGAAGCTGCTGCGGGAGAACCAGCGGATCGTGGCCAAGACCGATGCGCGGCTTCGGGCCGAGATCAGGAAGGACTGGAAGCGCAAGGGGGCCGAGGGGAGGGCGGCCATGGAGGCGAAGCGGGGCCGCTGGAGCTAGGTGTGCTGTCCGGCGGATCATGCCGGCGTCGCGGTGCCCGGCACGCGCTCGCCCAGAGGGGGGACCCCCCATCGCGTCGCCCGCCGCGGTAGCGGCTGATCGACACGGCTCCTCCGCCTTGCAGCTGCACGCACCAGACACCGCCCGGCTCGGCCGGTCTGCACTGTTTCTTGCAGGCCGGCCTGATCCGCCGGACAGGCCCTGCCGCAGCGTCACGTCCGATTTCCGCCAGCCGCACCTCCCGCGCCGGCGGAGACTGGAGGGCGTGATGGACGAGGACACCAGGTACGAAGCGGTCCGCAGCAGGGACGCCCGGTTCGACGGCGAGTTCTTCTTCGCCGTCCGGACCACCGGCATCTACTGCCGCCCCAGCTGCCCGGCCGTCACTCCGAAGCGGCGCAATGTGCGGTTCTTCGCGACGGCCGCCGCCGCGCAGGGCTCGGGCTTCCGGGCCTGCCGGCGGTGCCGTCCGGATGCCGTGCCGGGGTCCGCCGAGTGGAATGTGCGGGCCGATGTGGTGGGGCGGGCGATGCGGCTCATCGGCGACGGGGTCGTCGACCGGGAGGGTGTCGCCGGGCTCGCCGCGCGGCTGGGTTACAGCGCGCGGCAGGTCCAGCGGCAGCTCACCGCCGAGCTCGGCGCCGGGCCGGTCGCGCTGGCCCGGGCCCAGCGGGCGCACACCGCGCGGGTGCTGCTGCAGACCACCGAGCTGGCGATCACCGAGATCGCGTTCGCGTCCGGGTTCGCCAGTGTGCGCCAGTTCAACGACACGATCCGGGAGGTGTACGCGTCCACGCCGAGCGAGCTGCGGGCCGCCGCCACACCGAGGGGCGGCCGCGGCGCCCGGCGTGCGGGCACCCCGTCGGCCGGGATACCGCTGCGGCTCGCGTACCGGGGGCCGTACCGGGCCGGCCTCGTCTTCGACCTGCTGGAGTGCGAGGCCGTGCCCGGCGTCGAGGACATCGGCGGACCGGTCGGGCGCCGGACGTACCGCCGTACCCTCCGGCTGCCGCACGGCACCGCCATCGTGGCGGTGGAGGAGCGGCTGGGCGGCGCCGGGAGGCAGGCCTCCGCGGCCCGCCGTGCAGTACCGACGTCGGCGCCGACAGCGGCTGCGGACTCGGGGGTGGCGTCCCCGGCGTCGGCCACCGTCGTGGGTCCCGGCACGGCGTCATCCGGGGCCGCTTCCTCTCACCTCCGAGCCGCCACCGCCACCGCCCCCGCCGGCGCCACCCACCCCGGCGGCTGGCTCGACGCCCGCCTCCACCTCACCGATCCTCGCGACCTGACCACCGCTGTCCACCGGCTACGGCGGCTGTTCGACCTGGACGCCGATCCGTACGCGATCGACGAGCGGCTCGGTGCCGATCCCCGGCTCGCTCCGCTGGTCGCCGCCCGGCCGGGGCTGCGGTCACCCGGTACCGCCGACGCGGAGGAACTGGCCGTGCGCCTGCTGGTGGGGCGGGCAGCGGCCGAGGGACTGGTGCGGCGGTACGGCAAGGCGCTCGACGCGCCCTGCGGCAGCCTCACCCACCTGTTTCCCGAACCGGCCGTCCTCGCCGAGGCCGAGCCCGACGGCCCCCTGGGCGCGCTCACCGCCGCCCTCGCCGACGGCGCCGTACGGCTGGACCCGGGCGCCGACCGCGACCGGGCGCAGGACGCGCTGCTCGGGCTGCCCGGCCTGGATGCCCGCACGGTCGCCGTCATCCGCACCCGCGCCCTCGGCGACCCGGACGTCGCCCCGCCCGACGTCGACGCCCCTGACAGCTGGCGCCCCTGGCGCTCTTACGCCTCGCAACACCTGCGTGCAGCAGGGGAGTTGGAGTAACCATGAGCACCCCGACCCCGACCCCGACCACCACCCCGACCCGCTGGACCGAGCTCGACAGTCCGCTCGGCCCGCTCCTCCTCACCGCCGACCCCGCCACCGGCGCCCTGACCTCCCTCTCCGTGCCCGGCCAGAAGGGCAGCCGCAGCGTCCAGGAGGGCTGGCGGCGCGACCCCGCGCTCTTCCGTGCGGCCGAGGTACAGCTCGCCGCCTACTTTGCGGGCGAACTCAAGGAGTTCCAGCTGGAGTTCAGCACGGCCGGCACCGAGTTCCGGGAGCGGGTCTGGGCTGCCCTCGACGATGTTCCCTACGGGGCTACGACGACGTACGGCGAGATCGCCGCGCGGATCGGCGCCTCCCGGGCCGCAGTACGGGCCGTCGGCGGTGCGATCGGCGCCAATCCGTTGCTGGTCGTCCGCCCCTGCCACCGGGTGATCGGCGCCGACGGGTCACTGACCGGGTACGCGGGCGGCCTCGACCGCAAGGTGCGGCTGCTCACGCTGGAGGGTTCTCGTCCGGCCGCACCGGAGACCCGATGAATCAGCCCCAGATCACCGCACCCACCCACGCCCCCGCGATCAACTGGCAGGTGAACAGCTCCGCCAGCACACTCGACCCGCCCGACCGCATCGCTGTCCGCAGCGCGGCCCGCGCCTCACCGTGGCGACCGAGTCGGAGCCGTGCCTCCAGGTAGACGCCGGCCATGAAGCCGGGGATCGAGCCGAGTACGGGGACCAGGAAGAAGCCCAGGAACGACCCCGCCGCGGCGTACACGGCCATGCGCCGGCCCGCCCAGCTCGGGCGCATCCGGCGGGGCGGCAGTGCCCAGCGCACCACCTGGGAGAGGAACAGTGCGACGGTGGCCCCGACCAGCACCCACCACGCGACCGGTTGCGGGTCCTGCAGCGCCCACCACATGACCGCGGCCCACACCAGCCACGACCCCGGCACTCCGGGCACCAGCACTCCGCAGAGGCCGAGCAGGAGGACCAGGCCGACCAGCACTAGGTCCCACGCTCCCATCTGACCAGAGTGCCGGAGCTCACGAGAACGCGCAGATCAGCCTTGTCACCGAGGGTGCGCCACGGTCACCCATCGCACTCCCGCGCCCGTCACCCCTGCCGTTCCCGCGCCACCCACCCCCGCTCGTACGCGTGCCACCCCAACTGCAGCCGTGTCGTCACCCCGGTCAGCTCCATCAGCCGCTTCACCCGGCGCTGCACGGTCCGCAGCCCCAGGTCCAGCTGCTTGGCCACGCTCGCGTCGGTCAGGCCGGCCAGCAGCAGGGACAGCACCTCCAGGTCGGTGTCGTCGGGTCCGTCCGGCGGCTGCTCGGTGACGCCGGACGAGCCGAGGCGTACCGGCAGCGCGTCCCGCCACACCGACTCGAAGAGGCCGGAGAGCAGCTCCAGGAGCCCGCTGGCGTGGACGACCAGGGCGGCCGGTTCCGAGGTGTGCGAGGTGAGCGGTACCAGGGCGAGGGTCCGGTCGGCGATCACCAGCTTGGTGGGGACCCGGTCCACTACCCGCACCTGCTCCTCGCGGCCCAGGGCGGCGGACAGCTCGGTGATGCCGTGCGGCTGGTCGAGGACCGAGCGCTCCAGTACCACCCGGTAGCGGACGCCGCGGTCGGCGGCCTGCTCCTCCGCGTCGTTCTCCATGCCGGTGACGGCGACGGGGCGGCCGGTGACCAGGGCGCACACCTCCTCGCTCGCCCCGAGCTGGAGCTGCAGGAAGCGCTGCGAGACCGCGGCCGCGCCGATCACGACCTCGACCAGGTCGTGCACGGCGGGCTCGGCGACCCCCGCCCGGTACTCCTCGGCGAGCATCGCGGCCGCCAGCTCCGCCTTCTCCAGCTCGTGCCGCTGCTGGGTGAGCAGCGCGCCCAGCGCCACCCCGGGCGGTGCGGCGACCCAGCGGCCGGGCCGGGCCGAGGACTGCGCCGCGAGTCCGTGCCGCTCCAGACGGCGCAGGGCGCGCTCGGTGTCGTACTCGCCGAGGGTCAGCCGTCGCGCGAGATCCGGTACGTCGGCGGCGCCCACGGACACCAGGGCCCGGTATGCCGACTCATGCGTCTCGTCGAGACCGATCACTCCCAGCATCGGGCCGCGCCCCTCCCCAAAGTCGAACACTGGTGTCCGGTCCGTGGCGGAAAACGGCCACGGCGTAAAACCGCCTCAGCACATCATCGCCGCACCACCTGTCACTCTGCCAAGGTGTCGCCACCGCAGTATCAAGAACCGCCCGCTTTGCCCTACTTGGGCCTCCTTGGCCTGCGCTTTCGTGCCGGGGCAGGCGGCAGCACGAGGAGGTCCGTCAAGCCGGAGATCCTGACCGACGCGAACGGCGTCTCGGTCACCCAGATCGTGACCCGGGCTCACGACGTGCGCCGACGCGTGCGTAGGGGATCGGGGTCCGGGTCACCCGGCAGTCGCCGGGCGGTTCTCCCGTGGGGGGTGGGGCCGCCCGGCGACGTGTGTCGCCTCTTGTGGCGCCCGGTGTATCGCAAGACTGTTCAACACCTCACCCGACAACGCCTTTTGAGGCGCCTCACCGGGTCTGATTTTCCGGATGCCCCGTTTTCATCCGGCCCGTGCGGTGGACAATTGAGGGCATGAGTCAGCAGGGGGGAAAGCCCGCCGGTCACGAGGACGACTGGTGGGGGCAGCTGTACGGTGACGCCACCGAGGACACGGGCCCGACAGCGGCGCCCGACTCACTGGACGACCGGTTCGCCTCGGCGGCGGGGGCGGTGAACCAGCGGTCGGGCTCGGCGGCGGG
>NZ_LLZG01000399.1 GCF_001509475.1 Streptomyces regalis
GGCGTGAGTGGCGTCTGCGGGTGCAGTGGATTGGGCGGCCTCTGTGTGCCAGGTGGCCCGAGTGGCGCCTGTGTGGGGAGTGGCGTAGATGGCGAAGGCCGCGCTCGTGGGGGTTCGAAGGGTGCCTCGCCGTGCCGGATCGAGGCCGGGTGGGCGCGGCGCGGGCGGGCGGCTGCCGTTGGCCGTGCGTGTGGCGTGTGAGGGCCGGGCCGGTTGCGGTTCGGGGCGGGCGGTGCCGTTCGCTGCGCGGATGCGGGTCGGTTCGTCCTGGCTCGGTGTGGTCCTGTCCGGTCTCGGCACGTGACCGATGACCGTCGCCCACGTGCGGTTCGTCTCCGTGGCCTGGGGCGCAGCTTGGCCGGATTCGGTCGTCGCCGTCGGCGGCGTCGCTGTAGCGCCCTGCAGTGGCCCCCGTCCGCGCAGGCTCGGGGCGGTGAGGGCCAGGATCACCGGGTCCGTGGCGACCGCCTGGTCGTCGTTGATGCCCAGGGCGCGGGCCTCGGCCAGGGCCGTGCCGGACGCCGTGCGGCTCTTGGGCGGTTCGTCGAGGAGGGCTCCCGCGAGGGCCTCCTGGGCGTGCAGGGAGACCAGGACCCGGCGGGCCCAGCGGAGCTCCGCGGCCAGGGCAGAGCCGGAGAGCCCGGTCGGTGACGGGATCTCGGTGAGGCGGCGGTCGACGTCCGCGGCGAGGTCGGTCGCCAGCCCGGGCAGGGCGGACGCGAGGCGACCCACCCGCCAGGCCGCGGTGAGCCGGCGCGCTCCGGGTGCCGGGTTGAGCAGTGCGAGCCACCGGAGCCGCGGCGGCACGGCGCCCAGGAGCCGCAGATCGGCGGCGGCACGCCCGGCGACCGTTGTGACCACCGGCATCGAGTTCAGCAGTCGGCGCGGCGCGGTACCTCCGATGTCGAGTGCGGCGGCGAGCCCACGGGCCATCGGCGCCACCCACAGGTCCTCCTCCAACGGCGCCAGCTGCTCGGGCAGCGTCTCCGCCACCGGACCGGGCCCGAGCAGCCGCGCCCCGCGGGCCGGCCGCGCCGCCATCGCGGTGATCGGACGGCTCTGGAACAGCCACAGCCGCCCGTCCGCGTCGAACCCGAACTCGACGTCCTGCGGCCCGCCGAAGACCCGACGGACCTGCCGCGCCAGCCGCGCCAGCCGGAACAGCTCGACGCGCGTGAGCAACGAACCGGAGGGCGTCGCCGGGCCCTCCGAAGACTCCGTCCGCAGGAGCCGTCCGTGCCCGCTCAGCCAGTAGTCGGTGCCGGCCCGCGCGCCGCTGACCAGGCTGTCCGGCCCGCCGCGCACGGCGCTGACCAGCAGCCGGTCGGCCCGCCCCGCGACCGGGTCGGCACCGAACATCACCCCGCCGACCCGTGCCGTGAGCATGGGCTGCACCAGCACCGCCATCGGTGCCGTGGACCCGTCGGACCGGTGTGCCGAGTCGAGCACGGTCTGTACGGCCGTACGAAAGTCCCGCCAGCCGCGTACGTCGAGCACCGAGGCGAACTGACCCGCCAGGGACGACTCCTCGGTGTCCTCCTGCGGGGAGGAGGACCGTACGACGAGCGGGCGGGTGCCGCCGTCGGAGAGCTCGTCCCAGGCGCGCCGCAGGGCGACCGTGTCGCGCGTTGCCTGGTGCGGTATCACGAAACCGGGGAGCACGGGCAGTCC
Source organism: Streptomyces regalis (assembly GCF_001509475.1). Lineage (GTDB taxonomy): Bacteria > Actinomycetota > Actinomycetes > Streptomycetales > Streptomycetaceae > Streptomyces > Streptomyces regalis. Next base: position 1,672 of record NZ_LLZG01000399.1, read on the forward strand.
GGCGCGGGCCGCGCGGGCGAGGTTCGCGGCCTTGGACCCCATCAGTCGGGGGATCGCGGTGCCAGGGTGGTCCAGCGGGACGATGGCCGGACCGTACGCCTCGACCTCGCCCAAGGCGACATCGCCCCGGAACTCATCCGCGTCGCGTGCACCTTCTCCGTGACGTTCATCGAGCGTCGTCATCGAACACCCTCCAGGACCGACCGCCAACAGGGGGGACGCGCTGGGGTGGCCCTGCGCCTGACGACGGAACGAAGGATGGGGGCGAGCCGCTGCCGTCCCGGCCCGGGTACGACGACAGCACGCCTCCTGCTCCGATGATCCCACTCCTGTTGCGGATACATGTAGCCCGGAAGCCACTTTTCGGACACATGGGAGAACAAATTGAAATGCGGTGGTATGCCGGGAATGGGCGACTCATTCATGGGTGAATCATTCAACAGTGGCAGCCCTCGCCGCCCGGCCCTCGCACCTCACTCGTCGCCGCCCGGCCCCCGCTCCTCGCCCGGCGGCAGCACCCCGCACAGCGCCTCCAGCGCCGCACCGTACGCATGTTCCGGGGGCGTCGCGTATCCGACGACGACGCCGTCACGGACCGGCATGGCCGTCTCCATGGCGTCCGGGTGCCGGAACTCGGCGAGGCCGTCCAGGGCGATGCCCTGCCAGGTGGCCGCCTTGACCGTGGAGCGCTCGGTGCCCGGCGGCAGCCGCAGCACCGCATGCAGTCCGGCGGCGACGCCGGTGACCTCGACGTGCGGCGCGTGCGTGGCGAGCGCCGCGACGAGGCGGTCGCGGCGGCTCCGGTACCGCTGCCGCATCCGCCGTACATGCCGGTCGTACGCCCCGGAGACGATGAAGTCGGCCAGGCTCAGCTGGTCGAGGACGCTCGCCCACGCCTCCCGCTCGCCCTTGGCCGCGAGCACGTCGTCGACGTAGCGCTCGGGCAGCACCATCCATCCGAGGCGCACCGCCGGCGACAGGCTCTTGCTGACCGAGCCGATGAAGATCACTCGCTCGGGGTCGAGCCCTTGGACGGCGCCGACGGGTCTGCGGTCGTAGCGGAACTCCCCGTCGTAGTCGTCCTCCAGGACGACGCCCCCACGCGCGCGTGCCCAGTCGATCACGGCGGCGCGGCGCTCGGGGTGCAGCGGGCCGCCGGTCGGGAACTGGTGCGCGGGCGTGAGCAGCACGGCCCGCTCGCGCGCCAGCCGGTCGACGCGTGCGCCGTCCTCGTCGAGGGGAAGCGGTACGGTCCGTACGCCCGCGGCGCCGAGCAGTTCCCGGTGGAAGCCCAGCCCGTACGCCTCCACGGCCAGCGGACCGCGCAGCACACCGCCGCCCCCGCCCCTGTCCTGCCCGAACAGCAGCCGCAGGGCGTGCGCGAAGCCGGAGCAGATCACGATCCGGCCCGGCTCGGTGCGCACCCCACGCGCGCGTGCCAGGTACTCGGTGAGCGCCTCCCGCAGTTCCACGCGTCCGGCGGGATCACCGGGCCCGAAGACCTCGTTCGGCGCCTGCTGGAGGGCCCGCCGATAGGAGGCCAGCCAGGCCGCACGCGGGAACGCCGACGCGTCCGGGGTGCCCTGCCGCAGGTCGTGCCGAGGTCCACGCGTGCGTGGAGGCGTCTTACGGGGCATCCGCTCGGCCCCTCGCAGGGATCGGGCGCTCCCCGGCTGCTTCAGGGGGATGGTCGGTACCCCCATGGCCACCCTCGTCCCCGAGCCCTGGCGGGCGGTGAGCCAGCCCTCGGCCACCAGCTCCGCGTACGCGTCGGCCACGGTGTTGCGGGCGACTCCCAGGTCGGCGGCGAGTGAGCGGTACGGCGGCAGCCGGGTGCCGGGCGCGAGCCGCCCACTGCGCACGGCCTCGCGCAGCGCACGGGCCAATGCGGCCCGCCGTCCGCCGGGCTCGCCGGGCCCACCCGGCCCGGACGACCCGGGCGGCTCGGACAGGTCCAGATGCAGGTCGGCACCGATCCGTTCCGCGGAATTGACCCACGATTTTGCCATGGAAATGCACCCTACAGCCGGTCTTTTCGGCCCGTAGGTTCATCCACATGACGACGAACACGATCGACACCAAGCCCGCCGAGTCCATCGCCGAGTCCATCGCCGAGTCCATCGACGAGGCCGAGGCCGCCCGCACCCGCCTCGACTTCGCGAAGTCCGCCCCGAAGGTGTTCCGCGCCCTCATCGGCTTCGACGCCGCCGCCCGCGAGGGCCTCGACCCGGCGCTCGTCGAACTGATCCAGATCCGCGCCTCGCACCTCAACCACTGCGCCTACTGCCTCCACATGCACACCAACGACGCCCGCAAGGCCGGCGAGAGCGAGGACCGGCTGCACCTGGTCGCCGTCTGGCGCGAGGCCCGCCACTTCTTCACCGAGCAGGAACAGGCCGCCCTGGCCCTGACGGAAGCGGTGACCCTGGTGGCCGACGGAGGGGTCTCCGACGAGGCCTACGCCCAGGCCGCAGCACACTTCGACGAAGGGGAACTGGCGCACGTACTGTCCCTGATCCTCACGATCAACACGTGGAACAGGGTGGCGCTGGCGACGGGGAAGGTGGCCGGGACGGACGAACGGCGCTGAGGGAGGCGGCACTGCGGTGCCCAACCCGCCGCGGCCGCCGACCCGTCAAACGGTCATGGGGCGGTCGTACGGCGAGATCGGCGCCGGCAACCGCGAACTCCCCGTCAGATAACGGTCGACGGCCGCTGCCACCGCCCGCCCCTCGGCGATCGCCCACACGATGAGCGACTGCCCCCGGGCGGCATCCCCCGCGGCGAACACGCCGGGGACGTTCGTGGCGAAGCCGGCATCCCGCGTGATCGTGCCGCGAGGCTCCATCTCCAGCCCCAGCTGGTCGATCAGCCCGTCTCCCCGGTCGGGCCCGGAGAAGCCGAGGGCGAGCAGGACGAGGTCGGCCGGCAGCGACCGCCCGGTGTCCGGCAGCGGGCGACGCTGGGCGTCCACCTCGGTCAGTTGCAGCGACCGTACGTGCCCGTCGGCGTCCCCCGTGAAGCGGAGCGTGGAGGCCGCGAACAGCCGCGCGTCCGCGTCCGCCGCGGGTGCCGTCTCCAGATCGCGCGCCTCCTCGTGCGCGGCCGACAGACGGTAGATCTTCGGGTACGTCGGCCAGGGCTCGGCGTCCTCGTCCCGCTCGGCGCCCGGCTGGGCGTAGATGTCCAACTGCGACACGGACGCAGCACCCTCGCGCACGGCGGTGCCGAGACAGTCGGCCCCCGTGTCCCCGCCGCCGACGATGACGACATGCTTCCCGGCGGCGGACATGGGGGACGTCTCCAGTTCTCCCTCGCACACCCTGTTGGCCAGTGGCAGATACTCCATCGCCTGATGGATGCCGCTCAACTCTCGCCCGGGAAGGGGCAGTTCACGCCAGGCCGTGGCCCCCGTGGCGATCACCACGGCGTCGTAGCGCGACCGCAGCTCCGCGGCCCCGATGTCCCGCCCGACCGCCGTCGACGTACGGAACTTGGTCCCCTCGGCCTGCATCTGCTCGATCCGCCGCTCCAGATGGTGCTTCTCCATCTTGAACTCGGGGATGCCGTACCGCATCAGCCCGCCGATCCGGTCGTCCTTCTCGTACACGGCGACCGTGTGCCCCGCCCGGGTCAGCTGCTGCGCCGCGGCGAGCCCGGTGGGCCCCGACCCGATCACCGCGACCGTGCGCCCGGACAGCCGGTCCGGCGGCCGCGGCGGCGTGAACCCCTCTTCCCAGGCCCGGTCGGCGATCGCACACTCGACGTTCTTGATGGTGACGGCCGGCTGGTTGATCGCCAGCACGCAGCCCGCCTCGCACGGCGCCGGGCACAACCGCCCCGTGAACTCGGGGAAGTTGTTCGTCGCGTGCAGCCGGTCGGCGGCCGCCCGCCAGTCCTCCCGCGACACCAGGTCGTTCCACTCGGGGATCAGATTGCCCAGGGGGCAGGCGTCGTGGCAGAAAGGTATGCCGCAGTCCATGCAGCGGTCGGCCTGCTTGCTGATGATGGGCAGCAGCGCCCCGGGGACGTACACCTCGTCCCAGTCCTCGACCCGCTCCTCGACGGGCCGGCGCGGCCAGTCCTGGCGGGGGGTGGTCAGGAAACCCTTGGGATCGGCCATGGCCGTCTTCCTTGCGTGCGCGTGTGACGTGTTGCAGCCGTGCGTCATCGGGCGGCACTCTTTCGGCAACGATACGTCCCACTGGCCACGTGCGCAGAGTGGGGGACAGCGCTTTCTCGGAGTGGATCGACACCGGGGGTGGGTCAGCTGAGCGCCAGTACGTAGCAGACCGTCGCGGCGGCCGAGGCGGCCATGCGAACGTGGTTCCACGTCGTCCACTCGCGCACGTACGTCGGCCAGTAGGCGGCCGCCTCCGGAGTGCCCGCGTCGAGCTTGAGCAGCGCCTCGTTGCGCGGCACGTTCGCCACCATGGTGACCCCGAACGAGCCGAACAGATACAGCGCACTGCCCAGCAGCAGCTCGACCGTCCCCTCGTCCGGCCAGAGTACGAACGTCACCACGGCGATCACCGCGCACAGCACCGCCGACCCGACGAACACCAGCATGAACGCCGGCGTCAACGCCGTCACATTGATCGCCTTCATCGCGGCCACGCCCTGTGCGGGCGGCAGTGCGGCGAGCCCGCGCATCACGAAGGTCGAGAAGGCGCAGAAGACCCCGGCCACGAGACCGGTCCCGACCACACCGATCACGATCAGTACGAAGTACGGTCCATCAATCATGTCAACGTCAACTCCCGCGTCCCGCCGGGATCCTGCCCGGCTCGCTCCATCACTACCAGTGAAAACCTGCACGAGATCAGTGACCATGGCCGAGCGGCGCGAGCACATGCGCGAGCGTCCAGGGGGCGGAGGGCGGGACGCGGCGGCGAACGTCGCGTGGTGGTCGTGCGGTGGTCGCGCCTTGACGGGCAGTGCGCGGGGGGCCGGTTCGCCTGCCGAGGGTTCACCTCCCGGCGGTTCGCCCCGGGGCCCCGCGCGGCGGCATCGGCTCGGCTGTCACTGACTCCGTCGGCTGTCTCCCCGGGCCACCCTCAGCCGATCCCCGACACCTCCGCCCGCCACCCCCGCAACGTCGTCTCCACCGCCGCCGCGATCCGCCGCCGAGCCTCGTGCCGCGGCACCCCGCTCATCAGCAGCTGGTCGTACGGCGTGTCCATATGCCGTACGGACGCCACGACCGCCGACGTCACCGCCCCCTCGGACAGCGCCCGCCCCGCCGCACTCCGCCCCACCCGTCCACTGCCCCGTGCCGACGCATGCGCGGCGATGGCCTGGGCCCGGTCCGCCGGACACCCCGGGAACAGCCGCCCTATCTCCCCGGCGAACGCCTCCGCGAACCGCACGTCCTTCCGCTCCCGCCGCCGAGCGTCCCGCACCCGGCGCCGCCGCCGCGCCTCCGCGTCCGCCAGGCACCGCTCCTCGGCCCGGGCCAGCCCCGCCTCCTCGACGAGGACGCCCTGCCGCTCATAACGGCTCCTGCGTCGGTTGAACCGTACGACCACCGCCGACAGCGCACTCTCCTCCCGAGACCGACGCGTCAACGCCGTGTCGCCCCGTGGCAAGAACACCAGATGCCCGAGGTCGGCACAGTCGAGACACCGCGGCGCACCCTCCTCCAGCACGAGCATCTGCAACGGCCCCGCATGACACTCCGCGCAGCGCCGCCGCTTGAGGGGCTGGATCACGAGAAGGCCGGTGCGGGGCGGGGAAGTTGCGAGGTGTGCCATACCGGTTTCATTCCCCTCGGGGCAGGCCTGGGGAACTCCCTGACCGGGGCAGAGGAGCCGTCTGATCAGGCCGGGGGGCTGCCCGACCGGGTCTGGGGCGGGGGCGAGCGTGGCCGGGGGGGTACTTGATCGGGTCCGGGGCGGCTTGATCGGATTTGGGGGACGGCCTGTTCGGGGGACGGCCTGTTCGGGGGACGGTCTGATTGAGGGCGAGGGCGAGGGCGAGGGCGCGGGCGAGGGCGAAAGCGAGGGTGGGGTCGCGGAGCGCGCCGCACCTCGGCACCACCCTGTCGCATCATGGGCCGTGTGCGACTCGAAGCGATCACCTGGGACCGGCTCGGCGACCTGCTGGCGGAGCGGCTGCTCGACCTGAAGCCGGCCGATGGCAGCCCGTGGCCGCGCATCGCGTTCGACGGCGCCCCGGCGGGCCGCCCGGGAGACCTCGCCGAGCGCGTCGGAGAGGCGCTGCGCATACGCGGCCGCCCCTCGCTCGCCGTCGGCACGGAGGGCTTCCTGCGCCCTGCCTCGATCCGCCTGGAGTACGGCCACCGGGACGTGGACGCCTACTACGACGGCTGGTACGACACCGGTGCCTTGTGGCGCGAGGTCTTCGGCCCCCTCGAACCCGGCGGTGACGGTCGCGTCCTGCCCGACCTGTGGGACCCGGTCACCGACCGAGCCACCCGCAGTTCCCACGTCCAACTCCCGCCCGGCGGCGTCCTGTTGCTGCACGGCCCCCTCCTCTTGCGTCACTGGTTCCCCTTCGACCTGACCGTCCACGTCCTCCTCTCGCCCGGTGCCCTGCGCCGCCGTACCCCCGAGACCGAGCACTGGACCCTCCCCGCCTTCGAGCGCTACGACCACGAGACCGGCCCTGCCGGTACGGCGGACGTCCTGGTACGCGCCGACGATCCGCGGCATCCGGCGTGGAGTGGTTGAGCGGTTGAGCGTTCGTGTAGTTGGGCTATTGAGAAGTTGAGTCGTGATCGGCAGAACCCCTTCTATATGCACGTGCATTTAATTACTCTGTCTCCATGACGACCTCCACGAGTGATCCGATCTCCTTCGACGACTCCGTCCGCTCCCTGCTCGACGGCAGGAACTTCGCCAGCGTGGCCACCCTCGGCCCCGACGGTGCCCCACAGAACTCGGTGGTCTGGATCAAACGCGAGGGCGACACCGTGCTCTTCTCCTCCGTCGACGCCCGGCAGAAGGTGCGCAACCTCCGCCGCGACCCCCGCATCAGCGTCTCGGTCTACGACCTCGCCAACCCCTACACCTCGGTCGAGATCCGCGGCACCGCCGAGATACTCCCGGACGAGGCCAAGCGACTCCCCTTCGAGCTCTCGCACAAGTACCTGGGCATCGACCCGCCCGCCGAGAAGGACGACGAGACCCGTGTGATCATCCGCGTCGTCCCGCGGAAGATCGTGGGCTTCTCGGCCTGAGCGGCGACCGTTGCCGGGGCCGTTACCGCTCGGTTCCGGGTGCGGGTGCCGGGTGGCACGGCGAGAATGAAGGGCGCCGGGACTAGCGGTGCGTCCTGCGCCGCGCCGGCCGTCCGGCATCGGGAGGTACTCCATGACCACTGCCGGAGACATCATGCACCGTGGCGCCCAGTGGATCCCGGCCCACGAGACCCTGGACCGCGCCGCTCAGCTCATGCGCGAGCTGGGCGTCGGAGCCCTGCCCATCAGCGACCAGAACGAACGGCTCTGCGGCATCCTCACCGACCGTGACATCGTCATCGGCTGCGTGGCCATGGGTCGCGACCCGAGCAAGGTCACCGCCGGCGAGATGGCCCACGGCACCCCGCGCTGGATCGATGCCAACGCCGACATCAGCGAGGTGCTCCGGGAGATGAAGGAGCACCAGATCCGCCGGCTCCCGGTCATCGAGAACAAGCGCCTGGTCGGCATGATCAGCGAGGCCGACCTGGCCCGGAACCTGCCGGAGAACGAGGTCGCCCACTGGGCCGAGAGCGTCTACGCCAGGACCACGGCGCCGACGACGCACTGACCCGGCGAACGTCCCCTCACCTTCTGAGCCGTCCCCGTCCGGCCGACCGTGCCGGACGGGGACGCGTCGCAGTCGGCCACAGGTCGGCGGGAGGGAGCGTCAGAGCCATCCGTTGCGCCGGAAGCCTCGGTGCAGCGCCACACACGCGACGGATATCACGCCTATGACCAGCGGATAGCCGTACGTCCAGCGCAGCTCCGGCATGTAGTCGAAGTTCATCCCGTACAGCCCGCACACCATCGTCGGTATGGCGACGATCGCGGCCCATGCCGTGATCTTCCGCATGTCCTCGTTCTGCGCGACCGTGACCTGTGCCAGGTGCGCCTGCAGGATGGAGTTCAGCAGTTCGTCGAAGGCGGCTATCTGCTCCTTGGCCCGCAGCAGATGGTCGGAGACGTCGCGGAAGTAGGCCTGTATCTCCGGCTCGACCACCCGGATGGGACGCGTGGCCAGTTCCTCGAGCGGGCGGCTCAGCGGCACCACGGCCCGCTTCAGTTCGAGGAGTTCCCGCTTGAGCTGGTAGATACGCCCCGGGTCGGCCCGCGCGCCGTTCTCCGCGAACACGTCCGTCTCGACCTGGTCGATGTCCTCCTGCACCGAGTCGGTGACGTTCAGATAGTCGTCGACCACATGGTCCGCGATCGCGTGCAGCACCGCCGCGGGACCCTGGGCGAGCTGCTCGGGGCTCGACTCCAGCTCTTCGCGCAACGGGCCCAGCGAGCCGTGCCGTCCGTGCCGCACCGTGATCACGAAGTCCCGGCCGACGAACACCATGATCTCGCCGGTGTTCACGACCTCGCTCGTCGCCGTGAGTTCCTCGTGCTCGACGTAGCAGACCGTCTTGAACACCGCGAACAGCGTCTCGTCGTAGCGCTCCAGCTTCGGCCGCTGATGCGCCTCGACCGCGTCCTCGACGGCCAGTGGATGCAGGGCGAACAACTCGGCGATGCCCGCGAACTCCTGGTCCGTCGGCTCATGGAGGCCGAGCCAGACGAATCCGGCGCCGCGCTTGCGCACCCTCTGCACGACGTCGACCAGATCGCCGCTCTCCGGGACCCGCACGCCGTCCCGGTACGTCACGCAGTTCACCACCGAGGAGCCCAGCGGGGACCTGGCGGGATGGCTGAGGTCGACGCGGGGGCGCCGTCGAGTCAGCCGTGCCACCTTGCGGAGGCCGCCGACCTTGCTGAGGCCCGTGACCTTCCGCAGATTCCCTGCCATGGACATCTGGATCTCCTTGCGTGGATCTCCCCATTGATGTGCGACTCGCCTCCGGGGCACTCCAGCCCCTTCCGCTCGCTCGCGGTGCGCCGCATCTCTGCGCCGTGGCTGGCCAGTTTGCCAGGTGGGTGTGAGACGTGAGTAAGCCTGTGGGAGCAGGTGGTTCCGCTTTGTTCCCGGCTGTGGATGAAGAGTCCGCGTCGGTGTCGCCGCTCGACGGGGGCGGCCGTACGGGATTCAGGGCCGTCCTGCCGAATTCGGGGCCGCCCTGCCGAGCGTCGCCCCCTTCGGACAAGGAGGACAACTGGGATGATCGCATCATGACGCGAACCGACGGGTATCTCCTCGACAATCGGCAGGACGAGGCGGGAGAGCGCTTCGATGCCTTCGCCACCCTTTTCGACCCCACGACGTTCCGACACCTCGAACGGCTTGGTGTCGGACCCGGCTGGCTCTGCTGGGAGGTGGGCGCCGGCGGCACCTCCGTGGTGTCCTGGCTGGCCAAGAAGGTCGGCCCGACCGGACGGGTCGTCGCGACCGACATCGACACCTCACGGCTCACCCCGGCCGCCCGTCCGCCGGTCGAGGTCCGCGTCCACGACGTGGGTGCGGACGAGGCGCCGGGGGAGGGCTTCGATCTGGTGCACGCCCGGCTCGTGCTCGTGCATGTGCCGGACCGCGAACGGGCGTTGCGCTCGATGATCAGCGCCCTGCGTCCCGGCGGCCGGCTCCTGATCGAGGACGCCGACCCCGCTCTGCAGCCCCTGCTCTGCCCCGACGAGTACGGACCCGAACAGCAACTGGCGAACCGACTCCGCAGCGGCTTCCGCAAACTGCTGGCCGACCGTGGCGCCGACCTCTCCTACGGCCGCAGGCTCCCTCGTCTGCTCCGTGAGGCAGGTCTGCGCCAGGTGGAGGCCGACGCGTACTTCCCGGTCGCCTCGCCTGCCTGCGCCGACTTGGAGTCCGCCACCATCCGTCATATCCGCGACCAACTCGTCACCGAGGGCCTCGCCACCGACGAGGACATCGACCGCCACCTCGCCAACGTCGCCGCCGGTGGCATGGACCTGGCCACCGCCCCGATGATCTCGGCATGGGGCCGCAAGGCGTAGGCAGGCAGCGAGAGCTGACGTGGATTCAGCAGAGGCCGCTGAGGCAGCAGGGGCAGCGGTGCAGTAGGGGCCGGTTGCCGTCACTTCGACGTGGGCGGCCTTCCACCCACCCGGTTCACTGCCAGCGCGCCCGCCCGGCACCCCTCCCGCGCCGCATCCTCGGGTCCGGCACCCGCGAGCAGGGCCGCGAGGAAGGCGCCCGTGAAGGCGTCGCCCGCTCCCGTGGTGTCCCTCGGCGTCGCCGGCGCGGCGGGGACGTGGGCACGCACGGCGCCGGACCGGGCCACCAGCGCACCGTCCGCGCCCTGCTTGGCGACCACCAGCGGCACATGGCGGCTCAGCTTGGCTGCCGCGTCCGCCGCGTCGGCCAACCCCGTGAGCAGGCATGCCTCGTCACGGCTGGGCAGCAGGACGTCCACTCCTTCCACCAGCGCCAGGCAACGGTCGACGCCCAGCTCCACGAGGAAACCGGCCGAAGCCGGATCCAGGCTCACCGGCACACCACGCGCGCGTGCCGACGCCAGAGCCACCGCCACCAGCGCCCGGCTCGGCTCGGAGAACAGCAGGTAGCCCGAGAGATGCAGCCGGGCGACACCGTCGAGGAGCGCGTCCGACCAGTCCTCGGGGCCGAGCCGCAGAGACGCCCCGCTGTCGGTGAGGAACGTCCGCTCGGCAGCGGCGCCCGTGTCGACCAGGCAGATCACCGTCCCGGTCGGCGCCTGCGGATCCACGACGAGACGAGGCCGTACTCCGCTCGCAGTCAGCTCCCGCTCGTGCCACGCGGCCGCGTCCGCGCCGACCCGCCCCAGCAGCCGCACCTCCGCAGCACCCCAATGCGCGGCCCAGCAGGCCACGTTGGCGCCCGCGCCGCCCGGCACCGTCCGGATGGCCGCGGCCGTGTCCGTACCCGGGGCCAGTGGCCCCCGGTGTCGGGCGATGACGTCCGTCACCACGTCCCCGACGACCAGCAGCGCGCCGTCGCGCGCGTCGGCAGGGACGGGCCCGTTCCCCGGCTCGCTCACGCACCGGCCCAGGCCGCCGCGATCCGCCCCGCCAGCCGTACGTTGCCGCGCACCGCCGCAAGATTCGCGCTCAGTGAGGCCCCGTCCGTGTTCCGTACCAAGTAGTCCAGCAGGAACGGCGTAACCGCCTGACCGGTGATGCCCTGCTCCTCGCACGCGTGCAGTGCGTCGGCGAGCACACGCGCGTGCAGCTCGGGATCCAACTGCTCCGCCTCCGGTACCGGATTGGCGACGATCAGCGCCGACTCCGGCCCGTCCAGCGCGTCCTGAGCGCGCATCACCTCAGCCACTTCCCGAGCCGACTGAAGCGTCCAGTCCACCGGATGCCCCGAGTCGGAGAGATAGAAGCCGGGGAAGTGCTCCGTGCGGTAGCCGGCGACCGCGACACCGAGGGTCTCCAGCCGCTGCAGGGTCGCCGGGACATCCAGGATCGACTTCACGCCGGCGCACACCACCGTGATCCGCGTGCGCGCCAGCAGCCCCAGGTCGGCCGACTCGTCCTGCGTCACCGTCCACTCCCGGTGCACGCCGCCCAGCCCGCCCGTCGCGAACACCCGTACGCCCGCGAGGGCCGCGAGCAGAGCCGTCGCCGACACCGTGGTCGCCCCGCTCGCCCCGGAGGCCACCGCGAGCGGCAGATCCCGGTGCCCCAGCTTGCGGATCCCGTCCTCGTTCGCGATCCGCTCCAACTGCTCCTTGTCCAGTCCGACATGGGGCCGCCCGTCCAGCACCGCGATCGTCGCGGGAACCGCGCCCTCCCGTCGTACGACGTCCTCCAGCTCCAGGGCCACCTGAAGATTGCGCGGGCGGGGCAGCCCGTGCGCGATGATCGTGGACTCCAGGGCCACTACGGGTTGACGCGCGTTGATCGCCTCCCGTACTTCTTCGGACACCACCAGCACCACGCGCCTGCCTCCTGTCGTTCGGTCTTCCCTCATCTCTGGCGGGCGGCACGCCCGGTCAAACCCTTGCGGCCTGTGGGAGACGACACCAGCCTTGGACGCATGACCGACAACACGACACGTCTCGACCACGTGGTCCTGTGGGTGAGCGACCCGGCCGCCTCGGCCGAGTTCTACGAGAAGACGCTCGGCATGGCGCCCATCAGGCTCAGCGAGTTCACCGCAGGCGAGGCGCCGTTCCCCTCGGTGCGCGTCAACGAGGAGACCATCCTCGACCTCATGCCGATGGCCATGGCGGAGCGCATGAAGATGCTCCCCGGAGCCGCCCGGAGCGCGGGACATCCGGTCAATCACGTCTGCCTGTCCTTGCCGGAGGCCGACTTCCACGGGCTGCGCACCCACCTGGAGGAGCACGACGTACCCGTGTCGGACTACTCGTACGACTCCTTCGGCGCTCGCGGCAAGGCCAGGCGCAGCTTCTACTTCCGCGACCCCGACGGCAACATCTTCGAGGCCCGGCACTACGACTAGCGCGCTACGCCGTCCAGCGCTCGATGCGGAGTCGAGCACGTACTTCCGGGGTCGTCCGTGACGTACAGCCCGGGGGTGCCGTGAGCACTGCCCGCGCGCGTGAACCCGGTGCCGACACTGGCGGCCGACGTTCTCGGGCGCGGCACCCGGTCCGTCCGGAAACTCGAGTAGTCGAGTGATCGCCCTCCCTTCGGCCCGGTGACTTCCTGGCCTCCTCCGTCCCCGGCGCGTCAGGCGTGCCGGCGAGCCACGCCTGACGTCAGTCGCCCGCCGGAACGGCGGCCGCCCGTCTGCGTGTGAACAGCGCCAGCGCCGCCAGCGGGAGCAGCAGGCAGGCGGCGGTGAAGTTCAGCCAGCCGTAGCTCGCCTTGGCGACCACGAGCCCGGCGGCCGCCCCACCGACGCCCGCGGAGGCGTTCATGACGAGGTCCGACAGCCCCTGAGCGGCGGCCCGCGCGGGCTGCGGCACCGAGTCCGTGAGCAGCGCGGACCCGGAGACGAGCCCCGCCGACCAGCCGAGGCCCAGCACGAAGAGCCCGACGGCCGTCTGCCCGTGGCCGGCGCCTGCCGTGCCCGCGAGGAACACCGCGCATGCCAGCAGCCCCACGGCGAGCCCGATCCCGGGCAGCCGCCCCAGCCGGTCCGACAACCGCCCCATGAGCGGCGCGAACGCGTACATGCCGGCGATGTGCCCGCTGATGACCAGCCCGATCAGATCGATGCCCGCACCGTGGTGGGCCAGGTCGACCGGGGTCATCGCCATCACCGACACCATCGCCGTGTGCGCCACGGCAACGGTCACCACCGCGAGCCGCGCCCGCGGGGAGGCGGCCACGGCTGCCATCCCTGCGCGCAGCGAGCGGGCCGCGGCCGAGTGCTCATCGTCCGGCGCGAGCGCACGCGCCGTCAGCAGCGGGTCCGGCCGCAGCAGTACGGCCACTACGACCGCGGATATCAGGAAGATCCCGGCTGCCCACAGGAACGGACCCGCCGCCGCGGGTATCCCGAGGCCCGTGACGCTACGACCGGCGGGCGAGGCGATGTTCGGGCCGAGGACCGCGCCGATGGTGGTGGCCCACACGACGAGGGAGATGGCACGGGCCCGCCGCTCCGGCTCGGCCAGATCGGCGGCCGCGAACCGCGCCTGGAGGTTCGCCGACGAGGCCGCGCCGAACGCGGCCATCCCGCAGAGCAGCAGCGGAAAGCTCCCGATGCCGGCCGCGACCACCGTGACACCGGCGCCCACGGCTCCGATGAGATAGGCCAGGACGAGCCCCGGACGCCGCCCCCGCGCGGTCATCAGCGCGGCCAGCGGCATCGACAACACCGCCGTACCGGCCACGGTCGCGGTGGGCGCGAGCCCGGACAGCGACTCGGTGCCGCTGACCTCCGTCGCCAGGACGGCCGCGAGCGCGATGCCGGTGGCGACGCCCAGCCCGCCCAGGATCTGCGTCGCGATCAGCACGGCCGAGATACGGCGCCGCAGGGCCGGCAACCGGTCGGGCGTGACGGACGCGACGGCCTGACGCTCGACGGCGGTCACGAAGCACGCCGGGCTGTACGGTGCGTCCGGGCGGCCGACATGGGGCGCACCGGACCTGTCGGCACGGGACAGCACACCTGACCGGCCGCGTACATGTGGGTGAATAGTGTCGTCACAGGCGCAGTCTCCCCCCTCTTCTCCCGCTTGTCCTCTCTCGCTGCCTTCTCTCGCCTGTCCAACTCTGCGAAAGACCGGAAGCCTCAGAACAGCGGCTCCGGCAGCACCCCCTCCAGCGCGAGCAGCTTCCGCTTGGTCTCCAGGCCGCCCCCGAACCCGCCGATGCCGCCGTCGCTCTCCACGACCCGGTGGCAGGGCACGACGACCGGCAGCGGATTGGCGCCCATGGCCGTCCCCACCGCCTGAGCCGCGCCCGGCTGCCCGACGCGTCCGGCCAGATCGCCGTATCCGACGACCGTGCCGTACGGGACACCGGACGCCAGCTCGCGCAGCACCTGCCGGTTGAAGCCGGAGATGAGCGACCAGTCCAGCGGCAGCTCGAAGTCGCGTCGGGCGCCCGCGAAGTACTCCTCCACCTGACGTATCGCCTCGGCCAGCAGCGGAGAGCCGGGCGCCTCGACCGGCTCGGCGCCCAGCCGGGACGCCAGCTGGTCGAGCGCCTTGTCACGCACCCTCTCCGTGGCGTGGAACACGACGCTGACCAGGCCGCCGCGGGTCGCGGCCAGCATCAGCGGACCGATGTCGGTACCGACGACGGCCCACACGACCTGCTGCTCGTACTGCCCATGGCTGTCCATGCGCCCACCGTACGACCCGCCACTGACAACGCCCCGGGAGCGGGCCCCGGCTGCCGGGCGGGGGTGCCGGCGCTGTCGGGCCTCAGCCCTCGGGGAACGCGTCCCGCACCACGTCGGGGTTGTTGGTGATGATGCCGTCGACTCCGTACCTGCCGACCAGCCGGGCGGTGTCCGCGTCGTTCACGGTCCAGGTGAAGACCTCCAGCGGCCCGCCGTGCGGTCCTTCGAGCTCATGGACGGAGGCGACATAGTCCGTGGAGATGGAGGAGTGCGAGGGGTTGATCTGGTCGGTGAAGTTCGCGTACCAGGACAGGTCCGCCACGGGCGGCGTCCCCAGGAAGCCGGTCTTCACAGCCGGCTTCAGCTCGTGGACGCTTCGCACGCTGTCGACGCTGAAGCTCTGCACGATCAGCCGGCTCGCGAGGTGGTCCGGGTCGAGCCATCCCTCATTGCCCAGGACCTTGAGGGTCTGCTGCTCGATGCCCGGGTACAGGTCGGGGTTCTTGATCTCCAGGAGCAGCTTCTGGTGGTGCAGCTCCACGCGATCCATGAACTGCTCCAGCGTCGGTACGCGCTCGCCCGCGTACGCGGGGCCGAACCAACTGCCCGCGTCCAGGTGGGCGATCTCGGCGGCGGTGAAGTCCTTCACCTTCCACGGCGCACGGCCGGGGAAGACCTCCTCCACATCGGTCGTGCGCTTCAGATTGTCGTCGTGGAGGACGACCAGCTCGCCGTCCTTGGTGCGCTGGACGTCGTTCTCGACCCAGCTGATGCCCAACTCGGCGGCCTCGTCGACGGCGGCCAGCGTGTTCTCGGGGGCGTAGGCGGAGGCACCCCGGTGGGCGATGATCGTGGGCCGCTCGGCGCCGGCCCGGGCGGCGGAGGCGGGGAGCAGAAGAGCGGCGGCTCCCAGGAGCGCGGTCGTCGTGGCGGCTACAGCGCGCGCGTGCATGCGTACTCCTCGCGTCGAGCGATCACGGACAGCTCAACTGTGACAGCAGAGGGTCAACAGCGGGGGAGTGCAGAATGGCCACAGATTGAATGGAGTTGCCCGGGCCCGCTCACTTGTGCCGCACAACTGGGGCAAGGCCGTGTTTCTTTGCCGGAGAATCGTTCGACCATTCCGGTGGGGGTTACTCTCTGCCTCAACCCTGACCGCTCGGTCGGTCGTGGGAGGGGGCGCATTTCAGAGAGTTCCGGGACGTAAGAGGGCGGGAAAGGCAGCTGCGTATGCAGGGCACGATCGACGGATTCAGCTACGGACTCGTCACACCGCTGGTGGCCTACCTGATGGCTTGCCTCGGTGGTGCCCTCGGCCTGCGCTGCACCACCAGATCGATGCTCGTCTCGCAGTCCTGGCGCCCGGGCTGGCTCGCCCTGGGATCGGCGGCCATCGGCTCCGGCATTTGGACCATGCACTTCGTCGCGATGATGGGGTTCACGGTCAAGGAGACGCCGATCCACTACGACAAGCTGATGACGTTCGCGAGCCTGGCCGTCGCCATCGTCATGGTGGGCATCGGGATCTTCATCGTCGGTTACAAGGGCGCCAGCGGAACGGCCCTGTTCACCGGCGGCACCATCACCGGCCTGGGCATCGCCTCCATGCACTACCTGGGCATGGCCGGCATGCGGCTCGACGGCAGGCTGGAGTACAACACGTTCACCGTCTCCGCCTCCGTCGTCATAGCGATGGTTGCGGCCACCGCCGCCCTGTGGGCCGCCGGGCAGGTCAGAGGGTTCCTGTGGAGCGTGGGCGCGAGCCTCGTCATGGGCCTCGCCGTCAGCGGCATGCACTACACCGGCATGGCCGCCCTCAGCGTCCATCTCCACGGCACGGAGGCCCCCTCGACGGGTGACTCGCCGGCCTCCCTGCTCGCGCCGATGCTGGTCGGGCCACTCGCCTTCCTGCTCCTCGCGGGCGTGGTCGTGCTGTTCGACCCACAGATGGTCATGGGGAGACCCACCAGGGGTCCCGTCGAGCACAAACCGGGCGTACCGGCCCACGCCACCGTCCCGCCCCCGACCCGCCGCCCGCCGCTGCGGCCTCGCCGGACCCTCGGGCACCGGGACTCCCGCACCCCGCAGAACCACTGATCGGACCGCGTTGTCAGTGGCGGGTCGTACGGTGGATTCCATGCGGCCCGTTTCCAGCATCGAACGCACGGTGGCGCCCTTCGAGGTCGTCAGCCCCTACCAGCCCAGCGGCGATCAGCCGCAGGCCATCACCGAGCTCGCCCGGCGCATCGAGGCCGGCGAGAAGGACGTCGTCCTGCTCGGCGCAACCGGCACAGGCAAATCCGCCACCACCGCGTGGATGATCGAGAAGCTCCAGCGCCCCACCCTGGTGATGGCGCCGAACAAAACGCTGGCCGCGCAGCTGGCGAACGAGTTCCGCGAGCTACTGCCGAACAACGCCGTCGAGTACTTCGTCTCGTACTACGACTACTACCAGCCCGAGGCCTACGTCCCGCAGTCGGACACGTACATCGAGAAGGACTCCTCGATCAACGAGGAGGTCGAGCGCCTGCGCCACTCCGCGACCAACTCGCTGCTCACCCGCCGCGACGTCGTCGTGGTCGCCTCGGTCTCCTGCATCTACGGCCTCGGTACTCCGCAGGAGTACGTGGACCGCATGGTCCCCCTCAAGGTCGGCGAGGAGATCGACCGGGATCAACTGCTGCGCCGATTCGTGGACATCCAGTACACGCGCAACGACCTGGCCTTCACACGTGGCACCTTCCGGGTGCGCGGCGACACCATCGAGATCTTCCCGGTCTACGAGGAGCTCGCCGTCCGCATCGAGATGTTCGGCGACGAGATCGAGGCCCTGTCCACGCTGCACCCGCTCACCGGCGAGATCATCAGCGACGACGAGCAGCTGTACGTGTTCCCGGCCTCCCACTACGTCGCGGGCCCCGAGCGCATGGAGCGGGCCGTCAACGACATCGAGAAGGAGCTGGGCGAGCGCCTCGCCGAGCTGGAGAAGCAGGGCAAGCTCCTGGAGGCCCAGCGCCTGCGGATGCGCACGACGTACGACCTCGAGATGCTCCGGCAGATCGGCAGCTGCTCCGGTGTCGAGAACTACTCGATGCACTTCGACGGCCGCGAGCCCGGCTCCCCGCCGAACACCCTGCTGGACTACTTCCCCGACGACTTCCTGCTCGTCATCGACGAGTCGCACGTCACCGTGCCGCAGATCGGCGCCATGTACGAGGGCGACGCATCCCGCAAGCGCACCCTCGTCGACCACGGCTTCCGCCTGCCCTCCGCCCTCGACAACCGCCCTCTGAAGTGGGAGGAGTTCCAGCAGCGCATCGGGCAGACCGTCTACTTGTCGGCGACCCCGGGCACCTACGAGCTCTCCCGCTCGGACGGCCAGGTCGAGCAGATCATCCGCCCCACCGGCCTTGTCGACCCCGAGGTCGTCGTCAAGCCCACCGAGGGCCAGATCGACGATTTGGTCCACGAGATCCGGGGGCGCGTAGAGAAGGACGAGCGCGTCCTGGTCACCACCCTCACCAAGAAGATGGCCGAGGACCTCACCGCCTACTTCCTGGAGCTCGGCATCCAGGTGCGCTATCTGCACAGCGACGTCGACACGCTGCGCCGCGTCGAGTTGCTGCGCGAGCTGCGCGCGGGCGAGTTCGACGTCCTGGTCGGCATCAACCTCCTTCGCGAGGGCCTCGACCTTCCCGAGGTGTCTCTGGTGGCGATCCTCGACGCCGACAAGGAGGGTTTCCTGCGCTCCGGCACCTCCCTCATCCAGACCATCGGCCGCGCGGCGCGCAATGTCTCCGGCCAGGTCCACATGTACGCCGACAAGATCACCCCGGCGATGGAGAAGGCCATCGACGAGACCAACCGCCGCCGGGAGAAGCAGGTCGCGTACAACAAGGTGAAGGGCATCGACCCCCAGCCGCTGCGCAAGAAGATCAACGACATCGTCGCGCAGATCGCCCGCGAGGACGTCGACACGGAGCAGCTGCTCGGCTCGGGCTACCGGGCGAAGAAGGACGGCCGGGGCACCAAGGCTCCCGTGCCCTCCCTCGGCGACAAGGCGGCCAAGGGTGCGAAGGCAGCCAAGCCCGCCAAGGGCAAGGCCAAGGAGACGGTGCCGACCGACCGTCCGGCGGCCGATCTCGCCGAGCAGATCGAGGAGTTGACGGAGCGTATGCGCGCCGCCGCCGCGGATCTGCAGTTCGAGATCGCGGCCCGACTGCGCGACGAGGTCTCCGAGATGAAGAAGGAACTGCGCCAGATGAAGGAGGCGGGCCTGTCCTGACGGGCCCGCACAGGCGCCGGTCCACCCGGGACCGGCGCCGGCCGAATGGGGCTCTGAGGGCCTCCAAGTACTCGCTGTGTTGCAAGACCGACACAAAGTGCGGACCGGGGTACGGCACTGTCAGTGCCCCTGCGTAGGGTTCTCGTCATCCGCGGAGTCCGCGGCCAACAGGGGACAGCTCGAGAGGGGAATCAGCACGTGACCGTCAACATGACCAAGGGTCAGGCCATCAGTCTGCAGAAGAAAGACGGCGGCAGCCTGACCGCGGTGCGCATGGGTCTCGGCTGGCAGGCGGCTCCCCGGCGCGGCCTGTTCGGTTCGCGCACGCGTGAGGTCGACCTCGACGCCTCCGCGGTTCTGTTCGCGGACAAGCAGCCGGTCGACGTCGTCTTCTTCCGCCACCTGGTGAGCGACGACGGCTCGATCCGCCACACCGGTGACAACCTCGTCGGCGGTGTCGGCCAGGGCGGCGACGACGAGGCGATCCTCGTCGACCTCGCGCGCATCCCGGTCCACATCGACCAGATCGTCTTCACCGTGAACTCCTTCACGGGCCAGACCTTCCAGGAGGTGCAGAACGCGTTCTGCCGCCTGGTCGATGAGACCAACGGTCAGGAGCTGGCCCGCTACACCCTCGCGGGCGGCGGCGCCTACACGGCCCAGATCATGGCGAAGGTGCACCGCTCGGGCCCGGGCTGGACGATGACGGCCCTCGGCACGCCGGCCAACGGCCGCACCTTCCAGGACCTGATGCCGTCGATCCTGCCGCACCTGTAGGACGTGTAAGACCTGAAGGACCTGAAGGACCTGAAGGACCTGTAGGGCGGCCCGGCGAGCGGCACACAACAAGACAAGTGACACAGGGGGACGAAGGCATGACGGCCGAGCTGGTGCGGGGGCAGAACCACCCGCTCTCCCAGGCCCGTCTGGAGATCCGGATCTCGGCCGGCACGCCGATCGTGGCCGGAGCCACGCTCGGCGACGAGCAGGGCAGGATTCACGGCGTCGAATGGGTGGCCCACCCCGGCGCCCCCACCCTGCCCGGTCTCGAGGTCTCCCGGCAGGCGGCCGCCGACCATCGCCTCGCGGTGGATCTGGACGCCATGCCAGAAGCCGTCCACCGCGTCAGTGTGCTGCTCGCCCTGCCCACCGGGGTCGCCGGTCCGACCCGGTTCGGCGCCGTCGCCGCCCCCTTCGTTGCGGTCACCGGCCTCGACGGCACCGAGGTCGCCTCCTACACCGTCACCGGCCTGGAGGCCGAGTCGGCCGTCGTCGCCCTGGAGCTCTACCGCCGCCAGGGCGCCTGGAAGGTGCGCGCCATCGGCCAGGGCTACGCAGGCGGCCTCGCCGACCTCTTCACCGACCAGGGCCTGCCCCAGGCCCACCAACTCGCCGGCGGCATCCACGAAGCGGTGGCCCAGGGCATCGCCCGCTCGGTGCCGGCACCCCCGCCACGGCCGGACGGCGACCGCTCCCGGCAGGCGGCCGCACCGGCACTCGGCCCGGAGCAGGGCGGTCCCGCACCGCACGGCGCCTCCGGCCCCGTACCACCGCAGCCGACGTCGCCCTACGGCACCCAGACACCCGGTGTGCCCGGGCAGCCCGCACCCCAGCCGAACTCCCCGTACGGCACTCAGCCGCCCGGCGTACCGGGCCGGCCCACGCAGCAGCCGTCGAATCCGAGCGGAACCGGCGCCACCGACCCCACCCAGCCGTCCGCGCCCACCTCCGGCGGCTCGATCGACTACAGCCACCCGCGGCGGCAGAACGCGGCTCCGCCGCCGCCCCCGCCGACCGCGCCCCCGGCCCAGCCCGGGCAGCCCGCGCAGCCGGTCGCGGGCGACGCGACCGGCTGGTCCATGGACGAGCGGCTCTACAACCAGGTGTGGGGCATGTTCGAGGACCTGGCCCGCACGACCGCCGCCTACCGCAGCGCCGTCGACTTCGCCGACTCGCGCATGGAGAAGGAGCTCGACCAGGTCCTGTCGGACCCGCGCAGCCGGATCGGCGGACAGGGCGACGCCGCACGCGAGGCGGCCCAGGCCAAGCACGCCCAGCTGGTCAACCAGGCCAGGGCGGCGCTCGACCGGGACCTGGCCCAGCTCACCGCCGAGTCCGAGGTCGTCGAACCCGCGCTGCCGACCGCGTACGCACGCTGGGACAACCCTGTCTGGCACGGCTACCGCGTTCCGATGGAGATACCCATGGCTCTGCGCCTGGGCGACCTCCACCTGCCCGAGAGCGCCGATCTGCGCATCCCGATGCTGGTCCGGCTGCCGCTGGAGCGCGGCCTGTGGATCGACAGCGGACGCGGCGGATCGCTCGACGGATCGTTCACCGACTCCCACGACCTGCGGCGCCTCGCGATGGAGACGGCGGTGGCGCACGCGGCGCGGCTGCTCGCCGTCTATCCGGCGGGCGAGTTCACCGTGCACGTCATCGATCCGGCCGGTTCGGGCGCGCAGACGCTCGTACCGCTGGTGCAGAGCGGCGTGCTCGCGGCCCCGCCCGCGGTGGGCGCGGCGGGTGTCGCTGAGGTCCTCGCACGGCTCACTCAGCGCGTCGACCTGGTGCAGATGGCCCTGCGCGGCGGTGCGCCCGACTCCCTGCCGCCCGGTTTCGACACTTCCGAGCAGCTGCTGATCGTCAATGACTTCCCGCACGGCTTCGACGACCGGGCCGTGAACCAGCTGCGCTACCTGGCGGACGAGGGGCCCGCCGTCGGCGTCCACCTCATGATGGTCGCGGACCGTGAGGAGGCCGCCGCCTACGGCCCGTTGCTCGACCCGCTGTGGCGTTCGCTGATGCGACTGACCCCGGTGCCGGACGATCACCTCGCCGACCCGTGGGTGGGTCACGCCTGGACGTACGAGCCCCCGCTCGTGCCGCCCGGCAGCCAGGTGATCCAGCAGGTGCTCACGCAGGTCGCCGCAGCCCGCGTCAAGTACAGGTAAAGTGCCTCTGACCAGCAAACTTGCCATTTCTTTTACCAAGCGCTTTACCTTCCCTTGGTGATTGGGGTACTGTTCATTGCACGGAGGGGAGTACTCCCTGTCTGCTGCGACGTACCCGTCAATACGGATCCGGCCAGATCCCGGGGCGTCGGCCCATCGTGGGTGGAAGAGACCTCCGGCGCGCGACGACGCTGACATTTGCCGTTACGTACTGCCGGAGGCGCAGTGGTTGTTTCCCCGACCCTATGGGTCCTCACCATCGTGGGCCTTGCTGCCCTGATCGCGGTCGACTTCTTCATCGGCCGCAAGCCGCACGACGTCTCGATCAAGGAAGCCGGTATCTGGACGGTCGTCTGGATCGTCCTGGCGGGCCTCTTCGGACTCGGCCTGCTCGTCTTCGGTGGCGGACAGCCGGCCGGCGAGTTCTTCGCGGGCTTCATCACCGAGAAGTCGCTGAGCGTCGACAACCTCTTCGTCTTCGTCCTGATCATGGCGAAGTTCGCGGTGCCCTCGCAGTACCAGCAGCGCGTGCTTCTCATCGGCGTCCTCATAGCCCTGGTCCTGCGCGCGATCTTCATCGCCGCGGGTGCCGCGATCCTCGCGAGCTTCTCGTGGGTGTTCTACCTCTTCGGTGCCTTCCTGATCTGGACCGCCTGGAAGCTCATCCAGGAGGCCCGGGCCGACGAGGAGGACGAGGAGTACGAGGAGAACAAGCTGCTCAAGGCCGCCGAGCGCAAGTTCGGTGTCGCCGACCGCTACCACGGCACCAAGCTGTGGATCCAGGAGAACGGCAAGCGGGTCATGACCCCGATGCTGGTCGTGATGCTGGCCATCGGTACCACCGACGTGCTGTTCGCCCTCGACTCCATCCCGGCGATCTTCGGCCTGACGCAGGACCCGTACATCGTGTTCACGGCCAACGCCTTCGCACTGATGGGTCTCAGGCAGCTGTACTTCCTCATCGGCGGCCTGCTGAAGAAGCTGGTCCACCTCAGCTACGGCCTGTCGATCATCCTGGGCTTCATCGGCGTCAAGCTGGTGCTGCACGCGCTGCACAAGTCCGGGGTCCATGTCCCCGAGATCAGCATCCCGGTCTCGCTCGGCGTGATCTGCTCGGTCCTGATCGTCACCACGATCACCAGCCTGAGGGCCTCCAAGAAGCAGGCGGCGGCCGAGGCGGCGCAGAAGCGCAGCGAAGGCGCTCCGAAGGACAGCATCGACGTCTGACCACGTCGGACGTAGGAAGAACCAACACCGGGAGTGGTGCCCAGCGAATTGCCGAGCACCGCTCCCGGTGCTTCGTTGGGTGCTGAGTGTCCCCGGCCGGGGACACCACGGCCGGGTGGAGGCACCTGTGGACGCACCCATGAAGTTCGTGCAGATCATCGACTTCGAGACCGAGCGCATCGACGAGATGCGGGAGCTGGCTCATGAGACGGAACAGCGCCTGGCGGGCCGCAGCGGTGGCCCCACGCGCCGTCTCGTCCTCAAGGACCGGGGCCAGGCCAACCGCTACCTCGTGGTGATCGAGTTCGACTCCCACGAGGACGCCATGCGCAACAGCGACGACCCCGAGACGACCAAGTTCGCGGAGCAGATGGCCGCGCTGTGCACCAGGCCGCCGTCCTTCACGGACTGCGACGTACAGGAGATGACCGATTTCGCGTAGCGACATACGACCCACAGGGGCCCCGCATCCCGAGGGCGCGGGGCCGCCTGACCACCACACAGACCGGAATGCGAACCCCCAACGCCTCTGCGGCGATCGCTCCATGATCGCTCGGCTCAGGCCGCTCACGACCCGGTGGACCTACTTCGTACCGGTGCTCGCGGTCGCCTGCCGGTCTTCACCTGGGGACGAGACCTGCCCGGCGCGGTCGTCGCGCTGGTGACGCTGGTCCTCGCAGGTGCCGTCCTGGCCGCCGTGCACCACGCCGAAGTGGTGGCCCACCGGGTCGGCGAACCCTTCGGCTCCCTCATCCTCGCCGTGGCCGTCACGATCATCGAGGTCGCCCTGATCGTGACCCTGATGGCGACGGCGGCGACAAGAGCTCCACCCTCGCCCGGGACACGGTATTCGCGGCCGTGATGATCACCTGCAACGGCATCGTCGGTCTCTGCCTGCTGGTCGCCTCGCTGCGGCACCGTACGGCGGTCTTCAACCCCGAGGGCACAGGCGCGGCCCTCGCGACCGTCGCCACCTGGCCACGCTCAGCCTGGTGCTGCCGACGTTCACCACGAGCAAGCCCGGGGCCGGAGTTCTCCAGCGTGCAGCTGACGTTCGCCGCGCTCTCCTCGCTGATCCTTTACGGCCTGTTCGTGGCGACGCAGACCGTGCGGCACCGCGACTACTTCCTCCCCATCACCCGTCAGGGCGAGGTGATCACCGCCGACGACCACGCCCACGCGCCCTCCGCCCGCACCGCGATGATCAGCCTCGGGCTGCTGGGTCTGGCCCTGATCGGCGTGGTCGGCGTGGCCAAGGGCGTGTCGCCCACCATCGAGTCCGCAGTGGAGGCCGCCGACCTGCCGTATGCCGTCGTCGGCGTGATCACCATCCCCGCGGTCGCCCTGGCCTCCATCTGGCTCTCTGGCCCACTCGTCCTGGGCCTGGGCCCCACTCATATGGTGCTGCTCGCGCTGACGGTGGTGGTGAGCTCGCTGACGGTGGTGCCGGGGCGGGCGACGCCGCTCCAGGGAGGCGTTCATCTCGTGCTGTTCGCGGCGTATCTGGAGCTCGCGATCAATCCGTGGCCGACCCCAGGTGTCCGGAGCCCGTCACCCGGTGGCCGGCTCCGGCGCCACGGCAGGCACCGGACGCGTCTCGGGCAGCAGCGCGAAACACCCCAGGCTGAGCAGCGCGATACCGGTCAGATACGCCCCCACACCCCAGGGCACCCGACCGCCCTGCTCGGCGAGCGCTGTCGCCACGATCGGCGTGAGCGCGCCCCCGAGGACGCCTCCGAGGTTGTAGCCCACCGCCGCGCCCGTGCAGCGCACCCTGGGCTCGTACAACTCCGGCAGATACGCGGCGATCACGGCGAACATCGTGATGAAAGCGAGCATCGCCCCGAGGAAGCCCAGGAACATCAGAAGTGGCTCGCCCGTCGCGAGGAGCGCGACCAGCGGGAACATCCACAGGGCGGCGGCAGCGCACCCGATCAGGGTCAGGGGCCGCCGCCCGTACCGGTCACCGAGCAGAGCCGCCACCGGTGTGAGCGAGCCCTTCACCAGGACCGCGGCCATGATGCAGGCCAGCATGGTGCCCCGGCCCACACCGAGCCGCTCGGTGGCGTAGGCGAGAGACCAGGTCGTCACGGCGTAGAAGATCGCGTATCCGATCGACAGCGCCCCGGCCGTCAGCAGGACGAGCCGCCAGTGGTCGCGTACGACCTCGGCGAGCGGCACACGCGCGTGGTCGTCGATCTCGAGGAACCGGGGGCTCTCGGCGAGCGACGACCGCAGCCACAGCCCCACCAGGGCGAGCACTCCCGCCGCCCAGAACGGCACTCGCCATCCCCACGCGGCGAACTGCGCGTCGGACAATGTCGCCGACAGCCCCAGCACCACACCGTTGGCGAGCAGGAAGCCCAGCGCCGGCCCGACCTGCGGGAAGCTCGACCACAGACCGCGCCGCTCGGCCGGCGCGTGCTCCACGGTCAGCAGGACGGCCCCGCCCCACTCGCCGCCGATGCCGAGCCCCTGCAGAAAGCGCAGCACGAGCAGCAGCAGGGGAGCGGTGACACCGATCGTGTCGTACGTCGGCACGCAGCCGACCGCGACCGTGGAGGCGCCGGTCAGCAGCAGCGAGGCGACGAGGACCGGTCGGCGTCCGTGCCGGTCCCCGATGTGCCCGAACAGCACCGAGCCCAGCGGCCGCGCCACAAAGCCGACGCCGAACGTTGCGAAGGCGGCCAGGGTTCCCGCCACCGGCGAGAATGTCGGGAAGAACAGCGGCCCCAGGAGCAGCGCCGCCGCGGTCCCGTAGACGAAGAAGTCGTAGAACTCGATGGCCGTTCCGGCGAGCGAGGCAGCCGCGAGCCGCAGCATGGAGGGCGCCCTTACGGTGCGTACGTCGTGCATGCTGCGTCAACTACCCACGGTGACCGCCGGTTACGGGGGCGTGCGGGCGCGCCGGGGCCTCGTCAGTACGTGACGGTGATGCGCCGGGCGGGGCCGTCGACGCGGACGATGCCGCCGTAGGGGATCACGAGCTGCGGATCCGTGTGCCCGTAGTCCACGTCGAAGACGATCATGGTGTCGGGAGCGTAGGCCCGCATGGCGCGCAGGACGGCCTCGCGCTGCTCTGCCGCATAACGAGCGGCCTCCTCGGGGCTGTTGGGGCGCTCGAAGGACCAGGTCTTCGCCCGGCCCATCAGGAGTGCGGAGAAGCGCTGGAGCAGCCCACGCTCGCCCATGTTGCGCATGGTGCGGAAGACCTCCTCGCCGCTCGGCATCTCCTCAGAGGTCTCCAGGAGCAGCACCCCACCGTCGTACTCCGAGAGGTCGCGTGCGATCTCCCGGTCAGCCATCAGCATCCAGCCGAGGATCTCCAGACAGCCGCCCCAACTGCGGCCTTCCACCACCCTGTCGGCGTTCACCCACGTCCATCCGTCGGAGGGGCGCATCTCCGGCTCAGCGTCGAAGGTCGCCGGGTCGGCCCAGTCACGGTTGACGTCGTTCCAGAGCTCTGCGGGCTTCAGCTCGTACTCGCCCGACGTGAACAGCGCCGCCCGCAGCGACTCGGCCGTCAACTCGTCCATGGCAACAGGGCGGCCCAGGGCGGTCATGACGGTCGCGCCGTGGTAGCCGACGATGCCGGTGTTGCGCAGGAACATGAGCAGGTTCGTGTTGTCGCTCATCCCGAAGAACGGCTTCGGGTTGGCCCGGATCAACTCCCGGTCCAGCAGCGGCAGTACGGTGATCTGGTCGTCGCCGCCGATGGACGCGATGACCGCCTTGATGCCGGGGTCGGCGAACGCGGCGTGGATGTCGTCGGCCCGCTCCTGCGGCGTCGAGCCCAACTTGCGGGTCGAGGGGTACTCGACCGGCTCGAGTCCGTAGTCCTTGCGCAGCCGCTCCAGGCCCAGTTCGTAAGGGCGGGGGAAGAGCCCGGGAAGGCCCGCACCGGGCGAAATGACGGCGATGCGGTCGCCGGGGGAGGGCTTGGGCGGGTACGAGATCATGGTCATGACGGGAGGGTATGACTCGTGGCGTGATCCATGCATCGTGATAAACCGGGGTTTGAGCAGCGGTCGTCGTCGGACCGCTCAGATCCCCAACGGACCGGAGGAACCGTGCCCCGCACCCTGGCCAACGCCCCGATCATGATCCTCAACGGCCCCAACCTGAACCTGCTCGGCCAGCGCCAGCCGGAGATCTACGGCTCCGAGACCCTGGCTGATGTCGAGGCCCTGTGCGCCAAGGCGGCGGCCGCGCACGGCGGCACGATCGACTTCCGGCAGTCGAACCACGAGGGCGAGCTGGTCGACTGGATCCACGAGGCACGGCTGAACCACTGCGGGATCGTGATCAATCCCGGTGCCTACTCGCACACGTCGGTTGCGATTCTGGACGCACTCAACACCTGTGACGGGCTGCCCGTGTTGGAGGTCCACATCTCCAACATCCACAAGCGCGAGTCGTTCCGGCACCATTCCTACGTCTCCCTGCGCGCCGACGGCGTCATCGCGGGGTGCGGTGTGCAGGGGTACGTGTTCGGGGTGGAGCGGGTCGTGGCGCTGGCGGGGGCGGGACAGGCGGACACGTGAAGTGGGCGGGCGGGGCGGGCGGGTAAGTCCGGCGAACGTATGAGTCCCGCGGACGTGTAAGTCCCGCCGACCATGGCGAGCGGTCCTTACAGCCGCCCCGCCTCCACGATCCGCCGCAGGAAGCGCCGGGTGCGCTCCTGCTGCGGTTCGCCGAAGATCTGCTCGGCCGTGCCGCGTTCCAGCACCACGCCTCCGTCCAGAAAACAAACCTGGTCGGCGACTTCGCGGGCGAACCCCATCTCGTGCGTGGCCAGCACCATCGTCATTCCGTCCTCCTTCAAGTCGCGGACGACGGAGAGGACTTCGCCGACGAGTTCCGGGTCGAGGGCGGCGGTGATCTCGTCGAGCAGCAGCAGTCGGGGACGTACGGCCAAGGCGCGGACGATCGCGACGCGCTGCTGCTGACCGCCGCTCAGTCGGTCCGGGTACTCGCCTGCCTTGCCGGCCAGGCCGAGCCGCTCCAGCAGCTCACGCGCGCGTGCTTCGGCCTCCGCGCGGGACACGCCGTGCACCCGGCGCGGGGCGAGGGTGATGTTCTCCAGGACCGTCATGTGCGGGAAGAGGTTGTACGCCTGGAACACCACGCCGATACGGCGCCGTACGGCGTCCTGGTCGACGCGCGGATCGGTGATCTCCTCGCCGTCCAGCCAGATCGCACCGTCGTCGATGTCCTCCAGCAGGTTTGCGCACCGCAGCAGCGTGGACTTGCCGGAGCCGGAGGCGCCGATCAGCGCGGTCACCGTGTGCGGGGCGACCTCGAGGTCGACGTCCCGCAGCACGACCGAGCCGCCGAAGGTCTTGCGGACGGACTCCATGCGCAGCACAGGTGCGTCGCTCACAGGGCTCCTCCTTGGGCGCGCCGGCGGTCCATCCGGGCCGTCACCCAGTCCGTGAAGCGGGTCATCGGGATCGTCAGCGCCACGAAGACCAGGCCCGCGACGATGTACGGCGTGTAGTTGAGGCTGCGGCCCACGATGATGTCCGCGGCCCGTACGGCATCCACCGCACCGCCGATCGACACCAGACCGGTGTCCTTCTGCAGCGACACCAGGTCGTTCAGCAGTGGCGGCACCTGACGGCGTACGGCCTGGGGCAGGACGACGTGCCGCAGTGCCTGCCGGTTGGTGAGGCCGAGCGAGCGGGCCGCCGCGCGCTGCGAGGGGTGGACGGACTCGATGCCCGCGCGGAACACCTCGGCTACGTACGCCGAGTACGTCAGCGTCAGCGCGGTACCGCCCAGCAGTACCGGATCGACGGTCACGCCCTGCAGCCGCAGCGCGGGGACGCCGAGCACGACGATCATCAAGTTGATGATGAGCGGAAGGCCCCGGAAGAAGTCCGTGTACGCGGCCGCCAGTGCCCGCAGAGGGAAGAACACCGGGCCGCGCAGCGTGCGCGCGACGGCGATGAGCATGCCGAGGACCAGCACGGCCGCACCGCAGATCAGCAGCAGCCGGACGTTGAGCCAGAGCCCTTCGAGGACCTTGGGGAACGCCTCACGCGCGTACTGCCAGTCGAAGAACGTCTCCTTGGTGCGCGGCCAGCCCGGGGCGTTGACCACGATCAGGTAGAGAACGATGCCGCTGATCAGGGTGGACAGGGCAGCGATCGCGGTGGCGCGGCGGGCGCGGTTGCGCTTGTAGCGCTCGCGGTCGAGACGTCGCTGCGAGGGGACGTAACCGTCGCCGTCCGCACCGGACATGCCGTCGTCGTCCGCGCCCTCCTGCCCGGACTCCTCCTTCGTGACCGTCACTTGAGCACCGGAGCGTCGACGGCGTCCGAGAGCCACTGCTGCTCGAGCTTGGCCAGGGTGCCGTCCTTGCGCAGCGTGTCCACGGCGTCCGTCACACACGCGGTGAGTGTGCTGCCCTTGTCGAGCACGAGCCCGAACTGCTCCGGCGTACCGCCCTGGTTCTCGAACTGGCCGACGATCGTCGCGTCCGTCACCTCGGCCGCGGTGATGTAGAAGGCGGTCGGCAGGTCGACGACGATGGCATCCACCTGACCGTTCTTCAGCGCGGACTTGGCCTGGTCGTTCTTGGCGTACGCGGCGGCCTGCTGCGTCGGCTTCACCACGTCGTCGATGTAATTGAGGCTGGTGGTGCCGACCTGCGCGCCCAGCTTGAGTCCCTTCAGGTCCGCGAGGCTCTTCGCCTTGGCGGCCTTGGTGCCCTTCAACGCAATGACGGCCTGGCGGACGTCGTAGTAGCCGGAGGAGAAGTCCACCGCCTTCTTGCGCTCGTTGCTGATCGACACCTGGTTGATGTCGAAGTCGAAGGTCTTCGCGCCGGGCGCGAAGGCCTTGTTGAAGGGCACGCTCTGCCAGACGACGGCGCTCTTGTCGTAGCCGAGCTGCTTCGCCACGGCGTACGCGACCGCCGACTCGAATCCCTCACCGTTGGCGGGCTTGTCATCCTTGAACCAGGGCTCGTACGCCGGCTCGTCGGTGGCGATCGTCAGCTTGCCGGAGGTCTGGGTGGCCAACTTGCCCTTGGCGCACGTGTTCCCGGCCGAACCCGACGGCGCGTCGGCAGGCTTGTCGTCCGGCTGCGGGGCACAGCCGAGAGCGGTGGCGAGCAGGGCTGTCGTTGCGACGGCGACGGCGCGGCGCAGCGCGCGAGGGGCAAGATCCATGGCGGGAGATTGACAGTACATCGTCGTGTTTGTCGAGGTCGCGACGGTAACTGTCCGCATAGTGGGAACGGGTGTTGCGTTCCTGTGAACAGGTTCCTCGGCGTGCCGCCGGGGCCGCCGACCGAGGGCGGGGTCGGAGAGGTCGGCGGCCCTTACCGCTCAGGAGCCGTCATCCTGTGCGGGGCTGCTTCCAGTTGACTGCGCAACAACGTCCGCCGGGAGCGCGCGCGTGGCACCGGCGCGTGTGAACGATTCACACGGGGCGCGTGCGCGGGGAGCGCGCTCACGCCTGCGCGCTTACGGGCGCCGCGCGCTCACCGACCTCGCGCGCTCACCAACCCCGCGCGTGCCACTCCGGCAGCTGCGGTCGTTCCGCGCCCAGCGTCGTGTCGTTGCCGTGCCCCGGGTAGACCCAGGTCTCGTCCGGCAGTACGTCGAAGATCTTCGTCTCGACGTCGTGGATCAGACTGGCGAACGCCTTCGGATCCTTACGGGTGTTGCCCACACCGCCCGGGAACGCGCGGGCCCCGGCCAATATGGTGGAGCAGGCGCTCAGGAGTACGCTCACGAACGAGTGGACGCCTCCCGCGCCGTGGCGCGGATCGGCCAACGTGACCAGCCGCTGCTCATGAGCCGCACGACTCGAAATTGCCCTGCCCACTCGATGCCCTCGATCTCCGCGAGGATCTGGCCAGTGAGTCAGCCTTCCTGCCATAGGGTGCGCTTCAGCACACGGGGTGGCGAGCGCGTCCGGGCAGATACTGTTCCCACTCCTCGGCGGTCAGGTCACGGCCAACGCTGCGGCAAATCTCGTTCATGATCGACTCTGGGTCAAGGTCGATCATGACGTGTCGATTGAGGGTGGAGGCGACGTGCAGTCTGCCGGAGGTGTCGAAGGCGAGGGAAATGCGATCTCCACCAGCCAGTCGTAGCGGGCCACCGAGGCGGCGGCGGTCGGGCACGTCCCACAGGCGCACGCCGGTATCGTCCACCCCGGCCAGAAGTTGTCCGTCCGGTGAGAACCGCAGACCGGTGACGGGAGAGTCGGTATTGCCCATGGACGGTACGGCTCCGATGCGCCGGGTCGCGGTGGCATCCCACAGGTCGATACTGCCCCGGTCGGTGGAGACGGCCAGGGTTTGCCCGTCCTCGCTGAACGCCACATCGCGGGCGCCGGCCGGTCCCAGCGCCTGCCGCCGTACCTGTTTCGACATGAGATCGATCCGATCACCTGAGGCGGTCACCAGGAGGTTGCCGTCGGGCGAGAAGGCGATTTCGGCCGCGCCAGCGTCGGGGAAGACAGCCGCACGGCGGGAGGTGGTCAGATCCCACACCTCTATGGTTCGGCGCGTGACCATCGAGGCGTCAAGACGGGAGACGGCGATCCGACGGCCGTCAGGAGAGAAGGCGATCGCCTCGGGTTCGTCCTTGCCCCGAAGGCTGATCCGCGGACCGTGAGGGCGACCGGTCCTCGCCGACCAGACCTGGAGTGAGGGGCCACCCTCGTCGTCCACGACGTGCGCGTACAGCTCTCCGTCCGGGGAGAACGCTCCCACGACCGTGTCCACCAACGAGAGGAACGGGCTGCCCGCTGTCTTCAGCCGCCTGCGGTGACGCACCGCCCGCCGACGCCGCCCGATGGCTGACCCGCGCGGCAGCGGCCGCCGACCGGCTGCAGCACCAGTGCCGGCAGAGCCCCAACGCCTCGCTCTGGCCCGCGCTGGCAACGGCGGCGACATCCGTACGGGCCGCAGCCGACCGGCTGACGGCGGCAGCCGAGGCGGTCCGCGTCATCGACACCAGCGGCGCACCCGCTGACCACCGCGTCCTGCACCACGACCAGGAACGCCTGGAGAAAGAGGCCCGAGCCCTCCCCGACGGCCCGCTACGGCGGGCCAAACAGGACGCCGCCCGCGCCACGGGCGAACGCGCCGCGACCCTGGAGCGCCTGGCGGAGCTGCGGCAACTCCTGATCACCACCATGGAGGCCACCACCCTGCGTCTGGAAGCGGCGGCGGAGCGCGGCGCCATGCTGCTGTCGCTCCAGGCCGCGACGGACGCCTCCGCCGTCCCGACGGACCTCACCGCCCTCGACCACGAACTCGAGGCCGTACAGGCCGGACTCGACACACTCGACGAGATCACCCGCTCACTGCACGGCACAGGCGACGAACGGCCGGAGTGAGGAGACAGCACATGCGCGGAAGAGGCCGCCTCGCGGCCGCGAGGCTTTTGTACCCGGTATGCGCGGCCGTCACTGCGGTCGCCGGGTGGTGGTCGAGCAGGGACGGAAGAGGCGGCTTCGCGCCCATGATGCTGTGGTCCCTGGTCGTCATACCGATCGCGGTCCCCTTCGCCTCCCGCAACCAAGGAGTTCGATGGGTGCTGGTCTTCGTCCTCCTCGCGATCGCCTCAGTGCGTCTGGCCGTGGAGATCGCCGCTTACTGGTCCCCCGTCGAACTGCGAGAAGCCCTGACCGCCGTGCCCGGGCTGACGGCCGCCGTTCTGCTCATCACAGCACCGTGGCTGGCCTCTTAGGCCCTCCATGATCTGGCCGGGCAGCCGGCCCTGGCCCGCGTCGTCGAGGCCGAGCCCGTCATCTACGGTGAGGGCGTGGACACCGGGCGTACCCGCTACCGCCTCGCAGACGCGGAGACTGAGCGTGACCTCGGCTGGATGCGGTTCGGCCCACGCACACGCGCACCCGTTGGTGCCGTCATCACCGTCTCGGTGGTCCCGGACGGCTGGGCCCCGCCCATCGCCACCGAACGCCTCAACGACACCGACGTGGAACCCGGCATCGCCGCCTTCACGGCACTCGCCACCATCCATGTCCTTGCCTGCGCCGCCACGGCAGCGGCATGGCCCCGCGACGAGTGGTGAGCGTCGCGGCCGGCCTGGCTGCGACCGCCGACTACGGCGGGTTCTGCTCGCCGCACGTGGAGCACCACGTCCCCAACCCGGGGTGATAGTCGCAGTCAACGGCCATCACATAGCCACAGTTCCTGCAACCCACTGCCTGCGGGGATCGGACGGAGGGCGACAGCGGCCGCAGCTGCGATCTGTGAGTTGCTCAAGCGCTCGGCAGGCGTCGCGGGGGCGACAGTTATCCTGTCGGCGTGTTGACGAAGGATCAGGACCCTGCCCGCACGGGTGATTCAGGTGACACACCGCAGTGGAAGGTGGCGGCAGCGGACGGGCTCTGGTTCGTGCCGCCGGAGCGTCCGGCCGGACCGCCGCAGTTGGACTTTCCTCCGATCCGCAACGGCATCGACTACCTCGCCAGTGTTGTCGAGCACCTGGACGAGAACGCATCGGACGTCGGACCCCGGAACCTCAAGTACGCCGTCCTGCACCTGCAGGCCGCGGTCGAGGTGCTCCTCAAAGCCCGTCTGCTGCGCGAGCACTGGACCCTCATCTTCAAGGACCCCGGCAGGGCGACCAGGAAGGACTTCGAGAGCGGGGACTTCGAGAGCTGCGGGACCGAGGCCGC
Source organism: Streptomyces regalis (assembly GCF_001509475.1). Lineage (GTDB taxonomy): Bacteria > Actinomycetota > Actinomycetes > Streptomycetales > Streptomycetaceae > Streptomyces > Streptomyces regalis. Next base: position 35,670 of record NZ_LLZG01000399.1, read on the forward strand.
GGTCGAGCGCCTGCGCGACATAGCGGGGGTCGCCATCGACCGCAAGGAGGCCGAGGCGCTGAAGGACCTGGCGAAAGACCGCAACGCCCTGCAGCACTACGGCCTGACGCACAATGCCCACGCGGTCGAGGCCCGTGCCGGCCGAGTGCTCGACTTCCTCATGCGCTTCTTGGACACCCAGCTCCTGCCGCTGCTCGAAGGGCAGGAACGTGACAGGGCAGCACGGGACATGATCCCGGTGGCCAAGGGCGTGAAGAACATCAGCTCCTACGTCAAACGGCGCCTCAACCGGCTGCGCGGCGAGCTGGCCGGGCTGGAGAGCCGGACCATCATGTGCCCCTACTGCGAGCAGATGACCCTCGTCGTCGCCCCCCACAGCGGAGACTGCCGCTTCTGCGGCGCGTCATGGGACTCGGCCGAGCTGCTGGCCTTCGACTATCTCGGCTGCTCCGACGGCCAGTTGGCCCTGGCGTTCCCCTGCCCCCAATGCGACACCGCCGCCTTCGTCGAGGGCGTCAACTTCGCCGACGGCACCCGGCTGTCCGACACCCTGTACTGCTTCGGCTGCAGCAACCGCCACGAAGCGCGGGACCTCGCAACCTGCGCCGGCTGCAGCCGCCCGTGGCCCACCCCGGCCGACGCCGACCGTTTGGGCTTCACTCTGTGCCCGGACTGCCGAGCGCAGGATGCGCCGGAGGACGTCGCATGACCACGGCACTGGAGCAGCTCGCCCCGAACCACGCTGGCCACGCTACGGCGTGACCCGCGCGACCTGTGACCGGAGCACGCGCGGAAGCTGTACGACCACCTCGTCAGCCTGTACGGCAGGGACGACGTGCTGCCGACCCTCGCGGCTTCCTGGATCGCCCACCAGCGCAGCGTGAACACGCAGCGCGCGTACGCCCGGGGAATCAAGATCTTCGAGGAGTTCGCCCGGGAGCACGGCGCGCATCCGATGGCGTTGAAGTTCGTCCTCGCTGACACCTTCCGCCTGTACCTGGAGTCCACCCCAACCTGGGTGCGGGTCAAGGGCGGCCGGCGCGGCGAGATGGTCCGGGCCGGAAAAGGCTCTGTCAGCGTTCGGTGGGGTCTGGCACAAGTTCCGGGAGGGAGCCAACTACACAACGTTATGTACGAAGGAAGCAGGCATGGCAGAGCAACCGCCGCTTGACCGTCCGCGTCGTGGGAAACATGATCGATCAACGTGATCAAGGTCAATCAGGTTTGTAGCACGTGCGAAGCCGAGTGGGTGCGCGGCGTCGATATCGTCGGTGTCTGCCTCGGCGATGCCGAGCAGCACGGCAGACGCACCGTGACAAGGGAGCAGTTCGAGGAGATCAAATGCGCAACGTCTGCGAGCATCGCTCTTGCCATCGACGAGTCAGCGGAAGTGTCCGACAAGGACCTGCCAGACGTCATCGGCTCGCTAAGGCCGAACTACTACGAGTTCACACCATGCGATCCGGAGAAGAGTGGGGCATTCGAGAGGCAGCTTGCGGTGGTGCGCGGGGTCGGTGTGCCGGGCATCGCCAACGGATTCTTCCTGTTGAAAGACGAGGTGTCCCTGGTGCGCAGAACGGCTCACCTGGACCGCCTCGTCGAGGCCGGAGTGCGGTTCTTCCAAGTGGAGGTGGACTCACTCCTCGACCCCCGGTTCAGGATCTCCTCGTCCCACGAGACGATGATCGCGGACCTATTCGCCCGGTATCCGTTCATCGTCAATGACAAGTTCAGCCACCTGAACGGTCCTCTCGATGTCAACCAGGCCGGGCTGTATCTGAAATATCGGCAGCAAGGAGCTCAGGAACTACGACTATTCCAACCGGTCCTACACCCTCTCAGCGGTCGTGAGGCTGATCAGGTCCGCGTTGGAACGTTGAGACTCTGATGCGCGCCGCACCTGTCACAGGCGCCACATCTGGCTGACTCGCCCTTCCCCTGGACGCGTGGAGCTGGAGGTCTTGACGTCTCAGCCGCGTTGGTAGCGGGCTGCCATCGTGTGGAACACCTTCTTCGGCTCCCAGTGCGTCTCATCGAGTATCCGGACGACGCCGTAGGAGCCGAGGTCTTGTTCCCCGGGTCTGCTGTAGCCGGCGAAGGTGAACCAGAGGGCGGTGTCCACGCCTTCCTTTTCGAAGATGTCCAGGAGCTCGGTGAGGTAGCGCGCCTGCTCGTCCTCGTCCGGTATCGCGCCGGGTGGTACTTGCCAGGCCATGCCGCCGCGTTCTCCGGCGCCCTGGTAGGCGCAGGTTCCGTATTCGGTGACCGCGACGGGTTTGCCGTGGGCGAGGTGCGCGCGTAGTTCGTCGCGGAAGGTGTCGGTGTTGTAGGCGGCCCGGTAGGCGTCGATGCCGACGAAGTCGAACGGATTCCAGTCGACGAACTCCCAAGGTCCTGAGGCGTAGGTGAGCTGTCCGCCGAAGTGCGTGCGGACGGTCGTGGCGGCCTGGGAGAGGAAGTCGTTGAGGCGTTCTTGTACTGGGCCGAGGGAGGACCACCACTCCATGTCGGCGCCGGCCATGGTCTGCAGGCGGCCGCCGTAGGTGTCGCCCGGGATGAAGCCGCCGCAGAATGCGCTGATCTCGCAGCCGGCGACGAATACCACGTCGGCGCCGGTTTCTCGTATGGCTTCGGCGCGCTCTGCGCAGTCGGCGAAGAACGGGAGCAGCGTGTCGTGGGGAAGGTCCACGGGGAAGGGGGCGAACCAGACTTCGAGACCGGCGTCGGCCGCGTGTCGGGCGGCGGTGCTCAGCCGTTCAGGCTCTCGCCCGGAGACACGTATGGCGTCGCAGTGGAGATCCCTGGAGATCACCTCCATGTCGTGCCGGACTGCCTGGGGGGTGAAGCCCTTGCGGGAGAGGTCGTCCCCGGGGAGGAACCCGGTGTCGTAGTTGATGCCCCGTGCGCGCACGTCCTTGCTCCTTCACTGGACTGTTGCCGTGTTCCAGCAAGTCAAGGACGTGCTCGGGCCCTTGGCCAGAGGGCGGGACGGCTTCTGAAGGTGGTGCCGCGTCCGGGAGACCTTCACACGGTGTTGTCTCAGCGGTTGACCTCGAGGTTCGCCAGGACGAGGAGGGCGCACAGGAGTTGGGTGGCGCGGGCGGGGTCGGTGCGGAGTTTGGCGAGCACGCGCCAGATTTCGGATGGGCGAATCCGTGCTCGACGGGGGCGCGTCCGACGGCGACGACGCGGTTGGCGACCTGCTGGGCGGGGGTGAGTTTGCCCGCGCGGCACCGACCGGAGCCAGCCGACGCCGACGCCAGTGTCCACGGCGCCCGTTCGTGGGGGCTGTTGTGGCCGTCGGCAATCGTGCGATCCTTCCTGAGCGGTGTTGTGCCATGGGACGACAAGCAAGCGAGGCTTTCGAGGGCGGTGATCGCATGGCACGTCAGAGAGCACCGTTGCCGCGGTCGCGGCGCTGGACTGCGCGAGGCCACGGACCACTGGCGGCTGCCGTCGTCGGCACGGTTGCCATGGCCGGCTGCACGGGCGACGGCGCCAAGCACGGGGCGTCGGACGGCAGACCAGCAAGAACGCCGTCGCCGACAATCGACGGCCCCCGGGACCGGGACGGCCTCGACCGAGGAGTGTCAGCCCGAGATGCGCGCGGGACGGCTTCCACAGTGGGCGAGGGCCGGGTTCACGGACGGCACAGCCGAACACTTTGTTCTCGGTGACCGCGGCCAGCTCATCGGTGTGGTCTTCGGATATCCGCTGACCGAGCGGTCCACGCCCGAGCCAGGACGGCAGAACAAGATCAGATGGATTCCGCGTGACGCGGAAGCGGCTGACGAGGCGGGCTCACTACGGATCACGGCGGTACGAGCGGGGAGCGGCCACACGGTGCGGCGCGAGGTGTCCCCGTGGCCGGGACCGTCCGTCATCGACCTGCCGGCGGCGGGCTGCTGGTCGTTGACCCTCCGATGGGGTACCCACACCGACACCACCGACCTGCACTACCGCACACGGTGAGGAATCCGCCCGCTCGCAGACAAGTCGTCAACCGGCCGTCGGGCAATGTCCGCAGCCGGCCACGGTCGACCAGCCGGACCAACTTCCCGCGCACCGGCTCTCACTCGGCCCGTACGCTGACGTCCACCCCCACCACCTCGCCGACCTGCCGGGCCATGACCGGCCCGGCCGTGCCCGCCGCACGGCGGCAAGGATGCGCGGCGGTTCGACCCATGCCAGGGAGCGTAGGGCGATCTGACGCCAAGTCATCGCCAGAGGTTCCACGCCGACTTCACGGTGGCATGTGCTGTGAAGCGCGGGTCACTCGCGACGCTCACACCGATCGCGTCGGGAGCGCCGATGAGATGAAACCGGGCTGGGGGGCCGAACGCGAACAGTTTCCGCAGAACCGAGGCGGGGCTCGGTGGTGGGGCCGAGTGTTCTCTGTGCCTCCGGTTCCCGTCGGCGTCGTGACCACCGTACAAGCCAGGGGATGAGGTCCGGCCTCGCCGGCCGGGTCTCCGCTTCCGCCTCGGACCACATGGGGGCGTGCGGTCGGCCGTCGCCCGCGTGCAAGACCACACCGCTCTGCAAACAGTGCGGCACCTGCGGATGGCGGCCTGGTCCTCGCGCGAGCGAGGGCCGTTCCTTCGCCGGTGATCGTGGTCGGTCACATCGATCACGGCCGGTACGCTGGGACCGCTGCGGCACCCCCCACCATCCGCCGTGCTTGAGCGGTGAGTCGTGGCCTGCGGTGATCCAGTCGTCGGAACTTGAGGAAGACACGCGGGTGTTGATAGCGGACCGATACCGACTGGACGCTCCGATCGGGCGGGGCGCGATGGGGGAGGTCTGGCGGGCGTACGACGAGACACTCGGCCGGGCGGTGGCGGTGAAACTGCTGCTGGCCCAGGAGTCCGACCCCACCGCCGCCTCCCGCTTCCGTCTGGAGGCACAGACCGCAGGGCGGCTCAACCACCCGAACGTGGTCGGCGTGCTGGACTTCGGGGAGTACGGGGACCGGCTGTTTTTGGTGATGGAGCTGGTCGAGGGAGACAGCCTCGCCCGTCTCGCGGCCGCCGGGCGGCTGCCCGCCGAGCAGGTCGCCCGCATCGCGGCTCAGGCGGCGGCCGGGCTCGCCGCCGCGCACCGGCAGGGCATCGTGCACCGGGACATCAAGCCGGCGAACCTCCTGCTGGGCGCCGAAGGCACCGTCAAGGTCGGCGACTTCGGCATCGCCCGGTTCCTCGACGACCCCGGTGCCGCTCTTACCGCCACCGGGCAGATCGTGGGCACGAGCCTCTACCTCGCCCCCGAACGGGCCTTGGGCAAGCCTGCCGGCCCGGCCTCCGACGTGTACGCGCTGGGCTGCGTGCTCTACCAACTCCTCACCGGCCGCGCGCCGTTCCAGGCCGACACCGCCGTCGCCATCCTCCACCAGCACCTCGACGCCCCGCCCACACCGCCCCGCGAGCTCGGCGTCAGCCTGCCGCCCGCGTTCGAGAACTACCTGCTCGGCCTGCTCGCCAAGCGGCCCGAGGACAGGCCCACCGCCCAGCAGGCCGCCGACTGGTTCGCCACCGGCGCCTGGCAGGGCCGCCCCGAGCCTCTGCCCGCCGCCGCGCCGACTGCCCTGCGGCAGACAGCGCCCCCGGCACGTCCGGCTCCAAGCCCCGAGCCTGATCTGGACCGTCCGATCGGTGAGAGCGCACCCGCGACCACACATCTGCTGCCGTCCGCCACCGGGCGCGCCGGCGGCCGCTCGCGCCGTGGCGTTCGGCAGCGGCCGGCCGTACGGGAACTCGCCTCCCGCCGCCCCATGCTGGCAAGCGCCGTTGCCGGAACAGTGCTCTTCCTGGCCGCCCTGTTCGTCGGCATGGCGTGGTTCGCGCCCGACCGCAGCGCGTCGGAAACCTCCCGGACCAGCCCGGACCGCACGACAAGCCCTGATCCGGCATCAACCCCGTCCGCTCCGGCGACGGAGCCGAGCACCTCTCCATCCCCCTCCGCCCCGGTCCCGACCCCCTCCGACTCCGTCCTCTTGGACGACGAGGACCAAGCGGGAGACCAGGAGAGCGTCAAGGACGCCCCCGAGGAGGAGAAGAGCAGGCAGGAGCACAAGCGGGAACGCCGCGACGAGGACGAGGACGACTGACCGCAGTCGGGTCTCCCGGTGCTGAGGGCCGCGCACCACGGGCCGCCGGACGGCCATGAGATCAGCCCACCGACCAGCCCACCAGGCCCGCCACCACCCCCAGGGCCCCCGCCCCGAGGAGTGCGCTGACGACGCCTCGGCGCGCGGCGAGCAGCCAGCCTGCCGCGAGGCCCAGCACCGCGTACTGCCACCCGTGTTGCAGGGCCAGCGTCAGCGGGATCGCGGAACCGGCGATCGCGCCGATCACGGCGGGTCCTGCGCCGTTGAAGAATGCCTGCACGCGCGGGTCGGACCGGAGGCGGTCGAACCGCGGTCCGCCCAGGATCACCATCACAAACGAGGGGGCGAAGGCGGCGAAGGCGGCCAGCAGTCCGCCTCCGATGCCGGCCGCCGCGTAGCCGACCACGGCGACGGTCTGCACGACCGGCCCGGGTGTGATCTGACCGAGTGCGACGGCGTTGAGGAACTGGCCGTCGGTCATCCAGTGGTAGGTGTCGACCGCGTCGGCCCGCATCAGCGGGATGATCACGAAGCCGCCGCCGTACGACAGCGCCCCCACCTTGAACGCCACCCAGGCCAGCGCGCCCAGCCCGCCGGCAGCCGGGGCGGCCACCGTCAGTGGCACCGGCCAGCCCGCTGTCCGGCCGGTGCGCGGCCAGGCCGAGCCGACCGTGACCGCCACCTCCACCAGGCCGGCGGCGATCAGCACCAGCACCAGCCACGGCCCTGTCAGCACCGCGGCGAGAGCGCCTGCCGCGGCGTAGCCGATCCACCGCGCCCGTGCCGCACGCCGGGTGCCAGCCCGCTTCCAACTCGCCGGCACCAGCCCGAGGGCGGCCTGCACCGCCACCGCAGCCACCGCCGCGCCCGCGCCAGCCGCGGCCCCGCGCACCCACAGCGGCGGGTCCCCAGCCAGGAACAGTGCGGCCAGCGCCAGGATCAGCACCAGTCCGGGCACGATGAAGCACACCCCGCCGATCACCGCGCCCGTCCAGCCGCGCAGCCGCCACGCGGTGAGGATCGCCAGCTGGGTGGAGGCCGGGCCGGGCAGCAGGTTGGTCGCCGCGATGCCGTGCTCGAACTCGCTCGCGGAGATCCAACTCCGGCGCTCCACACACAACTGCCGCAGCAGCGCGATGTGAGTGGGCGGCCCGCCGAAACCGATGCAGCCGATCCGGCCCCACTCCCGTGCGATGGTCCCCAGCCCCACCTGCGAGGGAGCGGTCTCCTGCCCGCCGTCTATCGCATCGGTTCTTGCCTCGTCCGCCATCCCCGGCTCCCTGCCCGTCCACGCCGCCCCTTACGGTCTGCGATATCGGACGACGATATACGAGCCCGGGGTGCTGCTGGGTCGGCCGTCCGGGCCGGTGCACGGCGGGCGCTCGACCCCGTCGGCCAGGGGACGCCTGCGTGTCGCGCGGGCTTCTGCGTGAGTCGGCACGCCGAGTTTTCAGACGGTTCTCAGAGCGTTCTCAGCACCCCGGACGACACTCTTCGGCACCGCATTCCGGCTGACCCGACGGGACCGAACCATGGACAGACAGGCCGTGGAGACGCTGAGCATGCTGCTGCGCCCCGACGGGACTCCCGTACGCGTCCTGGTCGTGGACGACGAGCCGGATGCGGCGTACGTGGTCAGCACGGTGCTGCGTTATCAGGGCTGGCGGGTCCGCAGCGCCGCTGACGGCGTCGACGCCGTGACCAAGGCCACGGAGTTCCGGCCGGACGCGGTGGCACTGGACGTGCTGCTGCCCGGCATCGACGGCCCGGAGGTGGCACGTCGCATCCGCGCTGTGCTGCCCGAGGTACGGGTGCTCTTCCTCACCGCCTGCGACGCCGTGGACGCCGGGATCCCCGCCGGTGACGCCTGCCTCACCAAACCGGTCGGCCTGGAGGAGATCGTCGCCCGGGTGCGGGGCATGCTGCGCCGCGTCGGCGCGGTCACGCCCCGTATCGGCTCCGCTTCGGCAGCTGATGCCGGTCGTCCGGTGGTAGGCGACCTGGTGCCGGCCGAGGAGGCTGGCGAGGGCGGCCGGAGGGCGAGCCGCCGATTCCCAGGTATCCGGGTGCCCTGAGCCACGGCGTCTCCGGTCCCGTCCCGCCATCGCTGGGAGGGAGCGCGCCGCCCCGGCCGGTGGGCGGTCCTCCGTCGCCCTCACCGGGTGCGCCCACCGGTGACCGTGTACTGGCCCATCATCCCGTGGTCCTCGTGGGCCATGAGGTGGCAGTGGAACATGTATGGCCGCTCCGGGTCCGCGTGCGTGCCGAAGCGTACGACGATGACGGCGGCCGTCCCGGCGGGCAGCAGGAGCGAGTCCTTGCGGCCCGTCAGGTGGGGCGGCGGCCGGGAGCCGGCGAGGCTGAGCACGGTGAAGCTGACGCCGTGGACGTGGAAGACGTGCGGGTTGTCGGAGCCGTTGCGCAGCTCCCAGATCTCCGTCGCGCCGGGCGCGACGGAGAAGTCGATCCGGTGAGGGGCGTATGCGTGCCCGTTGATGCGGGAAGCGTGGTTGAAGGTGAAGACGCGGCGGTCGGCACCCGCGGGCGGGATGACCGGCGCAGGAGCGGGCAGTTGTTCGGGCAACGCGGTGGGGCCCGTCAGGCGGGACGCGGCCTGGAGGCGCAGGATGTCGAAGGAGTCGTCGGCGCCGGCGAAGCGGTCCGGAAGCGCTCCGCCGCCGAGCCCGGTCGGATGGCTGCGCAGCACCACGTGGTCGTCCGGCGAGACGGCGACCACGATCTCCGCCCGCTCGCTCGGGGCGAGGCGCAGGCGCCGCAGTTCGTACGGGGCCGGGAGCAGCCCGGCGTCGGAGGCGACGGCCGCGAAGGGGCGGTTGTCGGTGAAGCCGAAGTCGTAGGTGCGGGCGGCGGAGGCGTTCAGCAGCCGCAGCCGGACCAGGCGGGTGGTGACCGGCAGGTACGGGTCGTGAGTGCCGTTGACGAGGATCTCGTCGCCGAGCGGGCCGATGGGACTGAACCGCGTACGGCCGGTGTCGAGTTGGCCGTCGCCAGTGAAGTTCTTGTCCTGGACGATCAGAGGGATGTCGTCGACGCCGTAGCGGTGGGGCAGGCCGGAAGTGGCCGACACCCGGTCGTCGATGAGGAACAGGCCGGCCAGGCCGCGGTAGACCTGCTCGAGGGTGCGGCCTGCGGGGTGGGCGTGGTACCAGAGAGTGGCGGCGGGCTGGGTGACGGTCCACTCCGGCGACCAGGTGGCGCCGGGGGCGATGGGCTGGTGCGGGCCACCGTCCATGGCGGCGGGCAGGTGCATGCCGTGCCAGTGCAGGGTGGTGGGCTCGTCGAGGTGGTTGGTGACGTGGACGCGCACCCGGTCGCCGGTGCGGGCGCGCAGGGTGGGGCCGAGGTAGGAGCCGTTGACGCCCCAGGTGTCGGTGGGATTGCCGCTGAGGAACTCCGTCGCGCCGGTGGCGGCGGTCAGGTCGAACACGCGCCGCCCGGAGCGGTCAGTCTCCGGTTCGAGGAGGGGCGGGACGCGCAGCCGGTTCCGGAAACCGAGGTCACCGACGTTGGAGCGCAACGCGCCCTCATAGAGCCAGGCGGCCAGACCGCCCGCGGCGAGGGCGAGGACGACGAGCAGAGCAGCCAGCGTCATCCCGATGCGTCGCCCACGGTGACGGCGGGCCGGGTACCGCGCTGCGGCCGGGCCAGAGACGAAACCGCCCATACCCCCACCATTGCACCGGCCCTGTTCCGGGCCAGAGGCCCAAAGGTCCCTGAGCGGGGTCGGACTTCCCTACCGTCAGGTGGTCGAGTCAGCGGGGCGGGGCAGCGGCAGCAGTCGGTGGTCGGCGGTGGACCAGGCCGAGGGCCGCCTGTAGGGGGTGAGCGCAGGACCCTGGCGTAAGATCGGTGGCCGATATCGGATTCGTCACTGCCGGGCGCGGCGACATGGAGGTGACCGGGTGCGGGAGTTCCAGCGGGGCGCGGTGCGGCTGCACATCCTGCACCACGCGGCCGAGGGCGAGATCCACGGCGCCTGGATGACCGAGGAACTGGCCCGCCACGGCTACCACATCAGCCCCGGCACCCTGTATCCCACGCTGCACCGGCTGGAGGCGGACAGGCTGCTCACCTCCGAGCAGCGGGTGGTCGACGGACGTGCCCGCAGGGTCTACCGGGCCACCGAAGCCGGGAAGGAAGCTCTGGCGGAGGACCGTGAGGCGCTGCGGGAGCTGGCCCGCGAGGTGCTCGGCGACGACGCGCCGTAGTGCCGCGTCCCGTCAGCGGCGGACGGCCTCGGGCTGGGCGGGCAGAGCGCCGGCGCGGACGACGTGCGCGTCGAGCGAGTAGCCGCCCGCGCCGACGGTCAACAGGAAGAGGCTGCCGCACAGCTGGGCGAGGTCGGTTCGGGACTCGTGGGCGAAGGCCCACCAGCCGGAGTCGCCGTCGAACAGCGGAGCGTCGCCCCACAGGATCGGCAGCTTGGTGATCAGCAGCGCGCCCACCATGTCGACGATCATCGGGACTGCAGCGAGGCGGGTGAGCAGCCCGACGAGCAGCAGCACCCCGCAGACGATCTCGAAGACGCCGTCCAGCGGGGCGAAGAAGCCGGGTGCGGGGATGCCGGCCTCGTCGAACCGGCCGGTTCCCAGGTCGTCCGGGTGGAGGAACTTCTGGATGCCCTCGGAGAGGAAGACCGCCCCGACGTACAGGCGGATGAGGACGACCGCACCGGGCGCCCGGGTCCGGATCAGTCGGGCCTGCCAGGTGCTCAACGAGGGCATGGGGCGGAGACCTCCACGACGGCGATATCGGGTTTGGATATCGTGACCCGTCTTCCTCGCCCGCGGGAGCGCGACATCGCGCCGTTCCTGCACACGGGTGACCCACTCGGGTACGCCTGTGTGTGCGGGGGTGGGCGGGGCCGTCCAGTGTGAGGACGACCGGCGGAACGCGAGCGCCGTACGGCGGGGAGGTGAGTGGGGAGATGATCGCGGCGGTGGAGCACGCCGACCTGACTCCCGAGCGGCTGAATCTGGTCGAGGCCGAGCTGCGGACGGTGCTGGGACGCCTGACCGGCCGGGCGCAGGGATGGGTGCGCGCGGCGGCAGGCGTGCCGGTGGCGTTCGGGAGGGCGGTGCGGGCGGCGGGGCGGGAGCTGGCCGTGGTCACTCCTACGCAGGGGATGGTGCCCGCGTTGCTGCCGGAGCGGGATCGGGCGGCGGTCGGCGAGTTGGTGTCCCTCGGCCAGCAGGTGCGCCTGCTGGCGTACGACCCGGCAGACCGGGAGGGGTGCGTCGGCGCGGACGAGCGGATGATCGCGGAATGCCGGCAGCTGTTCGCCCTGTGGGTCGGCTCGCCGTCCAACGGCCGTGACGCCACCGCGCACCTGGTGGCCTACGCCCGCGCCCGCGGGGTCCCGGTCGAGGTGGTGTGGCCGGAGGGAGCGGCCCGCGAGGCGATACCCGGCGGACCGGTGCGGGACGCCGGTCGCCGCCACCGCGACAGCAGTCGCCCATCGACCACCGTGGCCCCACAGCCCACCCCGATCACCAGAGAGGCGAACCAACCGCGATGACCAGCACCACCTCCGTGCACCACCTCACAGAGGACGACGGACGACGACGGCAGATCACACCGGAGGGCGCGACCGGTGCCGGTCGTGCCTTCGCCTGGATGCTGATCGTGTCCGGCGCGCTCGGCATCCTCGCCTCCTTCGTGATCACCACCGACAGCGGGTGGCGGCTTGGTCGTACAAGGCGGCGACCCACGGGCGGGCGTGATGCCTCTCGCGGGCGGCATGGGAGTAGGGACCGGCGTCGGCCGCCGAAGCGGCTACTCGCCGGATGGCCCATGTGACTGACGAAGGCGCCCCGGTTCCATGAGGTTCACCTGCCGGTAGGAGAGCTCCGGGAGTCGTCGGTCCGGTACGCGATGTGTTCGGAGACCGAGACCACGCCGTCCACACTGCGGCACAGTCGTTCAATGATGGGGATCAGGTTCTTCACCTCGACGGATCCCCCGAGGGTGACCTTCCCGTCGCGTACCTCGACGGTCACCTCTGAGGGAAGAAGGCCCAGCGTCTGCTGCAGCACGTCCCGGGTGATCTCATCGCGGACGGCGTCGTCCCGGCGCAGGAAGATCCGCAGCAGGTCACCCCGGCTGACGATGCCCTGGAGCCGGTCCGCCTCGTCCACCACCGGCAGCCGCTTGATGTTCTGCGCCGCCATGAGGCGGGCCGCCTCGACCACGGTCCACTCCGGACGCGCGCACACGGCGGGAGCGGACATCAGCTCCTCGGCCCTGACGCCGGCGGCCTTGGCCCGCTCCCATGCCTCCAGGTGAGGAACCGGTGTCAGGCCGGACGGGTCGGCCTGAGCGGAGCACTTGCGCAGCAGGTCGGCCTCAGACACCACGCCCAGGGGGTGGTCCAGTTCGTCCACTACGGGCACGGCGGTTACGTCATTCTCCGCCAGCAGCTCGACGATCTCCTTGAACGGCGTGTCGCGCCGGGCCCGGACGACATCGCGAGTCATCAGGTCGGCGACGGGGCGGTGCTGCATGTCGCTCCTCCCTTCCGAGGGTGGCAACCGGCGGTGGCCACGTGTCAAGCGTGTCGGGAGCCAGTCGTCCGCAGGAGAGCCACTTGGGCCCCCGTTCGGGGCTGCTGGGCCCGGAGACCGGACTGTTCAGCCCTGCGGATCAGGGTTCTCGAGCCGATGAGGTTGCACGCCGACCATGGCTCGTCGGGTACAGCAACAGTCTGAGGAAGAGGTGGCGATCATGCGAGCCCGACTGGGCCGTCACCTCGTTGTCGAAAGCCCGGCCGGCGGCGTCACCAGGCGCGACGGCGAGAGGGTCGGACTGCACCACGAGGACGGATCGCATCCCTAGGGCGTGCGCTGGTGGGACACGCAAGAGGGTGACGCTCGTGCAACGGGTGCGCCTTCTGCGACTACCACGCCTCCACGCCCGCAAGACGCCCGGCACGGAGAAGCCCGATTCCCGCAGTTGCCCGGCCGCAGGCTGGTCCTTTCGTGGAAGCACGCAGGCATGCCGACCTCGGCCTCCGCCCCACCCGAGCCGTCCTCGACGAGAGCGGCCTCACCAGCGACATCGCTCCCGACGGAGCCGAGCGGTTCCCATAGCATGAGGGTTGTGACCACCCGTGCACAGCTCCACTCCGCGCGATCGCCCCGTGGGCGATGGCGGGTGCTGCTGGTGCTCGGTCTGCTGGCCGGCCTTCTCGGCATGCACGCCCTCAGCCCGGGCGGGGCCATGGCAGTCGGCGCCCACCACTCCTCCCACGCCCCTGCGCATGCCGGGATGGCGATGGGGAGCGACGAGTACGTCTGCCACGGTGACAGCGGTGACGGCCATGCCGAGCACGCCGATGCGACGTGCGCGTCCGGTGCCGTCGGCACGGGACCGGTCCTTCCTGCGCCGTTGCCCGACCCTGTCGGCACGCTTGCGCCCGCCGACAGCGGCCACGGGTTCCTTGCCACCACGCCCGACGGGGGCCGAGCGCCGCCCACGTTGGCCGAACTGCAACTCCTGCGGATCTAGGACAAGGCCAAGCCGTATCCGTCCTCGCCACCTGTGCCGTGGCGGGCGGCCGTACGGCATTCAGCCATGTCCCGCGCCTCTCGGCGCAGCATCCTTCGCAGACCGCAGGAGTACCACCATGACCAGCACCCGTTCCCTCATCCGTCGTGCCGCTCTCGGGGCCACGGCCGCGGCCGCCGCCCTCGTCCTCGCCGCTTGCGGCGGCGACGGCTCCGACACCGGCTCCGGTGCGCAGACGTCGGCCTCAGCGAGCACCGAGGACACCGCCGGCGCCCACAACGACCAGGACGTCTCCTTCGCGCAGGACATGATCCCCCACCACCAGCAGGCCATCCAGATGTCGAAGATGGCCGCCAGTCAGGCGTCCTCCGCCGAGGTCAAGGACCTGGCCGCGCGCATCGAGAAGGCCCAGGGCCCGGAGATCGAGACGATGTCCGGGTGGCTGAAGGCGTGGGGCGAGGACGTGCCCTCGTCCATGCCGGGCATGGACCACGGCGGTCACTCCGGCAGCTCCGACATGCCCGGGATGATGGACACCGAGGACATGGACGAGCTGATGGCGGCGTCCGGCACGGACTTCGACACGATGTTCCTGACCATGATGGTCGAGCACCACGAAGGCGCCGTGGAGATGGCCACCACCGAGAAGGACAAGGGCCAGTACGGGCCGGCCAAGAAGATGGCCGACGACATCATCACCGCGCAGAACGCCGAGATCGAGGAGATGAACAAGCTCCTCGGCAAGAGCTGACGACCCCCGCATCGGGGCCGGGTCTGCTTCCGCCCAGCCCGGCCCCCGTGCGGGCACGTCCTGGGCCAGTCCCTGAGCCCCACTCACCGAGAGATCCTCAGCATGAAGATTCGTTCCCGCGGTTCCCGCGTTGCTACCGCCGTCACCGCAGCCGTTCTCGTGGTCGTCCTGGCCGCGTGCTCCTCCGACACCGACACCTCGTCCGACACGGCGTCGGGCGAAGGCTCCGACGGCCTCACCGTCAGCCATGTCCACGGTCTGGGCATCGACCCGGCCGACGGGCGCCTGTACGTCGCCACCCACGAAGGCGTGATCGCCGTGGCCGACGACGGCACGGCCCAGCGGGTCGGTGACAAGGCCGACTACATGGGCTTCACCGTTGTCGGCCCGAAGTCCTTCCTCGGCAGCGGCCACCCGGCCGAGGGCAGCGGTGGCCACGGCAACCGCGGCCTGATCCAGTCCATCGACTCCGGCAGGACCTGGAAGACCCTGTCCCTGGGCGGCACCACCGACTTTCACTCCCTGGAGTACGCGCACCACACCGTCTACGGCTACGACAGCACCCGTGGCCTGCTGCGTGTCAGCGCCGACCGGACATCCTGGGACGACCGCGCCGAGCTCGCCGCCCTGGACATCGCCGTCAGCCCGAAGGACCGGGACGTTGTGCTGGCCACCACGGAGGACGGCGTCGCCGCGAGCTCCGACGGCGGCCGGAAGTTCCGCGCGGGGGCCGGGCAGGTTCTCGCCTTCCTGTCCTGGCCCGCGGCCGACGCCCTGTACGGCGTCGACCTCGCCGGTGGCCTGCACCGCAGCACTGATGGCGGCACCAGCTGGAAGGAGACCGGGACCGTTCCGGGCGGGCAGCCCCAGGCCCTGACCGCCGTCGACGCCAAGCGCGTCCTCGTGGCCACACAGGACGGCGTGTACGAATCCCGCGACGGCGGCGGGACCTTCACCCGGCGGCTGCCCGCGTCCTCCGCCGGGGGGGCACTGAGCGCACGGTCGGTCAGTGGCTGTGGCCCGAGTCGCCGTGGGCGTCGGCCGCCGGGGATGAGGCGGTCGTCGGCTTCGCACTCGGGGCGGTCCCGTGGGCCGGGCTCTCCGAGGAGCCGGGTTCGTGCTGGTGGCCGTCTGTTCCGGTCGTCTCTGGCTCGGCTTCGGTGGCGGGCTCTTCCCCGTGGCTGTGGCCGTGGCCGTCGCCGCCCGGTTGAGCGGCCATCTCCTGGGCGATGCCCTTCAACCCGACGAAGGCGACGGCCGCCGTGACCGCCACCAGGATCCCGGCCGGGCCGAGGATGCTGCGCCACCGGTCGGGGCGGTGGCGCAGCACGTACGAGACGAAGGAGAGCGCGAGGCCGAAGGGGATGAGCATGGCCGCGCGTTCGGGGAAGTCCTCGAAGTGCTGCAGACCGCCGCTGAGCATGCCGATGCCGAAGGACAGCGCGAGGGAGGCCGCGACCACGCCGCAGACCTTCGCTGCGCTGGGGCGGCTGCGGGTGAGGACGAACTCGTTGAGGATCGTGGCGCAGAGGAAGACGGCGGCGCCTATGACGGCGATGAGGCTGTAGCGGGCGGGATCGAGGGGGTGGTGCACGATGGCGCCGCTGATCAGCCCGGCTCCGACGAAGGTCGCGGCATAGCCCAGGTAGTCACCGAGCAGCGGGGTGCGTTTGGGGGCCCGGCGACGCCCGCGCCGCCCGCCAGTCCGGCTCTCGTACAGCGCCGGTTCCGCGCGGCGCGGCGCGGGCACGGTGCCGCCCCGATCGAACAGGTGCGGGCTGTCCTGATCTGCCGGGCGGGAAGGGTGCGGCGGGTGGACAGGGTGAGTCGGGCGGGAAGCGTACGGCGGTGCCGGCATGGAGCGGGCTTCGGCGACGTGGTGCTGGGACACGGGAACAGTGACACCTTTCGGCACGGGTCGGCCGTGTGACCTGATGCGCTGCACGGAAGTACGGTGCATCAGGGCGCTGGACGGCGGCCCGGAGAACACGGACGGAGAGAGCGGTCGAGCAGCCCCTCACCGGAGCGGCGGACCGGAACTGTGAGCCGCGCAGAGGCATGGTGGTGCCGTCGACGCGGGTCTCCTCTCTAGATCCGCAGGACTCCCAGCGCGTGGGGTGAGATGTGTGCGCGGCAGCTGAGAAGCCCGTCGGCGAGCTGCGCCCCGTGCGGCTCGGTCGTGGTCCCGGATGCGAGCTGCGCCGGGGGGACTGACCACGGCCCGGTGGGTGCGGAGGCCCAGCAGTCGGCCTCGGGCAGGGAGTCCAAGTCCGCGGTCGCAAGGGCGGTGGTGGGGTGCAGGGCTTCGCCGAATGTGTCCGTCTCGCGTCCGTGATGCCCGTTGGACGGTTCCTGGTCCGCCGCCGCCAGGTCGAAGTAGTGGGCGGTCGTTGGTCCGGTGACGCCGTCATGGGCGTCGGCATGGGCGAGCGTATGGACGACGCCGAGGCCGATGAGGAGCAGGCCGAGCAGCAGCAGGCGTGCCAGGAGACCCCTGGTCGCTCCGGCTGTCCTCGTCACGTCGCCGCTCCTCGTCCGCGCCCCTGGGCGGAGTGCTCGTCCTCGTGCTGGCGGCATCAGCGTACCCATGGCCCGTCGGGGTCGGCCCGCAGATCCAAACAAGTGCACCCCAGCCCTCGTGCCGAGTGGCCCCGCGCACACAGTCACCGGGAGGGACCCCGCTTGGTGTCAGGTCACGGTGAGGGTGCCTTTCATGTTCGGGTGGAGGGTGCAGAGATAGGAGTAGCTGCCCGGCGTAGACGGCGCGGTGAACGTGGTGGTCGCTCCGCCCGTGATGTTGCCGGTGTCGAAGACCTTGTCCTCGGTGGCGGTCACTGTGTGCGCGTCCGAGTCCTGGTTCACGACGGTGACCTTCGTTCCGGGGCGTACCTGCAGGTTCGCCGGGCTGAAGGTGAAGTTCTCGATCACAATCCTTGTCCCGCCCGGGCCGGCAGTGGTCGCGGTGGGTGAGGCGTTGGTGGTGGCGGGGCTGGTGCTGTCGCCGTTCGAGCAGCCGACCAGGGTGAGCAGGGCGCAGGCGCTTCCCATGGCGAGTGCGGTGCGGCCCCGGTGCGGAAAGGTGAGTGACATACGGGGGCGGCCTTTCGGACGAGGCTGCTGTGGGCAGGGCGCGGCCGGAAGCCGACCGGCGTGCTCAGGTTCGCCGGACCCGGGAGCGCCCGCCAGGGCGATTCCGCCAAACGCCTCGCTGGTTCGTCTGAAGGACGACACGAGCCGCCCGTTGGTGCGAGGTCTCAGTGGTGGGGTGCGGTGGCGGTGCGGCGGAACATGACGGCCGCTGCGGTGATGAGGGCGGCCAGCCAGGCGAGGGCGATCAGCAAGGGGCCGGTTTCGTCGAAGGCGGGGGTGAGAGCGGCGTCGATCAGGACGCGGCCGGCGCCGTAGCCGGGCAGGGCGTGGGCCCAGCCGGGCGGGGCGGAGCGGAGCATCGGGCTTTGTTCGATGCCGAGGTCGATGAAGGGCAGCAGGAAGGCGATGAGCACGCCGCCGACCCGGCCGAACAGCGGGCCGAGCAGGACGCCGATCAGGGCGTAGGTGAGCGCGATCAGGACGCTGGCGGCGATGTACAGGTCCCATTGGCGGGCGTCGAAGACGGTGGCGGTGACGGCGAGGGACGCGGCGGTCGCCAACAGCGCGCCGAGGGCGATGACGGCCAGGCGGGAGGCGAGCAGTGTCAGGGGGCGAAAGCCCGCGAGGGTCAGGCGCCGGTCGCCGGAGCGGGCGTCCAGGACGGTGAACAGCCCGGCCAGTGTCGTCAGGGACGCGGTGGCGATCGGGGCCATCGTGCCGCCGTGGATGTCGGGCAGCCACGCCTCCTGGGAGAGGGTGCGGCCACCTTCGCGCACGGTCAGGGTGGTGGACTCGCTGGGGGTGGTGGCCACCGCGAGGAGGACGAAGACGACGGGTACGGCGATGAGCAGCGCCCCAAGCACCCGGTTGCGGGTCGCTTCCCGCAGTCCCATGCGCACGCCGGCGGACAGTTGGCCGGCCGCTGATCCGGGCCGGGTGCGGTGGCGGGGCCGGGCGGTGCGGCCGGCGGCGGTGATCACCGTCCAGCTGATCGCCATGGCTGTTGCCGCCCAGGTAAGGGCCCAGCCGAGATCGCCGATGCGTCCGCTGTGCTGTGAGGGCAGGTCCACCATCCACAGGGTGACGAAATGCGTCGGCAGCACCCGGGTCACCGGCCTGTCGGCCGCGCCGAGCACGGGTCCGAAGAACACGTCCAGGATCCACACGAACAGCACCAGCACGGTGCCGTTGACCGGGCTGGTGACCAGGGTGCCGATCAGTGCCCCGATCGCGAGGTAGATCACCGCGTACATCAGCGTTCCGGCCAGCACCCGCCCCGGATCGTCACCGATACCGGTTCGCGCCGTCAGGGCCAGCAGGGACGCAGCTGTGGCGATCAGCGCCAGGGCCAGGCCGGTGGCCATGCGGGCCGCTACCAGCCGTGAGGGGGCGAGCCCGGCCAGGACCAGGCGGCGGTCGGCGGCGCGGGCGGCGCGCATCTGGAAGTACATGGCGATCGCGGCGATGAACCCCGCGGCCCATCCGGCCGTGGCGGTCTGCGCGGCCGGCCCGCCGGGGCCGCCGAGCAGTTCGGCCGCGTCCGCCAGGGGGCGGGCGGCCACTACGACGAACACCACCGGCACCAGGATGAGCACCAGCAGGTTCACCGGGGTGCGGGCGGCCTCGGCCAGGAAGCGCCGTTCGAACAGCGCCGTCGTCATCGGGGCACCGCCCGTCCGTCCCGCAGCTCGATGATGCGGTCGAAGCGTTCTTCGTCGGTCACGAAGTGACTGATGATCAGCACCGAGCGTCCTGCCTGGCGGCGTTCGCCGACCAGCTCCCAGAACCTCAGGTAGGTGTCGAAGTCGAAGCCGGCGTAGGGCTCGTCCAGCAGCAGCACCTCGGGGTCGGCCAGCAGCGCCAGTCCCAGGTTCAGCTTGGAGAGGGTGCCGCCGGAGAGACGGTCGGTGCGCGTGGCCGCATACCGCTCGAACCCCAGCGCCTCATAAAGCTCCCGGCGAGCGCGGCGCTCGGCCTGGTCGGTCAAGCCGTAGGCGTGGCCGAAGAGTTCGAAGTGTTCGTCGCAGGTGAGGCGTTCGTAGACAACTGGCTCCTGCGGGCAGTAGCCCAGCCGCCCGCGGCGGGTCACCGTGCCGGCGTCAGCGGACAGGGCCCCGACCAGGACCTTCATCAGCGTACTTTTACCCGACCCGTTCTCCCCGACCAGGCCGACCACCTCGCCAGGGGCGAGTGCCAGGTCGACACCTTGCAGCACCCGCACCCACCGCCGGGCGGGCCACACACCGCGCCGGTAGGTCTTCTCTATCCCGGCCGCCGCCAGCACCGCCCGGTCGCCAGGTGGCGTGTCGTCATGACGGGCGCCGACTGCTGCCATGTGCCACCTCCCCGGACCGGATGACATCCCAGACCCGTCACAGGCCGGGGGCGCCCCACAGCGGGAACCAGCGGCTCAGGTCCTGCTCGATACGCAGGTCGTCCTTGACCACTGCCTTGACCTGGAGTTCCAGCGGGTTGTCGCGTTTCTGGCGGGGCAGCGGAGAGAAGGGGTAGAAGGTGCCGCGCTTGTAGAGATAGACCAGTGCCAGGGGGCGCAGCTCGGCGTCGCGGAAGGAGACCAGGGAGCACAGGAGTTGTGGTCCGAAGCCGCTGTCCTGCAGGGCGGTGTTCACTGCGTGCAGATCGTTCACCAGGGCGGGCAGGCTGTCGGGATCGCGGCGCGAGAGCAGCCATGAGTACCCGTAGTCGTCGCGGCTGAACTCCACGGGCATACCCGCCCGTTCGGAGTCCGCGTCCAGCAAGGCCCCTACCTCCTGTTGGACTTGGGCGAATGCCCCGCCCTCGATGGAGGCGAAGCACACCGCGCCCGCACCGGTCGGGGTGAAGCCGATGGCCGCCTGGAGCGTGATCGCTGCCGAGGGGAGGCCGAAGAGCTGGTCCAGGTCGGGCTTGACCGGCTTGGACCGGCCAAGCAGGGAATCCAGGAAACCCACGGGGTCTCAGCTCCTTCTCATGGCGTCCGGCTGCCCGGTTCGCCCAGCTCGGCGGAGATCTCCGCGAGGGCTTCGAGGCGGCGTTCCAGACTGGGGTGGGTGGAGAACAGGTTGGCCACCGCCGTTCCGGGGCCGAGGGCGGGGGTGAAGAAGAAGGCGTTGAACGCCTGGGCGGTGCGCAGGTCCTGGGTGGGGATACGGGCGATGTCCCCGCTGACCTTGGTGAGGGCCGCGGCCAGAGCGGAGGGCTTCGCGGTCAGCATGGCTCCGGCGCGGTCGGCGGCCAGTTCGCGGTAACGCGAGAGCGCCCGGATGAGCAGGAAACTGAGCGCGTAGACGAGGGCGGAGACCGCCATCACCAGAGCAAGCGCGACGGCGGTGTTCTGGTCGCGGTTGCGTCCGCCGAACAGCTGGGAGTAGAAGGCGAAGCGGACGATGAGGCCGGCGATCACGCCCAGGAACGAGGCGATGGTGATCACCGCGACGTCGCGGTGCGCGACATGGGAGAGCTCGTGGGCGAGGACGCCTTCGAGCTCCTCGGTCGTCAGGCGGCGCTGCAGTCCGGTGGTGATGCAGACGACGGCGTGGTCGGCGTTGCGGCCGGTGGCGAACGCGTTCGGCAGGTCCAAGTCGGAGATGGCCACCCGGGGTTTGGGCATGTCTGCGGCGGCGCACAGCCGGTCGATCACGCCATGCAGCCGGGGCTCCTCCTCCGGTGTGACGAGGCGGCCGCGCATGGCGTACAGGGCGATCCGGTCGGAGTACCAGAACTGCGCCAGCAGCAGCCCGGCGGCTATGACGACCACCAGGACGACGGACTTGAGCAGCACGATCAGCGCGGCAATGAACGCCACGTACATCAGCCCGAGCAGGAACATGGTGACCGCCATGCGGGCGGTCAGCTGCCGGTCGGGCTCAAAGCGGCTGCGCATCGCCATCACCCCGGGATCAGGCCCTCGTCGGAGAGCATCTCCCGCACTTGGGTGAGGCTGGTGTCCGCATCGGGCAGCACCAGATCGGACGGCGTGATCTGCTCGTCCGGCAGCGGCGTGCCCAGGCTGCGTACCGCGTCCAGCAGGGCCGAGAGTGCGGTGGTGAACGCCGCCTCGTCGCCCGCGTCGGCGGCCGACTGCAGGGCGGCATCCAGTTCGTTGAGCAGATTCATGTGCTCTTCGGTGACCTCGTACTGGCCCTCGCCGAGAATCCGCATGATCATGATGTCGCCTCCTGGTCCGGCGGCTTCTTCGGGGTTTCAGGGCCCTCCAACGCCTCGGGGGCGGAGGCGGCCGGGAGCTGTGCCTTCATGCGGGCCAGTTCGATCTCCACGTCCTGACCGGCGCTGACGCGCTCAAGCTCGGCCTGGATGTCGTCACGCCCGGCCGGCAGCGTGGCGTCCTCCAGCGCTCCGGAGGCGATCAGCTCGTCCAGCGCACCGGCGCGGGCCTGCATCTGCTCGGTCTTGTCCTGGGCGCGCTGCATGGCCAGGCCGACATCGCCCAGCTCTTCGCCGATGCCGGTGACGGCCTCGGTGATGCGGGTCTGGGCCTCCGCCGCGGTGTAGGTGGCCTTGATCGTCTCCTTGCGGGTACGGAACGAGTCAACCTTCGCCTGCAGGCGCTGTGCGGCCAGGGTCAGCTTCTCCTCCTGCGCCTGCAACGACGCCTGCTGCTCCTGCAGATCGGTGATCTGCGAGGCCACGGCCGTGCGGCGGGTGAGCGCCTCACGGGCCAGGTCCTCACGACCGGCCGCGAGCGCCTGCTGCGCCTGGTCCTGCAGCTTGCCCGCGGACTGCTGCAACTGGTTCACTTGCAGCTCGACGCGCTTGCGGCTGGTCGCCACATCGGCCACGCCACGTCGTACCTTCTGCAGCATCTGAAGCTGCTGCTCGTAGGAGTAGTCCAGGACTTCGCGCGGGTCCTCGGCCCGGTCCAGTGCCTTGTTGGCCTTGATCCGGAACAGTGCGGCGATACGGTGAGTGATGCTGGTCATGACGACCGCCTTCCTCTCGCCTCTTGGATGCCGGGTGATGCGGAAGAGACCGGCCGGGCCGTTAGCGGGCACGTGCGCGACAGCGTCCGCCGCCGCAGGTCACAGCCCCGACCATGGTTCTTCCATTGTCCGGGCGCACTACCGGCCTGGCAGCTCCACCCGTTCTGGGCCGGTACGTGCCTCAGGCCGGTCACGGCGTCCTCCCGGCCCCAGCCGCGCCCTGAACCGCCCGGATGTCACGGAGAGTGTCAGCAAAGGCGTAGACGAGGGCTGCGGCGATGTAGCCGACACCCCAAAGGCCCCAGGCACCGGCCGGTGCGTCGGTGGCGAGCAGGGCGGGAAGGGGCAGTGCCCCGGCGATCAGGAGGGCGGGGGTGGTGCGGCGGATGCTGCGGTCCAGGCGCGGGGCGTCACGCTTGCCGCGCCAGGCCAGGAGCACCCCACTGACGGCAGTGGCCAGGATCTGGAGCGCAAGGAGAAGCCAAGTCAGCAGGCCGGCGGCGTCCATTTCGGTCACCTCCGGCCGGGTCGTGGTTGTCGGCGGTGACGCTCTGCCCGGTCGAGCACAGTGAGCAACAGCGCAATTCCGGCGAGGGCGCTGTCGGCGATCGCGGGATGCAGGGCCACGGAAATCCCGGTCATCGGCTCCTCCCGGTGTGGGAGTGGTGGGATACGGCAGTGCGCGGCGGCTGCGGCTGATGCCCGGATCCGGCGTGAGGGCCTGGCGGGGGCGTGGTGCTGCGGACAGGGCGGTGGCGGGGCAAGAACGCCGGGGTGCGGGCGGCGTAGGCGTCCCACTGCTCGCCGAATTCCTTGGCGACCTCGCGTTCCTCGCTGCGGGCCAGGCGTACGTACACGTACCCCAGGACCGGGAACATGATCAGGGTGGGGATGGTCGGCCACTGCAGCAGGAAGCCGATCATGATGAGCAGGAAGCCGTCGTACTGCGGGTGGCGCACCCACGCGTACGGGCCGGTGGTGGCGAGTTCGTCGTGCTGGGCGGCTTCGTGCAGGCGCTTCCAGGCGGCGGCGATCAGCCAGAACCCGGTGCCGAGCGCGGCATAGCTGGCCAGGTGGAAGGGGCTCAGATGCGGGTCGCCCTGCCAGTTGGTCAGGTCGTTCCACAGGTGCCCGCCGGCGTGGGTGTCCTCCAGCAGCGGGAACTGGTTGCCGAGCCAGCTGCCCAACAGGTAGATGGTCAGCGGGGTGCCGTACATCTCGGTGAAGAGCGCGACGAGGAACGCGCTGTAGGCGCCCATCGCCCGCCAGTCCCGCTTGGTCTTGGGGTGGAAGAAGCTGGCGGCGAACACCACGAAGAGCAGGGTGTTGAGCACCACCAAGGGCCACAGGCCGTATGCCGCGTCAGCCATGATGTCCTCCCACCGTGTTGGTCGGTCCGGTGGTGCTGCGGCGCTGTCCGTGAGCGAGGGCGCTCATGCGTCGCTGGTAGGTGGCCGTGTCGATGCGGTCGTGCAGGCGCAGGCCCACCAGCCACCGTTCCGCTTCGGCCAGCGCGGCACGCCGTCCGCGCAGGCGGGCCAGCGGTGGGCGTCGAGGCTCGTCGGGGGTGATCAGGCGGGCGATGTCGTAGACGGTGCCCGCCAGGATCAGCACCCCGGCCAGCGAGGCGATCACAGTGGCCATGGTGCTCACCCCCTGCCAGGCGCGGGCGGTCAGGCCCGCCCGGGCCCGGTGTGGTGGTCGTGCTTGTGCAGCGGGTCTTCATCCTGGTCGTCGCGGTGTTGATCGCGTCCGCCGCGCATGTCCTGGCCGTGCATGCTGCGCATCATGAAGAACATCATCAGCGGGCAGGCGGCGACGAGGGCGAGCCAGACGAGGCTTTCCAGGGACGCGCCGACGATCAGGGCGCCGACCACGACGATCGCGGCGGCGAGGGCGTACATGCCGTAGTTGCGCTGGTTCATGACTGGCCTCCTTCGACGGAGGGCTGTGGGCCGCAACCGGGGCGGCCGTCTTCTCAGGTTTTGGTGAGAGGGCCGGCGTGCAGCGCGGTCAGGCTGCGCCGGTACTCCTCCTCGTCGATCTCGCCGCGGGCCAGCCGCTCACGAAGGATGTCCTCGGGCGTGGGCGCGGCGGGGGTATGGGTGTGTTCGCGGGGGCTGCTGAGGGCGCGGACGAGCAGCACGACGACTGTGATGATCAGCGCCCAGAAAAGGATCATGCCGGCCGACATCGCGAACCAGCCCCATCCACTGACGTCGTGGTCGTACCAGAACATCATCGCCACTCACCTGCTTCGGCTTGTCGGCGACCGGGAGCCGGACGGGGTCCCCAGGGACTTTCCTGCCTTCACCTGCATCGTCCCTCTGCCCGGTGTGACGGTCTGGGGCCGGATGGTCCAGGACCAGTGGGCCGTTCAGCCCCTACCTGGCAGGGGTACCCGAGCGCAGGCTGGAGACGGACCGAAGTGGGAGGCGAGCAAGCTCATGGGTGCCGTCGACATCGTTGTGGTTCTGGCCTCGGCCGTGCTGGTCGCTGTTCTGGGCCGGTACTTCTTCGGGCCGCGCCGGGCCGGTGCCGCCCGGCTGGAAGGCGGCGTACAGCGGGTGGAGGTGACGGTACGGGGCGGCTACAGCCCCGATGTGATCAAGGTCCGCCAGGGCGCCCCGGTGGAGCTGGTCTTCGACCGGCAGGAGGCCGGCGAGTGCACATCCCGCGTGGTCTTCCCC
Organism: Streptomyces regalis; assembly: GCF_001509475.1. Lineage (GTDB taxonomy): Bacteria > Actinomycetota > Actinomycetes > Streptomycetales > Streptomycetaceae > Streptomyces > Streptomyces regalis. The sequence goes on from NZ_LLZG01000399.1 coordinate 60,774, forward strand.
GATCTCAAAGTCGGCGCGGGACTGCCCGCCCACACCCGCACGACCGTGCGGCTGAGCCCGGACCGGCCAGGTTCCTTCGGCTTCGCCTGCGGCATGAACATGATCCACGGCACGCTGCTGGTCGAACCTGCGGAAGGCTCCGCACCACCCGGCACGGACGGCGACGGCACCACGACCATCTCCCCTCCGTCTGCTGCTGCTCCGACCGGCGGTCCGCCTCCTGGTGAGGAACGGACGGCGGCCGAAGCTGAGGCCGCGGACGCCGCCGAGCGGCGGTCGGAGATCAAGGACCTCACGCGCAGGGTGCTGACGGGCGCGGTGCTCACCGCTCCGGTGCTGTTCGCCGTGATGGCACACGAACTCTTCGGCGCGGACTGGGTGCCCGGCTGGATGCTGAACCACTGGCTGCAGCTGGCCCTGATCACGCCGGTGATGCTCTACACCGGGTGGCCGATCCACGTGACGGGCTGGCTGACCCTGCGCCACCGCGCCGCCGACATGAACTCCCTGATCACTCTCGGCACCAGTGCCGCCTACGGCTACAGCCTGCTGGTCACCCTCGCCCCCGGCCTGCTGCCGGAGGACCTGCGGGAGGTCTACTACGAGGCTGTCGGCGTGATCCTGACCCTGATCCTTCTCGGACGGCTCCTGGAGGCTCGCGCGAAGGCCGGCACCGGCGAAGCCATCCGTGCCCTGCTGGGACTGCAGGCCCGCACCGCCCGTGTCGTATGGGATGGCACCGAGTCCGAGATTCCCGTCGAGGACGTCGTGGTCGGGGACGAGATCGTCATCCGGCCGGGAGAGAAGATCCCCGTCGACTCCGAGGTTCTCTCGGGTTCCTCCGCGGTGGACGAGTCGATGGTCACCGGCGAGCCGATGCCCGTGACCAAGCATGCCGGGGACACGGTCATCGGCGCCACGGTCAACGGCACCGGGTCCCTGAGGGTCCGGGCGGCCAAGGTCGGCGCGGACACCATGCTGGCCCAGATCATCCGGCTCGTGCAGCAGGCCCAGGCGTCCAAGGCCCCCATCCAGCGGCTCGCCGACGCCGTATCGGCGTACTTCGTGCCCGCGGTCATCGCCATCGCGATCGGCACCTTCGCCGTCTGGTTCACCATCGGCCCGTCACCCGCACTGACCCTGGCACTGGTCTCCGCGGTCGCAGTACTGATCATCGCCTGCCCGTGCGCGCTCGGACTCGCCACGCCGCTGTCGGTGATGGTCGGCACGGGCAAAGGCGCCCAGGCCGGCATCCTGATCCGCTCCGCGGAAGCCCTGGAAACCGCCCACAAGCTGGACACCGTGGTCCTGGACAAGACCGGCACCGTCACCGCGGGCAAGCCCGTCCTGACCGACGTCCACACAGCCGACGGCTTCGACGAGACGGAACTGCTGCGGCTGGTCGCCGCGGCCGAGACCGACAGTGAACACCCACTCGCCCAGGCCATCGTCACCGGCGTCCGCGACCGCGGTCTGCACCTGCCCGTGGCGACCGGGTTCGACTCGGTCACCGGCAAGGGCGTCCAGGCCACCGTCGACAGGCGTGCCGTCCTGGTCGGCACCGCCCGGCTGCTGGGTGACGTAGGCATCGACACCACCGCATTGGCCCCGCTCGCGGCCAATCTGTCGGCCGAGGGCAAGACCCCCGTGCTCGCGGCCGTCGACGGACGTCCCGCCGGTGTGCTGGCGGTCGCCGACACCGTCAAGGACGACTCCGTCTCCGCCATCGCCGCCCTCAAGCATCTCGGCATCGAGGTCATCATCATCACCGGCGACAACGCCCGCACCGCCGCGGCGATCGCCGCCCAGGTGGGCGTGGACCGGGTGCTGGCCGAGGTTCTGCCCGAGCACAAGGCCGACGAGATCCGCCGTCTGCAGCGCGAGGGGCGGACCGTCGGCATGGTTGGCGACGGCATCAACGACGCCCCCGCCCTGGCCGCCGCCGACGTCGGCCTGGCCATCGGAACCGGCACCGACGTGGCCATCGAGGCCGCCGACATCACCCTGATCTCCGGCTCGCTGAGCGGAGTCGTCACCGCGATCCGCCTGTCGCGCGCCACCATGCGCAACATCCGGCAGAACCTGTTCTTCGCCCTGGTCTACAACGCCGTCGGAGTCCCCCTCGCCGCGGGCGCCCTCTACCCCCTGTGGGGCCTGCGCCTCAGCCCGATCATCGCTGCCGCCGCCATGGCGCTCAGCTCTCTGTCGGTCGTCACCAACGCCTCCCGGCTACGCCGCTGGCACACCCAGCCACTGCCCGACGCCCAGTCCGCCCGCGTTCAGCCCCGTGTCGAGTCCGCCACCGACCGGGCCCAGTCCGACACCACGGCCGCCACGGCGGGGCATGGGCACCGCCACCCCGCTTCCCAAGGCGGAGGCACTGTGGTCGCGGACCCGGTGTGCGGCATGCAGGTAGACAGGACCACCGCTGCCGAGCACCGGCAGACCGAGCACGGCACGTACTACTTCTGCTCCGCCCACTGCGCCGCCACCTTCGACGCCGACCAGGACCGCTACACCGCCCCCACGACCGGCAGCCCGCACGAGGGAGGCGAACCTCGATGACCACCGCTCCAGCCGCCTCTCGCCACGCCCACGAACAGCACACCCAGGCACCCGGTTACGCCGATCACAAGGCCGACCACCTGGCCCGCCTGAGCAAGATCGAGGGCCAGATACGCGGCATCTCCCGCATGGTCACCGGCGACCGCTACTGCATCGACGTCCTCACCCAGATCACAGCAGCCAGCCGAGCCCTCCAAGAAGTCGCCCTCAGTCTCCTCGACGACCACTTGCGCGGCTGCGTCACCGACGCCGCCCGCGCCGATCCGGCCCAAGCCGAGGAGAAGTTCGCGGAACTGAGTGACACCTTGCGCCGCGCAGTGCGTCTGTAGCCCCTCCTGGGGTGGGGTCCACGCCCTCGTCGCTCGAGGCGCTGAATTACCCCCATGGGGTATATTGACGACGATGAGCCGTTTTTCAGCTCCAGCACGGACGGAGACCATGACGAGAGCCGACCACCGGCGAGGCGGCGCCAGCAGCGCCGCACTCCGGTGGACGCGCGCTGCCGTCATCGCGCTGATGGCAGCGCTCGCTGTTCTCGTTCACCACGAGACGGCTGTGGCCATCGCGTCTGTGCCACCCACGGCGGCCTCGGAAACGAGCATCCTCGCGGGTATGCACCACGCGGCCGCAATGACCCATTCCGTGCACACGGACGGGCACACCACGTCGCCGGGCGCCACGACCACGACCACGACCGACGATCATGGGGCGTGCTCTGGCACGGTGATGCAGCACTGCTCCGCCGCCGGTGTCGACAGCGTGAAGCTCGTGCCTCCTCACCACCCCTCCATCAACTGCGCTCCGGCCCTCCTTTCCGGAGCAGCCGCTGGCCGCGACGTCCCGGGAACGACGGGACGGGCACCACCCGATCTTTCGGTTCTCTCTCGATTGCTGCTGTAGGCCGCGCCCTCGGCTGCGCACGTTCACGCGTGCGTTCAGCCGAGACCGCACGCGACCGAACAGAAGCGACATCGAGAAGAGGACACCCCTGTGAACAGCATGAACCGCCGCTCCGTCCTGCTGACCGGGCTCAGCGTCGCGGGCACGGGCGCGCTCGCCGCCTGCAGCGGCTCCGGCAGCACGCCTGCCCTGATCAGCCCCTCCGAACCGGCCGTCGCCGCCGCCGACAAGAAGCGCACGAAGAGCGGCAGGACACACGAACTGACCCTGACCGCAGCACAGGCCAAGGTCGACCTGGGCGCCGGACTCAAGGCCAGCACCTGGGCCTTCAGCGGCCAGACCCCGGGCAAGGAACTGCGCGTCTCGGCCGGAGACACACTCGCCGCCACGCTGTCCAACCAGCTGCCGAACCAGACCACCACCTCCATCCACTGGCACGGCGTCGCCCTGCGTAACGACATGGACGGGGCACCGCCGGCCACCCAGACCGCCGTCCGCGCCGGCCGCAACTTCACCTACCGGTTCACCGCGGACGCTCCCGGTACCTACTTCTTCCACCCGCACGTCGGCGTCCAGCTCGACCGCGGCCTGTACGCGCCGTTGATCGTGGAGGACCCCAAGGAGCCACTGTCGTACGACGAGGAGTGGGTGGTCGTCCTCGACGACTGGCTCGACGGCGTCACCGGCACCCCGGACGACGTCTTCGCCGAGTTGAAGCAGGGCATGGGCGGGATGCACATGGGCGAGGCTTCCGGCAGCTCGTCCAGCCCCTCCGGCCACGACATGGGACACATGGCCGGGATGGACATGGACAGCGGCACAGGCGCGACGAGCAGCTCACCGTCCCCGTCCTCCGGCGCAGGCATGTCGACGAAGTTCATGCTGATGGGGGCCCGGAGCCCGCTGCTCGGCGGCGACGCTGGCGACGTGAAGTACCCCCACCACCTGATCAACGGCCGCGTTCCGGCCGACCCCGAGGTCTTCCGCACCAAGCCCGGCAAGCGGATCCGGCTGCGACTGATCAACGCCGGCGGCGACACCGCGTACCGCGTCTCCCTCGGCGGCCACAAGCTCACCCTCACCCACACCGACGGCTTCCCCGTCCAACATCAGCAGGTCGACGCCGTGCTGATCGGCATGGGCGAACGCTACGACGCCCTCGTCACCCTGGACGACGGAGTCTTTCCTCTTGTCGCACTGGCGGAGGGCAAAAACGCCACCGGCCTGGCCTTGGTCCGCACTGGATCAGGAAGCGCGCCGAAGCCGGACGTTCGCCCGAAGGAACTGGACGGGATGATCATGGCCGCGTTGCAGCTGCGCGCGGCGGACGACGTCCGGCTGACGTCCAAGAAGGCGGACCGGGTCCACCGCATCGAGCTGACCGGCGGCATGATGACGTACAACTGGGCCATCAACGGCAAGCGGTTCGACATGAACCACCCGACCGCGAACCCGATCACAGTCGAGGAAGGCCAACGGGTACGGCTGGACTTCGTCAACACCACCACCATGTGGCACCCGATGCACCTGCACGGCCACACCTACCAGATCGGCACGGGCGGCCCGCGCAAGGACACCGCGATCGTCCTGCCGAAAAGGACGCTGTCGGTGTTCTTCGACGCGGACAACCCCGGGCAGTGGATGCTGCACTGCCACAACGCCTACCACGGCGAAGCCGGAATGATGGCGCTGGTGGCCTACCAGAGCTGATCGTCAAGCCCTGCAGGTGCCCAGCCAGACGCGGGCGGGCCGGGCTGCCGAGCCGTTCCTCGACGGCGCCGAGGAGTTGACGCGCGGCGGATTCGGAGAGCTGCTCTGACCGGCCGCGAGGAGGCGTGCCGCCACGGCACCTTCGCTTCGCCGTCCACTGGTGATCACCTCACCCCGTCCCGTCATGGTCTCTTGGTGTGGCGGCGCTCGATGGCAGGGGGCAGGCTGGAGGACGGTGACGGTGAAGGGGCGGCACTCAAGACCCTTCTGGAGGCGGCCATGACTGGTGCGGACGGGCGTCGGCCGATCGTGGTGGGCGTCGACCCTGATCCTTCGAAGCGGCTGGCGCTCGCCTGGGCCGCCGACGAAGCAGATCGGCGTGGCCTGCCGCTGCGGCTCGTCCACGCCCAGGGCGTGCCGACCGGCGGATACCGCTCGGGAGAGGCACGGCCGTCCTGGGAGGAGTGGAACCGGGCGCTGCATGGCGCGGGTGACCAGGTGCTCAAGAAGGCCGTTGCGTACGTCGAGTCCCGGCAGCCGACGGTGGAGGTGTCGACGCTGCTGGCGGAGGGAGAACCGGCGTGGGTCCTGCGCGAGGAGGCGCGCAGCGCCTCTCTGGTCGTGGTCGGCTCGTGGCACCTGAGCAGACGCCGCGAACTGTTCACCTCCGCCTCCGTGGCGCTCCCGCTCAGCGCCCATGCTTCCTGCCCGGTGGCGGTTGTACCGGAGTCTGAGCACGTCACCCAGGAGCCCGCGTACTTCGTGGTCGGCGTCGACGGCAGTCCGCATTCGGCTGCGGCGGTGGATGTGGCGTTCGAGGAGGCGGCCCTGCGTGGGGCGCGGCTGCGGGCCCTGTACGTGTGGCATCCGCCGCTGCTCGGTGTGCTGGACGAGGACGCCGCGGTGCGGGAGTGCCGCCGTGTGCTGTCGGAGACGGTCGCGGGCCGCACCGCGACGCACCCGGACGTGGAACTGCACCACGAAGTCGTCCGCGGCCACCCGGTGCAGGTCCTGACGGAAGCCTCGGAACACGCCCTGGGCCTGGTCGTGGGAACCCGGGGGCACGGGGGATTCACGGGCATGCTGCTGGGCTCGGTGAGCCAGGGGGTGCTGCGCCACGCCCGCTGTCCCGTCATCACGGTCCCAGTGTGAGGCGGCGAACGGCCCGGGGCTTCTGTCCCGGATGGCCCTGGTGGTGTCGTCGGGCCCGTCACACGATGAGGGAACGCCGCCGGTCATGGGCGGCGAACTGGCGAGACGCCCGCCGAGTCCCCTGGAGTCCGTCATGGCAGCCTCACCCAACGCGCTCCGCGCAGTCCGGCCGATCGCACCGGTGACGGGGACCGCGTCACCGTACGGGATCGGATGATGCGCACCGGTACGGAACCGCTGATGCCGGGCGGAGAGAAGGACGAGGCCGCCGGTGTCACGTCCGCTTCCGGTCCGCGTCCGCCGGTGCGGGAACTTCCCGCCGGTGAGGTCTTCACCGCGCTGGACACGTCGCGGCGCGGCCTGTCGGCGGCGCAGGCACGGGCCCGGCTGGAGCGGTACGGGGCCAACGAACTGCCCCGTGCGGGGCGGCGCGCCGTGTGGCGGCAGCTGGGGGCGCAGTTCACGGACCTCTTCGCGGTCGTGCTGATCGTCGCGGCGGGAATCACCTTCCTCGCCTACTGGCTGGAAGAGCCGCGTGACATCGGGACCTTCCAGCTTGCGGTGGCGATCCTCGGCGTCGTGGTGCTGAACGCCGCCATCGGCTTCACCCAGGAGTACTCGGCCGAGCGGACGGCCCAGGCGCTGGCGGCGATGGTGCCCCACACCTGCAGGGTGCTGCGCGGCGGCGAACGGCTGGAGCTGCCGGCCCGGGAGCTGGTGCCGGGCGACGTGATGGTGCTGGAGGCCGGGGACGCGGTGTCGGCGGACGGCCGGGTGATCGAGGCCCACGAACTCGCCGTGAACAACGCGCCGTTGACCGGGGAGAGCAATGCCGTGGGCCGTACGGCCGATCCGGTGGCGGCCGGGCCGGCGCTGGAGGCCCGTAACTGCGTGTTCATGGGGACGGACGTCGTCGCGGGGTCCGGGCGGGCGGTGGTGTTCGCCGCCGGCGTGACCACCGAGTTCGGGCGGATCTACCGGCTGGCCGCGGCCGCCCCGAGGCAGAAGACCCCGCTCCAGCACCAGGTGGCCTCGATGGCGCGGCGGGTGGCGGGGGCGGCCCTGGCGATCGGCGCCCTGATGTTCGCCGTGCGGCTGCCCACGGGGGAGTCCCTGGTGACGCTGTTCGTGTTCGCGCTGGGGGTGATGGTGGCGCTGGTGCCGGAGGGGCTGCCCGCGACGCTCTCGGTGTCCCTGGCGATCGGGGTACGGCGGATGGCGCGCCGCCACGCGCTGATCAAGCAGCTGCTGGCGGTGGAGGCCCTCGGGTCGACCACGGTGGTGTGCACCGACAAGACCGGAACGCTGACGCAGGCGGAGATGACGGTCACCAGCGTGTGGGCGGGCGGTGTCACGCACCCGGTGACCGGTGTGGGGTACGCCCCGAGCGGTGAGGTCGCCGATGCGGCGCCGGTGCGCGAGCTGCTGCGGGTGGCGGGCCTGTGCTGCAACGCACGGCTGGTTCCACCCTCGGGCCCCCGGGAGCACTGGCGGGTGCTCGGTGACACCACCGAGGGGGCCCTGCTCGTCGTCGCCGCGAAGGCCGGTCTCGACGTGGACGCGGAGGAGGCGGCGGCGCCGCGGGTGACGGAGTTCCCCTTCGACTCGGTCCGCAAGCTGATGACCACGGTGCACAAGGGCGGCGCGGGATATCAGGCGTGCGTGAAGGGGGCGCCCGGGGAACTGCTGGCGCGGTGCACCGACGTGGAGTGGGCGGGGCGGCGCGGGCCGCTGACCGATCAGGACCGGGCGGCGGTCGTCGCGGCGGGTGACGCCCTGGCCTCGCAGGGGCTGCGGGTGCTGGCCGTCGCGCGGCGGGAGCTGGACGGGGCCCGCCCCGCGCAGGATGAGGCCGAGTCCGCACTCACGCTGCTGGGCCTGGTCGGCATGCTGGACCCGCCGCGTCCGGAGGTCACCGACGCGGTCGCCGCCTGCCGGCGAGCCGGGATCCGGATCGTGATGGTCACCGGCGACCACCCGCTGACCGGGGAGGCCGTGGCCCGGCGGGTCGGGATCGTACGGCGGCCGGATCCGGTGGTGGTGACGGGCGCCAGGCTCGACGCGATGGACGACGAGGCGCTCGACGCGCTGATCGCCGAGCCGTCGGAGTTGCTGCTGTGCCGGGTCAGTCCGGAGCACAAGATGCGTGTGGTCACCGCCTTCCAGCGGCGCGGCGAGGTGGTGGCGGTCACCGGCGACGGGGCGAACGACGCGCCGGCGCTCAAACACGCCGACATCGGGGTCGCGATGGGGGCGTCCGGGACCGATGTCGCACGGGAGGCAGCCTCGATGGTGCTGCTGGACGACTCGTTCGCCTCCATCGCGGCGGCGGTGCGGCTCGGCAGGTCCGTCTACCAGAACATCCGCAAGTTCCTCGTCTACGTCTTCAGCAGCAACATCGGCGAACTCGGCCCGATCCTGGCAGCGACGTTCGCCGGATTCCCCCTGGTGCCCATCAGCGCCGTGCAGATCCTGGCGATCGACCTGGGCTCGGACGTCATGCCCGCCCTGGCGCTGGGCGCGGAACGGCCTGAGCCGGACGTGATGGACCGCCCGCCGCGCTCCAGGCGTGAACGGCTGTTCTCCCCCGCGGTGGTGGGACGCATCCTGTTCCTGGGCGGCATCCAGGCGCTCGGCGTGTGCGCCGTGTTCTTCTGGCACATTCATTCCTCCGGCATCCCGTTCGACGACTTCACCGAGGACAATCCCGTCTACCGGGAGGCCGTCACGCTGGCCCAGGGCGGGATCGTGCTCAGCCAGTTCTTCGTCTCCCTCGCGGTGCGCACCGACCGCCAGAGCATCCTGAGGGTGGGACTGCTTTCCAATCCGGCCCTGCTGGCGGCCGGCGGCTTCGGAGTCACCCTCATGGCCGCGATCAGCTACCTGCCGCCGCTGCAGGCCGTCTTCAACACCGCCCCGCTCGACGCCACCGACTGGGCGGTCCTGGCCGGGCTCGGCACCCTGCCCCTGCTCGCGGACGAGGCCCGCAAGGCGTGGCTGCGCCGCAGCGCCGACCGCCGGAAAGGAGCCCCACGGTGAAGGTGATCGTCGTCGGCTGCGGACGGGTGGGATCCACCCTCGCCGGTCTGCTCGCTACGGAAGGGCACGACGTGCAGGTGGTGGACCGGAGTCCCAAGGCCGCCCGACTGCTGCCCGACAGCCCCCGCATCCGCTTCCACGAGGGCAACGGCTACAGCCGGGCCGCGCTCCAGACCGCCGGGATCGAACACGCGGACGCGTTCGTCGCCGTCACCTCCGGCGACAACAGCAACATCGTCAGCGCGCGCACGGCGAGGGAGACCTACCGGGTCCCGATCGTCCTCGCCCGCATCTACGATCCCCGGCGCGCCGACATCTACCGCGAGCTCGGCATCCCCACCATCGCCAGCGTCCGCTGGACCGTGCACCAGATCCACCAGATGCTGCTGCACCGCCACCTGACCCCCGAACTCAGCTTCGGCAACGGAGAGACCCTGCTCATCCGCTCCGAAGTGCCCGACTACCTCATCGGGCGGCGGCTGACCGAGTTCGACGTCGACGGCGAGATCCGCGTCGTCGAGGTCACCCGCGCCGGCCGCTCCCTGATCCCCGCGCACAGCACGCCCGCCCAGGCCGGCGACCTGGTCACCTTCGCCGTCGCCGCCACCGCGCTCGGCAGGCTGCGCGGCTTTCTCGACAAGGAGCTGGGGACATGAACGTGCTCATCGCCGGCGCGGGACGGCTCGGCACCCAGATCGCCCAGGTGCTCTCCGCCGCCCGCAACGAGGTCACACTCATCGACATCGACGACGACCGCCTGGCCGAACTTGAGGGCCGCATCCCGGTGCAGCTGGTCGCCGGGGACGCCTGCGAACCGGCCCTCCTGGAACACGCCGGTGCGCTGACCGCCGACCTCGTCATCGCCACCACCGGGGACGACGAGGACAACCTCGTCATCAGCCTGCTTGCCAAACGGCAGTTCTCGGTGCCCCGCGTGGCCGCCCGGGTCAACGACGCCGACAACGCCTGGCTGTTCGACGGGCGGTGGGGTGTGGACGTCGCCGTCCCCGCCGCCACACCGCTGATCTCCCTCATCGAGGAGGCCACCGGGGCCACCGACACGGTCGCGCTGCTGCGGCTCAGCAAGGCCGGCGTCGACGTCATCGAAACGGCCATCACACCGCAGTCCAGGGCAGTGGGCCGAGCTTTGGGCGACATCCGACTGCCCGAAGGAACGGTCGTCGCCACCATCGTCCGCGACGGGCAACCGACCGTGCCGGATCCGGCGATCCCGCTCCGGGCCGGCGACGAACTCCTCCTCGTCTCGCACACCGCGACCGAGCAGGAGATCCATGCGGCGTTCCAGTGAACCGCCCTCCCCGGATGCGGAATCCCCGGAGATCCGGCGCCGGGCCCCGCGATCGTCTCCTTCAGCGACGCTCTCCCGCTCCCCGTACCACCGCGACCGGGCAGTGCGCGTGGTGCAGCAGGGCCTGGCTGACCGAGCCCAGAAGCAGTCCGGCGAAACCGCCGCGCCCCCGCGCACCGACCACCACCAACTGAGCGGACCGACTTGCGTCGATCAGTGCCTCCCGCGTCCCGCCGTGCACCACTCTGTGTTCCACAGCCACACCCGGGAAGCGCTCCTGACGGCCGGCGAGCGCCTCGTGCAGCAGCCGCTCTTCCCCCTTGGCCAGCGCTCCTGGAGGGTTCGCGTACGGCATCGACGCATCCTGCGGTGCGGGCATCGGAGCATTCCACGTGGTCCAGGCGTGCAGAGCCACCAACGGCGCATTCCGCAGGGCGGCCTCGGCGAAGGCGAAATCAACGGCGTTCTGCCCTGCGGCCGAGCCGTCGACGCCCAGCACGACCGGGCCGTCGTCGCGAGGCAGCTCACGCACCACCAGAACCGGACACCGGCCGTGCGTCGCCAGATGGACCGCCGTCGACCCCACCAGCAGCCCGACAAACCCGCCCATACCCCGGGAACCGACCACCACGAGTTCCGCGGCACGCGACTGCGCCTCCAGCACCGTCAACGGCTCACCGGTGACCACGACGTGACTGACCTCGACCTCCCGCGCTCCCGCCCGCGCCCGCTCGAGCGCCTCGGCCACCAGGCCATCGACCATGTTCTGCAGCCCACCCTGCGGAGGTCCCAGCGGCGACGGCCCCATGGGCACATGCGTCGCGGGCCAGACAAAAGCATGAACCACCCGCAGCCCCGCCCCGCGCAACCGCGCCTCCCGCGCGGCCACCTCCACCGCGGCAAGACTCGACGCCGAACCGTCCACGCCCACGATCACGAGACCACTCACCATGCCTCCCTCATAGCCGCCACCTCTTACCTCCAGCTTCACCCTGTCCACGCACCACTGCCGAGGGGATCAGGGGCCCGGGGATGACCCTGATCCCCGGATGGGGTGGCGAAGGCCCGGGCGCCTGCATCTTTCTGGGGGCGCGGTCACTGCCGGGCAGCCCAGCGCCGCCGGACGCTGTCCTCGTGCTCGGCCTGCTCCAGCGCCAGGCCGGCCCGGTCGAGAGCCTCCAGCAGGCGAGGAATCCAGTGGCGCCGCAGGGCCCGGACCCGGTGCCGGGTGCCGATGACCTCCGCGCCCACGAGCTCGGCGGCGGCGTGGGCGGCCGCGTACTCGGCGGCGGCACGCACGGCCCGGCCGTAGGCAGCCTCGGCATGCACGAGCGCCGTGTTGGAGGGAGCGGCGGCGGTGGGTGGGCGGGCGGGTACGGATATGTCGGCCCCCGCCGGGTGGCGTACCCCCATGGAGGTGGTCCAGTGCACCGTGACCTCGGCAGGGCCGATGCCCGCGGCGGCTCCGTCGAGGGCCTGTTCGCCGCCCAGGAGCAGTCCGCGCAGCAGCCAGGTCTCGGCCTCGGGCAGCAGGTGCCGCCATGCGCGCGCGGCTGCCTCCTCCGCCCGCAGCAGGCGCTGGTGCTCGGAGCGGAGGATGCGGAGCTTCTGCTCGAGCAGGTCGGCTCCGCGCTCGGCGACATCGAGGCTGTGCCGCAGACGCAGGCGTCCTGCGCGACCTGGCGGTGTGTGGCGGGTGCCGGCCATCAGGACGACACCTCCTTGTCCGGGGTGTCCTTTGCCCCGTGGGCGTCGAGGAGGTGGGCGGGGAGCATGGAGAGCTGGCTGCGGGGCAGGGTGAGCAGGGCCCGCCAGCCGCGTTCCAGTGAGGTGTCGAGGTCGCGCGGTTCGTCGCTCCGTTGGTCGGCGAAGTCCCGCAGGAACGCGTCCTCGTAGTCCAGGTAGCGGCGGTCGGTGGGGCTCAGTGCCGCCTGGCCGACCAGGTCCGCGAGGTCGCGGACCTGCCGGGCCCTGGCCAGGGCGGCGAGCAGCTGGGCCGCGACGTCGAGGTGGTCGTCGCGCGTACGGCCGGGGCCCGCGCCCTTGCGCATCAGCCGGGACAGCGAGGACAGGGCGTCCAGCGGCGGGTACACGCCCCGCGCGTGTGTCTCGGCCGAGAGCACGATCTGGCCCTCGGTGATGTAGCCGGTCAGGTCCGGTACGGGGTGGGTGATGTCGCCCGCGGGCATGGTGAGCACCGGGAGCACGGTGACCGAGCCGGGACGGCCCCGGATGCGTCCGCAGCGTTCGTACAGGGAGGCCAGGTCGCTGTAGAGGTAGCCGGGGTAGGCGCGGCGGGCGGGGATCTCCCCGCGGGCGGCGGAGACCTCGCGCAGGGCTTCGGCGTACGTCGTCATGTCTGTCATCACCACGAGGACGTGCCGTGCCTCGGTGAAGGCGAGGTGCTCGGCGACGGTGAGCGCGATGCGCGGGGTGAGGATCCGCTCGATCACCGGGTCGTCGGCGGTGTTCAGCAGCAGGACCAGTTCCCCGGCCGCGGATCGTTCCTCCAGGGCGTCGCGCACGAAGGAGGCGTCGGCGTGGGTGAGTCCCATGCCCGCGAAGACGACGCTGAACGGCTCTCCGGCGGCGGTGGCCTGGGCAGCGATCTGGGCGGCCAGTTCCAGGTGCGGCAGCCCGGCCACGGAGAACACCGGCAGCTTCTGCCCGCGCACCAGGGTCGTCAGGGCGTCGACGGCCCCGACCCCGGTGAGCACCGGCTCGGACGGCGGCTCGCGCCGCACCGGGTTAATGGGGGCGCCGCCCACCTCTGCGGTGTCGGAGCCGAAGACGGGCGGGCCGCCGTCGAGGGGCCCGCCCCGGCCGTTGCAGACCCGGCCGAGCCAGTCCGTCCCGACCGGGACGCGCAGCGGGCTGCCCGAGAAGGCTGCCCAGACGCCCTCCGGATCCATGCCCGCAGTGCCCTCCAGCACCTGGACCACCGCCAGGTCCCGGTCGGCGTCCAGGACCACTCCGTGCCGCCGTTCGCCCGAGGCGAGCGTGATGCGCACGTACTCGTCCCAGCCAATCCCGGCCACGCCCTCGACGACCACGAGCGGCCCGCGCAGTTCGCGCACCTTCGTGTACTCGATCTCGTCGGACGGGCTCATGGCCACATCTCTCCCAGCCGGGCGAGCATCGCGTCCCGCCGCGTCGCCACCCCGGCGGCGTCGTGCGGGCCGGTGTCCTCGCGGGCCCGCAGCACCGGACCGAAGTCGATCTCCTCGACCGAGGCCGCCGGGATGCCGGAGTCCACCAGCTCGCGGCACCGGTCGGCGACCGTGAGGACGGCGTCGGCCAGGGCGGCCGTCTTCTCCGGGCCGCAGTACGCGTCCCGCTCCGACAGGGCGCTCTGCTGCAGCACGCCCTCGCGGACCAGCCTCCCCGCGAGCACGCTGATGCGTTCGCGCGCGGGCAGGGCGGCGATGCCGATCAGGTCCACCAGATCGGCCAGCCGGTCAGCTTCCGCCAGCACCGCTCCCACCCGGTCGCGGCGTCGGGCCCACACCGGATCACCCGCCGTGCGGTGCCCGGCGGCCAGGACCGGCACGTCCCGGGAGAAGGATCCGGCCCAGGAGAGGGCCGGGTAGTGGCGGGCGTAGGCGAGGTCGCGGTCGAGGGTCCACAGGCAGCGGACGAAGCGTTCGGTGTGCGCGGTCACCGGTTCGGCCATGTCCCCGCCGGGCGGGGACACCGCGCCGATCACGGTCACCGATCCCCGGTCGCCGCCGAGGGTGGTCACGGCGGCAGCCCGCTCGTAGAAAGCGGCGATGGCGGACGCCAGTCCGGCCGGGTAGCCCTCCTCGGCGGGTAGATCGCCGGTACGGGAGGCGAACTCGCGCAGCGCCTCGGCCCACCGGGAGGTCGAGTCGGCGATGACGACCACGTCCAGGCCCATGTCCCGGAAGTACTCGGCGACCGTCACTCCCGTGTAGACGCTCGCCTCACGCGCCATCATCGGCATGTTGGAGGTGTTGGCGATCGTCACGGTGCGGTCTGTGAGGCGTCCGCCCGTGCGCGGGTCCTTCAGCTCCGCCAGTTCGGTGATGACGTCGGCCATCTCGTTGCCGCGTTCCCCGCAGCCGACGTAGACGATGACGTCCGCGTCGCACCACTTGGCGATCTGCTGCAGCAGCACCGTCTTGCCGGTGCCGAACCCGCCCGGAACCGCCACGGTGCTGCCCCGGGCCACGGGGAAGAGCAGGTCGATCACCCGTTGGCCGGTGTTCAGGGCGTCGTGGCTGTCGACGCGCTCCCGCACGGGGCGGGGGCGGCGCACCGGCCACAGGGCGCCGACTGGCACCTCGGTGCCGCCCACCACAGCCACCACGGTGTCCAGCGGGCGGTCCCCGGCGGTGGCGATCTCATCGACTGTGCCCCCGCAGCCGGGCGGCACGAGGACCTTCACCTGCACCGGCCCCGCGTCACGGATCTCCGCGAGCGCCTGCCCCTCGGCCACCTGCTCGCCCTCCGTCACCAAGGGGGAGAAGGACCAGGTGCGTTCTCCTGCCGAACCCCGGTGCGCGCCCGGCAGCAGCCATTCGCCGGCACCGGACAGGGGGCGCAGCAGGCCGTCGAAGATCCCGCCGAGCAGTTCGGGACCGAGCCGCACCGACAGCGGACGGCCCTGGGGCAGTGCCGTCTGCCCCGGAGCGAGCCCGCCGGTGTACTCGTACGCCTGGACGGTGACCACGTCACCGCTGATGGCCACCACCTCGCCGGGCAGCCCGGCCGGGCCGATCGAGACCAGGTCGTACATGGCGATGCCGCCCGTGTACTCCATCTCGACCAGCGGTCCGGTGACGCGCAGGATCCGGGAGACCGGCGGCCGGGCGGCAGGCTGCGGATGTGTCCCAGCGGCTTCCGTCACGGCTCCCATAGGCTCCGCACCTCCGCTCCCATCCGGTCCAGCGCTCGGTCGGCCAGCGCGGTCAGCGAGAGGTCGACCCGCCTGCCCGGCGCCCGGGCCACCACGCCCCCGTCGGTGTGCTCGCTCACCTCGGCGCCGGGCCCCAGCAGGAGGCGGGCCCGGCGTTCCAGCCGCTCCCTGACGGCCGCGTATCGGTCGGTTCCGCGCACCCCTCCGACTCGCTTGGCGGCCTCACGGCGCAACTCCTCGTACGTCTCCCGGCGCGCGGCGAGCGTGTGGGACCTGGCGTGCCGCCGGGCCTGGACGAGGAGGTCGCGAGCGGCGTCCGCGCCATCGGCCTCGCCCTGGCGCCGGGCCTCGCCGACGACCGCCCGGGCCTCGGCGCGGGCCTGGTGGACCAGTTGGGCGGCCTCGCGCTCGGCGCGGGCCAGGGTCGCTTCCGCGTCGGCATGAGCCGCTCGCAGCAGTTCCGTCCGGACCGGTGAGAGCGCGTCGTCCGTCGTCTGGAAGTCGGGGGCCGGAGTCTTCATGGCGGCATCACAGCGATCAGCGGGCGGCGGCCTCCGGTCGACGAGTAGTCCGGCTCCAGCGCATCCGCCGCGGCTGGGGTGAGGATCACCAGGTCGATGCCGTCCGGCAGGCTCCGCCAGACCCGGCGTACGGCCTCGGGGCCGTCGGCGACGAGAACGACGGCCCCGGCCAGGGCCAGGCCGGCCACACGGGACCGCTCTCCGAGGGCGGCGACGCGGCCCATGGTCATGCCTTCCCGATGAGGATGACCGCGACGACCAGCCCGTAGATGGCGATGCCCTCGGCCAGACCGACGATGACCATGGCCCGGCCGAAGAGCTCGGGCCGTTCGCTCAGCGCCGCGAGGGCCGCCGCACCGGTGTAGGCGACGGCGATGCCCGCCCCGATCGTCGCCCCGGCCACCGCGATCGCGGCGCCGATCAGAGCGGCGGATCCGGAGCCGGCATCCTGTGCCGTCGTGGTCGCGGCCTGCGCGGATCCTGCGCCGAGCGCCAGGGTCAGCACCACTGTGGCCGCCACCAGCAGCACGGCGTCGGCTGCGACCATCCACCACAGGGCCGTCCGGCCGGAGCGCCGCAGCACAAGGCGTACGGCGACGAATCCCGCCACGATGACGGGCAGGGCCAAGAACCAGGTGATCACGATTACTCCTCCCTTGCCGGGCCATTTGGGACGGCCTGCGCCGCTACCGCCGGCCCTGCGACGGCGGGCGACCCCGGGATGTGCTCCACGGGCAGGTGCCAGGGCCGGAAGGGGCGGCCCTCGCCCTCGAAGAGCCGGGAGAACAGTTCGTAGAACTCCAGCCGCAGCGCCTGGACCCCGGCCACCAGCGCCTCCAGCGCGAAGGCCAGGGCATTGCCGAGCAGGAAGACGAGCACCGCTGCGACGACGCCCACGGGGCCCCGTCCCGTCAGTGCCGTCGTGCCGTCCCAGACGATCGAGCCGAGTGCCGCGTGGGTGAGCCCGAAGGCCGCGAGTCGCGCGAAGGAGACGACGTTGGAGCCGATCCGGACCACCGCGTCGAACAGTTGGATGCCGGTCTGCACGGCTCCGCCAGGGCCGCCCGCCGTCGTCGCGTAAAGCCCCGTCCCGGCCAGCGCCAGCCCTCCGGCCGCGATCACGGCACCGACAACCCCGTAAGCCGCCTGGCCGAGCCACACGTAGCCGGCAACGGCGGCGAGGCCGAGGTAGAGCGTCGCCCCGGCGATCCCGGTCGTCGCGTAAAGGGCTGCCGCCGGTCCGCCTTCCCGCCACCGGTTGACGATCCCCGCGGCGTAGGCGACGGCGAGCAGCACGGCGCCGAGCTCGACGGCGGCGGCCAGCAGCCGCATGGGCTCCTCCAGGGGTTCCAGCCACAGCACGGGCAGCACCCCGGTCGGGCCGAAGAACTCGCCGTACGCCACCCCGGCCAGCGTGGCGGCCAGCCCGGCCCCCGCGACGAAGGGCCACAGCCGACGTAGTGCCGCCACTCGGCGCGGCCGTCCCGCCCGCAGCAGCAGGGCGAGGGCGACCAGCAGCAGTCCGTGCCCGGCATCGCCGAACATCAGGCCGAACATCATCACGTAGACGATCCCGGCCGGCATGGTGGGGTCGAGGTCGGCGTAGGGCACGGTTCCGTACGTAGTGACCAGCGGCGTGAAGGAGCGGCGCACGGTCCTCGCCGCGTGCGCCGGGGGCGCCGTGCCCGCTCCGGTCAGCAAGGTCGGAGGGTCGACGCCGCGTGGGGTCCGCAGCGGCACCAGTGCGCCCCCGGCTGCGGCGATGCGCGCCGCCGTGGTGCCCACCTCCGCCTCGGGGCACCAGCCGGCCAGCGCCGCGGCCGCGCCGTGCCGGACCGCGCTGCCGAGCCGTTCCTCCAACTGCGCCTCGCCCGCCAGCAGGTCCGTCCGGCACTCGCGCTCCAGGGCGTCCAGGTCGGGGGGAGCCTCGCTGAGAACCGGTTGCGCCGGCTCGGTGCGCAGCCGCTGCAGGCGCGTCGCAGCGGGCCCGCGGACGTCCGGCCCGCCGTCCCCGGCCAGGTCGATCTCCACGCAGCCCGCCTCGGCGATCCGCACCAGGCCCTCCCGCAGCGCCTTCTCGGGGGCCACGATGGCCACCCTGCGCATCCGGACCGGGAGCGCCGCCTCAGCTCGGGGCATCGAACACCTCCGCGGGCCAGTTGCCGGGGCCGCCGCCCCGGGCGGCCAGCTCCAGCGCGCCGCGGGTCCGCCACGCGTCGGCGGACAGCAGTGCCACGGCCCCCACCACCGGCTGCGGCCCGAAGTGGGACCGGCGCAGCAGTTCCCGGCCGTCCCGCTCGACCGCGTCCCACCACCGCGCCTCGGCCCGCCACAGGTCCGCCGCCTCGTCGACGTCCTCCAGCAGCCACCGCGCCGTGGCCGGCAGAGCCTGCCGGAAATCGGCGTAAGACCCCGCCCCCACCGCCCGCGGACCGAGCAGGCGGGCCACCCGACGGGCGGACACGTCCGGCAACCGGCGACCGACGACGAACACCTCACGGCCGAACAGCAGGGCGAGCCGGGCCGCCGCCCAGCGCGTCGCGTCGGGAACGGTGGTCGCGAGCCGTAGGGCAGCGGAGACCCGCATACCGGTGGCGACGGCGGCGGGGGAGTCGCCCCCCGGGTCGCCCCAGACGGAGGCCGCCAGCGCGGTACGCAGCTCGGACGGCGTACGGGTGCGGGCGAGCCGCGTCCAGGCGATCGCCAGCGCACCTAGGTGATAGGGCGGGGGCGGGAGGCGTTCCGGGTCCGGCTGCCGCGGGTCGGCCTCGAGAGCCCTCAGATGGTGTTCGGTGTTGGAGATCTCGAACCCGGCGGCGAGCGCCCGGACGGCGCCCGCGCCGGTGGCCGGTTGCCAGCCTGCGAGGACGCGCAGATGCCACAGCAGTGTCGCCGAGACCGCGCGCTGGGCCTCGGTCGGCGTGGTGCCCGGGGTGACGTCGTGCCGGTACGGCGTGGCCGCCAGGTAGCGCAGGGCGTCATCGAGGGTGCGGGACGCGGCCACCTCCCTGATGCCTTCGGCGCCCAGGCACCGGGTCCGCAGAGCCCGTGCCCGGGTTACGCCGGCCACCCATCCGGCGCCCATCAGGGACCACCCTCCTGCGGCCTGTTCCTGCCCGGAGCCCGGTGTTCCATCGGCGGCGAGGGTGATGCCTGCCCCGCCTCGAGATCCTCCAGCACCAGCGCGAGAACGCGGTCAGCGAGTACGGGCGTCCGGCTCCTGGCGCGATCGCGTACGGCGACTGCCGCGCGTTCTGCCTCGGCGAGCAGTGCCGCCGCCTCCCCCTCGGCCGCACGCCGCACCTGCTCGGCGGCGTGCGCCCGCACGTGGCGGGCCTCTTCATGCGCCGCGGCCACGGTCGCCTCGGCCTGCCGTTCGGCCTTGTCCCGGAGTGATGAGGCGTCGGCGTCGGCCTGCTCTCGTATGGTCCGCGCTTCCGCCTCCGTCTGATCGAGCAGAGCCAGGGGCGGCGTGAGTTCCGCACGGAGTTCGGCGGAGCGGTCCGCGGGGACACCGCTCGGTGCGGCCCGGCCGGGCGATGCCGCCGGCCGGAACCGTGTCAGAAAGTCCCGGAAACCCGTCACGAACTCTCCTCCAGGTGGCCCAAGCCCCACTTCCCAGTCTCCTTGGTAGGCGATGGCATGTCGTGCCGCGCTGGGCCACCTGTCCCTCGGGCAGGGCCGTTCGGCCCGCAGGCCGCACCCGCAGATCGATGCCAGACTGACCGCGTAACAGGTGGACCGCGTCCCCGGGAGACAGCCGTGAGCCACTCCGACCACAGCCCCGCGGAGAAGGAAGCCCGCCGCGCCACGCCGGGCCGCCCCTGGACACCCAAGGAAGAACCGCGTCAGGACGCGCTGAGCCGCTACCTCGGAGCGGTCGCCGCCGCCGCGTCCGCGAGGAGTACCGAGGAGCCCGAGCCCGCTCCCGGCACGGCGAAGTCCCAACCGCCGCCCGCCACTTCCGCACACGAGCCCTCCGCCGGGGAACCAGCCACCCTCCACGTACGGGACGTCATGCAGGTTCCGGCGATCTCCGTCCCCGGCGACATGCCGTTCCTGGACGTGGCCCACACACTCGCCCGCGAGAAGCTGAGCGCCGTACCGGTCGTCGACGCCGGCGACCACGTGATCGGCGTCGTCTCGGAGTCGGATCTGCTGGCCAAGGCCGCCGTCATGGCGGAACCGCACCGGCACGGACCTGTCGGCAGGCTGTGGCAGCACCGCCTGTACGAGAAGAGCCACGGCGACACGGCGGCCACATTGATGACCTTTCCGCCCGTCACCGTCCACCCGGCGCAACGCGTGGCGGAGGCCGCGTGGACCGCCGCCCACGCACGGTTGAAGCGGCTCCCCGTGACCGACTATCGCGGCCGGCTCGTCGGCGTGGTGAGCCGACGCGACCTGCTGCGGGCCCTGATCCGTGACGACGCCGAGATCCGGGGCGAGGTCGAATCGCTGATCCGTCAGCACCTGCTGGACCCGCGCGCTGCCGAGGTCACCGTGGAGAACGGCGTGGTGACCATGACGGGGAGACTGGACAAGGCTGTTGTCCCCGAACTGCTCGCATCGGTGCGGGACATCAACGACGTGGTCGGTGTCGTCGACGACATCGAACCGGTCTGAGCCGTCATCGCCCACGAGGCTCACGTCACTGCGCGGGCGACGAGGAAGTCGGCGCTGGCGGCCAGTGAGGTGAGCCGGGGCGTGTCCTCGTCCTCGATGCGGACGCCCGACAGCTCGCTGAGGACCTCGACGAAACTCAGGAAGTCCAGCGAGTCCATCTCGAGCACGTCGCGGAACGCGTCGTCGAGCCCCAGAGCGGCGATGTCGGCGTCGGGGATGACGCGCGAGATCGACTCCCTGACCATGTCCAGCGCGTCGGTTCGGTTCATGTTCACAGCTGCTCCGGGTTCTGCAGGAGGCGGGCGACCGCCGTGAGGTAGCGGGCGCCGACGGCACCGTCAGTCGCCCGGTGGTCGGCGGAAAGGGTCGCCGTGACCACGGGGCGCACGCCCAGCAGGCCGTCGACGGCGCACGGCCGGTCGACCACCCGCCCGAAGCCGACCAGGGCCACCTGGGGCGGGTAGATCACTCCGAAGACGGTCTCCACACCCTGCTCGCCGAGGTTGGTGACCGTGATCGTGGCGTCGGACACCTCGGAACCGCGGAGCCTTCCCGTACGGGCCCGGGTGACCAGGTCCTTCAGGGCGGCCATCAGCTGCGGGAGTGCCAGGGTGTCGGCGTGGCGCATTGCGGGGGCCACGAGCCCTCCGCCGCGCAGGGACACGGCCACGCCGAGGTGGACGCCCTCGCCTGCCGAGAAGTGGTCATCGGTCCAGAAGCCGTTGAGTTCGGGGACCTCGCGGGCCGCCAGGGCCGCCGCCTTGATCAGCAGGGCCACGGGGAGCAGCCGTTCACCGACCGGGCTTTGCCGGTTGTGCTCGTGCAGCCAGTTCATCGCGGCGGCCATGTCCACGGTCGTGGACAGGTAGTAGTGGGGGATGTCCCGGTTGGCGCGGCTCATCAGGCCCGCGATCGCCTGGCGCATGGCCGCCGCCCGGTCCTCGGACGGACGTGCGGCAGAAGGCCGTGCAACCGAAGGACGGACCGGAGTGGCGGGCGCGGGCGAGGCAGGGGCCGCAGGGCCGGGGGCTGCCCGGCGCACGTCCGCGGCACGGACGGCCGACTCCTTGCCCGTTCCCCTCACTGTGGTCAGATCGACGCCCAGTTCGGCGGCAAGCCGCCGGGCGAGCGGCGTGGCCCGCACGCGCGGTGGCCCAGGCGCGGCTCGGGCAGCCGCCGCTTCCTGGACATCGGCCCGGGTGACACGCCCTCCGGGCCCGGATCCGTGCAGCGTCTCCAGGGCGACGCCACTCTGTTCCGCGAAGTGCCGGACCAATGGGCCCGCCTCGATGTGGGCGCGCTGCCGAGCGGCGGACGGTACCGGCGGCACCGGGACCGGGGCGGTCTCGGGCGGGGCGGCGGGCTTGGCGGGCGCGGTGGGCTTGCCCTTCTTCGGTACGTGACGGACCGGTCGTCGCTCCTCGGCCTTCTCGGCCGTCGGCCCGATCAGCGCGAGCGGTGTGCCCACCGGCACCGTCGTGCCGGGCGCGACGAGCAACTCCGTCAGGGTTCCGGTCTCGAAGCACTCCACCTCGATGGTCGACTTCGCGGTTTCGACGACCGCGACGGGATCGCCCTTGTGGACGAGGTCTCCTGGGCCCACCAGCCATTCCAGGAGCGTGCCCTCGTCCATGTCGGCGCCGAGGGACGGCATGGTGAACTCGGCCACGTCAGTCCACCGCCCGGTGGGCGGCCGCGACGATGTCGGCGGTCTGCGGCAGGGCGGCCTCCTCCAGCCGCCGCGCGTACGGCATGGGCACCTCCGCGCTGCACACCCGCTCGACGGGCGCGTCCAGTTCGTAGAACGACCCTTCGGCGATGCGGGCGGACACCTCGGCGGCGAGACTGCCGGTGCGCCAGCCCTCATCGATGATCACGACGCGGTGTGTGCGGGCCACGGAGGCGGTGATGGCCGCGTCGTCGAGAGGCCGGAGCGTGCGCAGGTCGATCACTTCGGCGCTGATGTCCTCGGCTGCCAGCTCGTCCGCCGCCGCGAGCGTCTTGGTCAGCGAACCGCCGTACGTGATCAGGGAGATGTCGGTGCCCGGCCTGCGGATCGCGGCGTGGTCCAGGTCCACGGGGGCCGTGGGCGGGGCGAGTTCGCCGGAGGCGTTGTAGAGGCTGCCGTGCTCGAAGATCAGTACGGGGTCGGGGTCGGCGAGCGCCGGGGCCAGCATGTGGCGTGCGTCCTCGATGGTCGCCGGGGCGAGGACGCGGATACCGGGGATGTGCGCGTACCAGCCCTCCAGGCTGTGGGAGTGCTGCGCGGCGAGCTGCCGTCCGGCGCCCGTGGTCATGCGGATGACCAGTGGCACCGGCAGCTGGCCGCCCGACATGTGCAGCAGAGTGGCGGCGTTGTTGAGGATCTGGTCCAGGGCGAGCAGGCTGAAGTTGACGGTCATGATCTCGACGACGGGCCGCATCCCGGCCAGGGCGGCGCCGATGCCGGCGCCCACGAACGCGGACTCTGACAGCGGGGTGTCGCGGACGCGTTCGGGGCCGAACTCCTCCAGCAGGCCGAGGCTTACGCCGAAGCATCCGCCGTAGCGGCCTACGTCCTCGCCCATGAGGAAGACACGGTCGTCGGAGCGCAGGGCCTCCCGCAGCGCCTCGCGCATGGCCTCCCGGTAGGTCGTCTTCGACACTTCCGTTCCGCTGGCGCCCATGGTCAACTCACCGCCTCCGCCGGGGAACTGGTGACGTGGCGGAGCAGGTTCTCGACCGGTTCCTCGGGTGCCTGTTCGGCTGCTGCGACGGCGTGATCGATCTCGTCGGTGATCCGCTGCTCGATCCGGGCGAGCTCCTTCTCGACCGGCTCACCGTTCTCGCGCATGCGGTCCGTGAGCCGGTTGATCGGGTCGCGGACCTTCCACTGCTCGATCTCGGCCTTGTCGCGGTAGCGGTCCGGGTCGTACATGGAGTGGGCGCGGAAGCGGTAGGTGCGCAGCTCCAGGAAGTGCGGCCCGGTGCCGGCCCGGATGCCCTCGACGGCCCGGCGGGCGGCCTGCTCGACGGCTTCGACGTCCATGCCGTCCACGGCCCAGGCGGGCATGCCGTAGGAGGCGGCGCGCATCGCCAGGTCGGTCTGCGCGTGCTCCCGGGCGAGCGCGGTGCCCATGGCGTAGAGGTTGTTCTCGCAGACGAGCAGCAGCGGCAGACCCCACAGGGCGGCGAGGTTCGCCGTCTCGTGGAACTCGCCCTCGGCGAAGGCCCCGTCGCCGAAGAAGCAGCACGTCACACGGGGCTGTGCGCGCATCCGGTCGGCGAGTGCGAGCCCCGCGGCCAGCGGGAGCCCACCGGCGACGATCGCGCTGCCGCCGTAGAAGCGGCGGCTCGCGTCGAACAGGTGCATGGAGCCGCCGTGTCCACCGCTGCAGCCGGTCGCCTTGCCGTACATCTCGGCCATGACCGACTCGGCGGGGATGCCCCGGGCCAGCGCGTGGCCGTGTTCGCGGTAGGTGGAGACGACCGCATCTTCGGGTGTCAGTGCCTCATTGATGCCGACGGCGACGGCCTCCTCACCGATGTAGAGGTGGACGAAGCCGCGGATCTTCGTGGCGCTGTAGAGCTCCACGCAGCGTTCCTCGAAGCGCCGGATGCGCAGCATCGCCTCCAGCAGGTCCGTCCGGTGTCCGGTGCTCGGCTGCCGGGCCGGCGATTCGGTGCTCGCGCTCGGCTTGCTCGTCGCGGTCTTCTTGCCCGACTTCGGGCGCGCCGGGTCCTTCCGCGTGCGGCTGGAACGGGCCACGCTCATGCGGATCCCTCCAACGTCGACAAGTCACCCATCGGCAAGCCGAGTTCACGCGCACGCAACAGACGGCGCATGACCTTCCCACTGCGGGTCTTGGGCAGGTTCTGATCGAACGCGATCTCCCGCGGCGCGACCGCGGGGCCCAGCTTGCGGCGCCCGAAGGCCAGCAACTCCCGCTCCAGTTCCGGGGTCGGCTCGACACCGGGCCGCAGCGACACGAATGCCTTGACCACGTTCCCGGCGACCGGGTCCGGCCGTCCGATCGCCCCGGCCTCGGCCACCGACGGGTGCTCCATCAGCGCGCTCTCCACCTCGAACGGGCCGATGAGGTGCCCGGCCGACTTGATGACGTCGTCGGCGCGCCCCACGAACCAGTACCAGCCGTCCGCGTCCCGGCGGACCAGGTCACCGGTCAGGTACCAGCCGCCGGCGAACGCGGCGTCGTAGCGCTCCTTGTCATGCAGATAGCCGCGGAACATCGAGGGCCAGCCCGGCCGCAGCGCCAACTCGCCTTCAACATCCGGGCTTTGCACCTCGGTGACCCTGCCGTCGATGACGAGCGCACGGCCGTCCTCGCCCTGCTTCAGCACGGTCGCCTCGACGCCGGGCAGCGGCCGTCCCATCGAGCCGGGCCGGATCTCGCACGCCGCGATGTTCGCGATCATGATGCAGCCGGTCTCCGTCTGCCACCAGTTGTCGTGCACCGGCAGGCCCAGCACGTCCCGACCCCACACGACGGCCTCCGGGTTGAGGGGTTCGCCGACGGAGGCGATGAAGCGCAGGGCCGACAGGTCGTAGGAGCGCGGCAGGTCGTACGGGCCCTCGCGCGGGGTGGCGCGCATGAGCATCCGCAGGGCCGTGGGGGCCGTGTACCAGACGGTGACCCGCTGTTCGCCGAGGATCCGGTACCAGCGCCGGGCGTCGTAGTCGCCCTCGTCGACGATCACAGTCACGCCGTGGACGAGCGGGGCGATGATGCCGTACGACATGCCGGTGACCCAGCCGGGGTCGGCGGTGCACCAGTACACGTCCTCGGGGTGCAGATCGAGCGCGTACGCGGCGGTGACGTAGTGGGCGACGACGGCCTCGTGGACGTGGACCGCACCCTTGGGGGTGCCGGTGGTACCGCTCGTGAAGTGCAGCAGGGCCATGTCGTCAGGCGAGGTCGGCGGGATGGTGAAGGTGTCCGGGGCGGCGGACATCAGGTCGTCGAAGGACGCGGTACCGGGCAGGTCCTCGGCACCGGGGCCGACGATCAGGACGTGCTTCAGTCCGGGAACCGACGCTCGGCGCTCGGCGACCTTGCGCCGGTACAGGGCCGCGGTGGTGACCAGGACCTTTGCGTCCCCGAGCCGCAGCCGCTGGGCCACCGGGTCGGGGCCGAAGGCCGAGAAGAGCGGGCAGAGCACGCTGGTGTTCTTCAGCGTGCCCAGCACCGTGGTGTAGAGCTCGGGACAGCGGCCGAGGAGGGTGAACACCCGGTCCCCGTGGCCGACGCCGAGCGAGCGCAGCACGTTCGCGAAGCGGGCCGTACCGCGGGCCAGTTCCGCGTAGGTGACGGTCGAGACGGAGTCGTTCCGGGCGACGCATCGCAGCGCGGCCTTGTCCGCGAGGTCGGAGGCGGCGTGCCGGTCGACCGCCTCATGGGCCATGTTGAGCCCGCCGTCGGGCAGTCCGGCCAGTGCGGCGCGCGCCTGTGACCAGGTGAATTCGGAGCGGGTCCGGTCGTAGTCGGTGAGACGGGGTGGGACGACCGGTGCGGTGTCCTTGTGGATCGTTTCCCAGTGCATGGGTGCTCCTCCCGGCACTGCTCCCGATTTCCAGAGTCGCCGAGCCCGGCCCTGGCCGCACTTCGGTCGCAGGAGCGGGAGGACACGGCCCGATGGGACGGGCGGCGGCATGGCTGCCGACGTTGATGGAGACGTGCATGGAGCCGGGGGCCGCCCGCTTCTTGCGGGCCCGAATTGCACGGTGCGCGGTCTCTGACTCCGCTTCGCCGTGTCTCTTTGTGGCCCTCGGCTCAATTCCATGGCACCGCTGCTTGCCGGCGGGGTGTAGGGCCGGACGGCCCGGATCGAGGGGCCGTCCGGCCTGTTCGACCCCTTTCGGTCTGGGCAGTTCACTCGCGGTGCAGTACGACTTTGAGGGCGCCTGTGGTGGCGCCGTGTGAGAACACCTCGTAGGCGTCCTGCATGCGATCGAGGGGGAAGGTGTGGGTGACCAACTGGGAGATGGGCAGGCGTCCGTTCCTCAGCAGCTCCAGGAGCCACGGTGTGGAGGACGTGTCCACCTGGCCGGTGCTGATCGTCACGTTCTTGCGCCACAGGGATTCGAGGTGCAGGGTCGCCGGTTTGCCGTGCGTGCCGATGTTGGCGATGTGTCCTCCTGCGCGGACGGCGCGGGTGCCCAGCACGAAGCCGTCCGGTTCCCCTGACGCCTCGATGACCACATCCGCGCCGGGTCCTTCGGACAGTTCGGCGATGAGCTTTCCCGGCAGTTCGGCAGCGTCGGCACCCACACGGACGGCGGCTTCCAGCCGTGCGGCGGACAGGTCCACGACGATGATCCGGCGAGGCGAGTAGAGCCGCGCGACGACGACCGTGGCGAGACCGACGGGGCCCGCGCCCACCACCACGACGGTGTCTCCCGGGCTCACATGTCCGTTCCGCACTCCGACCTCATACGCAGTGGGGAGGACCTCGGCGAGCAGGATCGCGTCATCGAGCGCCAGGTTCCACGGCCGTCGGTGGGTGGAGAAGTCGGCGAAGGGCACCCGCACGAACTCGGCCTGGGTCCCGTTGATCAGACTCCCCAGGATCCACCCTCCGCCACCGTGGCACTGTCCGTGCATGCCGTCCCGACACGACTGACAGTGGCCGCAGGCCGACACGGACGACACGATCACCTGGTCCCCGGGGCGCAGGTGATGGACCTCGCTGCCGACCTCCATGACCTCGCCGACGGCCTCGTGACCGAGGACCGTCCCCGGCTTCACCTCGGCGAGGTCTCCCCGGAGAATGTGCAGATCACTGCCGCAGATGGTCGCCGCGTCGATCCGTACGACCGCGTCGGTGGCCTCCTCGATCGAGGGATCGGGGGCGGTGTCCCAGGAGGCTTGTGCGGGGCCGTGGTAGACGAGTGCTCGCATGGGTACCCACTCCCTCGCTGCCTTCTCTCCACCGTCACCCGCGACGGACTCCCGGGCAACACGGACCGGCCGCTGCGGTGTCCCTGCTCAGTCGTGGGGGACGACGGCGACGGGACAGCGCGCGTGGTGGATGGCCGCGTGGGCCACCGGGCCCAGACGCGGCGCCGGGGCATGATGGTGTTTGCGCCGGCCGACGACCAGCAGCCCGGCACCCTCGGCGGCCCGTAGGACTGCCCTGGCGGGGCTCTCCAGGGCGATGCTGTCGGTGACCTCCACGTGCGGAAACTTTTCGCGCCACGGGTGGAGCGCCTTGCCGATCTGCCCCTGCGCGTCCTGCCTGATCCCTTCGGTGATGTTGTGGTCCACCCCCCAGGGCACATGGGCGTGGAGCGGCACAGTGTGGCCATGGACCGCCCGAAGGGGCACGTGCCTGGCCGCAGCGGTGGCGAAGGCGAAGTCGAGCAGATCGTCGCAGGACCCGTGCAGTTTCAGGCCCACGACTACGGGGCCCGTGGGCGCTGGCGGTGGACCCTCGTGACGGTTCTCGGCGCGGACCAGCACCACCGGCCGCTCCGCGCGCGCCACGACGGGCATGCTGATGACACCCAGGAAGTAACTCGCCACGGGCTCCAGACCCCGCGAACCGAGCACGATCATCTCGGATTCCGCTGCCGCCTGGAGCAGCGCGTGCTCGGCGTCGTCGGCGACCAGGTTGCCGAGGATGGACAGGCCCGGATGGCGCGCTTGGAGCTCCGCCTGTGCGGTGTGCACGAGACGCTTCGCCCAGTAGTTCTGGTCGACTTCCGAGGGGATGCGGGTCGGTTCCGGTGCCAGGAGCGGCCACGCGTGCAGCAGGCGCAGAGTGAGCTTGCGCCGCTCGGCCTCGTCGGCGGCCCAGCGGGCTGCGGCAAGACTCTCCGGTGAGCCGTCGAGGCCCACGGTCACGACTGGTTGCATGGCGACTGCCTCCGTCTCGTACGAAGCTGGAATGACGGTGAACGAGTCCGCTTGTCCGGACAGCGCCGCCGCGTCGAGCACGGACCTCTCTGATGCGAGGGGTGCGGATCCGAGGAGTACGGATTCGAGGGGTACTTCGAGGAGTACCCCAAACCTCCCCGCGGCGCATGCGGACCGGAGGCGTGGTACGGGGCCCGCAGACATGGGGGCCAGCGTGAGACCGGCACGAGAGGAGACAGGGGCCGTGACGATTCCCCTGGTGGTCGGCATCGACGGATCCGAGGAGAGCCTTCAGGCCGTGGACTGGGCCGCCGGCGAGGCGGCCCGGCACGGGGTGCCGCTCCACCTCGTGCACGCGGCGGCGCCGGCCCAGGAGACGTTCGAGCCGGTCACCGCTGCCGCAGAGCGTGCCAGGAAGGGTGCCCCCACGGTGCGGCTGTCGAGCGAGGTACTGCACGAGGATGCCGCCTCGGCCCTCGTCGGCAAGGGACGCAACGCCTTCGCGCTCGTGCTCGGCTCCCGGGGGCTCGGAGACCTCGCCGGGATGCTGCTGGGTTCGGTCAGCCTGGCCGTGGCGGCGCGGGCCGACTGCCCGGTCGTCGTGGTGCGCGGCGCGGCGGACCACCGGGACGACCGGTTCGGGAGCATCGTCGTCGGCGTCGAGGACGGGCAGGGCAGCGGCACGGCGGTGTGGTTCGCGTTGCGCGAGGCCCACGTGCGGCGCTGCCGGCTCGTGGCGGTACACGCCTGGAGTGCGTCGTTCGGGGCCTCCGCGAGACCTCCGCCCCCGCCGTGGTACGCCCTTGAGGCCCATCGGCGCCCGCCGGCCCAGGTGCTCGACGATGCCCTGCGCGACCTCGCCGAGCGGTACCGCGACGCCACGGTGAGCCGTCAGGTGGTCGAGGGGCCGGCCCGGCAGGCCCTGCTGGCGGCCGCTTCAGATGCCGATCTGCTCGTCGTCGGGGCCCGCAGACGGCACGGGCATCTCGGCCTGCAACTGGGCCTGACCAACCACGCGGTCCTGCATCACGCGCCGTGTCCGATCGCGGTCGTTCCCCAGATCTGACCGCCAGGCCCACCCATCAGGGACCTTCGGCCCCTGTGACCGGAGCTCGCGGCCGTTCGATGGTGGGGGAACCGGCAGGGGAACCAACCAGCAACGGGCTGGAGGCCGACTCATGAGCGCACAAGGTTCACCGCACGCATCCGGCCCGCGCTCACCGCGCCACGCGTACGCCTCCAAGAGGACGAACCCTCTGAGGCGTACGTCCGACAGGATCGAATCCTGGTTCTCCGGTTTCCTGATGCTCATGCTCGCCCTCGGACTGCCGGCGGCCTCACTCAGCGCGGGGCTGTCGGCGTACAAGTCGTCGATGCGCACCGTGCAAGCACAGTCGGCGGAACGACAGGAGGTCTCCGCCCGGCTGACATCGAACGTCACGAGCGATTCCAATGTGGCCAAGCAGTCGGCGCAGGTCCGCTGGACCGACAAGGACGGCACGGCCCGAACCGGAACCACTCTCGTGAAGTCGGGAACGCCCAAGGGCACCACCGTGCGGGTGTGGGTGGACCGAGACGGTCACCTCACGAGTCCGCCGATGAGTGCGCTCAACGCGACGACCACGGGCTGGTTCGTGGGCGGTATGGCGGCTGCCGGTGTGGCCGCCGGGTTCTACGGGGCGCGGGCCGGCATGAGCTGGGCGTTGGACCGCAGAAGGTACGCGCAGTGGGACGTCGAGTGGGACCGGGTGGAGCCGCTGTGGTCCGCGCGCTTCCGCCGGTGACGGCTTTGGTGAGTGACGGCTTTCGTCGAGGACGGTCTCCGTGAGGGACAGGCAGAAACCCGCATCGAGGAAGAGATATCGGCCCCTGCCGCCCGAGCCCGGAGCCGAGAACCCACCCGGATCGCGCCGTCCCTAGCGAGGAGGAGGAACGCGATGCCGCACACCGTGGAATGGAAGGTTCGTCTGTACCTCTTCGAGGACGAGGGGACAACGAAGGCACGCGTGGTGCTGGACGCCGGAGCCGCGTCGCTCACCGGCCGCGGCGTCGCGCGCTGCAATCCGGCGGACACGGACGTGCCGGAGATCGGTGACGAACTGGCGGCGGGCAGGGCCCTGCATGACCTTGCCCAGCAACTGGTGAGCGCCGCCGAGCGCGACATAGAGGGCGTGGGCGCGACCGCGCCGAGCACCCGTCAATTCGTGGGGTGGCCCACGTGACCTGACCGTCGCGGGACAGCGTGAGCGATCTCGCGTGTCCCGTGCCGACCTGGGAACCCGGCAGGTGAGCAGCGAGTCCGCCTCCCAAGGCGGATGCGTGGCCGCCTGCAGAAGTCAAAAGGAGGATGACCGATGACGCTTCCCGTACGACGCGGCAGGGGCGCGCTTCCGATGTGGGACCCCTTCCGTGAGATCGAGGATCTCCGCACCCGGATGGACCAGCTGATGCGATCCACCTTCCCCTTCCCCGGCGCCGGCTTCCTCGAGGCCGGCAAGGCCGAGATGTGGGCGCCGCTGGCCGATGTCGAGGACACCGAGGACGCCTACCTGGTGGAGCTGGAGCTGCCCGGTGTCGAAAAGGATCAGCTCACCGTGGAGGTCGCCGAGGGCGAGCTCGATGTCCACGGCGAGATCAAGGAGAAGGAACGCACCGGTGTGGTCCGGCACCACGCCCGTCACATCGGGCAGTTCGACTTCCGAACGAGCCTGCCGTCGAACTGCGACACCGAGCACATCAGCGCGGATCTGACCAACGGAGTCCTCACGGTGCGTGTCCCGAAAGCCGAGAGGGCGAGGCCGCAGCGCATCGAGATCAGCGGCTGAGCCGGGGGTGCGGGTTGGCCGTCAAGGTCTGTGTGGGATACGGCAGGCCGGTACCCGCCTCTACCGCGGAGGGTCGGCGGTTCCGCCGTCGGCTCTCCGCCACCTCTGGTCCTGCTGTCTCGGACACGGCACTCATGGGGCGGGACAGCACACATCGACTACGGCGACACTGTGAGGAAAGGGTGGCGGCGACCATGCAAGCTCACCTCGGCGATCAACTCGTCATCGAAAGCCCGACAACCGGTGTCGCCAGGCGCGACGGAGAGATCGTCGGACTCCATCACGCTGACGGAACACCCCCCTATGACGTGCGTTGGTCGGACACGGATGAGGTGACGCTCGTGTTCCCCGGGCCCGACGCGCACGTCCGCCATGTCGAGCACGAGCCCTCCCAGCTCGGCACAGAGCCGGACGTGGACGAGGTGGGCGCCGTGTCGGCGACGTCCCCGCCCGAGCGGGCGCCCAACCCCGGCGACATCGGCCGACGCGTGGCCGCCGAACGCGGGCGGAAGGGGCTCACGCGGGCGGAAACGGCCCGCCGCGCCCGCATCGCGCCGGAGTACCTGGCGTACCTGGAGGAACGGCCGGCCGACCCCACCGTGGCGACCCTCATCAACCTGGCCGACGCGCTGGGCACCACCGCCACGGCCCTGCGCGGGGGCGGCGTCGACCTGCCACCAGGCCAGGGCCACGCACTGCTGCACCCTCGGCTGCGGGACCTCAGCCCGGAGGAATGCCGCTCCCGGCTGTCCACGCACGGGGTGGGGCGCATCGCGGTGTCCACGCCCGACGGCCCGGCGGTCATCCCGGTCAACTACGAGGTCGTCGACGACACCATCGCCTACCGGACCGCACCGGACTCCGTGCCCGCCGCAGCCGTGGGATCGGACGTCGCCTTCGAGGTCGACCATGTGGACGAGGCCATGAGCCAGGGCTGGAGCGTGCTCGTCGTCGGCCCCGCGCGGGTCGTCACGGAGCCCGACGCCGTGCGGCGTCTGACCGAACGCGCCCACACCGAGCCGTGGGCGGGTGGCGAACGTGAGATGTGGGTGTCGATCCAGCCCACGCGCATCACGGGCCGCCGTATCACTCCTGCCGATCAGTGACGAAGTGAAGAGCGGTCACGGTTCCTGTTCCAGGGACCGCCTGACTCGCGAGGGGAGGCTCTGGTGAGCCGACACGTACCGTCCGAAGAACGTGTGACGGACTTGGTCTACGACGCCGCTGCCGCCCCGTCGATGCACAACGCGCAGCCGTGGCGCTTCCGCTACTTCCAGGGCAGCAGCACCTTCCACGTGTGCGCCGATCTCGAGCGCGCCATCCCGCACTCCGACCCCGACGACCGTGCCCTTCACCTCGGCTGCGGCGGCGCCCTGCTGAACCTGAGGGTCGCGGTGGTCCACGAGGGCTGGTACCCGGTGACCCGGCTGCTGCCCGACCCGGCCGACCCGGCGCTGCTCGCCACCGTGCAGCTGACCGGCCTCGGAGGCGGCGAGAGTGACCTCGGCGTGCTGTATCCGGCGATTCACCAGCGGCACAGCAGCCGCTTCCCGTTCGAGGAGACGGAGATTCCTCAGGCTGTGCGGAAGGCTCTCAGCGACGCCGCTCGCCGTGAGGGAGTGGAGCTGACGTGGCCTGCTTCATGGCATCTGCGGGAGGTGCTGGAACTGCTCGCGGAAGCCGAGGCGCGCAACCTCACCGACCGGGGCGCCGACCAGGACCTGGCCGAGTGGACTCGCCTCGACGCTCCGTCGGTGAACATGGCCGCAGACGGAGTCCCGGGCTACGCCTTCGGGCCGCGCAAGCGCGGCGGCAAGGCGCCCATGCGCGACTTCGCCGGCCCTCGGCAGGCGGCGGGGCGTGGCGCGGCGGAGTTCGAACGGACCCCTCAGCTGGCTCTCCTCAGTACGACCCACGACCGTCCGGAGGACTGGCTGCGCGCCGGCCAGGCCATGGAACGCGTCCTGCTGCTGGCCACCATCGAGGGCCTGTCCAGCTCCTTCGCCACCCAGGCCCTGGAGTGGACCGACCTACGCTGGCCGCTGCGGGACCCGTTGTCCGGGACGGGCTGCACCCAGGTGGTGCTGCGCCTGGGCTACGGCCCCAAAGGCCCCAGCACGCCACGCCGCCCGGTGCCGGACGTCCTCGATATCCAGCCGTGACCGGGACGCGGGTACCGCAGGCCCGCCGACAGCTCCCGCGTCACTGTGGGCCCGGTCCGGCCGGGGCGCCCGATCCGCCGGTGAGATGGGGCTCGACGTCCACCACGCCCTCCACGGCGCGGACGAGGCGCGCCGCGACCGAGACGAGCGAGGTGTCGCGGACCTGTCCGCGGAGCGTGACGACTCCCTCGTTCACGTTCACGTGGATGGTGTGACTGAGGGCGGGGAACAGGTAGGAGATCACGGTGCGGCGGACCTCCTCCTCGATGTCCTCGTCGGACCGCAGGAACACCTTCAGCAGATCGGCGCGGCTGACGATGCCCTGCAGCATGCCCTCGGCGTCGATCACCGGGAGCCGTTTGACGTGTCTGACGGCCATGATCCTGGCCGCCTGGGCCAGGGTGGCGTCGGGGTGCACCGTGATGGCGGGGGTGCTCATGAGTTCCCCGGCGGTCACAGCTGCTGCTTTGGCGATGTCGGACAGCCGCTGACGCTGCTCGAAGAGGCTTTGAACGCCTTCGCGGAACTCCTCCTTGGGCAGCAGATCGGCTTCGGAGACCACGCCGATGACGCGGCCCTCGCCCTCCAGGACCGGCAGTGCGCTGACCTTCCACTGCTCCATGGTCTGGACGATCTCCTTGAAGGGCGCGTCGCGTCCGACGGCCACCACCGTCTGGGTCATCACATCGCT
Source organism: Streptomyces regalis (assembly GCF_001509475.1). Taxonomy (GTDB): domain Bacteria; phylum Actinomycetota; class Actinomycetes; order Streptomycetales; family Streptomycetaceae; genus Streptomyces; species Streptomyces regalis. Next base: position 95,009 of record NZ_LLZG01000399.1, read on the forward strand.
CACGATGTGCGGGGTCTCGGGCACTTCGGACCTCCTCCACTCGCCTCTTCAGGGCACATCGCCCGCGCCGTAGGGCGCGTACAGGTCGAGCAGCCGTACTCGGGCAGCTCTGAGCCGGTCGGCTATGACGCGGGCGATGCATGTGCACAGTGCGTGCTCAAGTGCCGGGTTCTTCCCGCACAGTTCACGCACCGCTGCCGCGTCGAACTCGTAGGCAAGGACCGGGCCGCCGGCCGCGGCTCCCAGGTGCCAGTGGTGGGGAGAGATGAACCAGGACCAGCCCAGCACTTCTCCGGCGCCGAGGGTTTCGATGACCGCCGCGCGCCGGCCCGGCACGTGAAGGTCGAGGGCGACCGTACCCGTGCGGATGATCCAGAAGCGGTCGGCCCTGCCGCCCTCGTCGAAAATGCGATCGCCGGTCGCGAAGGACACCTCGCGGGCGAGGGACATGAGCTGAGCCCGATGGTCCTCGGTCAGGGCGCCGAGAAGGCCCGTCCTGGCAACCATCACGGCCTTCCCTTCTCTCTGGCCTCGAAATGTGGAGGGCCGGGCCGCGGATTCTTGTGGACCGGGACTTGTCGCTCCAACCGCTCCCACCGATGCCGATAGCGAGTACCCGCGGCGGCCCCGTTCTTCTCGGCCGTATGACTCCACCATCGTCGCAATCCGGCGCGGTGCAACCCGGCCGATGCCCCGATCCGAGACCGGCTACGCACGTTGCGCATGTCGCGACGGACCCTGGGCGGTGCGACGGTATTCACAGGGGGATCTCTCAACAGCCGCAGAGGAAGGCGATGGGGACGATGGAGCTCCCGCTGGTCGTCGGGGTCGACGGATCGGATTCCAGCCTGCAGGCAGTGGACTGGGCGGTGGACGAAGCGGCACGCCACGGGCTGCCGCTGCGCCTCGTCTACGCCTCCCTGTGGGAACGCTACGAGGGAGGCCGTCCGTCCTTCAGCACTGATCGTCCCGCCGAAGAGATCATGGCGGAGCACATCGTCGCCTCCTGCGTGGAACGCGCCCGGCTTCGCAATCCGGAGGTGAAGGTGTCGGGCGAGGTGCTGCCCGACGACGCCGTGTCCGCGCTGTTGCACGCCGGGCATGAGGCGTGGGCCCTGGTCACAGGTTCCCGCGGGCGCGGCGAGCTCGCCGGGCTGCTGCTGGGGTCGGTCAGCCTCGCGGTCGCGGCCCGTGCCGTGTGCCCGGTCATCGTGGTCCGTGGCGCGGAGCGGAACCGGCAGGGAGCCTTCGGCCGGGTGGTGGCCGGGGTCGGCGACGCGACCAGGGGCTCGGGCGCGGTGCGGTTCGCCTTCCGTGAAGCCGAGGCGCGCGGCTGCGCTCTCGAGGCCGTGCGGGCCTGGCGCAGCCCGGCCCATGAGCACGCCGACCACCCCCTGATCGCGGACGATGCCGACCGAGTGCACGAGGAGCGGGCCTCGACCAACCTCACCGACGCGCTCCGCGAGGCCGTACGGGAGCACCCTCAGGTCGATGTACACCGCAAGCCCGTCGAGGGCCCCGCCCACAGGGTCCTCCTGCACGCGTCGACCGATGCCGACCTGATCGTCGTCGGCGCCCTGCGACGGCACGGCCAGTTCGGTCTGCAACTCGGCCGCGTCGCCCACGCCCTGCTCCATCACTCCCAGTGCCCGGTCGCCGTCATCCCCCAACGGGCCTGAACTCCGGCGCGTGGACCGCGCTCCTGTACACCTCGTGAAGCCAGGGAGGGTGAGGGCAGCGGATGTCGGAGTGGACGTGGGAGTACGAGGGCTACGCCCCCGCCGCCGAGCGGCTGCGCGAATCGCTCTGCACGCTCGGCAACGGCTACTTCGCCACGCGCGGCGCGGTGCCCGAGTGCAGGGCGGGCCTGGTGCACTGCCCGGGGACCTACGCGGCCGGGTGCTACAACCGCCTGACCTCGGCCGTGGCGGGACGAGAGGTGGTGAACGAGGACCTCGTCAATCTCCCGAACTGGCTGCTCCTGCGGTTCCGTTGCCGCCGCGCCGGCGGATCGTGGGGCCGGTGGTTCTCCCCGGACACCCACGCCCTCCTCGACCACCGGCACACCCTGGACCTGCGCCGCGCCACGCTGACCCGCACCTTCCGCTATCGGGACGGCGATGCGGGCGTGCTCGGCGTCGAGCAGACCCGCCTGATGCACATGACGGACTCTCACCTGGCCGTGCTACGGACCGTTTTCACGGCCGAGGACTGGTCGGGCGAGATCGAAATCGAGGCTGCCCTCGACGGCAGTGTGACCAACAGCAACGTGCACCGCTACCGGTCTCTCAACCGAAGACACCTGGCCCATGTACGGTCCGGAGCGCAGGAGCCCGACATGATGTGGCTGCACTGCCGCACGAGCACCTCCGACATCGCCGTCGCCATGGGAGCCCGGACAGTGGTCACCGGACAGTCGGCGGTTGCCTCGGCGGTTCGCTCCACCCCGCATCGCGCCGTCCACCGCCTGGTGATCCCCATCGGGCCCGGCCTGCCCGTCGCCGTGGAGAAGACCGTGGCGCTGCACACTTCGCGCGACACGGCGATCAGTGACCCACTCGGGGCAACCCTCGACGATGTGGCCGAGGCGCCGGACTTCCCCGCCCTGCTGGACTCCCACGTCGCCGCGTGGGAGCGGTTGTGGCGGCGCGCGGAGATCCAGGTGCCCGGTCAGGCAGGCCGCGTCCTGCGGCTGCATCTGTTCCATGTCCTGCAGACGCTGTCCCCGCACACCGCGGACCTGGACGTGGGTGTGCCGGCCCGGGGGCTGCACGGCGAGGCGTACCGGGGCCATGTCTTCTGGGACGAGCTGTTCGTCCTGCCGTATCTCAACCTGCACTTCCCAGAGGTCTCCCGGGCCCTGCTGACCTATCGCCACCGGCGCCTCCCGCGGGCGTGCCGGGCGGCCGCCGCGATCGGCCGGGCCGGCGCGATGTACCCCTGGCAGAGCGGCAGCGACGGCCGTGAGGAGACCCAGGAGCTGCATCTCAACCCCCGCTCGGGCCGCTGGCTGCCGGACCACTCCCGGCTCCAGCACCACGTCGGCTCGGCGATCGCCTACAACGTGTGGCAGTACTGCGAGGCCACCGGCGACACCGAGTTCCTGCACACCAAGGGCGCGGAGATGCTGCTGCAGATTGCCCGCTTCTGGGCGGACCTCGTGGTCCACGACCCCGGCACGAACCGGTACCGCATCCGCGGCGTCGTCGGCCCCGACGAGTACCACGACAGCTACCCGGACGCAGCACGGCCCGGGCTGGACGACAACACGTACACCAACGTCATGGCCGCCTGGGTCCTCACCCGCGCCCTGGACCTGCTGCGGCGCCTTCCCGCCCGGCGACGGCAGGAACTCTTCGAACGCGTCCGGCTGGACGGCGGCGAACTCCCGAGGTGGGAGGAGGTCTCCCGGCGGCTGCGGGTTCCGTTCCACCGGGGCGTCATCAGCCAGTTCGAGGGCTACGACGACCTCATCGAGCTCGACTGGGACGCCTACCGGGCGCGCTACGACAGCATCCGGCGGCTGGACCGGATCCTGGAGGCCGAGGGCGACACCGTCAACCGCTACAAGGCGTCCAAGCAGGCTGACGTCCTCATGCTCGGCTACCTGTTCTCGCCCGCGGAGCTGCGGCAGCTCTTCCGGCGTCTCGGGTACGACGTGGACGACGAGATCTGGCGCAGGACCGTGGACTACTACCTGCAGCGCACCAGCCACGGCTCCACGCTCAGCGGGCTCGTCCACGGCCTGGTCCTGGCGCGGGCCAGACGGGCCGAGGCGTGGCGTTACGTCCAGGAGGCCCTGGAGGCGGACATCGCCGACATCCAGGGCGGCACGACCGGCGAGGGCATCCACCTCGGGGCCATGGCCGGGACCCTCGATCTGGTCCAGCGGGGGCTGACGGGCCTGGAGACCCGCGAGGACGCCCTGTGGCTGGACCCGGTGCCTCTTCCGGCACTGTCCGAGTACGGCTTCTCGCTCCGCTATCGCGGTCACTGGGGGATCGGCGTACGGCGCCGGAGCGGACAGTTGGAGATCGGTGTCCCCGACTCGGAGGAGTCACCGATTCGCGTGGTGCTGGCCGACCGGGCCGTCACCATCGCGCCGGGAGAGACCTGCACGCTGGTGCTGCCGACGAGTTGAACTGAGGGGATGCGGCCGGGGAGCGCGGCGATTCAGTCCTGCGGCGGTGTTGCCGTCCGCCTACGCTCCGAGACTGGGGGTTCGGCTTCCGGAACAGGGCCCGTGGGAGACGCGCATGGAGTGGTTGGTCTCGCTGGTGGGCGCGGGCCTCGTCATGATCAGCCTGCGGGACCTGTTCCACACGCTCTGGCACCCCACCCGCCACGGCGGCCTGAGCCGTCTCGTGATGACGGCGCTGTGGCGGCTGGCCCGGCGCTTTCGTGCGCGCAGGCGGGTGGTCGGGCTCGTCGGGCCGCTCGCCATGGTGACGGTGGTGGGCATGTGGGCCGGAACCGTCATCCTCGGCTGGGCCATCGTCTACTGGCCCCACATGCCGGAGTCGTTCGCCTTCTCGCCCGGTTCCAAGGCGGCTCAGGAGCCGGCGCTGCTCGACTCCCTGTACCTGTCGCTCGTCACGGTCGCCACTCTGGGGCTGGGGGACATTGCGCCCGGCGAGGGATGGCTCCGCGTGGTGTCGCCGCTGGAGGCCCTCGTCGGCTTCGCCCTCCTGACGGCCACGGTCTCCTGGGTCCTCGCGATCTACCCGGCGCTGACCCGCAGACGGGTCCTGGCCATCCGGCTGGCGCTGCTGCGCGACGCGGAACCGACGACGCAGCAGATCGACTGCACGGCGGGCGCGCTGCTGCTGGACAGCCTGGCCACCGAGGTCGTACGCGTCCGCATCGACTTCACCCAGTACGCGGAGGCGTACTACTTCCATGACGGGGAGGACCACTCGTCGCTGGCGGCTATGGTCGGCTACGCCGCCGCCCTTGCCCAGCGTGGACAGACAGCGCGGCAGCCGGAGGTGCGACTGGCCGGTGACCTGCTCGCCGGGGCGCTGAGAGATCTCGCGGCCATCCTCGACCAGCGTTTCCTCCACACGGGCGGCACACCGGCGGACGTTTTCGCGGCCTACGCCGCCGACCACGGGCGGGCCTCGTGAACCGGCGCGCGGACAGCCGGACCCCCGACGCGGACAGCGGCGGCCCCCGAACCGCGCCCCCTGGGGCGGGTCCGTCGGGCCTGTCGTCGGACGAGGCCGCGCGGCGACTGGCGCTCCACGGGCCCAACGAGATCCCCTCGGAGGCGCGGACCCCGGTGTGGCGGCGGGTGCTGCAGCAGCTGCGCGACCCGCTGATCCTCGTCCTGCTCGTGGCCGCCGCCCTGACGATCGCCACCGGCGATCTCTCCGACGCCGCCGTGATCCTGCTCGTGATCACCGTGAACACCGTGGTCGGCGTCGTACAGGAGGTACGGGCGGAGCAGGCGGTGCTGGCCCTGTCCGCGATGAGCGCCCCGGCGGCCAGGGTGGTGCGGGACGGCGAGGAACGCTCCATCGCGGCCGCTGAGGTGGTACCGGGCGACCTGGTCCTGGTGGCCGAGGGGGACATCGTTCCCGCGGACGGAGACGTGCTGGCCGCGGCGTTGCTGCTGGCGGACGAGTCCTCACTGACGGGTGAGTCCGTGCCGGTGGAGAAGGCCCCTGACCGGGACGCGTCGCGGGGTGCGGTCTCGGCGGGCACGGTCGTCGTCCACGGCCACGGGCGTGTCGTGGTCACGGCCACCGGGGCCGACAGCGCGCTCGGCCGGATCGCCGCCCTGATGGGCGCCGCGCCCGGCTTGACTCCGCTCCAGCACCGGCTGGCGCGGTTCGGCCGGACTCTGGCAGCGGTCATCGTGGCGCTGTGCGCGGTGGTTCTCGCTCTCGGGCTGGTGCGCGGACAGCCCGTGGAGCTGATGATCGTGGCGGCGATCAGCCTCGCCGTCGCGGCCGTTCCGGAGTCCCTTCCCGCTGTGGTGACGCTGGCCCTGACTCTGGGAGCGCGGCGGATGGCGGACCGGCATGCCATCGTCCGCAGGCTGCCCGCGGTGGAGACGCTGGGTTCGGTGACCGTGATCGCCACCGACAAGACCGGCACCCTGACCGAGGGCCGGATGGCCGCCGAGCGGCTGTGGACACCGTACGGAGACGCAGCGGTCGTGGGGACGGGCTACGAACCCGAGGGCCGGGGCGTCCGCGACGGCGAAACGGTCACCGCGGGCGACCCACCCGACCTGGCCGCGCTGCTGCGCGTCGCGCTGCTGTGCAACGACGCGGCGCTGGAGCCCCCGCCGGACCGCGCCGATGAATGGCGTGCACTGGGCGATCCCACGGAGGCCGCTCTGCTGGTGACCGGGGCCCGCCTCGGGCTGGACCGGGCGGCGCTGGAGCGTGAGCTGCCGCGACTGGAGGAGATCCCGTTCGACAGCGACCGCAAGCGCATGACGACCGTGCACCGCCGACCGGAGGGCGGAGTGCTGGTCGCGTGCAAAGGGGCGCCGGAGTCGGTGCTCCGGCCGCAGCTCCTGGCTGACGGGTCTGACGTCGTCGCCCGAGCGGCCGCGCAGGCGGAGGTGCTGGCACGACACGGATACCGCGTGCTCGCCGTCGCCGCTGCCGACCACGAGGACACGGCGCAGCGGCCCCCGACCTGGGAGTCGGGCCTGTCGCTCCTCGGCCTCGTCGGCATCCTGGACCCGCCTCGCAGTGCATCCGAGCCGACGATCACCGCCTGCAAACGGGCCGGCATCGTCCCCGTACTCATCACCGGCGACCACCCGCTGACCGCACGAGCCATGGCCGAACGTCTCGGCATCGCCACCCGCGACGAGGACGTCACGACCGGCGGGCGCATCCGGGAGGGCACAGCGGGCGACCTGACGGACGCACGGGTCTATGCCCGGACCACTCCCGAGCAGAAGCTGGACATCGTCCAGGCGTGGCGCGGAGCCGGGCACGTGGTGGCGATGACGGGAGACGGCGTCAACGACGGCCCCGCCCTGCGGCGCGCCGACATCGGCGTCGCCATGGGGCGGCGTGGCACCGAGGTGGCCCGCCAGGCGGCCGATCTGGTGCTCGCCGACGACAACCCGGCCACCATCGTGTCCGCCGTCGAGGAGGGACGCCGCGTCTACGCCAACGTGCGCCGGTTCCTGCTCTACGCGCTCGCCGGGGGCACCGCGGAGATCCTGGTCATGCTGCTGGGCCCGTTCCTGGGGATGCCGCTGCCACTGCTGCCCGCACAGATCCTGTGGATCAACCTGCTCACGCACGGCCTGCCCGGTGTCGCCCTGGGCGCGGAGCCCGTCGCCCCGGACGCCATGCGCCACCCTCCCCGCCCTCCCGAGGAGAGCGTGCTGGGGGCCGGCCTGTGGCCACGGATCCTGCTCATGGGGACCTTCGTCGCCGCGGTGACCCTCGTGGCCGGCGTCTGGGCCAGGGAGACCGGACGGCCCTGGCAGTCCATGATGTTTCTGATCCTCGGCGCGACGCAGCTCGGTGTGGCGCTCGGCTCCCGGGCCCGCCCGGGCAGCCTGGCCAACCCGTTCCTGCTCGTCGCCGTGGGCACGGCACTGACCCTCCAGGCCGCAGGCGTCTATCTGCCGCCCCTGCGGGAGCTGCTGGGCACGGAACCACTCCCACTCACCGACCTGGCGATCGCCGCCGCGCTGTCGGGCCTCGGCCACGTCGTCATGCGCCTCCAGACCCGGCTGAAACCGGAACGCCCACCGGAGGCCCGAGCGCGCCCCGGCCGGCATGCGCACGGGAGACGCGGAATCCACACTGGTCTGTAGGAGGAACGGCCGGGGCGGGCCAGGCTCCACTGGGCTCGGGCTTCCCCCCGCGCGGATCGCGACGCTCGAAGGAGACGACCATGACCACTGCCCGGGAGATCATGCACGGCGGTGCCACCTGCATCCAGGAGAACGAGACCCTGGAAGCCGCGGCGCGCAAGATGAAGGAACTGGACGTCGGAGCCCTCCCGATCTGCGGCGAGGACGACCGGCTCCACGGGATCATCACGGACCGTGACATCGTGCTGAAGTGCCTCGCCAAGGGCAAGGACCCCAAGACCATGACCGCGGGCAGCCTTGAGCAGGGCAAGCCGGTCACGATCGACGCCGAGGCCGACGCCGACCAGGTCCTTCAGGCCATGGAGGAGCACAGGATCCGCAGGCTGCCGGTCATCGACAACCACCGCCTCGTCGGCATGATCAGCGAGGCGGACCTCGCGCGTCACCTGCCCGAGGAGCGGGTGGGCCACTTCGTCGAGGTCGTCTGCGCGGCTCGCTGACCGGCCGACGCGGTCACCGTGAGGTCACGCGTACGGCCGTGACCTTGTATTCGGGGCAGGACGTGACGGTGTCCGCGTGGTCGGAGGTGAGGCGGTTCACCCCGCTGGAGGGGAAGTGGAAGGAGCAGAAGACCTCGCCGGGGACGGTCTGTTCACTGACCCGGGCGACGAGCCGGGCTCGGCCGTGCCGGCTCTCCACGGTGAGCTGGGCGCCGTTCCGGACGCCGTACCGGGTTGCGTCGTCGGGGTGCAGGTCGAGGAAGTCGACCGGGTCGAGTGCGAGGTTGCCGCCGCGGCGGGTCATGCTGCCGGAGTTGTAGTGCGCCCAGCGCCGCCCGGTGACCAGGAGCAACGGGTAGTCATAGTCGGGTTGTTCACCGGGTGGGAGGTAAGGGGCCGCGGTGAGGTGGGCCCGCCCGTCCGGTGTGGCGAACCGCTCCCCGTACAGCTTGGCTTCTCCTGGGCGGCCGGGGTCCGGACAGGGCCACGGCACGGCGGCCTCCCGGTCCAGTCGGTCGTGGGAGAGACCGGCGAAGACCGGCGCGACGTGCCCGCACTCGGCCAGGGCATCTGCCGGAGTGGCACAGCCCAGGTCGACGCCCATCACACCGGCGAGAGCGCGTACGACGTCGAAGTCGCTCCGTGCCTCGCCCGGCGCGGGCACGGCGGGGCGGACCCGCTGGAACCGGCGGTCGAAGTTGACGAATGTGCCGTCCTTCTCCAGCCAGGACGCCACCGGCAGCACGACGCCGGCGTGGCGGGCGGTCTCGGACAGGAACAGCTCGTTGCACACCACGAGCGGGCACGCGTCCAGAGCTGCGGCCACCTGGTTGCTGTCGGGGTCGGTGGCGCAGACGTCCTCGCCGATGACCCACAGCGCCCGCAGTTCCCCGGCTCGTGCGGCGGCGAACATGTCCGGGATCCTCAGGCCGGGGCGTTCCGGGATCGGTACGCCCCACACAGCCTCGGCCCTGCCCCGTGCGGCGGGGTCGGTGACCTTGCCGTAGCCGGGCAGCAGGTCGGGCAACGCGCCCATGTCGGAGGCGCCCTGGACGTTGTTCTGGCCGCGCAGCGGGTTGACTCCGTGCCCGCAGTCGGTGCCCACGGCGCCGCGCAGGATCGCCAGGTTGGCCAGGGACCGCACCCCGTCGGTGCCGTGCAGGTGCTCGGTGACGCCCAGGCCGTACACGATCGCGGGCCGCTCGGCACGGCCGTACAGCCGGGCTGCGGCGACCAGGTCCGCGGCGGGTACCCCGGTGATGTCCGCGACCCGGTCGGGTGGGTAGTCCAGCAGCAGCTCGGCGAGCTCCGGCAGACCGGTGGCCCGCTCGCGCAGGAACTCCTCGTCCACCAGCCCTTCGGTGAGCAGCACATGGGCGAGCCCGTGGAAGAGCGCCACGTTGGTGCCGGGCCGGGGCCGCAGATGCACGTCGGCGTGCAGGGCGAGGCCGACGGCGCGGGGGTCCGCGACGACCAGCTTGGCCCCGCGCAGCACGCGCCGGAGGAGACGTGCTCCGACCACCGGATGGGCCTCGACCGGATTGGCGCCGACCACCAGCAGGCAGTCGGACCGCTCGACGTCGTCCAAGCTGTCAGTGCCGCCGGAGAGCCCGAAGGAGGCGGTCAGGCCGGCGGCGGACGGGGAGTGGCACAGGCGGGAGCAGTTGTCGACGTTGTTCGTGCCGATGACGACCCGCAGGAACTTCTGGACGAGGTAGTTCTCCTCGTTGGTGGCGCGGGCGGAGGAGATCGCCGCGACGGCGTCCGGGCCCCCGGTGTCGACGGCCTCGCGCAGTCCCCGGGCGACATACCCGAGTGCCTCGTCCCAGCCGACGGGTTCCAGGCGGCCGTCGCGCCGCAGCAGGGGCCGGGTGAGGCGTTCGGGAGAGGTGAGATAGCCGTGGGCGAAGCGGCCCTTGACACAGGCGTGTCCCCGGTTGACGGGGCCGTCCCGGGCCGGCAGGACGGCCGTGACCTCGCCGTCGGAGGTGACGACGTCCAGGGCACAGCCGACGCCGCAGTACCCGCACGTCGTACGAGTTGCGGCCGTGCTCGGCCGGTGGGCGGAGGTGAGCCCGCGCCCGGGGCCGGGCTCGGTGATCGCACCGGTGGGGCAGGTGTCGACGCAGCCGCCGCAGGCCACGCAGTCCGACTCGGCCCACGGCCCGCCGGTGCCGGGCGCGACCACGGTGTCGGCGCCCCTGCCGGTCAGGGTCAGGGCGAAGGTGCCCTGCACCTCGGCGCACATGCGCACGCACCGCCCGCAGGCGATACACAGGTCCCGGTCCAGGTGCACGTACGGGTGGGAGTCGTCACTGCCCCGGCCTCCGGCACCCTGAGCCGTCTCGGGGCCGATACCCAACGATCGGCAGACGTGCGCCAGTTCGCTGGGGTTGTCCTCGGTGAGAGCACTGGGCGGCAGGGCGGAGGCGATGACCTCCACCGCGTCCCGGCGCAGCCGACGGAGGTCTTCCGCAGCGGTTTCGACGCGGACACCGGACGTGGCTGGGGTCACGCAGGCCGCCACGATCTGTCCGTCGGCCCGCACGAGACACGTACGGCAGGAGCCAGCCGGGCTGAGCCGTTCGTCGGAGCAGAGCGCGGGCAGCTCGGCGCCGGCCGCCCGCACCGCCGAGAGCAGGGAAGCTCCCTCGGGAACGGCGACCGGGACGCCATCGACCTCGATTCCCGTCATGATTCCCATCCCGCGAGTCGGTCCCCGTAGGCGCGGGCGAGGCTGTGCACCGCGGGCGGAATGCGCCGCCCGAAGGCGCACAGGCTCGCCTCGGCCAGGACATGGGCGAGGCGCCCCCATTCAGGCCCGGGCGGGGCGCCGGCGGAGGCCAGCTCCAGGCCGCGGCGCGAGCCGACGCGGCAGGGGGAGCAGGCGCCGCAGCTCTCCGCGGCCGCGAACTGCCAGATGTGCCGCAGCACTTCCTCCGGGGCCACGTGCTGGTCGAAGGCGACCAGTCCGGCGTGGCCGAGCGCGGCGCCCCGGGCCGCGAGGTCGGCGGTCGTCAGCGGCACGTCCAGCGCGTCGGGGCCGAGGAATCCGCCCAGCGGCCCACCGACCTGCACGGCGGTCAGTTCGCTGCCGTCCTTCAGGCCGCCGCCCAGCTCGGTGACGATCCGCAGCAGTGGGGTGCCGAGCTCGACCTCGTATGCCCCCGGCCGGGCGAATCGCTCCGACAGACAGACCAGTTTCGTCCCGGTCTCACCCCGAGCGCCGCGCCGGGCGTACGCCTCTCCGCCACGGGCGATGATCCATGGGACGGACGCGAGGGTCTCGACGTTGTTCACCACCGTCGGCGCATCCCAGAGGCCGCGCTGAGTCGGGTACGGCGGGCGCGGCCGGGCACACCCCCGGTCCCCCTCCAGACTCGCGATCAGGGCGGTCTCCTCGCCCGCGACGTACGATCCGGCGCCCTCCACCACCTCCACGTCCAAGGCGATGCCCGTGCCGTGAACGGACGGGCCGAAGTGCCCGTCGGCGTACCCCTGCCCGACCGCCTCCCGCATCCGCGCCAGCGCCCGCGGATACTCCGAGCGCACCAGCACCACACCCCGCCGTGCCCCGCATGCGAAGCAAGCCAGAGCCAGGCCCTCCAGTACCCGCTCCGGCTCCGCCTCCATCAACAGCCGATCGGCGTAGGAGCCGGGGTCCCCCTCGTCTCCGTTGGCCACCACGACGGTGCCGGGCGCCCGGCCGGCTGCTTCCCACTTCGCGGCCACCCGGAATCCCGCGCCGCCGCGGCCTCGCAGTCCGGATGCGGCCACCTGCCGTTGGACCTCGTCGGGGGCGCCGGTGGTCGCCGTCCGCGGCCACACCTGCCACGGGGGCTCACCGGCCACCACTCCGCCCAGCAGCACGGGGTCGCCGGTGGCGTCGGCCGCCGGGATCCCGGGTGCCCGAGGGGGCTCGTGTCCCGCGAGCTGACCGGCCAGCGTCGGGCCGGTGCAGGGTGTGTCACCGTCGAGTGCCGCAGGACCCGTGTAGCAGTACCCGAGGCAGCGGACGGTCTGCAGCGATGTCTCGCCGTCCGGCGAGACTGTGTCCGTGGTGACGCCCAGCTCGTGCTCCACCTCGGCGAGATGCCGTCCGGCCTGCGCGGCGAAGCACGCCGTCGCCGCGCAGACGCGGACGTGACGGCGGCCGTGCGGGGCGGCGAGGTCCGCGTAGTATCCGGCCGGTCCGAGCGCGGCGGCAGCGGGCAGGCCGAGACCGGTGGCGACAGCCGGAGCCCAGGTTCCAGGGCTGTCGGCCGTTCCCGCCCTGGCCTCGGCCAGCGACTCGATCAGTCGGCCTCCCGGCCGCCCGCGCCGGTCGGCCAGGGCCCGAAACGCGTCGAAACGGTCTGCGGAACCCACCTGAATCATGACCTCATCGTGGAGTCGGGCACCAAGGCCCGCAATCCGGGTGTCGGTGCTCATCCTGGGCCTTCCCAGCCCCGGCGCGGCCCCCGTGACGGGACGCCTGCCGAGCGGGACCGGTAGACGATGTAGGGCCGGAACAGGTAGCCGACGGGCGCGGTAAAGGCGTGGACGAGCCGGGTGAACGGCCAGATGGCGAAGAGCAGCATGCCGATGAGGGTGTGCAGTTGGAAGGACAGCGGCGCTGCGGCCATGGCGTCGATGTCCGGCTGCAACGTGAAGACGGAGCGGAACCAGGGCGAGACCGTTTCGCGGTAGTTGTGCTCCTCGCCGACGACGCCCGCCCCAAGAACCGTGGTGATCAGCCCGACGACGATGGCCGCAACGAGGACGACGTACATGGTCTTGTCGTTGCGCGTGGTCGCCATGAACACCGGACCGGTGGTGCGCCGGCGGTAGATGAGGATCGCGACGCCGACGAGCGTGGCGAATCCGGCGACACCGCCGAGGACCAGCGCCTGGACGTGATACGCCGTCTCGGACAGGCCGGCGGCCGAGGTCCAGCTCTGCGGAATCAGCAGCCCGATCACGTGGCCGATGACGACGACGAGGATGCCGAAGTGGAACAGCGGGCTGCCGATGCGCAGCAGCCGGGACTCGTACAGCTCGGAGGAGCGCGTGGTCCAGCCGAACTGGTCGTACCGGTAACGCCACACGGTGCCGCCGACGAGGAGCGCGAGGGTGACGTACGGCAGGACGCCCCAGAGAAGGACATCGAGGGCACTCATCGTCGGGCACCTTCCGACGGCGCCGGTCCGAAGGGCTCCAGGCCGACGGTCTCCTGGGGCGGTCCGGTCCGGGCCAGACGCTGAGCAGCGGCGCGGTCCTGCGGGGATGGGCCGGGCAGCAGTGCGCACACGGCTTCGACGACGGCGGTGTGGGGCGAGCCGGCGTCGCGCAGGGCCAGCCTGAGCAGTTCGATCCCGGCGCGGTGCTCCTGGAGGAGGGCCAGCCCGTCGGCGAGGTCGCCGGTCGCCGTGTACTCCAGCACGACCGGAAGAAAGTCGGGCAGCTCGTTGCTGCCGAGTTCGAGGCCGTGGCGGCGGTAGCGGGCCTTGAGCGTGGCCAGGGCCTGGCCGCGGCGGCGGGTCTCGCCGTCGCTCCACCAGGTCAGATACAGGCAGCACCGTCGGCGCCGGTCGAAGGTGGCGACGTACGTCTCGGCGAGGTCGCGTGGCGGTGTGGCCGCCAGGTGGTCGAGGAAGCGGGTCAGCGCCGAGCGCGGGGTGCCGGGAGGCAGTCCGGCCACGGCTTCGGCCACCAGAGGGATGCGGTCCCGGACACCTTCGTCGGGGTATTGCAGCAGGATCGCGGCTGCCTGGCAGACCACCGCGGCGTGGCGTTCGGCGATCACCGTTCCTCCTCGGTGCGCTGCTGCGGGCGCTTGGGCGGGAACAAGCCCTCGGGGCGGCCCTTGCCATCCCAGTTCAGCAGGTTGATCCGCGCGCCTTGGCGCTCCGGGTCGGCGATGGCGCCGGTGGTCTGGCGTTCCTTGAGTGCGTGGAAGGTCTCGACGGACACGGGCAGGGGCCGGCCCGAGGCTTCGCCGAAGGGGCCGCTGCCGTACATCCCGGGTCCGCCTTCGTAGTCGAGGCTGCATCCGGTCTCTTCGAGCCGTCGGCCTTCTGCTTCGTACGCGGTGGGGATGACGTAGCGGTCGTGGTACTTGGCGATGGCGAGCAGCCGGTAGAGCGAGGTGACCTCGCGTCCGGTCATCCCTGCCGCCTCGGCGATCCGCTCGTCGGGCGGATCGCCGAGGTTGACAGCGCGCATGTACGACCGCATGGCGGACAGTCGCTGCAGTACCTGCCGGACCGGTTCGGTGTCGCCTGCGGTGAAGAGTTCGGCAAGGTACTCGATCGGGATCCGCAGCGTGTCGATGGCGCCGAAGAGGTTGTCGACGTCCTCGCCGTCGTAGCCGGTGTCCGTCAGGGCGTCGACGACCGGGGACAGCGGTGGGACGTACCAGACCATCGGCATCGTGCGGAACTCCGGATGGAGAGGGAGCGCCACCCGGTAGTCCTTGGCCAGGGCGTAGACCGGGGAGCGGCGGGCCGCCTCCAGCCAGTCGTCGGGGATGCCGTCCCGGCGCGCTGCTGCGATCACCTGGGGGTCAGCCGGGTCGAGCATCAGGTCCAGCTGTGCCTGGTAGAGGTCTTTCTCGTCGGCGACCGACGCGGCGGTACCGACGCGGTCGGCGTCGTAGAGGACCAGGCCGATGTAGCGCAGCCGCCCCACGCAGGTCTCGGAGCACACCGTGGGCAGGCCCACCTCGACCCGGGGGTAGCAGAAGGTGCACTTCTCGGCCTTGCCGGTGCGGTGGTTGAAGTAGACCTTCTTGTACGGGCAGCCGGTCACGCACATCCGCCAGCCCCGGCAGCGGTCCTGGTCGACCAGGACGATGCCGTCCTCGGACCGCTTGTACAGCGCCCCCGAGGGGCAGGAGGCGACGCATGAGGGGTTCAGGCAGTGCTCGCAGATGCGCGGCAGGTAGAACATGTACGCCTGCTCGTACTGGAAGCGCACCTTCTCCTCGGCCTCGCGCCGGATGCGCTCGATGACGGGGTCGTGGTCGGCGATCTCGGCGCCACCTGCGAGGCTGTCGTCCCAGTTGGCGCTCCACTCCACCCGCATCGGCTCGCCGGAGATGAGTGACTTCGGCCGTGCGACGGGGAAGTCGTCGCCGAGCGGGGCGGTGGTGAGGTTCTCGTAGTCGTAGGTCCAGGGTTCGTAGTAGTCGCGGATGGTGGGCAGCACGGGGTTGGCGAAGAGGGTGAGCAGCTTGCGCAGTCGGCCGCCGGCCTTGAGCCTGAGACGGCCGCCGCGGGTGCGGATCCAGCCGCCCTGCCACTTCTCCTGGTCCTGGTAGCGGCGCGGGTAGCCCTGGCCGGGGCGGGTCTCGACGTTGTTGAACCAGACGTACTCGACGCCGCTGCGGTTGGTCCATGCCTGTTTGCAGGTGACCGAGCAGGTGTGGCATCCGATGCACTTGTCGAGGTTCATCACCATGGCCAGCTGGGCCATGCAGCGTCCGATCGGCTCGCTTCCGGGCATCAGTACGTCACCTCCTGGGAGCGACGGCGGATCATGGTGACTTCGTCGCGCTGGTTGCCCGTCGGGCCGAGGTAGTTGAAGGCGAACGACAGTTGGGCGTAGCCGCCGATGAGGTGGGTGGGTTTGATGAGGATGCGGGTCAGGGAGTTGTGGATGCCGCCGCGCTGGCCACTGGCCTCGGTGAGGGGGACGTCCACGACCCGTTCCTGCGCGTGGTGGACGTACACGGTGCCGGTCGGCATACGGTGCGAAACGATCGCGCGCAGCACCATCACGCCGTTGCGGTTGACCGCCTCGACCCAGTCGTTGTCACGGGCGCCGATCGCCTCCGCGTCCGCGGGGCTCATCCACACGGTCGGGCCGCCGCGGGACAGGGTGAGCATGAGCAGGTTGTCCTGGTACTCGGAGTGGATCGACCATTTCGAATGCGGGGTCAGATAGCGGACGGTGACCTGTTTCTCGCCGTCCGGGCCGATCTCGGGCTCGCCGAACAGCCGGTGCATGTCCAGGGGCGGGCGGTAGACCGGGAGTGTCTCGCCGAACTCGTGGATCCAGTCGTGGTCGAGGAGGAAGTGCATGCGGCCGGTGAGGGTGTGCCAGGGCTTCAGCTCCTCGACGTTGGTGGTGAACGCGGCGTAGCGCCGCCCGCCGGTCTCGCTGCCGGACCACTCCGGGCTGGTGATGACCGGCACGGGCCGGGCCTGGGTGTCGGCGAAGGTGATCCGCCGTTCCTCGCTGCCCTCGGCCAGGTGGGAGAGCGGCCGCCCGACGCGCCGCTCCGCGGTGCGGAAGCCCTGGACGGCGAGCCGGCCGTTGGTGGTGCCGGACAAGGCCAGGACGGCCTCGGCCATCTTGGCGTCGGTGTCCAGGGCGGGCCGCCCGTCGCCGGCGCCGCCGAGCATCACCCCGTTGATGCGGGCGAGGTGCTCCACCTCCTCGTGGGGGTGGAGCGTCAGCCCCTTGACGGGCAGCCCCAGTTGTTCGGTGAGTGGGCCCAGTGCGGTGAGTTTGTCGGCGACCGCCCCGTAGTCCCGGGTCACCAAGGTCAGGGCGGGCATCGTCCGGCCGGGGACAGGAACGACATCGCCGCCCCGCCAGTCGTGGACGGTACCCCGGGCCTGCGCGGTCTCGCCGGGGGTGTCGTGCTGCAGTGCGGTGGCGACGACGTCATGCCGCACGCCGAGGTGCTCGCGCGCCAGCTCGCTGAACCGCCGGGCGATCACGGTGAACGCGGCGAAGTCGGAGCGGGTCTCCCAGGGCGGGTCGATCGCCGGAGTGAAGGCGTGCACGTACGGGTGCATGTCGGTCGAGGACAGGTCGTGCTTCTCGTACCAGGTCGCGGCGGGCAGGACGATGTCCGCGAGCAGCGTCGAACTCGTCATCCGGAAGTCCAGCGCCAGCAGCAGGTCCAGCTTCCCCTCGGGCACTTCCTCCTGCCACCTGACGTCGCGGGGACGGCCCTCCGGCGGTGTCTGGGCCGCGCGCAGACTGGAGTGCGTGCCGAGCAGATGCTTGAGGAAGTACTCGTTCCCCTTGCCCGACGAGCCGAGCAGGTTGGCCCGCCACAGGGTCAGACAACGCGGCCAGTTCTCCTCGGCGTCCGGATCCTCGCAGGCCCAGCCGAGCTCGCCCGAGGCCAGCTTGCGGGCGACGTACTCGGTGGGGGCCTCGCCCGCGGCGGCGGCCTCATCGGCCAGGTCGAGCGGGTTGCGGTCGAACTGTGGGTAGGAGGGCATCCAGCCCAGCCGGGCGGACAGCGCGATGGTGTCGGCGGTGTGCAGGCCAGCGAGGTCGCCGCGGGCCAGCGGTGAGGCGAGCGCGTCGGCGCGGTAACCGTCGTAGCGCCACTGGTCGGTGTGGGTGTACCAGTACGCCGTGCCGATCATCTGCCGTGGCGGGCGCTGCCAGTCCGTCGCCATCGCCAGCGTGGACCAGCCGGTGAAGGGACGGCACTTCTCCTGGCCGACGTAGTGCGCCCAGCCGCCACCGTTGCGGCCCATCGCGCCGGTGAGCATCAGCAGGGCCAGGATCGCCCGGTAGGTCGCGTCGCCGTGGAACCACTGGCAGATGCCCGCCCCCATGATGATCATGGTCCGGCCGCCGGACCGCTCGGAGCTGCGCGCCATCTCGCGTGCCACCCGGATCACGGTGCCGGCCGGTACGGAGGTGTGCTCCTCCTGCCAGGCGGGCGTATACGGCTGGCTGGCGTCGTCGTACCCCGTCGGCCAGTTCCCGGGCAGGCCGTCGCGCCCTACGCCGTACTGCGCGAGCATCAGATCGAAGACCGTCGTCACCAGACGGCCACCGATTCGGCGCGCCGGGACACCGCGGCGCAGCACCGAACCGCTCCCCTCCGTGGTGTCGAAGCGCGGCAGCAGGACCTCGACGGGCTCCGCCCGCTCTCCGAGGAGCGTCAACTGCGGGCTGATGTCCCCGAGGTCGAGGTTCCAGCGCCCCATGCCGGATTCCGTCCACCGCTCGCCCAGCGTGCCGCGCGGCACGACCGGCTCACCGGTGCGCCCGTCGACGAGTACGGTCTTCCACTCCGCCCCTTCGGAGGTGTCGCCGAGGTCGGACGCCCGCAGGAACTTCCCCGGCACGAAGGCGCCGTCGTGCTTCTGAAGCGTCACCAGGAACGGCAGGTCGGTGTAGGTCCGCACGTAGTCGACGAACATCGGCACTCGGCGCTTGACGAAGCACTCGGTGAGGATCACATGGCCCATGGCCATCGCCAGGGCGCCGTCGGTGCCTGGCTGGGCGTGCAGCCACTGGTCGGCGAACTTGGTGTTGTCGGCGTAGTCCGGTGACACCACGACCACTTTCTGGCCGCGGTAGCGGGCCTCGGCCATCCAGTGGGCGTCCGGGGTCCGGGTGACGGGGACGTTGGAGCCCCACATGATCAGGTAGGCGGCGTTCCACCAGTCGCCGGACTCCGGCACGTCGGTCTGGTCCCCGAATACCTGTGGGGAGGCCACCGGGAGGTCGGCGTACCAGTCGTAGAAGGAGGTCATGCAGCCGCCGATGAGTTCGATGAACCTCGACCCGACCGCGTGCGAGACCATCGACATCGCCGGGATCGGGGAGAAACCCGCGATCCGGTCCGGGCCCCACCGTCTGATCGTGTGCACATGCGCGGCCGCCGCCATCTCGACCGCCTCGTCCCACGTCACCCGCACATGGCCGCCCTTGCCCCGGGCCCGCTGGTACCGGCGGCGCCGCTCCGGGTCGCCTACCACGTCGGCCCACGCCAGCACCGGGTCACCCAGGCGAGCCCTGGCCTCCCGGTACATCTCCACCAGGACACCGCGCGCGTAGGGGAAGCGCACCCGCGTGGGCGAGTAGGTGTACCAGGAGAACGCCGCGCCCCGCGGGCAGCCGCGCGGCTCGTACTCCGGGGAGTCCGGGCCGACCGACGGATAGTCGGTCTCCTGGCTCTCCCAGGTGATGATCCCGTCCTTGACGTAGACCTTCCACGAGCACGAGCCGGTGCAGTTCACCCCGTGCGTGGACCGTACGACCTTGTCGTGGCTCCAGCGGTCCCGGTAGAAGACATCGCCCTGCCGACCGCCCTCCAGGAAGACTGCCCGCCGATCCGCTGAGACATCACGCCGGGTGAAGAAGCGCCCGGCACGCAGCAGGGCGTCCGCCGCCGCACCGTCGTACGCGGGCCCGTCACGCCCGACGGGCCCACCAGGGGTACTGCCGTCCGCCACGATCGTCACCTCTCGCCTGCATGCGAGTCGTGGGACACCTAACCGTCCATAACTTACCTATATGTCGCATTTCCGTATGGGGTGGACCGCCGGACCGGTCCCGGCCGCCCTCCCTCCTCAGCCCACTCCAGCCGTACCGAGGCCACGCGGACAGGGGCCGAACGACCCTTTGCTCCACCTCCATGGCCCTCGCGCCGCATCACATGCTCGGGACAGCATCACCCGAAGCGACGGGCGCGTCGAGCGGATGGGCGGGTGAGTACGCACCAGCATCGTGAGGCGGATCGACGAGTCACGGAACGGCCGGGGAAACCCGCCCTTGGAGCATGGAGGAGGCCCCTTGAGCCGCACCTCAAGGCCGAGGACCGGTGGAACGGCGGCAGCCACGCAATCGCAGCGGATGCTCGCCCTGGCCACCGCCGGATTCATGCTCTGCTTCTGGGCGTGGGCGCTGCTGGCGCCGCTCGGCCCGACCCTCCGCGAGGACCTGGACCTCACCTCGTTCCAGCAGTCCCTCGCGGTGGCGGTACCCGTGATCGTCGGCTCGCTCGGCCGGATCCCCGTGGGCGCCCTCACCGACCGCGTCGGGGCGCGCCGGATGTTCCCCCTCGTCGCCGCCCTCACCGTCCTGCCGGTGCTCTACCTCGGCCACCTGGCCGACTCCCTGACCGAAGTGCTGGCGGGCGGCTTCTTCCTCGGCCTGGGCGGCACGACCTTCGCGGTCGGCGTGCCGTTCGTCAACGCCTGGTACCCGCCCGAGCGGCGTGGACTGGCGCTGGGGATCTTCGGCATCGGCACCGGCGGCACCGCCCTGTCGTCCTTCACCACCGTGCAACTGGCCGACGCCGTCGGGTACGCGTTCCCCTTCGACCTGGTCACCGGCCTCCTGGTCGCCTACGCCGTGGCCGCCCGTCTCCTGCTGCACGACAAGCCCGACCGCGCCGTACTACCCGGCTCACTACTCGCCCGCACCACGGCGACCCTGCGGATGCCCGCCACCGTGCAACTGGCCCTCCTCTACGCCGTGGCCTTCGGCGGATTCGTCGCCTTCAGCGTCTACCTGCCCACCTACCTCACCACCGCCCACGACCTCGGACGATCCGACGCCGCCCTGCGCACCGCTGGCTTCGTCGTCCTCGCCGTCGCCATGCGCCCGGTCGGCGGATGGCTCTCCGACCGGCTGCACCCCGTGCCCGTGCTCATCGCCGCCTACGCCGCCGTCGCGGCTCTCGCCCTCCTCGCCGCCTTCGAGCTGCCGCTCATCCCGCTCGGCACGCTCGCCTTCCTCGGCATGGCGGCCGCCCTGGGCGCGGCATCGGGCGCCGTGTTCGCACTCGTCGCCCGCCTCGTGCCCCCCGATCGGGTCGGCGCGGTCACCGGTGTCGTGGGCGCTGCTGGAGGGCTGGGCGGTTTCTTCCCGCCCCTGGTCATGGGTGCCGTTTACGGCGCCACGGACGACTACTCATGGGGTTACGTGTTGCTGGCGGTCACCGCGGGCGCTGCCGCGGCGTTCACCACGACTGCCGTGCGACGACAGGCCGGGGCAAACATCGTGACCGGTGCAGGTGGCCACCACGGCCTCATCGCGACACAGCATGCGCAGCGATGTGCACCGTCGCAAGGGGGCAGCTCGCCAGAGCCCAAGGCCGTCGTTCCATCAGTGACCCAGCGCAACCCTGGCTGACCTGCAAGGACTCCCCACGCGTTCCCAAAAACAAAGAGGGGCGTTCCCGGGCCTCATCGAGGCAACGCGCTGACCTGCGGCTTCGTAATTATCCGCAAGGCCCGACCCAGCCCACCACAGCGACCCCGACCTGCTCGGCTTCGACAGCGCTGGCTACGCCCGGCGCAGCAACACCCCCTACTCGCTGGCCGAAGCGAAACGCGGCCTGTGCCGCGCCGACGAAACCATACGGATCCTCGCGCTCAACGACTCTCACCTCGTCCCGCTCCGTAGCCGCCTCATGCGGGAGGTCGGCGTGCTCGCCCGCTACGGGGACGATCCCGCCATCCAGCAGCTGATCGACGACAAGGTGGGGCCCAAGGCGCCATACAGCTCGGCAGCCGCCATGGCCCTGGCCCTGCAGCGCGCCTGCGACCGGCCCGCCGCCGCGCCCACCCCGGCCGCAACGACGCCCGGCACCACACCCACCATCGACCCGACACGTTCCCGAATCGACCTGCAAGACCTGCTGGAACATCTGGACCCGGACGACCTGAAGGCCGGCATCACCCTCACCGGCCGGCACGGGAAGAAGGCGCACCAGGCAGTCCTGAACCACGAGGGCCAGATCAAAGTCCTGGGCCGCCCCTGGCGCACCCCGACCACCGCCGCCAGGGCCGCGACCGGCAGCAACAAGATCGACGGCTGGGATTTCTGGCGTCTGACCATCGCCGGTGTGGAGCAGACCCTCGCCGAGTTCCGCGCCACGCACTTCCCGCCACCCGCACCAGCCTGAACGCCGCAGGCGAGGACCTGGGAACGCCAAGGACAAGGTGCGAGGGCACCGCCCACAGCAGTCACGGGACTTTCTTGGCCCCCGCCCTGTCCCTGCCGAGAATCTCGTCCGCGCAGGTCAGGCCGCATGCTGGTACTCGTGGAGGGTGCCGCCGAGGCGGTCGCGTCGTCGTATGTCGAGGTGGGAGATGGCGTCCGGGTCGGTGATCGGCGGTCGCAGGGGGTGCAGCGGGCGGGCGTCTGCGATGCCTTGGTGGGACCGGTGGGAGTTGTAGTGCTGTTCGAACTCGCGCAGGGCGTGGAGCAGGTGGCGCTGGTTCCAGACCAGGGTGCGGTCCAGCAGTTCGCGTCGGCAGGTCTGCACCCACCGTTCCATGAGCTCGTTCATCCGCGGTATCCGGATCCCGCTGAGTACGACCTCGATCCACGCATCCTCAAGGACGGTGTCGAACAGGGCGGGGGACTTCCCGTCGCGGTCGCGGATCATGAACCGGGCCCGGCAGCCGGCATCCTCGAGATCCATGACAAGGTTTTTCGCGGCCTGCGCCACCCAGGAGGCGGTCGGGTGCGCCGTCGCGCCCAGGACCCGGATGCGCCGGCCGCCGTGCTCGAGCACGGCGAACACGTACAGCCGCGCCCCGGACAGGGTGACCGCTTCGAAGAAGTCACACGCCGGCAGGGCATCAGCCTGGGAGCGCAGAAAGTCCGTCCAGGTGCTGGAACCCCGCTCGGGTACCGGGTCGATCCCCGCCTCCTTCAGGATCTGCCATACCGTGGAAGCAGCCACCTGCACGCCCAGGACGAGCAGCTCACCGTGGATGCGCCGATATCCCCACCCGGGATTCTTGCTCGCCAGGCGCGGGATGATAGCGCGGATGGAGCGCACGGTGCGCGGTCGGCCCCCGCGTTTCGGCCGGGACCGGGCCGTATGGCGGCGCGCGAGGAGATCACGGTGCCGGCGCATCACCGTGTCCGGCCGCACCAGCAGCCGCACCCCGCGCAGCACCTCCGTCGGCAACCGGCGCAGCAATGCTGCCAGGAACGCGCGATCGCCCGGGGTGAACCGCACTCTCCGGCCGTCGAGTTGGCGCTCCAGTACCCCGATCTGATGGCGAAGAGCGAGGCTCTCGGCGTCCTTGCCATGGTCGCTCATCGGCAGTAGGCGCAGCAGGGCGAACGCGTTCGTCACAGCGAGATACGTCAGTCGCAGCAGCACGGCCGGCCATCATGCCGGGGCGATCACCAGCCGCGCGAGTACCCTGCCCCCCAGACAGACCCTCACCTGCATGGATGAGGTTTCCGGCAAGCACAGCGTCAGACTGCCGCGGAGCTGCGCGGCGGCCAGGGTGGGCTTCACGAGGACCTTTCGGGCAGGACGGCTTCAGGGACCGACGGGCGCATACCGCCGTGACAGTCGGCGAGAGCAGCGTGACGATCAGCATCAAAAAT
Organism: Streptomyces regalis; assembly: GCF_001509475.1. Taxonomy (GTDB): domain Bacteria; phylum Actinomycetota; class Actinomycetes; order Streptomycetales; family Streptomycetaceae; genus Streptomyces; species Streptomyces regalis. The sequence continues at coordinate 118,412 of NZ_LLZG01000399.1, forward strand.
ACCGCTCACCTCCGACAACGGGACCCGCCCCGGCATATCCCGGTCCCGGTCGTGCGCCGCGCGCATGCCCGGCACAACCGAAATGTCGGTCAGGTCCAGCCTGCGAGGTCGCCCACGAAGTCGTCGTACGAGCGGTTGCCGCCGCGCGGAGAGGGGATCAGCCGACGGGTGAGCGCCGCACGGGCCACCGCCGGGCCGTCGCTCTCCCGGAACACCGGCAGGCCGAGCCCGCGCTTGAGTTCCTCCTTGGCGTCCCTGATACGCCCGGTGTCCTTGTCCAGGAGCTTCGCGGGCACCTTCCACCGCGGACGCACATGCGGAAAGGCGTCCGGGAACAGCAGCAACCAGCTTTCGCTCTCCCAGGCGGCGAGCGCGAGAGCCGTGCGGAACTCCGGGCATTGGCGGGCCAGTTCGTCGGCGAGCGCCTTGCGGATCCGGTCGTAGCCGGCATCCGCGTACCCGTCCAGGTCCTCGTGGACGACGAAGCCGAGCAGGTCGGCGCGCTCCCGGAGGGCCTTCGCGCGGGCCTTCCCGGCCAGGGTCTGCACGGCGGCGGCCAGCTGCGTCCCGGACTTCCTGCGCAGCCGCACAGGGTCGTTGATGCGGACCAACTTGGCGGTGTCACTCAGATCGGGCCGGTGCGCCCGTATCAGCTCGGCGAGGATCTGGCAGTCGTTCTGATCCTCACCAGCCAGCACGATGACGCCCCGCGCCTGGCCCCTGGACGTCCGCGCGCTGGCCCGTCGCCCGCCCGCGGTCACAGCTCACCTCCGGTGAGGTCGCCGCCGAGGACACCTGAGAACCACAGCTCTCCGAGGGGCTGTTCGCCGGACTCCTCGACGATGGCCTTCACCTCGTCGACGGTCAGCGCGGGGATGATCGACGCACCCTCGTCGTCACGGTCGCACACCACGAACTCTTCCGGTCGCAGTCGGTTGACGAGCGCGGGGGAGTGGGTGGCCACGATGAACTGCGTCCGCTCGGCGGCTTCGCGCAGCCGCTGCACGACGAGTTCCAGGGCTTGCGGGTGCAGCCCGTGGTCGATCTCCTCGATACATGTGAACGCCGGCGGGTTCGGGTCGTACAGCAGCGCGAGCAGCCCCAACAGACGGACCGTCCCGTACGACGCGTAGGCGAGCGGGGTGAGCCGGCGCAGGCCGTGTTCACGCAGGACGACGGTCAACTGGTCCGTGGAGCCGCCGACCTCCTCGAACTCGATGCTCTCCAACTGCGGCAGGACGGTCCGGGCGTCGGCGACTAAATCGTCCCAGATCTCCTCACGGCCGCTCAGGTGGATCAGGAATCCGGCCAGGTTCTCGGCATGCGGCGAGAGCGTGGCGAAGTCCGCGCCGCGCAGCCGTGTCGGCTGACGGGCTGCCGCCACGTCGACGTCGAAGACCCGGAACGACGACAGCCGGTCCGCGACCCGTGTCACCTCGTCGCCGCCGTCGGCGGGACCGAGCCGGGGCAGCGTGGACAGACCACTGCTGAGCCTGCGGATACCGAAGCTGCCGCTGTCCTTCGTCTGTCCCGCCCGTTCGTCGACGACGCGAGCTTCCTCGCCGGAGATGCTGATGCGCCGGCCGCGTCCCTGCTTGCGTTTGAACGCGAACCTTTCCTCACGGGACAGGGTGTACCGCGTCCCTCTGCCGTCCCGGTTCGACGGCAGGGAGCGGCGGCGGATGACGAGGTTGTACTCGTCCGGCGCTTTGAGCGTCGAATTACTGGTCCAGGTGGCCTTCAGCTGGATGCGCATCGAGGTCGGCGGCCTGCTCCCGCCCCAGAAGGCCACCTCGTCGAACCCGCCGCGCGAGTCCAGCGCCGGCTGGAGGTCGGTGCGGATGATGTCGGCGAGGAACTCGAAGACCTCCAGCACATTGGACTTGCCCGCGCCGTTCGGGCCCACCAGCACGGTGAGGGGACCGAGCGGCACGGTCACATCCCGCAGGCTGCGGAAGTGCTCGACGTGGAGTTCTAGCAGACGGCCGGGCATGGGCAACCTATCGAGTCGATGCACGGTACGGCGGACGCGCCGGCGCGGGCCGCGGCGACGCGAGGTGCGTACTCCTGCGCGAGTGCTGCTCGCGGACGTCCCGGTGAGCGGGCATAGCGCCTCCTCCGTCGTGTCGTGCGTCCATGGACGGACGATGATCGACCAGCCGTGGACGATCGTGGCTCAGCGTATCTGCCACGGCTGACATCGATTCACCGATCCGCCACGGTTGACTCCGTCGGGCGCCGGCCAGCCTTGAGTGACGCCCAGACGGTCTTGCCCGGGCCGTCACGGCGGTCCGTGACCCTGCCCTTGCCGATAACGTCATCCGCGCTGGTTGGAGCCAGTGCGCGACGGTTCGCGGGATGTCGGCCGCTTCGCCGACGTCGACGACTCTGGCACGACTGGCGATCACCCGGGCATGATGACCGACCATGCTGCTGCGACTGGTGTACCTGGGCATGGCGAGCGCCTTCGCGATGCTGCGGCTGCTGCCGGTGAGCGATCGGGACATGGACGTGGAGGTCCTGGCTCTGCGCCATCAGATCGCAGTGCTGGAGCGGCAGCTGAACGGGCAGCGGGTGCGGTTCGACGCGGGCGACCGGGCGTTCCTGGCGGCGCTGCTCCAGGGTCTGCCGCCCGAGGTGCTGCGTCGGATGCGGCTGCTGGTACGGCCCGACACGGTGCTGCGTTGGCACCGCGACATGGTCGCCCGCCGCCACGCCGCCCGGTCCCGGCCGAAACGCGGGGGCCGACCGCGCACCGTGCGCTCCATCCGCGCCCTGGTCCTGCGCCTGGCCCGCGAGAACCCGGCCTGGGGCTACCGGCGCCTGCACGGTGAACTGCTCGTCCTCGGCGTGAAAGTGGCGGCGTCCACGGTCTGGGAGATCCTCAAGGACGCCGGGATCCCGCCGGCACCCGAGCGGACGTCCAGGACCTGGGCGGACTTCCTGCGCTCCCAGGCGGACGCGCTCCTCGCGTGCGACCTATTCGAAACCTTCACCCTGTCCGGGGCGCGGCTGTAGGTGTTCGCGCCCATCAGGCACACGGACCGGCGCATCCGGGTCCTGGGTGTGACCGCGCACCCGGCCGCCTCCTGGGTCGTGCGGGCGGCGAGGAATCTCGTCGTGGACCTCCAGGACGTCGGCTGCCGGGCCCGCTGCCTGATCCGGGACCGGGACGGGGAGTTCCCCGGACTGTTCGACACGATCCTCGCCGACGCGGGGATCGAGGTCGTGCTCAGCGGCATCCGGATCTCCCGCATGAACTCCGTCATGGAGAGATGGGTGCAGACCTGCCGCCGTGAACTGCTGGACCGCACCCTGATCTGGAACCAGCGGCATCTCCTCTACGCACTGCGGGAGTTCGAGCAGTTCTGCAACGCGCACCGGCCGCACCAGGGCATCGCGAACGCCCGTCGGCTTCACCCCCTGCCACCCCCGATCACCGACCCGGACGCTATCGCCCACCTCGACATACGACGACGCGACCGCTTCGGCGGCACCCTCCACGAGTACCAGCATGCTGCGTGACCAGGCCGGATGAGGTTTCCGGCAAGGGCAACGCTGACCGTCGAGCCGGGCTCGGCCGAGGCCCTCTCCCAGGTCACGGACCAGTTCTCCGCCGCCCTGGGCGTCCGTACGACGCTGCTGGCGGCCACCGGATGACCGCCACGATCACGTGTCCCACATGCGCCCGCAATGAACCGATTGACCTGCGAGGCTCCACAAAAGTAGAGTCTGGGTCATGGAAGACAAGTCGCTACGCGTGGACCCCGACACCCACGCTCGCATCGCCCTCATGGCCCGTGAGCGCGGGATGTCCGCCAAGGAACTCGTCCGCGCCTATGCCCTCGCCGACCGCACCGCCGCAGAGCGCGAGGCCGACGCCGAAGCCACCCGCGGGCGCATCAAAGCCCGCACCGGCCTCACCGTGACCCCGGACATGGAGGGAGCCGCCCGCGGTCTCGTCGCGAGTATGAAGGCCGAGGCCACCGCCGCGTGAAGTACCACATCGTCCTCGATGACACAGCGCTCGTCGCCCTGCACCAGGCTCACCCCTTCCTGAACGGGCTCCTCGTCGAAGCGTCCCGCAGCGACGAGATCGAACTCCACGTGCCCGCAGGCTGCCTCACACACGCGGAGACAGAGCGGCCTGGCATCGCTTCCTTCGCTCTCGAAGAGCCCTGGCTCACCGTCGACCCGCTCGACGGTGAGGCCTCGGCAGCCGTCGCCCCGCTCCTGGCCAAGGGCTTTCCCCTCACTGTGGCGCATGCCGTGCACGCCGCCACCCCAGCCATGCACGGACTGATCACTTTGGCGCCCGAACGTTACGAGGCGTGGCCAGCTGTGCAGGCCCGCCACCCCGACCGACCGCATCCCTCGGAGTGATTCATCAGGTGCCGAACCTCCGGAGGCAGGCGCCGTGCCCGGCGGACCAAGAGGCTGGCGGACCGGGGAAGCCGGACTCCACCCAGACTGTCCTGCCCGTCTCAGGCCCGCGGCAGCAGTGACCGTGCTGCCGCATCCTGCCGAACTGCTGGTGGCCGAGAGCTACCCGGGCGCCGCCGCGCACACGGCGCTGCTGATCCGCTCGGACGGCCACCTCGTCACCGTGCTGAGCGGAGTGCGCCCGGCAGATCTGTAGGCAGGCGGCCGAGGCGGCGCTGGGCGGTCCGGCCAGGTCGGAGACGGCGGCGGGGGACGGGCTGAGAACTCCGCACCGCCTGCACCCAGCGCACCATCACCCTCCCGCCCGAGGCCGGCGCCCAACTCTGGCAGCCCCTCCCTCCAGTACGGCACCGCGGAGTGGCAGCGCGTCTACTGCTCGGTGTCCGAGGTGCTGTGGCTTGCGTGGAAGCGTCACGCACTCTTTCCCTCGCCCTCTACATCGAGTTTGACCGACGTGTGCCGTCGGAAGTCGGCCGTTAGTGAACATGTGGCGATCGCAGCGGATTGGCCTGTTCGCGCTGATTTCGCAGGGGTGATTTTGCCTCATAAACGAGCGCACCAAGTCACTGATACGCACTCCACCCGGTGCGGGCAAGACAATGCTCGCGGAGCGGCTGCCCGCGGTCCTGCCCCGACTGACCCGGGAGGAGTCGCTGGAGGTGACGGCGGTACACTCGGTGGCCGGTCTGCTGCCACCGGGCAAACCCCTGATCGATGTCGCTCCCTACTGTGCCCCGCACCACTCGTCACCGCTGGCGCCCAGCAGGGGGCCGCTCTATGAGGCGGCCTCGGTGTCGAGGCTTGGCGCCGGCGGGTCGCCCATAGTGCGGAAGATGCGGCGGAGTCCCGCGATCTCTGATTCGGTGAGCGGCGGCCGGGCCGCGACGAACTCGCTCACGAACTCGTCGAGATCCTGGCCGGGTATCGGCCAGCACCAGCCGTCAGCGTCGATCATCATGAGACCGGCTCCCTCATGCGTGGAGTGGTCTACCGAAGCGCCTGGATCGCCTCGAAGCAGCAGGCCCGCAGTTCTCTACTGGTGTCCGCTCCTCAGCCGCGATGCCGGTCCAGAAGTCGTGGCCGACGATCACGGTGGCGAGTTCGACTGCCCTCGTTCGCAGCACGTGGATGCGCTGCAGGTCGGCAGAGTCCCAGCGGGGGGAATCGGGGCGGGAGGGGGTACGCCATGCGTTCTCGTGGGTCGTCCATGCGGACAGCGGTTCGGCGGACCAGGGCTGCCTCTAGAGCAAGTTATTCCTGGGCCTCGGTGAGGTCCTTCGGGAAGTCGTGCGTCGTCTTGTGTTTCGTCACCGCATATAAATGGTACTGCCGTTCGCACAGTCGGCCGGGTTGCCGGGCGGACGAGTTCCAAATCGCCCGTGTGATGGAGCCACGTCGCGGCGGACGGCGGGGTGCCCCTCGAAAGCCGTCGCCCGCGCCGGCCTGGCGGCCGAATGCCGACTGGAGACAACTGCCGCTGTTCGGACAGGTCCCGCGTGACTACGGCCGCCTTGATCAGGCCTCCGTCGCCCACCAGCTCGCCGAAGCATCCGCTTCGCCGTCAACCGCAGCCTGGCCCTCGTCCTCACCGGAGACGTCGAGGGCGGCGCCATCCGCCACACGGAGATCTTTGCCTCCCTGCGGGCCCTGGGCCTGAGGGTCGGCCACATCGTCGCAGTCCTGGAGGAGACGGGGATCTTCGAGGACGACAGTGAGCCCTCCTTCGAGGGCTGGTTCGCCGAGAGGCTGGAGGGTCTCGCGCCAGGCATCCGCTCGGAAGCCGCCTTCGCTGGTCTTTCACCGATCCCTTCCTCGTCCGGGCTGACCAACCGACACCGTCTCAACCGCAGCGGCGACCGGCAGCTCAACCGGGCCATGCACACGATCACCCTGATCTGGATGCGACTCGAGCCCTCTACGAAGACGTACGTCGCACGCTAGATCGCCGAAGGGAAAACCTCCCGTGACGCGCAGCGATGCCTCAAGCGGGTGATCTGCCGCCAGATCTTCAAGATCCTTGAGCGTGCCGACCGGAACCGACTCGGCAACGTCGAAGAACTCGCTCAAGCGGCTTGACACGACATAGCAGCCTCGGGATGGTCGTGATCACGCTGCCACCGCCTCGGCCACCTGGATCTGCTCGACGGCCGGGACCGGCTTCGCGCGGTGAACCTTGACCGACGGGGCACAGCGCTTCATGGGCACCCGGCCCAAGCCGAGCCGCTTGTATGTCGTGCGGATGGCGTCGAGGTCGGCGGTCTCCCGCGACGAGGTGACGCGCTCGACGACCCACGCGCCGCAGATGCCGACGGGCAGCCGGTCGAGGACCTTGCGCGCGGCCCGCTTTCCGCGGTCGGCGCGGCGGGCCTGGTCGGCGGCACGGTCGTACTCCTTGGCGGCAGCCTCGATCGTCTCGACCGACGGCATCTCCTCGTCGCTGTAGACGTCGGCCGGGTCCGGCGCGGTGACCGGCGCCTGCTGCGCCTGCTCGACGACGGGGGCGGCCGGGGCGAACGGCCGAGCGGACCGCGTCGCGGGCGGCGCCGAGCAGGCGCGTGGTGGGGGACTGGGCGCGGAGGGTGGCGCGAAGCGTCTTGTTGTACGTGCGACGCTCGCGATGGATGGCAGACTTCGCTGCATCAGCCGAAGCTCCTTCTGTTCAAGGACTTCGCTCAGGCCCGGCGCAGACGGTGCGAACGCCAAAGCGGGGCCCCATTTCTATGGGTGGCCCCGCTCAGATCAGCAGGTTTACCACCCGCGCGTGTGCCACTCCGGCAGATGCGGACGCTCGGCGCCCAGGGTCGTGTCGTTGCCGTGGCCCGGGTAGACCCAGGTCTCGTCCGGGAGCACGAAGACCTTCGCCTCCAGGCCCGACATCAACGACTCGAAGTCCTTGGGACGTGTTGTCCGACCAGGACCCCCCGGGAACAGACAGTCCCCGGTGAACACATGGGGATGTCCGTGCGGGTCGTCGTAGACGAGGGCGATCGACCCCGGAGTGTGCCCGACCAGGTGGCGCGCGGTGAGTTCCACGTGCCCCACCCGGATGGTGTCGCCGTCGTCGACCAGGACGTCGGTCGGCACCGGAATGCCGTCGGCGTCGTCCCGGCCGGCGTACGTGCGCGCGCCGGTGGCCTCGACGACCGCGGCGAGGGCCTGCCAGTGGTCGCCGTGCTGGTGCGTGGTGACGACGGACGCGATGCCGTCGTCACCGATCATGCCGAGCAATGCGTCCGCGTCGTTGGCGGCGTCGATCAGCAGTTGCTCGTCCGTGGCCCGGCAGCGCAGCAGATAGGCGTTGTTGTCCATCGGGCCGACCGCGATCTTGGAGATCATCAGGTCCTTGAGCTCGTGCACGTCGGCGGGGCCACCGACCGTCACCTGTCCGCTGTACGTCATGGCGGCAGCCTATAGCGGGAGAGCGGTCCAGGGACGGTCCAGGAGCTACAGCGGGGGGAGTGACGGCAAGGTGCCGCCCTGCGCGGTGAGCCCGGCCCCGTCGCGGCGCCCGGCGAGCCAGCCGAGCAGCTCGGGCGCCGGGCCCGTGACGGTGATCTCGGGCGTGCCCGCCTCCCGGCCCGTGCTCCACGCGCGCGTGCCGTCCGTGAGACGGGTCGGCGGCACATCCGGGTGCCCGGTGAACCGCTCCGCGAGGAAGTCGATCTCCCGCTCCACGAACTCCGCCGGCAGATCCTCCAGCTCGTACCCGATCCCGAGATCCACGTGATGCAACTCCACCTCGACCCACCGCCGGAACGGCACCCGGGCCGCCGCGTCGGTGACCCCGTTGCGCAGCTCGACGGTGCGCGACCAGTCCGCGGGTGCTGCCCCTGTCTCCTGGAAGCGGGCCGCGCTGTCGCGCACGTCGGTGAGCTGCACATCGAGGGGGCGCGGGGCGTCCCGCTCGATGTCGGCGTCCCGGGCCGTCGCCGAGACGTACATGGGGCGCCCTTGGAGGACGTTCACGAGGGCGTCAGCGTTACGGGCGAGGTGCGCGAGGACGTGGCCGCGGCTCCAGCCAGGGAGGCGTGACGGCTCGGCCACCGACGCGTTGTCCAGCTTGGCCGCTGCGGTGAGCAGCCGTTCCGTCGCTTCACGTACAGACACCAGGTCACGAGCGTGATCAATCATGGTGCTGACACTAGCCCCGCCACACCTTTGGGTGAAGGTGGTGAACGAGTGCCGTAAATCGAATGCGCGTGCTATAGGGTCGGTCTTGGCGTCGGGCATGCTGGATGGTCCGGGATTGTTGTCCCATTCGGGAATCCGACCGGCGTTGTCAGTGGCTCCCCCTAGTGTGAGAAAGCACGGGGGCCTCGCCCCTGTCACTTCTCTCAAGAAAGGTGCGGACCGGCGTGGCCGACCGTCTCATCGTCCGTGGCGCGCGCGAGCACAACCTGAAGAATGTCTCGCTCGACCTGCCGCGCGACTCGCTCATCGTCTTCACGGGCCTGTCGGGGTCGGGCAAGTCCTCGCTGGCCTTCGACACCATCTTCGCCGAGGGACAGCGGCGCTACGTGGAGTCGCTGTCGTCGTACGCCCGGCAGTTCCTCGGCCAGATGGACAAGCCGGACGTCGACTTCATCGAGGGCCTCTCTCCGGCGGTCTCCATCGACCAGAAGTCGACCTCGCGCAACCCGCGCTCGACGGTCGGCACCATCACCGAGGTCTACGACTACCTGCGCCTGCTCTTCGCGCGCATCGGCAAGCCGCACTGCCCCCAGTGCAGCCGCCCGATCTCGCGCCAGTCGCCGCAGGCCATCGTCGACAGGGTTCTGGAGCTGCCGGAGGGGAGCCGCTTCCAGGTGCTGTCGCCGCTGGTGCGCGAGCGCAAGGGCGAGTTCGTCGACCTCTTCGCCGATCTTCAGACCAAGGGCTACTCCCGCGCGCGCGTGGACGGCGAGACGATCCAGCTCTCCAACCCGCCCACGCTGAAGAAGCAGGAGAAGCACACCATCGAGGTGGTCGTCGACCGCCTCACGGTGAAGGATTCCGCCAAGCGCCGCCTCACCGACTCCGTGGAGACCGCCCTCGGCCTGTCCGGCGGCATGGTCGTGCTCGACTTCGTCGACCTCCCCGAGGACGACCCCGAGCGCGAGCGCATGTACTCGGAGCACCTGTACTGCCCGTACGACGACCTGTCCTTCGAGGAGCTGGAGCCTCGCTCCTTCTCCTTCAACTCGCCCTTCGGCGCCTGCCCCGAGTGCACCGGTATCGGCACGCGCATGGAGGTCGACCCCGAGCTGATCGTCCCGGACGAGGACAAGTCCCTCGACGAGGGCGCCATCCACCCCTGGTCGCACGGGCACACCAAGGACTACTTCGGCCGCCTGATCGGTGCCCTCGCGGATGCGCTGGGATTCCGGACGGACATCCCCTTCGCGGGCCTGCCGCAGCGCGCCAAGAAGGCGCTCCTGCACGGGCACAAGACGCAGATCGAGGTCCGCTACCGGAACAGGTACGGACGTGAGCGCGTCTACACCACGCCGTTCGAAGGGGCCGTCCCCTTCGTCAAGCGCCGGCACGGCGAGGCCGAGAGCGACGCCAGCCGTGAGCGCTTCGAGGGCTACATGCGTGAGGTGCCCTGCCCCACCTGTGAGGGCACCCGCCTGAAGCCGATCGTCCTCGCGGTCACGATCATGGAGAGGTCGATCGCCGAGGTCTCCGCGATGTCCATCAGCGACTGCGCGGAGTTCCTGGGCGAGCTGAAGCTCAACGCCCGCGACAAGAAGATCGCCGAGCGCGTGCTGAAGGAGGTCAACGAGCGGCTGCGGTTCCTGGTCGACGTAGGCCTGGACTACCTCTCGCTCAACCGGGCGGCGGGCACCCTCTCCGGCGGCGAGGCCCAGCGCATCCGCCTGGCCACCCAGATCGGCTCCGGACTCGTCGGCGTCCTGTACGTCCTCGACGAGCCGTCCATCGGTCTGCACCAGCGCGACAACCACCGGCTCATCGAGACCCTCGTCCGGCTGCGCGACATGGGCAACACGCTCATCGTCGTCGAGCACGACGAGGACACCATCAAGACCGCCGACTGGGTCGTCGACATCGGCCCCGGCGCCGGTGAGCACGGCGGCAAGGTCGTGCACAGCGGCTCCCTGAAGGAGCTGCTCGTCAACGCCGAGTCGCAGACCGGGCAGTACCTGGCCGGCAAGAAGTCCATCCCGCTGCCCGACATCCGTCGCCCGCAGGACCCGTCCCGTCGGCTCACGGTGCACGGCGCCCGCGAGAACAACCTGCAGGACATCGACGTGTCCTTCCCGCTGGGCGTGTTCACCGCGGTCACCGGCGTCTCCGGCTCCGGCAAGTCGACGCTGGTCAACGACATCCTGTACACGCACCTGGCCCGCGAGCTCAACGGCGCGCGCAACGTCCCCGGGCGGCACACGCGCGTGGACGGTGACGACCTCGTCGACAAGGTCGTGCACGTCGACCAGTCGCCCATCGGCCGCACCCCGCGCTCGAACCCGGCGACGTACACCGGCGTCTTCGACCACATCCGCAAGCTGTTCGCCGAGACCACCGAGGCGAAGGTCCGCGGCTACATGCCGGGCCGCTTCTCCTTCAACGTCAAGGGCGGCCGCTGCGAGAACTGCGCGGGCGACGGCACGATCAAGATCGAGATGAACTTCCTCCCGGACGTGTACGTCCCGTGCGAGGTCTGCCACGGCGCCCGGTACAACCGGGAGACCCTGGAGGTCCACTACAAGGGCAAGTCCATCTCCGAGGTCCTGAACATGCCGATCGAGGAAGCCATGGACTTCTTCGAGGCCGTCCCGGCGATCAACCGCCACCTCAGGACGCTCAACGACGTCGGTCTCGGCTATGTCCGGCTCGGCCAGTCCGCGACCACCCTGTCCGGCGGTGAGGCACAGCGAGTGAAGCTCGCCAGCGAACTGCAGAAGCGCTCCACCGGTCGCACGGTCTACGTCCTCGACGAGCCGACCACGGGCCTGCACTTCGAGGACATCAGCAAGCTGCTGAAGGTCCTGTCCGGCCTGGTCGACAAGGGCAACACGGTCATCGTCATCGAGCACAACCTCGACGTGATCAAGACCGCCGACTGGATCGTGGACATGGGTCCCGAGGGCGGTGCCGGCGGTGGCCTCGTCATCGCCGAGGGCACGCCCGAGGAGGTCGCCGCGGTCCCCACCAGCCACACCGGCAAGTTCCTGCGCGAGATCCTCGACGCCGACCGGATCAGCGACGCGGCCTCGGTGAAGGCCCCGCGCAAGGCGGCAGCCAAGAAGACGGTCGCGGCGGGCTCGACGGTGAAGAAGACGGCGACGGCCAGGACCACGAAGACGACCAAGGCCGCCAACAACACCGCCACCAAGAAGGCGGCCGGCGCCACGAAGAAGGCGGCACCCGCGAAGAAGACGACGCGGGCCCGCAAGGCCTGAGGCTCGCGGGCAACGAGCCCGAACATCGAACACATCCCGAAAAGTGCGGCGCCCCGCGGGAACTCCCCGCGGGGCGCCGCACGTTCCATGATCAGCCGCTCGGTCCCCGCGGCTGTGACGAACCTTGACTCCTCAAGAGTGGACAACAGTGGAACGGAACGCCTCCTAGAAGTCCCCCAGCTCGGAGGCGTACGGCGGCTCGGCGCCCGCCCGGGAGCAGGTGATCGCGGCAGCCCGCGCCGCGAACCGCAACAGCCGTGTCCAGCCGTCGGCGCCCAGTCCCACCAGCGCCTCGGCGGACAGGGCGTCCTGGGCGGCCAGGCCGTGCAACAGGGCCGCGTTCACGGTGTCGCCCGCACCGATCGTGTCGACGACGTCGACCTCCTCGCCCGCTACGGCGTGCACCGCACCGTCCCGTGTGAAGGCGGTCAGCCCGTCACCGCCCTGAGTGATCACGACGGCCGCAGGTCCCGCGGCCAGCCACTCGCGCGGGGTGCCGCCCAGCCACAGCGCGTCCTCCTCGGAGAGCTTGAGCAACGACACCGACGGCAGCCAGCTCTTGAATCGGGCCCGATAGCCGTCCGGGTCCGGGATCAGTCCGGCCCGGATGTTCGGGTCGAGCGCGGTGAACACCCCTTGCCCGGCCGCGCTCCGCATCAGCTCCTCATAGGCGCTCGCCCCCGGTTCCAGGACGAGCGAGCAGGTACCGAAGGAGACCGCGCGGGTCTGCGCGGGCAGCTCCGGGGGTGCCGTGAAGAGCCGGTCGGCGGTGCCCTCCACGTAGAAGGAGTAGGCGGCCGAGCCCTTCGCGTCGATGGTGGCGACCGCCAGGGTGGTCGGCTCCATACCGCGCTGCACCGCCGACACGTCCACCCCGGCCTCCCGCAGCCCGTCGAGCAGGGCCTCACCGAAGGCGTCGTAGGAGGTGCGGGAGCAGAAGGCGGTGGGGGAGCCGAGGCGGCCGAGGGCCACGGCGGTGTTGTAGGGCCCACCGCCGAGCGCCGGCTTCAGGCCCGCCAGGGCGCCCGTGCCCTGCGGTACCAGGTCGATCAGGGCCTCACCGGCGACGACGATCACGAGACGGTTCCTTTCACGGACGTCAGGGGCTGTTCGGGGCGGTCGGATGGCAGGGGCTTGGCGGTGCCCTCGGGTTTCGCGGATGTCCCGGACCCCCGAGGCTGTTCGGCGCAGCCGCACGAGGTGCGATGCACGAAGGTGCAGGGCAGACGCACCGTCCGGGCAGGCCGGTCCGGCGAGGCGAGGCGGTCCAGCAGCACACGGACCGCGCGGGCGCCGATGTCCCGGCTGGGTTGGGCTATCGCGGTGAGCCGGGGCGAGAACAGGTCGGCCCAGGCGAAGTCGTCGAAGCAGCACAGCGCGATGTCTTCGGGCACGGACAGACCGCAGTCGCGCAGGGCGCGCAGGGCGCCGATCGTCATCGCGTTGTTGGCCGTGACGAGCGCGGTGGGCGGCGCGGCGAGCGACAGCAGTGCGGCGGTGGCCTGTTCGGCGCCGGCCGACTCGGAGTCGCCGTGCACGACGAGGTGTTCGTCGAAGGCGAGCCCGGCAGCCGTCAGGCCGTCCCGGTATCCGGTGAGCCGCTCGCTGGTGGTGCTGAGTCCGGGCAGGCCGGCGACCATGGCGATCCGCCGGTGGCCGAGGTCGGCGAGATGAGTGACGAGCCGGGCCACGGGTTCGGCGCTGTCGGCGCAGACCTGGTCGAAGTGCGGCGAGCCGTCGGCCGTGCTGTCGACCACGCGGTCGAGGAGGACGGCCGGCACATTGTGGCGCCCGAGGTAGGCGATGAGTTCGCGCGGGTCCGCGGAGGGTGCGACGATCATGCCGTCCACGCGGCGTTCGTGGAGGAGCTGGACGACCTTGCGTTCATGCTCCGGATCGTCGTGCGGGTCGGCGATGAGCAGGCTGTAGCCGTGTTCCAGGGCAGCGGCCTCGACGCCCTGGAGTATCTCCGTGAAGTACGGATTGCTGATCGCCGACACCGCGAGCCCTATGGACCGGGTGCGGGAGGTCACCAGGGAGCGGGCGAGGGTGTTGGGCGTGTAGCCGAGCTCGTCCATGGCGTCCAGCACCGCCTGGCGGGTGTGGGGCAGCACCGGCCGGGTGCCGTTCAGCACATGCGAGACGGTCGCCACGGACACGCCGGCGCTCCGCGCGACGTCGGCCATGGTTGCCATCGCGGTCCCCTCCCGGTTCTGCCTGTGCCGCGCGCCCCTCCCCGGGCCGTCGCGGGTCTTCTGGCCGGGAAGGTATCCCATTCGGGGCCGGACGTAAACGCTTGCGCAAGCGTTTACGTCTCCTCGCGACCCTGCCGAGGTGAACGTCGGCCAGCCAGGGATCAGGACGTGGCGGTCTGCCGAGCCTGGGACAGATCGGAGCGGTGGGTCACTCCCACTCCCACCCGATGCCCACGATCCCCGTCCGCACCCGCGGCTCGACAAGGTGGACGGAATGGTGCAGTCCACTGAGGGCCAGCCCCTGGCGGCCGCTGCGGGGCGCTGCCGCCGAGTGCTGGGCGAACCGGTGGCAGCGGACCGGAAGGGTGTTCTCGGCGAAGCGGACCTGAAGGGCGTACTGGCCGCCCGAGAGCGGGAAACCGCGGGCGTACTCGCGGGACACGTCGGCCGTGCCGTCCTCGACGTCGTAACGGAAGAGGTAGGTGTCGCCGGCCCGCAGCCGCGTGCCGAAGAGCAGCTCGGCCACGAGGACACCGGTGTCGTGGTGCCGGCGGACCCGTCCCGTACGGCAGTTCTCCAGCGCGTGCACCGTGATGCGCTCCGGCACGCACCCCGGGTCGCCGTGGTGGACGGCGACGAAGCGGTCCACGCCGTCCTTGTGGGCGCGCACGATGTGGTGCGACTCGCGCCCCGCCAGCTCGCGGCGCGGCCCGATCCGCACCTGTTCGTGGTGGGCGAGGGTGTGCAGGCCGCCGTCGACCGGACAGTCCAGCTCGGCCAGTAGCTGTTCCAGGACGCCCGAGGCCTCCACCAGGGAGCGGTAGGAGTGGGCCGCGGGCCGCTGGAGGGCGGAGTGGTCGTCCGCCTCGGCGAGCAGCCGGATCAGGGACTCCTCCGGCAGCTGGAGGATCTCCTCCAGCGCCCGCACCGCACGCAGCGACTCGGGGCGCTGTGGTCGACGGGCGCCCTGCTGCCAGTAGCTCAGGCTGGTGACGCCGACCTTCACACCGTGACGGGACAGATGGTGCTGCACGCGCTGCAGCGGCAGTCCCCGGGCGGCTATCGCGGCGCGCAGGGCGACGTGGAACGGGCCGCCTCGCAGGGCCGTGTCCAGTTCCGCGGTGTCGGCGGGGATGTCCGCGTGCTGTGTGGCGTGCAGCATGCAGGGGCCTTTCTGTGGTTGTTCACAACGGGTGGTCAGACCGTTTGCGCGGCTGCTCGGGGCCACCCCGTCGGCGCGGCAGGGGTCTTCACATCCGTACGCCGTCGTTCACGACCCCGAGTTCCCCCGCATTGAAGCGTGTTGACCAAGTCCCGACAACACCTGATGCCCAACAGTGGGCAATCCTGGCCGAGTCGCGATGTGATCGTCTCAAGTCACGGTGTCCGCACCGGTGTTGTCCGGCACCTGCCTGATGGCGCGCTCCTGAAGCCCTCCAGGGAGTGCGTGGAGATCAGGACGATCACGCAGGCGGCCGCGCGCACCCGCCATCGGGATCGGAACGGCGCGCAACCGTCGTGCCCTGGGTTCGGCACTGTCGGCGCCCACGCTCGTGACGTGCCCGGGCGGCGCCCGTACAACGAGCTGGTGCTCTCCGCCGCGGTCGGCGGCGATCTTACGGATCCGGCTCCCGGAGGACATCGACGGCCACCGCCGTGTCCCGGCCGTTCTCACGTTCCTGGAGTCCCGGTGGGACGTGGCTGTGATGCTGCTGGACGACGAGGACGACCCCGGCGCGCACGCCGCCGATCCCGGGGCCGAAGGGTGCAGCGGGGGCTACGTGCTCACGAACGGGCAGGGTGACGAGTGCCCGGACACGGCACGGACACGCTACCGCTCGCGGAGGCGCTGCGGATCGCCCGTCACGTGCTGGAATCCGGCGCGCCGCCGCCCGGCGTGGCGTGGGTGGTGGACCGTGGCGCCCGGACGCTCCGGCGTTGTCCACAGGCCCGCCGGACTGTCAGCGCTCGCCAGTAGGGTGTGAGACATGGCCGATCCCTCCAGCTACCGCCCCAAGCCGGGACAGATCCCGGACTCTCCCGGGGTGTACAGGTTCCGAGACGAGCACCGCCGGGTGATCTACGTCGGAAAGGCGAAGAGCCTGCGCCAGCGCCTGGCGAACTACTTCCAGGACCTGGCGGGCCTGCACCCGCGCACCCGCACGATGGTCACCACGGCCGCGTCCGTGGAATGGACCGTGGTGTCCACCGAGGTCGAGGCCCTGCAGCTGGAGTACTCCTGGATCAAGGAGTACGACCCACGGTTCAACGTCAAGTACCGCGACGACAAGAGCTACCCCTACCTCGCGGTGACGATGAACGAGGAGTACCCGCGCGTGCAGGTGATGCGCGGTCACAAGAAGAAGGGCGTCAGGTATTTCGGGCCGTACGCACACGCGTGGGCGATCCGCGACACCGTCGACCTCCTCCTGCGCGTCTTCCCCGTGCGCACCTGCTCGGCCGGCGTCTTCAAGAACGCCCGCCGCACCGGCCGCCCCTGCCTGCTCGGCTACATCGGCAAGTGCTCCGCCCCCTGCGTGGACCGCGTCTCCGCCGAGGAGCACCGGGAACTGACCGACGAGTTCTGCGACTTCATGACCGGCCGCACGGGCACGTACCTGCGCCGCCTGGAGAAGCAGATGATGGAGGCGGCCGACGAGATGGAGTACGAGCGGGCCGCCCGCCTGCGCGACGACATCGAGGCCCTGAAGAAGGCCATGGAGAAGAACGCGGTCGTGCTCGCCGACGCGACCGACGCCGACCTCATCGCGGTCGCGGAGGACGAGCTGGAGGCGGCCGTGCAGATCTTCCACGTCCGTGGCGGCCGGGTGCGCGGCCAGCGCGGCTGGGTCACCGACAAGGTCGAGGAGATCACCACCGGCGCCCTCGTCGAGCACGCCCTCCAGCAGCTCTACGGCGAGGAGACCGGGGACGCGGTGCCCAAGGAGGTCCTGGTCCCGGCCCTGCCCGACCCCGTGGAGCCCGTGCAGGAGTGGCTGTCGGGGCGCCGCGGCGCCAACGTCTCGCTGCGCATCCCTCAGCGCGGCGACAAGCGTGCCCTCATGGAGACCGTCGAGCGCAACGCCCAGCAGGCGCTCGTCCTGCACAAGACCAAGCGCGCCTCCGACCTGACCACGCGCTCGCGTGCCCTGGAGGAGATCGCCGACGCACTCGACCTGGACAGCGCCCCGCTCAGGATCGAGTGCTACGACATCTCGCACCTCCAGGGCGACGACGTCGTGGCCTCCATGGTCGTCTTCGAGGACGGGCTGCAGCGCAAGAGCGAGTACCGCCGGTTCCAGATCAAGGGCTTCGAGGGCCAGGACGACGTCCGCTCCATGCACGAGGTGATCACCCGCCGCTTCAAGCGCTACCTCGCCGAGAAGGAGAGGACGGGCGAGTGGGCCGACGGCGAGAACACCCTCGACGACACCTCGTCCGATCCCCTCACCGACTCCTCCTCCGCCCCCGTCGCCAACGGCCTCAAGGACGACGACGGCCGCCCCAAGCGCTTTGCCTACCCGCCGCAGCTCGTCGTCGTCGACGGCGGGCAGCCGCAGGTCGCAGCCGCCCAGCGGGCCCTGGACGACCTCGGCATCGACGACATCACCGTCTGCGGTCTCGCCAAGCGCCTGGAGGAGGTCTGGCTGCCCGGCGACGACGACCCGGTCGTCCTGCCCCGCACCAGCGAGGGCCTCTATCTGCTCCAGCGGGTCCGGGACGAGGCCCACCGCTTCGCGATCACGTATCAGCGCACCAAGCGGGCCAAGCGCTTCCGGTCGAGCCCGCTGGACGACGTCCCCGGCCTCGGCGAGACCCGCAAGCAGGCGCTGATCAAGCACTTCGGTTCGGTGAAGAAGCTGCGATCCGCGACAATCGACCAGATCTGCGAGGTTCCGGGCATAGGCCGCAAGACGGCCGAGACGATCGCTGCGGCCCTCGCCCAGGCGGTCCCGGCCGCACCCGCCGTGAACACGGCGACTGGAGAGATCATGGAAGACGAGGAATCCGATACGACGGCGGAGACCTCGGGGGAGCCCGTGTCCGCGGGCGCCCCGGACGAACGACGGGGGCAGGAGAGATGAGCGAGCACGACACACAACCCACAGGCGAGCGAGATCAACAAGCTCAGGAAACCCACAAGGAAACCGGCGAGGATCTCACCCAGCAGGACGCACGCCAGGAAGACGGAGCACAGGTGAGTACGGGCAGCGAGACAGCCGGGGTCCCCGAAGCGGCCATCCCCGAGCTGGTGATCATCTCCGGCATGTCCGGGGCCGGCCGCTCGACGGCCGCCAAGTGTCTGGAGGACCTCGGCTGGTTCGTCGTCGACAACCTCCCGCCCGCGCTGATCCCCACCATGGTGGAGCTCGGCGCCCGCTCCCAGGGCAATGTGGCGCGGATCGCGGTGGTCGTCGACGTCCGCGGCCGGCGCTTCTTCGACAACCTCCGCGAGTCCCTCGCCGAACTCGACAGCCGGGGCGTCACCCGCCGGATCGTCTTCCTGGAGTCCTCCGACGACGCCCTGGTGCGCCGCTTCGAGTCGGTGCGCCGCCCGCACCCCCTCCAGGGCGACGGCCGCATCGTCGACGGCATCGCCGCCGAGCGCCAGCTGCTCCGCGAGCTGCGCGGCGACGCAGACCTGGTCATCGACACCTCCAGCCTGAACGTGCACGAGCTGCGCGCCAAGATGGACGCCCAGTTCGCGGGTGAGGAGGAGCCCGAGCTGCGGGCCACGGTGATGTCCTTCGGCTTCAAGTACGGCCTCCCGGTCGACGCCGACCTGGTCGTGGACATGCGCTTCCTGCCCAACCCGCACTGGGTCCCGGAGCTGCGCCCCTTCACCGGCCTCAACGAGGAGGTCTCGGCGTACGTCTTCAACCAGCCCGGCGCGAAGGAGTTCATCGACCGCTACTCCGAGCTGCTCCAGCTCATCGCGGCCGGATACCGCCGCGAGGGCAAGCGGTACGTGACGATCGCGGTCGGCTGCACCGGCGGCAAGCACCGCTCGGTCGCCACATCGGAGAAGCTCGCAGCGCGCCTTGCCTCCCAGGGCGTGGAGACGGTGGTCGTACACCGGGACATGGGACGGGAATGACGGGACGTACTCCGCGGCTGAGCAGGTTGCGCCGGGCGGTGCCCGAGTCGCGCGCCGGCCGGCCCGCCGAGGCCCGCGGTGCCAGGCCGCGCCGCCGAGGCGCCCAGCCCAAGGTCGTCGCCCTCGGCGGCGGCATGGGCCTGTCCGCCTCACTCGCCGCCCTGCGCCGGATCACCGGCGACCTCACCGCCGTCGTCACCGTGGCCGACGACGGTGGCTCCAGCGGGCGCCTGCGCGACGAGCTGGGCGTGCTGCCGCCCGGCGACCTGCGCAAGGCCCTGGCCGCGCTGTGCGGCGACGACGACTGGGGCCAGACCTGGGCCCGCGTCATCCAGCACCGCTTCCACTCCAAGGGCGACCTGCACGACCACGCGGTCGGCAATCTGCTGATCGTCGCCCTGTGGGAGCAGCTCGGCGACCACGTCCAGGCCCTGGACCTGGTCGGCAGGCTGCTGGGCGCGCACGGGCGCGTGCTGCCCATGTCCGCCGTACCTCTGGAGCTGCAGGCCCTGGTCAAGGGGCACGACCCGGACCGGCCGGACGACGTCGACACCGTCCGCGGCCAGGCCAATGTCGCCCTCACTCCGGGCGAGGTGCAGTCCGTGCACCTTGTCCCGCACGATCCGCCCGCCGTGCCGGAGGCCGTCGCCGCCGTCCGGGACGCGGACTGGGTGGTGCTCGGCCCGGGCTCCTGGTTCTCCTCGGTGATCCCGCACCTGCTCGTGCCGGAACTCCTGGACGCCCTCACCGAGACGAAGGCGCGCCGGGTACTCTCCCTGAACCTCGCCCCGCAGCCCGGAGAAACCGAGGGCTTCTCCCCGCAGCGTCATTTGGAGGTTTTGGGACGACACGCCCCTAAACTCGCCCTGGACGTGGTGCTGGCCGACGAGGCCGCCGTGCCCGACCGGGATGTGCTCACCGAGGCCGCCAAGCGGCTCGGTGCTGCGGTCGAGCTGGCCCCGGTGGCCCGGACGGACGGGACGCCCCGGCACGACCCGGAGCTCCTCGCCGCCGCGTACGACCGTATTTTTCGGATGCATGGAAGGATCGGCCCATGGCGATGACGGCAGCGGTGAAGGATGAGATCTCCCGGCTCCCCGTCACCCGGACCTGCTGCAGGAAGGCGGAGGTCTCCGCCATTCTGCGGTTCGCCGGCGGCCTCCACCTGGTCAGCGGGCGCATCGTGATCGAGGCGGAGCTGGACACCGCCATGGCGGCCCGCCGCCTCAAGCGGGACATCCTGGAGATCTTCGGCCACAGCTCCGAGCTGATCGTGATGGCGCCGGGCGGGCTGCGCCGCGGTTCGCGCTACGTCGTGCGCGTGGTCGCGGGCGGTGACCAGCTGGCCCGTCAGACCGGCCTGGTCGACGGGCGGGGCCGACCGATCCGCGGCCTGCCCCCGCAGGTGGTCTCCGGGGCCACCTGTGACGCCGAGGCCGCCTGGCGCGGCGCCTTCCTGGCGCACGGCTCGCTCACCGAGCCCGGCCGCTCGTCCTCCTTGGAGGTGACCTGCCCGGGCCCCGAGGCCGCGCTCGCCCTGGTCGGTGCGGCCCGTCGGCTGTCCATCGCCGCCAAGGCCCGCGAGGTGCGCGGCGTGGACCGTGTGGTGGTCCGGGACGGCGACGCGATCGGCGCCCTGCTGACCAGGCTCGGTGCGCACGAGTCGGTGCTGGCCTGGGAGGAGCGCCGGATGCGCCGCGAGGTACGCGCCACGGCGAACCGGCTCGCCAACTTCGACGACGCCAACCTGCGCCGTTCCGCGCGCGCGGCCGTCGCCGCCGGCGCTCGTGTCCAGCGTGCCCTGGAGATCCTCGCGGACGAGGTCCCCGAGCACCTCGCCGCCGCCGGACGCCTGCGCATGGAGCACAAGCAGGCCTCCCTGGAGGAGCTGGGCGCGCTCGCCGACCCGCCGCTGACCAAGGACGCCGTCGCCGGCCGTATCCGCCGGCTGCTGGCCATGGCCGACAAGCGGGCCCAGGACCTCGGCATTCCGGGCACGGAGGCCAACCTCTCCGAGGAGCTGGCGGACAACCTCGCGGGCTGACCTAAAAGATCGTCAACTTGCCGGTGCCGACGTCCACTTGGGACGTCGGCGCCGGTATTTGTCAGTCTTTGCGGCACTCTTGACTGGACCGTGAAGTGGCATGAGCCTGGCAGTCGTTCGTCACTGTGGCGAATCACTGCTAGGGGGGTTCATGAGACCCAGAGCGAGATCGATCCTCGCTGCCGGTGCGCTCCTGATAGGCGGAGCGAGCATCGCACCCATCGCCCAGGCACAACCTGGAAGTTCACCAGAAACCGACCCGAACGAAGTCAAGGTCTTCCGCGCCGAGGTCACCAAGAAGCAGATACCCCTGCTGCTGGCGGCCGGCCAGGACGGCCACGAACTCAGTGAGCAGGCGCCCGAGAAGGGCACGGCCACCGTCGAGGTCTACCTCACGGACGACCAGGCCAAGAAGCTCGAGAAGCAGGGCGTCGAGCTCACCGAGCACGACCTGTCCGCCAAGGCCGAGGCCCGCACCGAGAAGGCCGCGGAGGGCGTGTACCGCCCGTACAGCGCAAGCGGGGGCCTCAAGGAGGAGATCGTCCGGACCGGGCAGGAGAATCCCGGCCTCACCAAGGTCGTCTCCATCGGCAAGACGGTCAACGGCCAGGACATCCTGGCGCTCAAGCTCACCAAGAACGCCAAGAAGACGAAGGACGGCTCCAAACGCTCCGTCCTCTACCTCTCCAACCAGCACGCGCGCGAGTGGATCACGCCGGAGATGACCCGGCGTCTGATGCACTACTACCTGGACAACTACAAGTCCGACAAGCGCGTCAAGAAGATCGTCGACTCGACCGAGCTGTGGTTCGTCCTCTCGGCCAACCCCGACGGCTACGACCACACCTTCAAGGACTCCACCACCCGCCTGTGGCGCAAGAACCTGCGGGACATCAACGGCGACGGCACCATCACCACCGGCGACGGCGTCGACCTCAACCGCAACTTCACCTACAAGTGGGGCTACGACGACGAGGGTTCGTCCCCCAACCCCACCAGCGAGACCTACCGCGGCGCGTCCCCGGCCTCCGAGCCCGAGACCAAGGCGCTGGACGCCTTCGAGCGCCGTATCGGCTTCGACTACGGCATCAACTACCACTCCGCGGCCGAGCTCATCCTCTACGGCGTCGGCTGGCAGGTCGCCACCGACACCCCGGACGACGTCCTCTACGAGGCGCTCGCCGGCACGCCGGACAAGCCCGCGGTCCCCGGCTACCACCCGCAGGTCTCCTCGGAGCTGTACACGACGAACGGCGAGGCCGACGGCCACGCCTCGAACGTCAACGGCATCGCGATGTTCACGCCCGAGATGTCGACCTGCCAGACCGCGTCGAACATCGACCCGGACGACCAGTGGAAGGCGGCCGACTGCCGGTCGGTCTTCAACTTCCCGGACGACGAGAAGCTGATCCAGCAGGAGTTCGCCAAGAACATCCCGTTCGCGCTCTCCGTCGCCGAGAGCGCCAGGCACCCCGACCAGCCGTCGTCCTCGGTCGGCCTGGGCGCCGCCGACTTCACGCCGGCGTCGTTCACCACGTCGTACTCCCGCGGCGCCGACCAGGAGGTCTCCGTCGTCGTACGGAAGTCCGTGCGCGACAAGGAGCTCAAGTACCGCGTCAACGGCGGCCGTACGGAGGACATGGCGCTCAAGCCCTGGAAGGGCGGCGAGACGTACGGCGGTGAGGACAACCTGTACTTCGACGAGTACCGGGCCAAGGTCGCCGACGGCGATCCGGGCGACAAGGTCGAGGTGTGGTTCACCGGAGAGACGAAGAGCGGAAAGCCCACCTCCAGTGAGCACTTCACGTACACGGTCGCCGAGCGGCCGCGCGCGGACATCCTCGTCGTCGTCGAGGAAGGCGCCACCGCCACGCATACGCAGAAGTACGTCGACGCGCTCAAGGCCAACGGCCGCAGGGCGATCGTCTGGGACGTCGCCGCTCAGGGCGCGCCCGATGCGCTCGGTGTGCTGAGCCACTTCGACACCGTCGTCCACTACACCGGCGCGAACGTCCCGGGCAACGCCACCCAGCTCCAGCTGCGCGCCTATCTCAACGAGGGCGGCAAGCTGATGGAGGCGGGCGAGCAGGCCGGCGGCACCGTCGACCTCGGCGGCGGCACCCTGTCGAACGACTTCAGCCAGTACTACCTGGGCGCCTACTCCCGTACCTCGCTCCCCGGGGCCACCGGCTTCACCGGCTCGGGCAAGCTCGGCGGATTCATCGGCGCGCTCGGCGACACCACCGGCAACCCGCTGGACAAGGCAGGGAACTACCGCGTCACCTCGGACGAACTGCCCGCCGACAAGTACCCGCAGTTCGCCAGTGCGGGCGCCGGCCAGTTCGCCGGGACCGTCAACCCGTACGGGCCGTACGCGGGTTCCTCCATGGCGGCCGCCGTGCACACCGACGACGCCTACAAGCGACTCACCCGCACCGTCGACCTGACCGGGGTGACTGCGGCCGACAAGCCGACCCTGCGTACCCAGTTGCTGTGGGACCTGGAGCCCGGCTACGACAACGTCCTGGTCGAGGCCCACACCACAGGGGCCGAGGACTGGACGACGCTCCCCGAGGCGGGCGGTGCCACCAGCGCCACCGTGCCGGCGGACTGCGAGGCCGGGTTCTACGTGGGCGAGCACCCCTGGCTGGCCCACTACCTCACCGTGGCCACGAGCGGCTGTACCGCGACCGGCACCAGCGGTTCGTGGAACGCCCTGACCGGCGCCTCCGGTGGCGGGAAGCAGGTCGAGTTCGACCTGAGCGCCTACGCCGGCAAGTCGGTCGAGCTCTCGATCGGCTACGTCAGCGACCCGTCCTCCGGCGGTCGCGGCGTCCTCGCCGACCAGGTCTCGCTCGTCGTCGGCGGTACGGCGACCGAGACCGAGGGCTTCGAGACGTCGCTCGGCGCCTGGAAGGTGACGGGTCCGCCCGCGGGCAGCCCGGCCGTCCTCAAGGACTGGGCGCGCACCGGAGCGCTGTTCCAGACGTACGGTGCGATCACCACGGACGACACGGTGCTGCTGGGCTTCGGCCTGGAACATGTCGCCGCGGCGGCCGACCGAACGGCGCTCATCGGAAAGGCCCTAGCCTCACTTGAGGACTGACACGCCGAGGTCAACAGCGCACAACGCGCCGTGATCAAATCGAGTGATCCGGGCTTCCGGGCCGGGCGGTCCGTACCCCTACTGGCGGGTACGGACCGCCCTGCCGTGTATGAGGCATCTGGATGTCACCACGGCGGCCTCAGAGAGGTAGGGTCGTAGGCGGTCGGGGACATCCCAAATAGAGCTCGCCGGCACCGCATAGCCGGCGTACCAACGAGGAGATCGGTTCGTGACGATCCGCGTAGGCATCAACGGCTTCGGTCGTATCGGTCGCAACTACTTCCGCGCGCTGCTGGAGCAGGGTGCTGACATCGAGATCGTGGCTGTCAACGACCTGGGTGACACTGCGACCACCGCTCACCTGCTGAAGTACGACACCATCCTGGGCCGCCTCAAGGCCGAGGTCTCGCACACCGCCGACACGATCACCGTCGACGGCCACACCATCAAGGTCCTGTCCGAGCGCAACCCCGCCGACATCCCGTGGGGCGAGCTGGGCGTCGACATCGTCATCGAGTCGACGGGCATCTTCACGAAGAAGGCCGACGCCGCGAAGCACCTCGCCGGCGGCGCCAAGAAGGTCCTCATCTCGGCTCCGGCCAAGGACGAGGACATCACCATCGTGATGGGCGTCAACCAGGACAAGTACGACCCGGCGAACCACCACGTCATCTCGAACGCCTCCTGCACCACCAACTGTGTGGCGCCGATGGCCAAGGTCCTCGACGAGAACTTCGGCATCGTCAAGGGCCTGATGACGACGGTCCACGCGTACACCAACGACCAGCGCATCCTGGACTTCCCGCACTCGGACCTGCGTCGCGCCCGCGCCGCCGCCGAGAACATCATCCCGACCACCACCGGTGCCGCCAAGGCGACCGCCCTGGTCCTCCCGCAGCTCAAGGGCAAGCTGGACGGCATCGCCATGCGCGTCCCGGTCCCGACCGGTTCGGCCACCGACCTGGTCGTGCAGCTGCAGCGCGAGGTCACCAAGGACGAGGTCAACGCCGCGTTCAAGAAGGCATCCGAGGACGGCGACCTGGCGGGCTACCTGTCGTACACCGAGGACCCGATCGTCTCCTCGGACATCGTCAGCGACCCGGCCTCCTGCACCTTCGACTCCTCCCTGACCATGGTCCAGGAGGGCAACTCGGTGAAGATCCTCGGCTGGTACGACAACGAGTGGGGTTACTCCAACCGCCTCGTCGACCTCACGGTCTTCGTCGGCAACCAGCTCTGATATCCAGAGCAGGCACATTGATGTGAGTCAGGGCTCGGGCGGCGCAGGGACGCGCCGTCCGAGCCCTGACGCGCGTGCAGAACAGACCTGTTGGATCACGAGCGCTTTCGAGCGATCAAGAGCGATCACGAGCCCTCCTCAGGAGTCCCCTTCATGAAGACGATCGACGAACTTCTCTCCGAAGGCGTCGCCGGCAAGCGGGTCTTCGTCCGCGCCGACCTGAACGTGCCGCTGGCCGGCACCACCATCACCGACGACGGCCGTATCCGCGCCGTCCTGCCCACCGTCAAGGCGCTGGCCGAGGCGGGCGCCCGTGTGGTCGTCGCCTCGCACCTGGGCCGCCCCAAGGGCGCCCCGGACCCGGCCTTCTCCCTCGCGCCCGCCGCCGCGCGCCTGGGTGAACTCCTCGGCGCGGACGTGGCGTTCGCGACCGACACGGTGGGCGAGTCCGCCCAGGCCACGGTCGCCGGCCTCGCCGACGGCCAGGTCGCGGTGGTCGAGAACCTCCGCTTCAACGCCGGTGAGACGAGCAAGGACGACGCCGAGCGCGGCGCCTTCGCCGACCAGCTCGCGGCCCTCGCCGACGTGTACGTCGGTGACGGCTTCGGCGCGGTGCACCGCAAGCACGCCTCCGTGTACGACCTCCCGGCCCGCCTGCCGCACTACGCCGGTCACCTCATCGCCACCGAGGTCGGCGTCCTGAAGAAGCTCACCGAGGACGTCAAGCGGCCGTACGTCGTCGCGCTCGGCGGCGCCAAGGTCTCCGACAAGCTCGCCGTCATCGACCAGCTGCTCGCCAAGGCCGACCGTCTCCTCATCGGCGGCGGTATGGCGTACACCTTCCTCAAGGCCAAGGGCTACGAGGTCGGCATCTCCCTCCTCCAGGCGGACCAGATCCCGGCCGTCACCGAGTACATGGAGCGCGCCGAGAAGAACGGCGTCGAGATCGTCCTGCCGGTCGACGTCCTGGTCTCCACCGAGTTCCCGGACCTGAAGACCAAGGCCCCGGCCAACCCCACGACCGTCGCCGCGGACGCCATCCCGGCCGACCAGGAGGGTCTGGACATCGGTCCGGAGACCCGCAAGCTGTACGCCTCGAAGCTCGCCGACGCCGCCACCGTCTTCTGGAACGGCCCCATGGGCGTCTTCGAGCACCCCGACTACGCCGAGGGCACCAAAGCGGTCGCCCAGGCCCTCGTCGACTCCAAGGGCTTCACCGTGGTCGGCGGCGGCGACTCCGCCGCGGCCGTGCGCACCCTGGGCTTCGACGAGAACGCATTCGGCCACATCTCGACCGGCGGCGGCGCCTCCCTCGAATACATCGAGGGCAAGACGCTCCCCGGCCTCGCCGCACTGGAGGACTGACCTAGATGAGCACGCGCACGCCGCTGATGGCGGGCAACTGGAAGATGAACCTCAACCACCTCGAGGCCATCGCCCACGTCCAGAAGCTCGCCTTCGCCCTGGCCGACAAGGACTATGAGGCCGTCGAGGTCGCCGTCCTGCCGCCCTTCACCGACCTGCGCTCCGTGCAGACCCTGGTCGACGGCGACAAGCTGAAGATCAAGTACGGCGCCCAGGACATCTCGGCGCAGGACTCCGGCGCCTACACCGGCGAGATCTCCGGTCCGATGCTGGCCAAGCTGAAGTGCACGTACGTGGCGATCGGCCACTCCGAGCGCCGCCAGTACCACGCCGAGACCGACGAGATCGTCAACGCCAAGGTCAAGGCCGCCTACAAGCACGGCCTCACCCCGATCATGTGCGTCGGCGAGGAGCTGGAGGTCCGTGAGGCCGGCAACGCCGTCCCGCACACCCTCGCCCAGGTCGAGGGCGGTCTGAAGGACCTCGCGGCCGAGCAGGCCGAGACCATCGTGATCGCCTACGAGCCCGTGTGGGCCATCGGCACCGGCAAGGTCTGCGGCGCCGAGGACGCCCAGGAGGTCTGCGCCGCCATCCGCGGCAAGGTCGCCGAGCTGTACTCGCAGGAGCTGGCCGACAAGGTCCGCATCCAGTACGGCGGCTCCGTCAAGGCCGGCAACGTCGCCGAGATCATGGCGCAGGCCGACATCGACGGCGCCCTGGTCGGCGGTGCCTCGCTGGACGCCGACGAGTTCGTCAAGATCGTGCGGTTCCGCGACCAGTGAGTATGCCGTAACGGCGATTCGTCGTACCCTTGCGGGGGTCGGGGCTTGGAATGTGAGCATGAGGCTCACAAAAAGGGCTTCGACCCCCGTCGTCATCCGAATCCGAGGAAGTTGGTCCAGCCGTGGTTTTGGGGTTCTCGATCGCCCTGATCGTCTTCAGCCTGCTGATGATGCTGCTGGTGCTGATGCACAAGGGGAAGGGCGGCGGCCTCTCCGACATGTTCGGTGGCGGCATGCAGTCGTCCGTCGGCGGCTCCTCGGTCGCCGAGCGCAACCTTGACCGGATCACCATCGTGGTCGGTCTGCTGTGGTTTGCGTGCATTGTCGTGCTCGGCATCCTGATGAAGGTGAACAACTGACCGCCACGCACATTCCGCACGTAAGGCCCCATGTCCGGTACGCGCAGCTGAGCGCGGCCTATCATGGGGCTTGCGTCTTGGTGTAGGGGCTATGTAACTCCAATCACTGGACGCGCGTTGGGCCTTACGTAGACTGAGGCGCTCGCAGCGAAGCGAAACGCCGACTCGCTTTGCGGCACCATCACGCAGGGAGTTACGACCGTGGCAAGTGGCAACGCGATCCGAGGAAGCCGGGTCGGGGCGGGGCCGATGGGCGAGGCCGAGCGGGGCGAGTCCGCGCCCCGGCTGCGCATCTCCTTCTGGTGCTCCAACGGGCATGAGACGCAGCCCAGCTTCGCCAGCGACGCGCAGGTTCCCGACACCTGGGACTGCCCGCGCTGCGGCTTTCCCGCCGGACAGGACCGGGACAACCCGCCGGACCCGCCGCGCACCGAGCCCTACAAGACGCACCTCGCGTATGTACGGGAACGGCGCAGCGACGCGGACGGCGAGGCGATCCTCGCCGAGGCGCTCGCCAAACTGCGGGGCGAGATCTAGAAGTTGAGGACCGGCCGGGTACCGAGAGGTGCCTGGCCGGACCTGTTTGGCGCGCGGGCGCCGCGCCGCTCGCGGACCGATTGTCAGTGCTGCCCTCTACGGTTTGTTCATCGATCTTTGTGCATCGGCGGACCGCGAGGGGGAGTTGTGGCGACGGCTGAGACGGTGGGCAGGCGTGCGCCCGCGTGGCGCGGGGGATTCGGGCGGTTATGGACCGCCGCCGTGGTCTCGCGGTTCGGAGACGCGCTGCGGACGACCGCGCTGCCGCTGCTCGCCGTGCAGCTCACGAGCGATCCCCTGGTCATCGCCTCGGTCACCGCCTGTGGCTATGTCCCCTGGCTGCTCTTCGGCCTGCTCGGCGGAGCCGTGGCGGACCGAGTGGACCAGCGGCGCGCGATGTGGGCGGTCGACCTCGTACGAGGACTGCTCGTCGCCTCCTTCGCGCTCGCCGTCGGACTCGGGCACGCGTCGATCCCCCTGGTGCTCGCGCTCGCCTTCGCGCTGACGACGCTCCAGACACTGTTCGACAACGCGGCCACGGCTCTGCTGCCGTCCCTGGTGCACCGCGAGGCCCTGGGCAGTGCCAATGCCCGGCTGATGACAGGACAGCAGCTCGCGGGCGGTCTGCTGGCGGGCCCGTTCGTGCCGTTGCTGCTGATGGTCGGGGCCGCCATGCCGTTCGTGGCGGATGCGAGCACCTATCTGCTGGCCGCCGCCCTGGTGGCGTCCCTGCGAGTCCGGCCACCCGAGTGGGAGCCGCGCCCGGCCGGCAGCACGCTCCGGGCGGAGATCGGTGAGGGGCTGCGCGCGCTGTGGCGCGACCGTGCGCTGCGGGCGGTCTGTGTGGCGACGCTGCTGTGCAACATCGGCATGGGCGCCCTGATCGCCACCCTGGTGCTGCATGTGACGCGGTGGCTGCACGCCGGCGACGCGGAGTACGCGGCCGTCATGACGGCGTACTCGGCCGGCAGCCTGGCCGGCGGCTTCGTCGCCCAGCGGATCGCACGCCGCGTCGGACGGGTGCGGGCGCTGCTCTTCGGCGGCGCGGTCCAGGTCGCGGCCCTCCTGGTCATGGGCACGGTGCGGCACCTCAGCGCGCTGCTGGGCGCCATGCTGCTGCTCGGCCTCATGAACATGGTGTGGAACGTCAACCAGGTCACGCTGATGCAGCAGCGCAGCCCCGAGGCCATGGTCGGCCGCATCGCCGCCGCCTTCCGCACCGCCTCCACCTCGGGTGCCCCGCTCGGCGCCGTGCTCGGCGGAGCGGTCGCCCACGCCTACGGGCTGAACGGGCCGGCGCTGCTGGCGGCGCTGCTGTTCGCCCTGGCCGTCACCTCGTTGATACCGGCAAGCAAGACGGACGTACCTGTTGTTGCGCCGGACGACGACGCCACGACGGCTCACGTCCCGCGCTGATCAATTAGGTTGGAACAGCTGGGACAGGCACGAAAGAAGGCTGAAGTCGGACATGAACGCAGACGGCCGTACCAGGCTCAACCAGACGCCCGAGTGGACCGCGCTGGCCAAGCACCGCGAGGAGCTCGGCGAGGTGCAGCTGCGGGAGCTGTTCGCCACCGATCCGGGACGCGGTGCGGGGTACACGTTGCAGGTCGGTGACCTGCACATCGACTACTCCAAGCACCTCGTCACCGACCAGACTCTGCGTCTGCTGCGCGAGCTGGCCGTCGCGACCGACGTGTTCGGGCTGCGGGACGCCATGTTCCGCGGCGAGAAGATCAACACGACCGAGGACCGCGCCGTCCTGCACACCGCGCTGCGCGCGCCGCGTGACGCGGTGATCGAGGTCGACGGGGAGAACGTCGTCCCGGGCGTGCACACCGTCCTGGACCAGATGGCCGACTTCGCCGAGCGGGTCCGCTCCGGCGCCTGGACCGGGCACACCGGCAAGCGCATCAAGAACGTCGTCAACATCGGCATCGGCGGCTCCGACCTCGGCCCGGCGATGGCCTACGAGGTGCTGCGCAGCTACACCGACCGCGGCCTCACGGTCCGCTTCGTGTCGAACGTCGACGGCGCCGACCTGCACGAGGCGACCCGCGACCTGGACGCGGCCGAGACGCTGTTCATCATCGCCTCGAAGACCTTCACCACCATCGAGACGATCACCAATGCCACCTCGGCCCGCAACTGGCTGCTGGGTGAGCTGAAGGCGGGGCAGGAGGCCGTCGCCAAGCACTTCGTGGCGCTGTCGACGAATGCCGAGAAGGTCGCCGACTTCGGCATCGACACGGCCAACATGTTCGAGTTCTGGGACTGGGTCGGCGGGCGCTACTCGTACGACTCGGCCATCGGGCTCTCCCTCATGGTCGCCATCGGGCCGGACCGCTTCCGCGAGATGCTCGACGGATTCCGGATCGTCGACGAGCACTTCCGCACCGCGCCCGCCGAGTCCAACGTGCCGTTGCTGCTCGGCCTGTTGGGTATCTGGTACGGCAACTTCCACGACGCCCAGTCGCACGCCGTGCTGCCGTACAGCCACTACCTGTCGAAGTTCACGGCGTATCTGCAGCAGCTCGACATGGAGTCCAACGGCAAGTACGTCGGCCGGGACGGGCAGGAGGTCGACTGGCAGACCGGGCCGGTCGTGTGGGGCACGCCGGGCACCAACGGGCAGCACGCGTACTACCAGCTGATCCACCAGGGCACCAAGCTGATCCCGGCGGACTTCATCGGATTCGCCGAGCCGGTCGCCGAGATGAGCGACGAACTCAAGGCGCAGCACGACCTGTTGATGGCGAACTTCTTCGCGCAGACGCAGGCGCTGGCGTTCGGCAAGACGCCGGACGAGGTGCGTGGCGAGGGGGTACCGGACGAGCTGGTGACCCACAAGACGTTCAAGGGCAACCACCCGACGACCACGATCCTCGCGCGTGAGCTGACCCCGTCCGCGCTCGGCCAGCTGATCGCGCTGTACGAGCACAAGGTGTTCGTGCAGGGCGCGGTGTGGAACATCGACTCCTTCGACCAGTGGGGCGTCGAGCTCGGCAAGGTCCTCGCCAAGCGGGTCGAGCCCGCGCTCACCGAGGGCGCGGACGTGCCGGGGCTGGACGCGTCGACGAAGGCGCTCGTCGCCAAGTACCGGGAGCTGCGCGGCCGGCAGTGATCACGAATGGGGAAAGCGGGCGGCGCGCGGTCGTCCGCTTCCCGTAGACTCCCTCGGCGATCATGGTCACGATCACTCGGGGGAGTGCAAGTTGACGAATCCATACGGGAGTTGGACCGGCGGCACGCTGACCGCCCGTTCGTTTCTGAAGCCCCATCATGTGGCGCGGGCGGTGTTCCATCCGACCTGGATCCCGGACTCACTGGATCCGTCGGTGGACGCGCTCAAGAAGGCGCGGGTCATCGCGGGGGCGGTCGCGGCGTTCGGGGTCTACACCTTCGTCGAGGGCGGGTTCGCCTTCGACGAGATGCTGGACAACGCGGCGACCGCGTGTGTCGTCCTACTGTTCATCACGCCGCTCACGGTCGGCGTGATGCTCCACCTCTGGCGGCGTTCCGGCGCCGGTACGGTGGGGCAGCTGCGGGAGCCGCTCGTCCGGTCGCTGAAGTTGCTGCTGCTGTTCATCGGCTCGGCCCTCGGGACGGTGACGATCTTCCAGTTGGGCGGATCCCTCGGACCCCTCGGAAGCCTGTTGCTCAGCCTCGTCGGGCTCTGGATGGGCTTCTTCGTGATCGCCGGCGCCTACCGGATCTCGGGGAACTTCTTCGGTACCGCTGCCGTGCACCGCTGTCTGCCGCCGCTGCTCGCCACGGTGACGACCTGGCTCATGGCCATCCCCGATCTCGTCACGGGCGACCTGCACGGCCTCGGCCTCGCGATGGGCGTCGTCTTCATCCTGGGCGCCCCTGTGACGGTCACGGGCATCGCTCTGCTGGAGATGGGCCGACTCAGGAACCGGTACGGCATCCGGCTGGCGGCCCACCCGGCCACCCTGCCGACCTTCACTGCGCCGCCACCACCGTCGTACCCGCCCAACGGTTACGCACCGTCGCAGGGCAACCCGTACGCACCGGGCCCCAGGAACCCGTACGCCCCGCAGCAGCCGTACAACCCGCGACCCCCTTACGGCCCGCAACCGCCCTACAACCCGCAACCGCCGTACAACCCGCAGACGCCGTACAACCCGTAACGGCCACACGGTGCCGGCCCCGTCGGTCAGGCGACCGCGCTCAGTGTGTCCGCGAGTCGGCGGTGGGCCGCGCGGGAGGCCGGGACGGCGGCGAGGGCGGCCGCCCCGGTGACCGCCGCCACGCCGAGCAGCAGCAGGAGAGCGGCGGAGGGGCCCTGGGCGATTCCGGCGCCGATGCCGCTCGATCTGCCCTGGGCGTCGATCAGCCACTGCGCGAGGGGTGTGCCCAGGGCCGTGCCGATGACGACCGCGGCCAGGGCGGTGCAGGCGGTGGACGTGACGGTGATCGTGGTGATCTGCCGGGGGGACAGGCCGATGGCCTTGAGGGCCAGCAGGTCGCGCTCGCTCTCGCGGACGGTGCCGCCGATCGCTGTCAGCAGTTCGATGAGCCCGATGAGGGCCAGGACGGCGATCAGGCCGACGACGACTCCGCGCAGGGGTGAGAGGCCGTCGGCGGGGTTCGGTACGGCGTGTACGTCCAGGCGTCCGTGTCCGGCGGTGGCGAGTCGGTCGGCGACCTCGTACGGCTCCGCGCCCGGTCGGAGCCGCAGCTCGTAGAGGGTGGGGCCGAGGCCCGGGTCGTTCTCGTGGAGGGTGTCGAGGGAGGTGGAGATGACCCGGCCGGCGTTCTCGGGTTCGATGCTGCGGCCCACGATGTGCAGGATCTGCGGCTGGTCGCCGACGGTCATCCGGACCCAGTCGCCGACCTTCACGTCCAGCAGGTCGAGCAGCCCCTGCCCGGCCACCGCCTCGTCGCGGCCCCGCGCGGGGCGGCCCTCGGCCAGGGCGTACGGGTAGGGGTCCTGGCGCGTGCCGAGGCCGCGCAGGGCGATCGTGGCCGTCTGGCCCGGGACCAGGGCGGCCACCTCGACGCCCGGGTAGGCGGCGGCGACCTGTGGGTCGCCTTCCAGCAGCGTGCGGGCGTCCCGGTCGGGCAGGGCGGAGTCGGCGTGGACGGTGAGGGCGGTCGGCAGGCCGATCCGGTCGGGTCTGCTGTCGAAGCGGTCGATGGTGGTCCACGCGCTCATCGCGACCACGATCAGCAGCAGCGGCAGCGTGAGCCGGGCGACCGTGGCCAGGGACCGCAGTCGGCGCGTGAACGCCCGGTGCCAGCCCAGCACCAGCGCGGGCGGCAGCCGCAGCCCGAGCGCCTGCCGGGCCACGCCGGAAAGACGCCCGCCGAGCGGTGCCGCGGGCCGCGGCACCGGGACCGGGGGCACACGTCCCGCCCGCCACGCGGCGAGCCCCGTGGTCGCGCCGATGAACAGCACCGCGCCGACGGGCACCACGAACAGCGCCACGCTACGCCCGGGCAGCCCCTGCCACACGCCGACCGCGTCCCCGAGCCGCCCCGGGATATGGCTGCCCACGGCCTCGATGAGGGCTGCTGCGGTCACGGCACCCAGCAGGGCGTAGGCGAGGTGCTGGAGCAGGAAGACGCGGACCACCTGACCCGGGGTGAAGCCGATCGCCTTCAGCACGGAGATGTCCCGCAGATGGCCGCGGATACGGGTGCCGATGGCCCCGTGCACGGCGAGTCCGGCGGCGACCAGGGCGCCCAGCCCGAACAGGCCCAGCACCTGCCCGAGCAGCCGGTTGTCGCCCTGCGCCTCGGCGCGCGCCTGCTTCCACGTGGAGACCTCGCTGACCGCGCCGGCGCCCAGCGCGGTCACGGCGCGCTGGACGGCGTAGTCCGTGTCGTCGGGGTCCGTCAGGCGCAGCCCGATCACCTGGCCGCCCTGGTTGCGCACGGCGGCCGGCGGCGCCCAGACGAGCCCCGGCTGCTCGCCCGGCCGGTAGCGCGGCTCGGCGCTGTCGGCGATACCGAGGACGGTCAGGGTCCGGTCGGTGCCGGGCAGAGTGAGCGTGTCGCCGGGGGCGGCCAGGAGCGCGCGGGCCAGGCGGCTCTCCAGGACGACGCCGTCGGGGTTCGCGGGGTCCAGCCAGTGGCCGGAGGTGAGGAGCGGGCGGTCGACGGCGGGGCGGTCGGGCGTGCCGCGCAGCTCGACGGAGGCGCGGGTGCCGCGAGAGGCCAGCGTGGTGGAGGCGGTGGGGTAGGGGCCCGCTACGGACTCGACGACCTCGTCGAGCTCGACCAGCTTCCCGGTATCGGCCGAGGAACCGGTGTGCAGCCAGACGTGCGCGCCGTGCGCCTGGGTGAAGACGCGCTGCCACGGGTTGGTGGCGTAGCCGAACAGCGCCGTGGCCAGCAACAGCGAAACGACGATCCCGGCCGTGGCCAGCACGAGGAACAGCGCCTCGCCGCGATGCGTACGCAGATCGGAATGCGCCCAGCGCAGGGTGGCTCGCACGACGTCAACCTCTCCGCTCACGCGGGGCAACAGGACGACGCGCCTCGCATACGGCTGCCCCGGGCCCCTGCGCCTCGGCCCGCCGCTGTCGCCGGGCTGCCGTGGCCATGAGCGCCTGCGCCTGGGCCGCAAGCCGAAGACCGATCGCCCTGCTCAAGCGCTCCCGCGCCCCGCGGTGCCGTCGCTCGGCCGGTGTGGACATGGGCGCTCGTGCCCTGGCCGGGCGCTGAGGACCGATTGCCGTGGGCAGTGGCTTCCGAGCCCCGGCTCGCCGCTGTCGCTCGGTCGGCGTGGACATGGGTGCCCGTGTCCCGGCCGGGCGCTGAA
>NZ_LLZG01000400.1 GCF_001509475.1 Streptomyces regalis
GAAGGGGCTCCGCCCCTTCGACCCCGCCAGGGGGCTGCCGCCCCCTGGACCCCCGCTTCGGCCCTGAACGGGCCTCGTCCTCAAACGCCGGACGGGCTGGATGACCGACCGGCGCTGGGACGTGACCGTCAGCACCGTGAGGCGAAGCCCCTGCGGGTGGGTGGGGGCCAGGGATGGTCGTGTTTGTGCCCGGCACACGGCCGCCAGAGGTTTCTGGCGTAGGCATCCGGTGGGACCTGAGCCCGTGGTCGTGGCGTCCGATGCCTCAGACTGGAACCCATGACGATTCACGAGAACCTCCTCGGGGGCCCGCCCCCGACCCACCTCCCCGACGACCCCGAGCCGCGCGAGCTGCTCGCCGGCGGAACCGCGCCCGCGGACGTCGCCGCGAAGCACCCGACCTCCTCGCTGGCCTGGGCCCAGCTGGCGGACGACGCGTTCGAGCGGGGCAGTGTCGTGGAGTCGTACGCCTATGCCCGTACGGGCTACCACCGCGGCCTGGACGCGCTGCGCCGGAACGGCTGGAAGGGACACGGTCCCGTCCCCTGGGAGCACGAGCCGAACCGCGGCTTCCTGCGTGCCCTGCACGGCCTCGCCCGCGCCGCCGGAGCCATCGGCGAGCAGGAGGAGTACGAGCGCTGCACGCAGTTCCTGAAGGACTCCTCGCCGACGGCGGCCCAGACCCTGGGGTAGTCGAAGAACGAGAACCTCTGGCCCGCCTGTGTGATCAGGCGGGCCTTGCCTTTTCGGCGGACCATCGAAGAAGATGCCCGGCGGGGACCGGGGCCCCCGTGTCGATAACGGCAGGGGCGGACCGCTACCCGGAGTTACAACAGGAGACAGCGATGTCCCACGAGGCTCACGAGGCTGAAGAGCCGTCGACTCCGCATCTCGACTTCGCAGGCACCACGCCGTACGAGGACTACGTACAGGCGGATGTCCTCACCCACCTCCAGCACACCCTCTCCGACGACCCCGGAGAGATGGTCTTCCTGGTCACGACCCAGGTGATGGAGCTGTGGTTCACGGTCATCGTCCACGAGTGGGAGACGGCGACGAACGCCCTCCGCGAGGACCGGGTGCCGGTGGCGATCGACGCGCTCAAGCGTTCCGTACGGGAACTGGAGGCCCTGAACGCCTCCTGGAAGCCGCTCGGCCAGCTCACGCCGGCCCAGTTCAACGCGTACCGCAGCGCCCTCGGTGAGGGCTCCGGCTTCCAGTCGGCGATGTACCGGCGCATGGAGTTCCTGCTCGCCGAGAAGTCCGCGTCCATGCTGGTCCCGCACCGCGGCGCCCCGCGCGTTCACGCGGAACTGGAGAAGGCGCTGCATGAGCCGAGCCTGTACGACGAGGTGCTGCGCTTCCTCGCCCGGCGCGGCTGCGCGGTCCCGGAGAGCGTGCTGAAGCGCGACGTGTCGCAGCGGTACGAGCCGTCGGCCGCGGTGGAGGCCGTCTGGACCGGCATCTACGCAGGCGACCAGAACTCCGAGCTCGCCCGCCTCGGCGAGGCGCTGACCGATGTGGCGGAGCTGGTCTGGCGCTGGCGCAACGACCACCTGGTCGCCACCCGGCGCGCGATGGGCGCCAAGGCCGGTACGGGCGGTTCGGCCGGGGTGGCCTGGCTGGAGAAGCGGGCGCAGAAGAACGTGTTCCCGGAGCTGTGGACGGCGAGGTCTCATGTCTGAGTTCGCGGAACTCGCCGCCAAGGCGGGGGCGCTGGACGCGGCCGACGAACTGGCCGCTGCCCGCAAGCAGTTCGTACTGGATGAGGTTGTCTACCTCGACGGCAACTCCCTGGGCGCCCTCCCGGCGAACGTCCCGGGGCGGGTCGAGGACGTCGTACGGCGCCAGTGGGGCGGGCTGCGCATCCGGTCCTGGGACGAGAGCGGCTGGTGGACCGCGCCCGAGCGGATCGGCGACCGGATCGCTCCGCTGGTGGGGGCGGCGCCCGGCCAGATCGTGGTCGGCGACTCGACAAGTGTCAATGTTTTCAAGGCGGTTGTTGCGGCCGTGCGGATGGCGAATCCCGTTGTCGGCGGGGGCGGCCGGGACGAGATCCTGGTCGACGCGACGACCTTCCCCACGGACGGGTACATCGCCGAGTCGGCGGCGCGGATGACGGGGTGTGCGCCGCGGCCGGTGACCCCGGCGCAGGTGCCGGGCGCGCTGTCCGGCCGTACGGCCGCCGTCCTGCTGAACCACGTCGACTACCGCACCGGCCGGCTGCACGACCTGCCCGCACTCACGGCCGCCGTGCACGCGGCGGGGGCGTACGCCGTCTGGGACCTCTGTCACAGTGCGGGTGCGCTGCCGGTGGGGCTGGACGAGCACGGCGTCGACCTGGCGGTCGGCTGCACGTACAAGTACCTGAACGGCGGGCCGGGTTCGCCGGCGTACCTGTATGTGCGAAGTGACCTGCAGGACCGCTTCGACTCCCCGCTCCCCGGCTGGAACTCGCACGCCGAGCCCTTCGGCATGCGCAGCGACTTCGCACCGGCGGCGGGCGCACTGCGCGGTCGCGTCGGCACGCCGGACATCCTCTCCATGCTCGCCCTGGAGGCCGCGCTGGACGTCTGGGAGGGCGTGTCGATCGAGGCGGTGCGGGCCAAGTCGCTCGCGCTGACCGACTTCTTCCTGGAGTGCGTCGGGGCGTATGTGCCGGACGGGCGCGTGGAGTCGGTCACTCCGGTGGCCCATGCGGAGCGCGGCAGTCAGGTCGCGCTGCGCTGCGAGGGTGCCGGGGACGTGATGAAGGCGCTCATCGAACGGGGCGTGGTCGGCGACTTCCGCCACCCGGACGTGCTGCGCTTCGGTTTCACGCCGCTGTACGTCGGGTTCGCGGATGTGGAGCGGGCGGCGCGGGTGCTGGCCGAGGTGCTGGGGGAGGCGCGGAGACGCTAGGGCCTGTCCGGCGGATCAGGCCGGCTGCAAGAAACAGTGCAGACCGGCCGAGCCGAGCGGTGCCTGGTGCGTGCAGCTGCAAGGCGGAGGAGCCGTGTCGATCAGCCGCTACCGCAGCGGGCGACGCGATGGGGGTCCCCCCGCTCGAGCGAAGTCGAGAGTGGGGGAGTCGGCGACCGACGACAACGCGGCTGGGGGTCCCCCCTCTGGGGAGCGCGTGCCAGGCACCGCGACGCCGGCATGATCCACCGGACAGGCCCTAACCGACGTACACCCCCGCCACGGCAGCCGCATGCGCCGCCCGCGCGGCGCGCTCCGCGGCGGGGGCGTCGGGGATCACCCCGGTCGTCAGCAGCTGGTAGTAGAGGGGGGCCGACACCGCCCGTACGACCGCCTCCGCGTCCGTACCGGTGGGCAACTCCCCTCTGGCGACGCCCTGTTCGACGCAGGGTGCCCACTCCGCGACCCTCACCTCGTAGAACCGCCGCAGCGCCTGCGCCGTGCGTTCGTCGCAGGTCGCCGCGGCGATGACGGCGCGGAACAGGGCGCCCTGCCGGGAGTCCGCCAGCGTCCGCTGCACCAGCGCCGCGTTGGCCCGCAGGTCCCCGAGCGCGGACCCGGTCTCCTCGCGCGGCAGCGACTGCTCGGCCATGTCGGCGAGCAGGTCGGCCACCAGCCCCGTCACCGAGCCCCACCGCCGGTACACGGTCGTCTTGCCCACCTCCGCGCGGCGGGCGACGTCCGCGAGGTCGAGGCAGTCGAAACCCTGCTCCACGAGCACATCTCCGGCCACCCGCAGGACGGCCGCACGGACACGCGCGGTACGCCCTCCGGGACGTACGGTGCCGGGTTCGGCGGACATATCGGCCTCCTTGGTGCACGTACGAGCTGTGGTGCGATGCGCGCTGCCAGCGTAACGAAACCACAGGGCCGTTTAGCCCTCACCGAGCGTGACATCCGTGTGTTGGCGCACGTCACCCGCCTGATACCGTCCCCGCCAGCGCGCCGAATTCCCACCTGGTCCGCCACCCCCGCTTTCCCCCAAATCCGTTTCATTGCTGAGAGGTTGGAGCATGCCGGACGACGTCGCAGCAGCCCGGGCCGCTGCCGAAGAGGAGTCGGCCTTCTCGCACCCGCCCGTCGACCCCGACGCCATCGCCTCGTACGGCGACCACCCCGACCAGGTGATCGACTTCTACGCGCCGCGCGGCGAGGCCGGGCCGGATGGTCTGGCCCCGCTGGTCGTCGTCCTGCACGGCGGGGCGTGGCGGGCTCCGTACGACCGGCGGCATGTCACGCCGTTCGCGGACTTCATGGCTCGGCGGGGGTTCGCCGTGGCCAATGTGGAGTACCGGCGGGGGGCGGACGTCACGCAGGGTGCGGGCGGCGCGGCGGATTCGAGGGCGGGCGGCGGTCCGGTCGCCGGACGCTGGCCGGACACCTTCGACGACGTGGCCGCCGCGCTGGACGCGCTGCCCGCACTCGTACGGGAGACGCTCCCGCAGGCCGATCCACGCCGGACCGTGCTCACCGGTCACTCCGCCGGCGGCCACCTGGCTCTCTGGGCGGCGGCCCGCCATGTCCTCCCCGCGGACGCCCCCTGGCGCATCGCCCGTCCCGTGCCGCTGCGGGGTGTCGTCGCGCTGGCCCCGATCGCCGACTTCACGGTCGCCGACAAGCTGGACGTCTGCGGGGGTGCCGCGCGGCAACTCCTCGGCACAGGAGTGGAGTTCGCCGAGCGTCAGCCCTACGCCGACCCCGCGCTGCTGCTCCCGACCGGCATCGCGACGACGCTCGTCCAGGGCCGCGCGGACATCGTGGTCCCGCAGGCGGTCGCCGAGTCGTACGCGGATGCGGCGGCGAAGGCCGGGGAGGTGGTCGGTCTGACGCTGCTGGAGGACGTCGGGCACTTTCCGCTGATCGATCCGGCGGCGGATGCGTGCGCGGTGGTGGTGGAGGAGATCGCGCAGCTGGCTTGGTGAGGCGGCGCCAGTCTCCTACGGGGTGCGCCCCTTCATACCCGTAATACCTGAGAGCTACGTCGCAGGTGAGCTCCCTGGCGGGACGCGGACGACGAAGCCGGATCCGTAATTTCCCCTCCAGACAAGCCCGTTGGCCGGGCGGACTGGAAGGGGAAGGCGACCATGGGGCGCACCACGGGGGCAGCCGGGACGGGCGAGCCGGAGAAGAAGACCCACCGCAGGCACAGAGGGCGCCGAGCTCTGCTCGCCACCCTGATCACCGGTGCCGTGGTCGTCCCGCTGTCCGGCGCCGCACGTCCTGAGATCCCCGCCCCGGCCCCGGCCGCCCTCGCACCGGTGACGGCGGCGACCCTGGACGAGGCGTACGCGGCCAACCGCGCCAACGCCGCCGAGGCGTCCCGCATGGCCGTGGCCCACGGCAACCGCGAACGGGCCGCGGCGGACCGCGCGATGGCCGCACCGTCCCGCCACTTCCTCTCCTTCGACGGCCGCGGCGCCGGTCTCGCGACGGAGGTCTTCGGCGACCTGGCCCACGCCGAGCGCATCGCGGTCCTGGTCCCGGGCTCCGACACGTCCATCGACACATACGACCGTTTCCGCGACGCCGCCCGGGCCCTGCACGAACGCCTCACCCGGGAAGCCCCGCAGGGCACCGGCACCGCGGTGGTCGCCTGGCTCGGCTACGAAACCCCGGCCACGGTCAGCACCACGGTCACGACGGCGGGCCGAGCCGAGGAGGCGGCCCCGAAGCTGCGGGAGTTCATACGGCAGCTGCGCGCCCTCGCGGACCGCTCCTCGAACACCGATGGCGGGCCGGACGGGCCGGCCGGGCCGACTGGCAGGAAACCGCGCATTTCCCTCCTCTGCCACTCCTACGGCTCGGTGGTCTGCGGCCGTGCGGCCTTCCACCTGGACGTGGACGACATCGTCCTGGTCGGCAGCCCCGGCACCGGCGCGGACACCGCGGCGGCCCTGCACACCCCGGCCCGCGTCTGGGCGGCCCGCGGCAGTGACGACTGGGTGGCGGAGGTGCCGCACGTCAGGCTCGACCTGCTCGGCACGACCGTCGGCTTCGGCACCGACCCGATGTCCCCGTCCTTCGGCGCCCGGGTCTTCGCGGCGGGCGGCGGCGGCCACAGCGACTACTTCAGGGCGGGCTCGACGTCCCTGGCCAACCTGACCCGCATCGTCCTGGGCGAGACCTCGGAGGTGACCCATGGCTGAGTCCGAGTCCGAGTCCCCTGCTGAAGGGCGCCTGCGCGGCGCGTGGAAGGGCATACGCCGGGGCGCCGCCCGTGTCGACGCCGTCACCCCCGCCGACCGGGACCGGGCCGTCGACGCCCTGCGGGCCTTCGCCATCCTCGGTGTCGTCCTCGGCCACTGGCTGGTGACGGCCCTGGTGGCGGACGGCGGAGTCGGCCTGCGCACCGCGAGCCCGCTCCACTACATGCCCTGGCTGGCCCCGATCTCCTGGGTCTTCCAGACCCTCGCCGTGTTCTTCCTGGTCGGCGGCCATGTGGCCACCCGCGGCTACACCTCGGCCCGAGCGCGCGGCGTGGGGACACCTCCCGCTCGAGCGAATTCGAGAGTGGGGGAGTACGGACAGTGGCTGGCGTCGCGTCTGTCCCGCCTGTTCAAGCCGGTGGCGGCGATCCTCACCCTGTGGACGGTGGCGTCGGTCCTGCTGCTCCTCTCCGGCACGGACGCCGGCACCATCCACACCCTGCTCAAACTGGCCCTGTCCCCGCTGTGGTTCCTGCTGGTCTTCGCCGCGCTGACGGCGGCAACGCCCCTGCTCCTCCGCCTCAACCCGCTCTGGCCCCTCGCGGTCGTCCTCCATGTGGACCTGATCCGCTTCGGCCTGGGCGGCCCCGCCTGGCTCGGCTGGGCGAACGTGGCGGCCGGCTGGTTGGTGCCATACACCCTGGGAGCGGCCTGGACCCGGGGCGAGCTGGAGCGCCGCCGCGCCGGCTGGATCCTGCTGACGGGCGGCGCAGCGGCCACGGCCGCACTGATCGCCTGGGCGGGATACCCCGCGTCCATGGTCGGCGTCCCCGGCGCCGGAATCTCCAACCTCAACCCGCCCACGCTGGCCGCCGTCACCTTCGGCCTGGCCCAGTGCGGCCTCGCCCTGCTCCTTCGCGAGCCACTGCGCCGCACGATGCGCCGCCCCCTGGCCTGGGCGGCGGTGGCCCTGCTCAACCTCTCGGCGATGACGATCTTCCTCTGGCACCAGACGGCCCTGATGGCGACCACAGCCACGGGCCTGACGGCAGGCCACCTCCCCGGCCTGCACACCGTCCCCGACCACCTCGGCTGGGTGGCGGCCCGGCTGGCCTGGCTCCCCCTGTTCACCCTGGCCCTGGCCCTGTGCTGGACGGCATTCCGCACCTACGAGCAAGGCCCTCGCCGCTCGACCGGCCGCCGGTCCAGGGTCGTCCGGTCCCACCCGGCATCTCGCGGCAGTGCGGCGAAGGAACACCACCATGCCTAGGGTTGGTCGCGTGACGGAGACGGGGATCCAGCACGCGTTCGTGAGTCGAGTCCGGCGCTGGCTGCGGGTACTGCGCGACGACCTGTGGACCCTCAGGGCGGACCCGCTGCCCCCCTCCACGTGGGTGCGCTGGCTGCCGCACGGCGTGCTGTGCCTGGTCGCGTTCGGCGTCACCCTCGGCGCCGTGGCACAACTGCAGGACAACGGCGGGGTGGGCGCCCAGGTCGCCTTCCTGATCGGGCTCGCGCAGGGTGGCGCGGTCATCCTCGCGCTGTGGCGGCCGGTCCCCGCGTGGTGGCTGTCGACGGCGGCCATGGTGGGGGGCGCCGTAGAGGTGCGCCGCCAGCTGCTGGCCGGTGGCGCGCACGACTTCGTCTGGCCCTGGACCGCGGCCGGGATCATCGGTCAGATGGCCGTGCTGCTCCTGCTCGCCCTGCGGGTACGCGCTCGGGTGTCCCTGGAGACGCTGGTGCTGACCGCGCTCGTCACCTACGTCATCCAGGGGCTGTGGGGGGCGCGCGACTACCAGCCCACCGGAGTGCTCGCGATCATCCTGTTCGCGGTGGTCGTGCTGCTCGGCACGGCGCTGCGCGGTCGCCGGGAGGCCCGTGCAGAACTCGGCCGGCAGACCACCATCACCGCCGAGGAGCG
Organism: Streptomyces regalis; assembly: GCF_001509475.1. Classification (GTDB taxonomy): domain Bacteria; phylum Actinomycetota; class Actinomycetes; order Streptomycetales; family Streptomycetaceae; genus Streptomyces; species Streptomyces regalis. The sequence goes on from NZ_LLZG01000400.1 coordinate 8,029, forward strand.
GGCCCGGCGCACCCTGCTGGAGGAGCGCACGAACATCGCCCGCGAACTGCACGACGTGGTCGCCCACCACATGTCGGTGATCTCCATCCAGGCCCAGGTGGCCCCGCACCTGGTGGAGAACCCCTCCGAGGAGCTGAAGGAGAACCTCGCGGGCATCCGGCAGAATGCCCTGGACGCGCTCACCGAACTGCGCCACGTCCTGGGCGTCCTGCGCTCCGAGAACCGGGAGGACCCCTACGGCCTCGGCGAACCCGGCACCGCAGCCGCCCCGGACGCCCCCCAGCCCATGCTCGACCGGCTCGACGCCCTCATCGACAACACTCGTGCCGCCGGACTGGACGTCGTCACCGACATCAGGGGCGAGGCTCCCCAGTACCCCACGGGCGTGGAACTGTCCGCGTACCGGATCGTCCAGGAGGCGCTCAGCAACGCCCTGCGGCACGCACCGGGCTCGGAAGTGCGCGTCGAGATCTCCCACGACTTCCACGGCCTGCATCTGGGCGTCGTCAACTCCCGCCCGCAGCAACGCGTTCCGCCCTCCCCAGGCGCGGGACACGGCCTGCTCGGCATGCGCGAGCGAGCGGCGATGCTCGGTGGCCACCTCACCGCGGCCCCTACCCAGCAGGGCGGTTTCGCGGTCTCGGCCTTCCTCCCGCGGGGCGACACCCCGCCCACTGCCCATCCCTGACAGGAGAACCGTCCCCATGACGAGCAGCCCCATCCGCGTAGTCATCGCCGACGACCAGCAGATGGTCCGGCAGGGATTCACCGTGCTGCTCAACACCAAGCCCGACATCGATGTGATCGGCCAGGCGGTCGACGGCCTGGACGCGGTCGCGAAGGTCGCCGAACTCACCCCCGACGTCGTGCTGATGGACATCCGCATGCCCGAACTCGGCGGTATCGAGGCCACCCGCCGCATCACCACCGAGTCACCGCACATCAAGGTGCTGGTGCTGACCACCTTCGACCTCGACGAGTACGTGTACGAGGCGCTGCGCGCGGGAGCCTCGGGCTTCCTCCTCAAGGACGCCTCCGCCGACCAGCTGGCCGAGGCGGTACGGGTCGTGGCGGCCGGCGACGCGCTGCTCGCGCCCGGCATCACCCGTCGTCTGATCGCCGAGTTCTCCCGCCTGGACGACCGGCCCCGGGCCCCGCTCAAGGAACGCGTCGGCGACCTGACCGAACGGGAGACGGAGGTCCTCGCCCTGATCGCCCAGGGCCTGTCGAACGCGGAGATCGCCGAACGCCTCGTCGTCGCCGAGCAGACCGTGAAGACCCACGTGGGCCGCATCCTGGTGAAGCTGGGGCTGCGCGACCGGACGCAGGCGGCGGTGTTCGCCTACGAGTCGGGACTGGTGCGGCCGGCCGGATACTGACCGCGGGTCCCGGCGGGGCCCGCGCCGGGCACGACCAGCGGGGATACCCGTAGTACCTGAGATGGACCTGCGGGAACCCCTCTCCGTGGGGACGACCGTGACACGGCCTTGCGCCTACCGTTCTGTATGTGACCGAGACGACCCAGATGCCGACCCCGCCGGGGGACGCGGCCAAGCAGCGCACCCCGGAGCTCCGGCTGGCCGCGGGCGCCCTGCACGGGCTGCGGCAGGACCTGTTCCACGACGCCTTCGCCTACCGCCCGCTGCCGCGGATGAGTGTCGACGGATGGCTGACCCGTCGGCTGCCGGGCCGCCTGCGGGAGTACGCGGGCTGGACACCGCACGCCGTGCTGGCCACGGCCGCCCTGATCGCGCTGCTCATGGCCACCGTCGACAACGACAGCGCGGCCGTGCTGCTCGGTCCGCTCGCCGTGATCCCGATCCTGCTGACCATGCTCCGGCCGGTCGGAGCGTTCTGGTTGTCCATGGCGGCCACCCCGGTCAGCCAGGTCTTCGGCAGCTCCTCGGACGGCTGGCCCTGGCTGCCCGGCAGCTTCGCCTGCCATCTGATCGTGCTCACGGTCGTGGCGATACGCACCAGGCCGCGCACGGCCGCGTACATGTGGGCCGTCACCGCGGCGTACGGCTTCGCGGCGGACGTGCTGTTCGGCCCGGGGTACTACTACGGCGACGACACCGCCCCCATGCTGGTCTTCTCCGCGCTGGTCCTGCTGGTCGTCGCCGTCTGGCACACCCGCAGGGAGGCCCGGCAAGAGGTGACCGCACAGCAGACGGTGACCGCCCACGAGCGCTCCCGGCGCACCCTGCTGGAGGAGCGCACGAACATCGCCCGCGAGCTGCACGACGTGGTCGCCCACCACATGTCGGTCGTCGCCATCCAGGCCGAGGCCGCCCCCTACCGGGTGGAGAACCCGCCGCCGGAGCTGGAGCGGGCCTTCGCCACCATCCGGGAGAACGCGGTGGCGGCCCTGACCGAGCTGCGCCGCGTGCTGGGCGTCGTGCGTGCCGAGGACTACGAAGCGCCGGACGCCCCGCAGCCCACGCTCGCCGACCTGGACGCGCTGCTGGCCAATGTGCGCGACGCGGGTCTGGACGTGGAGAAGACGGTGACCGGAGCGGTGCGCGCACTCCCGCAGGGCGTCGAGCTGTCGGCGTACCGCATCGTGCAGGAGGCGCTGAGCAACAGCCTGCGCCACGCCCCCGGCGCGAGCGCCCGCGTCGAGATCGGCTACGTCCTCGGCGGCCTGGGCCTGCGCATAGTCAACGGCCCGCCGCCCGCGCCGGCACTGGTGAAGCCCTCGCCCGGCGCCGGGCACGGCATCACGGGCATGCGGGAGCGCGTCACCATGCTGAACGGCGAGATGACGGCGGGCCCTTCGGACGAAGGGGGCTACGAGGTGACGGTGTTCCTGCCGGTCACCACGACGACAGAGGACGGCTCATGAGCATCCGCGTGCTGATCGCGGACGACCAGATGATGGTGCGCGAAGGCTTCTCGGTCCTGCTGAACGCGATGCCGGACATCGAGGTCGTCGGCGAGGCCGTCAACGGTCGGGAGGCGGTGGACCGGGTCCGCGATCTCTCCCCCGACGTCGTGCTGATGGACATCCGCATGCCGGAGCTGAACGGCATCGAAGCCACCCGGGAGATCGTCGCGGCGAACGGTGCGGCCAAGGTGCTGGTACTGACGACCTTCGACCTCGACGAGTACGTGTACCAGGCGCTGCGCGCGGGAGCCTCGGGATTCCTGCTGAAGGACGCCTCCGCGCGCCAACTCGCCGACGGGGTAAGGGTGGTGGCGGCCGGCGAGGCCCTCCTCGCCCCCTCCGTCACCCGCCGGTTGATCACGGAGTTCTCGAAGCTGTCCGACTCCCCGCGCCTGATGTCCTCCGCGCACGCGGCGTACGGGGATCTGACCGAGCGGGAGACGGAGGTGCTGGTGCTGATCGCGCAGGGCCTGTCGAACTCGGAGATAGCCGAGCGGCTGGTGGTCGCCGAGTCGACGATCAAGACCCACGTCAGCCGGATCCTGGTGAAGCTGGGCCTGCGGGACCGTACGCAGGCGGCGGTTTTCGCATACGAGGCGCGGCTGGTCACGCCGGGCTGAGGGCTGAGCCGTACGGTGAGGGGATGGAACAGCGCATCACGTTGATCACGCTGGGAGTCTCCGACCTCGCCCGGTCCAAGGCTTTCTACGAGGCCCTGGGCTGGCGGGGGCAGGAGGTCGAGGAGACCGTTTTCTTCCAGGCGGGTGGCCTGGGGCTGGTGCTGTGGGGCCGGGACAAGCTGGCGCGGGACTGCGGTCTGGAGCCCGGGCAGGCGGGCGGCTTCGGCGGGATCGTCCTCGCGCACAACGTCCGGTCCGAGGCCGAGGTCGACGCGCTCCTCGCGGCCGTGGAAGGGGCCGGCGGGACCGTCACCAAGCCGGCGGCCGTCAACGCCATCGGGTTCTACTCCAGCGCCTTCGTCGATCCCGACGGCCACGCCTGGGAGGTCGCCCACAACCCCGGCTTCCCTCTCGCCGAGGACGGCACGATCACTCTCCCCGACTTCGGCGCGGCCTAGACCCCTGGTCACAGAGGGGGGCGGCGGTCTAACGTCCGTGCATGGCAGCTCCTTCCGACCTCGCTTTCGACCCCTGGGACCCGGGGTTCCTGGCCGACCCGTACCCCGCCTACGCCGCACTGCGTGCCCGGGGCCGGGTGCAGTACTTCGAGCCCACGAACCAGTGGCTGGTGCCGCACCACGCGGACGTCTCGGCGCTGCTGCGCGACCGCCGCCTCGGCCGGACCTACCAGCACCGGTTCACGCACGAGGACTTCGGGCGGACAGCGCCGCCGCCGGAGCACGAGCCGTTCCACGTCCTCAACGACCACGGGATGCTCGACCTGGAACCGCCGGACCACACCCGGATCCGTCGGCTGGTGTCGAAGGCGTTCACGCCGCGCACGGTGGAGCAGCTGAAGCCGTATGTGCGGGAGCTGGCCGGTGACCTGGTGGCGGCGCTCGTCGAGAAGGGCGGCGGCGACCTGCTGACGGACGTGGCGGAGCCGTTGCCCGTCGCCGTGATCGCCGAGATGCTGGGCATCCCGGAGCCGGACCGGCCGCAGCTGCGGCCCTGGTCGGCGGACATCTGCGGGATGTACGAGCTGAACCCGTCGCAGGAGACGGCGACCAGGGCGGTCCGTGCCTCGGTCGAGTTCACCGAGTACCTCCGCGAGCTGATCGCGGCCCGCCGCAAGGAGCCCGGCGAGGACCTGATCTCCGGCCTGATCGCGGCGTACGACGAGGGCGACCGCCTGACCGAGCAGGAGATGATCTCGACGGCCGTCCTCCTCCTCAACGCCGGCCACGAGGCCACGGTGAACGCCACCGTCAACGGCTGGTACGCCCTCTTCCGCAACCCCGACCAGCTGGCGGCCCTGCGCGCCGACCACTCCCTGGTCCCCTCGGCGATCGAGGAGCTGATGCGCTACGACACCCCGCTCCAGCTTTTCGAACGCTGGGTCCTGGACGAAATCGAGATCGACGGAACGGTGATCCCGAGGGGCGCGGAGATCGCGATGCTGTTCGGTTCCGCGAACCATGACCAGGCGGTCTTCGAGGCCCCGGACCAGCTGGACCTTACGCGCAAGGAGAGCCCGCACATCTCCTTCAGCGCCGGGATCCACTACTGCATCGGTGCTCCGCTGGCCCGGATCGAGCTGGCGGCGTCGATGACGGCGCTGCTGGAGAAGGCGCCGACGTTGTGGTTGGCGGCGGAGCCGGAGCGGAAGCCGAACTTTGTGATCCGGGGATTGGAGGGGCTGCGCGTCGAGGTGGGGTGATCACACGTTCGGCTGATCACCGAGAGATTCCGAGCGACGTTCACGAGTGACTCGTCAAGCTGGTGCCCGCCTGCGAAGGGAGGCACCACGACGGGCACTTCGGATCAGCTGTTGGTGGCGGAATTCGAGCGGATCGCGGCATTTGCCGAGCGCGAGATCGAGACCGTCCGTTTCGAGTTCCTTGGCGGTCGGATCGGGCTCAAGAAGGCGACCCATGGCAACCATGGCAGTCTCGTCATGTGGTTGCTCCACCAGTGGATGCAGTCCAGGCCCGAGCTCGGCCTCTACCCGTCGCGGGGACTGAAGGTGGAGGCACATGGCCAGGGCCGCGTCCTGCCCGACGGCGTGCTGGCGCCGGTCGGGCACTTCTCGGGGGACGGGGACTGGTCCGATCCCGACGGTGTGCTGATGACGGTGGAGATCACGTCGCATGACCCGTACACGCACCACTGGGACCGTGTGGAGAAACCCCGGGCTTATGGCGAGGCTGGCATCCCGTTCTATCTGCTGATCGACCGTGGCAACTGCACAGTCACCCTGTACAGCGAGCCGGACCCGCGCGTCGGATACCGCTACAGTCGCCGAGCTGCCTTCGGCGCGAAGCTGTGCCTGCCAGAGCCCCTCGGCATCGAACTCGACACCGAGAAGCTCAAGCAGTACGTCGACTGAGCCGCCCCGTCAGGTCGTCATGTCCCGCCGCCGCAGCCCCGCCAGGCCCGCGGCGGTAAGCACCACCGCCAGCCCCAGCAGCACCAGCACCGGCCCCCACTCCATCCCCCCGCCCGGCAGCTTCGGCAGATGCCCGAACGGCGACACATCCAGCACCGCCTGCGGAGCATCCAGCGCCGGCCCGACCCAGCCGATCAACAGCACCGCCCCGGCCACACCCCACGCCGCCACCGCCGCCCGCGGCAGGACACCGTAGAGCAGGACCGCCAGCCCGCCGACGACCCACACCGCGGGGAGCTGCACCAGGCAGGCCCCCAGAATCGGGCCGAGCTGCTTGCCGTAGCCGACGGCGAAACCCAGCCCTGCTAGGAGCATGATCAGCGCGGCTCCGGTGAAGGCGATCATCAGGTGACCGCCGGCCCAGCGCAGCCGGCCGACGGCGTTCGCCAGCACCGGTTCCGCCCGCATCGAGGTCTCCTCGCCGTGCAGCCGCAGGACCGACCCGACGACGTACAGGGCGGCGATCAGCCCGAGCATGCCGACCATCGAGGCCAGGAAGGCGTCGGTGATGCCGGACTGCCCGCCCATGCGCTGGAAGATCTCGCGGGCGTTCTCGTTGTCGCCGACCAGGTCGGCCACGCCCTCCGTGAGCCCGCCGTAGACGACCCCGGCCAGGAAGAAGCCGATGCTCCAGCCATACACGCTGCCGCGCTGGAGTCGCCAGGCCAGTGCGCCTGCCGTACCCAAGCGCCCCATAGCCGGTCCCGGGCGGGTGGGCAGGAAGCTCATGCCCACGTCCCGGCGTCCGGCCAGCTCGTACGCCATCGCCGCCTGGACCGCCACCGCCGCCGCGAACAGCAGCAGCACCCACCAGCGTTCGTCTGCGTACGGCCGCAGGTTCTCCAGCCAGCCGAGCGGCGACAGCCACGTCAGCACCGAGGAGCCGTCGGTCGTGGCCGAGTCGCCCGCCGCACGCAGTACGAAGGCCGTGCCGAGCACCGCTGCCGTGAGACCCCGGGCAAGCCGTGCGCTCTCCGTCAGCTGCGCCAGGATCGCCGCCATCGTGGAGAACAGCATCCCCACGCCCGCCAGCCCCAGCCCGAGGGCCAGCGCCCCAGTCGCCCCCTGGCCCGCCAGCCCTGCCGCCACCAGCAGCGCCAGTACCGCGTTCGCAACCGCCGCCGCGAGCAGGGCCGCCGTCAGGGACGCCCTGCGGCCCACCATCCCGGACGCCACCAGTTCCTGACGGCCGCTCTCCTCCTCGTCCCGGGTGTGCCGTACGACGATGATCAGGCTCATGACGGCCGCGAGGGCACCGGCGTACACGCCGCCGCGCCAGGCCGTCAGCGCGCCGAGGTCGGTGTCGAAGACCGGGCCGATCAGCGCGCGGAAGGAGGCGTTGGTCGCCACCTGGTGGAGCAGGTCGGCGCGTTCGGCCGGGGTGTCGTACAGGTTCTTCAGCGTGTTCGGCATGGAGAGGACCATCAGCGCGTTGACGCCGACCCAGATGGGGATCATCACCCGGTCCCGGCGCAGCGCGAAGCGCAACAGCGTGCCGGTGCCCGCGAGTTGGCGGCCGGACCTCGGTACCGCGAGCGTCGTCATCGGGCCGCCGCCTTCTCCTGGTAGTGCCGCAGGAACAGCTCCTCCAACGTCGGGGGCGTCGAGGTCAGCGACCGCACACCCGACTCACTCAGCGACCGCAGTACGGCGTCGAGTTTGTCGGTGTCGACCTGGAGCCGGACCCGGCGGCCCTGACCCCTCCCAATTGACTGAACGGCGAGGTCGTGGACGCCCGGCAGATGGGACAACCCGTTGGGCGGGCCGGCCAGTTCGGCCGTGACGCTCGTGCGCGTCAGATGGCGCAGGTCGGCGAGCGAACCGCTCTCGACCGTACGGCCCTTGCGGATGATGCTGACCCGGTCGCAGAGCTCCTCGACCTCGCTGAGGATGTGCGAGGAGAGCAGGATCGTACGGCCGCGCTCGCGCTCCTCCTCGACGCAGCGCTGGAAGACCTCCTCCATCAGCGGGTCCAGGCCCGAGGTCGGCTCGTCGAGGATGAGCAGGTCCACGTCCGAGGCGAACGCGGCGACGAGGGCGACCTTCTGGCGGTTGCCCTTGGAGTAGGTGCGGCCCTTCTTCGTCGGGTCCAGCTCGAACCGCTCGACCAGTTCGGCACGGCGTCGGGTGTCGAGGCCGCCCGCCCGTCGCCCACCACCACCCTGCCTGACGCGCTTCGCGCGGCCCCCATCATGGAGACGGCCGTAGAGGTCGATGACCTCGCCGCCGGACAGGTTCCGCCACAGGGTGACGTCCCCCGGTACGTAGGCGATGCGCCGGTGCACCTCCACCGCGTCCGCCCAGGGGTCGCGGCCGAGCACCTGCGCGGCGCCCGCGTCGGCGCGCAGCAGGCCGAGCAGGACGCGGATGGTGGTGGACTTGCCGGCGCCGTTGGGGCCGAGGAAGCCGTGGACCTCGCCGGTCTCGACGTCCAGGTCGAGGCCGTCGAGCGCATGCGTCTTGCCGAACGACTTGTGCAGTCCGGAGACGGTGATTGCCTTCGTCATGCTTCAGAACGTACGCTTCTTTCAGAAATTTGTGAAGTTAAGGAAGCGTATGAAGGCCCTTTAGGATGGACGAATGACGGAATCAGTCGAGGCCGGCCGTGACGCGGAGTCCGTGTCGAAGTTCGTGGAGTCGTTCGCGGCGCAGCTCGTCGAGGCCGGGATGCAGCGCATGGCCGCCCGTGTCTTCGCCGCGCTCCTCGCCTCCGACAAGGGTGTGCTGACCTCCGCCGAACTGAGCGAGCAGCTGCAGATCAGCCCCGCGGCGGTCTCCGGCGCGGTGCGCTACCTGGCCCAGACGCACATGGTCTCGCGCGAGCGGGAGCCCGGCTCGCGCCGGGAGCGCTACCGGGTGCACGGCGACCAGTGGTACGAGGCCCTGACCAACCGCGAGGCCGTCCTCAAGCGGTGGGAGGCGGCTCTGCGCGAGGGTGTCAACAGCCTCGGCGGGGACACCCCGGCAGGTCGCCGCCTGGCCGAGACGCTCGCCTTCTTCGAGTTCATCGAAGGCGAGGTCGCGGCGATGATGGAGCGGTGGCGGGTGCACCGCGAGAAGACCTTCGGCCAGGGGTGATCTCCAAATCGGAAGATCGACTGCGCGAGCGTGACGGAGTGGCTACGCTGGGTTGCGGCTGGTCTGCCTCAGAGGGAGGGTGCATCATGACATTGATGACAGAGCGACCGACGATGAGCGGTACCGAGCCCCGCGGCTTCGAGGTGTTGCTGGACGACCTCGACGAGCTGATCATGCCGGACGGCTACAAGGCCGAGATCATCAGGGGGAGCATCGTCTTGTCGCCGTTTTCGAAGGGGTACTACACCGACGTCATGGAACTGGTCTGCGATCAGCTCCGGCCCTGTCTTCCCGAGGGGCACCGCGTCAGCTACGGGCCGAATCTGTATGTCTTCCCGGGGGATGAGCGTGCATACGGACCAGATGTCCACGCGGCACCTCGACGAGCGTTCCGGACTACCAGCAACCGTCTGGACGGCGAAGCCCTCTCCTTCGTCGCCGAGCTGACTTCCCCTTCCACCCGTGACGACGACCTGACCGACAAGGTCCGTGTCTACGGCAGGGCAGGCGTCCCCGTCTACCTCCTCCTCGACATGCAGGAAGATCAGGCCACCGTGTTCTGGACGCCCTCGGCCAAGGGCTACGAGTCACACTGCACCAGGCCGTTCGGCGAGAAGCTCCCGATCCCCGCCCCGTTCGACTGCACGCTCGACACCACTGGCTTCCAGGCCCCCGAAGGCGAAGACGACTGACCGCTCACCCCGCCCCCGGCACCGTAAGCCCCCAAGCCCCCTCCCGCACCACCCACGTCCGCGTCCGCACCGGCCCCGACACCACCCCGTCCGCCCGGTACCGGAAGTGCGCCCCCGACACGGTCACGGTCCGTCCCTCGGCCAGCAGCGGCGAGGCCTCCGCCCCCACCGAAGCCGGACGTACCTCGACCTCGGCCACTCCCGTGGCCCCCGGCGCGACCGACACCGCCTCCAAGGGCTGGTCGAGGTCCACCAGCGTCGTCCCGTCGATCTCGACCCGCAGCCGGGAGGGCCCGGGCGCGGCAGCGGACGTGGCCCGCGACGGCGCCAGCGTCCGTACGAGCGACTGACACGTCCGCAACCAGGACCGCCCCGCACCCGGCCCCGCCGCGGTCGCCCCGTTGGCCCCGAGGGCTCCGTCGGCCCCGTTCCTGCCGGCTGGCCCGGCAGGGTCCCGTATCGGCGGGATCCGCAGCGCCCCCAGCACCACCCCGTCGCTGTCATCGACGAGCAGATCCAGCCGTCGCTCCACCCCGTCGAGGACCGCCCGGGCGGCCGCGACCGCTCCCGTCGGCACCCCCAGCGAACCGGCCAGGGACAGGGCCGCCCCGACCGGCACCACCGACAGCACACATTCGGCCAGCTCCCGCCGCCGGTGCAGCAGCGACACCGCCCGCAGCAGAGCCCGGTCGTCGCCGACCACCACCGGCCGTCGCGACCCGCGCCGAGCCAGTGCCCGGGCGAATTCCTCCGGCCCCTCCGGCAAGCACACTTTCGTCGCCGCACCCGCGCTGAGCACGTCTTTCGCGATCCTGACGGATTCCCCGTCCGTCCTCAGAGCGACCGGATCGATCACCACCAGCAGCTGATCGGACGTCGCGAAAGTCACCACCTCGGCCATGCCTCGCTTCCTCGGGTAGCATCTTTGTGCAAGAGCCCCTTGCGCTATTGCGCCAGGGGCTTCGTCTATTCCGGGGCCATCCGGTCCGACGGTTCACGGCCAACGACGGTCGCGACCTGTCGTGGTGTACACGGTCAAGACCCTCCGTGTACACCCCTGACCTTGGACATGCCCCGCCCGGAAGGGGTGTACGCGCGTGCCCGCACTTGTGCTGCTCGGTGCTCAGTGGGGTGACGAAGGCAAGGGAAAGGCGACGGACCTGCTAGGCGGATCCGTCGACTATGTGGTGCGCTACCAGGGCGGCAACAACGCCGGCCACACGGTAGTCGTGGGTGATCAGAAGTACGCCCTCCACCTGCTCCCTTCCGGAATCCTCTCCCCGGGGTGTACCCCGGTCATCGGCAACGGCGTCGTCGTCGATCCGTCGGTCCTGCTCTCCGAGCTGAGCGGTCTGAACGAGCGCGGCGTCGACACGTCCAAGCTCCTCATCAGCGGAAACGCGCACATCATCACGCCTTACAACGTGACGGTGGACAAGGTGACGGAACGCTTCCTCGGCAAGCGGAAGATCGGCACGACCGGTCGCGGCATCGGCCCGACCTACGCCGACAAGATCAACCGCGTCGGCATCCGCGTCCAGGACCTCTACGACGAGTCGATCCTGTCGCAGAAGGTCGAGGCGGCCCTCGACGCCAAGAACCAGATTCTCACCAAGCTCTACAACCGGCGCGCGATCGCCGCCGACCAGGTCGTCGAGGAGCTGCTGGGCTACGCCGAGAAGATCAAGCCGTACGTCGCCGACACGGTCCTGGTCCTCAACCAGGCGCTGGAGGACGACAAGGTGGTCCTCTTCGAGGGCGGCCAGGGCACCCTCCTCGACATCGACCACGGCACGTACCCCTTCGTCACCTCCTCGAACCCGACCGCGGGCGGCGCCTGCACGGGTGCGGGTGTGGGCCCGACGAAGATCAGCCGGGTGATCGGCATCCTCAAGGCGTACACGACCCGTGTCGGCGCCGGCCCGTTCCCGACCGAGCTCTTCGACGCGGACGGCGAGGCGCTGCGCCGCATCGGCGGCGAGCGGGGTGTGACGACCGGCCGTGACCGTCGCTGCGGCTGGTTCGACGCGGTGATCGCCCGGTACGCGACCCGCGTGAACGGCCTGACGGACTTCTTCCTCACCAAGTTGGACGTCCTGACCGGCTGGGAGGAGATCCCGGTCTGCGTGGCGTACGAGATCGACGGCAAGCGCGTCGAGGAGCTCCCGTACTCCCAGTCCGACTTCCACCACGCGAAGCCGGTCTACGAGATGCTGCCGGGCTGGAGCGAGGACATCAGCAAGGCCAAGTCCTTCTCCGACCTGCCGAAGAACGCCCAGAACTACGTCAAGGCGCTCGAGGAGATGTCCGGCGCGCCGATCTCCGCGATCGGCGTGGGTCCGGGCCGGGACGAGACGATCGAGATCAACTCGTTCCTGTAGGACAGGGAGTGGAAACGCCCGGCCGGTCCTCCGGCCGGGCGTTTCCGTGCGCATCCATCGGACGTTTATGTGCGTTCGTCACCCTGACGTCATGCGTACTCAGTCATTCAGGGGGAGACCGGCGGGCGCCGCCGGGGCGACGGAGTCAGCGCACCCGGCCATCCGCGAGGACAGGACGGTTCGGGGCGTCACGGCATGGGCCAAGGTGCTGAGCGGGCTGTACGGGCCGGTCAGCGTCTCGGCCGACCAGGGGTTCCGCGCGACCGTGCGGGCGCGGCAGCTGGGCGTCGTACGGGTGTCCGCGGTGGACTGTCCGGCCGCGGAGGTACGGGGGACGCCCGGGCCGGGCGGGGCACGCGCGGCCCGGTACCACCTCGTCCTGGCGCCGGGCGGCGAGGCGGTGCTCGAACAGGCAGGGCGGAGCGTGCGGGTCGGGGCCCGCGGCCCGGTACTGCTCGACACGGATCGGCCGTTCCGCCTGCACCTGACCCGACCGCGGAACACGGTGGTCACCGCGCACCTGCCGTGGGCGGAGCGGGACGGCCTGCAGGGACTGGTCGCGCGGGAGCTGCCGGGTCGTGAACCACTCGCCCTGCTGGTAGCGGAGTTCCTGTCCGGCCTCGCGCGGGACGAGACGCCGTACGGGCCGATCGACGAACTGCGACTGGCCACGGCGGTGACCGAGCTGGCGCGGACCCTGCTCGACCACCGGCTCGGCGACGACGAGGGCCCGGCAGCCCCGGTACTGCTGGGCCGGATCCAGCTGTACATCCTGGACCACCTCGACGACCGGCGGGTTACGCCGGACCAGGTCGCCGCCGCACACCACATCTCCACCCGCTATCTGCACCGGCTCTTCCAGGGGCAGGAGCTGACCGTCGCCGCCTGGATCAAGGCCCAGCGGCTGGAGCGGTGCCGACGCGACCTGACCGACCCGGCGCTGCGTCATCTGCCCGTCCACACCATCGGGGCGCGCTGGGGTTTCGCCCAGCCGGCCGACTTCAGCCGGGCGTTCCGCGCCGCGTACGGCATCACGCCGACCGGCTTTCGCGCGGGTGCGCTCCCTGCACAGAAACAGTGCGCGCCACGCCAACGACAGGTCTCCGCCGTCCCAGCAGACTCAACTTCCTGAGGGGGCACGGCAGTTGCCGTACCCCCGGCATCTGTCGGCAGAACCCATGGGGGAAGAGCATGACCGAACAGGAAGCGCAGGTGAAGGCGACGGCAGCCGCCCCGCGAGCGGTGGAGCCGCGCGGCGGCGCCGGCATCTTCGACGTCGATCCGGACCAGAGCAAGGTGAGCCAGGACCCGAAGGTCGTGGTCAAGGGCGACATCGCCGCGTTCCCCGAGAACGGGGTGGTGTGACATGGGATCCGTGGAAGGGATGCTCGCGCAGATGCGCAAGCTGATCGGCACCGGTGAGAACCCGCCCGGCTCGAACAACAACTTCATCACCGACTGGTACGGCTTCGACGACGCGTGGTGCAACATGACCGTCAGCTACGCCGCCGCCAAGTCGGACAACCTCGACGCGATCTTCGGCAAGCACGCGTGGACGGTCGGACACGCCCGGAGGTTCCAGTCCAAGGGGCGCTGGCACTACGGGGTCGGCGGCATCCGCGCGGGCGACGTCGTGTTCTTCGACTGGAGCGGCACCCGGTCCATCGACAACATCGACCACGTCGGCGTGGTCGAGGCCGTGCACTCCAGCGGCAAGATCACCACCATCGAGGGCAACACCAGCGACAAGGTCCTGCGCCGGGACCGCTACTCCTCCGAGATCGTGGGTTACGGCCGCCCCGCCTACGGCAACGCCGCGCCGCTCCCGCCCACCGACGGCATCCTGCGCCGGGGTTCCAAGGGCGCGGCGGTGAAGACCCTCCAGGGCAACCTGAACAAGGTCATGGGCTCGAAGCTGGTCGTCGACGGGGACTTCGGCCCTGCCACCGAGTCGGCGGTGAAGGCCTTCCAGAAGAAGTACGGCCTCACCGCCGACGGTGAGTACGGGCCCGCCTCGGACAAGATGATGAAGTCCGCCCTCAAGGGCGGCACCAAGCCGCAGAAGCCGACTCCGCGTCCGCCGGGTGCCGGGAAGCTCGTCGTCGACGGCCAGTTCGGCCCCGCGACCTGCGCCGCGCTCCAGCGTTCGCTGAACTCGCACGGCGCGAAGCTGTCCGTGGACGGTTCCTTCGGCCCGCTCACGAAGAAGGCCCTCCAGGGCTACCTGAAGGTGACCGCGGACGGCGTCATCGGTCCGCAGACGGTCAAGGCCCTCCAGAAGAAGGTGGGCTCGGGCGTCGACGGCAAGTGGGGCCCGGACACCACCCGCTACCTCCAGAAGGCCCTGAACGCGGGCAAGTTCTGACCCGGGGGTTCCTGTAGGACCAGCGCGGGACCTGTGGCGATCGGTCACGGGTAACAGTTGATGATCGTGTGGTAGGTCGTGTACCGCTCGCCAGGGAGAGCGGGCTGGCGGTACACGTCCTTCGCCGCCTCCACACAGTAGACGGTGTTGCGGTTGCCGCCGACGCTCAGCTCGTCCGTGTGCCACACGGCGACGTAGTTGAGCTCGCCGTGGACGGACACCTCCCCGCAGTTGCCATTGAGCGTCAGTTGCACCTCGTCGGCGTAGACTTCCACCCGACCGCCCCGACAGTCATGGGACTTGCGGGTGCCGTCGGACTCGATCGTCAGCTCCGTCGGCAGCGGCGGCTCCTCCTCCGTCTCCTCCGGAGCGGGCGACGGAGTGGGGTCGGGTGTCTCGGAGGCATCCTCGTCCTGCGCTCCGCTGCTCGTGCCGCACCAGCGATCGGCCTCGTAATCGGGCGGTGCGATACCCCTTTTGACGCCGAGTTCCCGCAAGGTCTGTGCGGTCTGGGTGACGGCGATGTTCCCTACCGTCGAGTGGCAGGCGCTGCGCTGCTCCGTCACGGTCGTCTGGATCACGATGTTCCCGGTGCGGACGAGGACCCGGGAGATCCCGCCCTGAAGACCGTCGATCAGCGCCTCGTCCCCCAGACCGGGGACGCGTTGGTCGCCGTAGTTGCGTCTGAGCTCGTCGAATGCCCACGAGGCCATGTCGACGGCACTGCGGGACGTCTTGGGCGGTACGACGGTGATGCGGAACTGAAGGCTGTAGGTACCCACGTAACTCGTGTCGGGCATCGGTATCCAGGAGCTGCCGTCGAGGGGCGGCGCGGAGTCGATGTCCGTCTCGCCGGTCCACATACAGCTGAGCGCCTTCCAGTCGTCCGCCGCGTCCACGTCGGATTCGTCGCCCGCGGTCGCGTCGGTGTCGTCGTCGGCCAGGGACGCGTGATAGCCCTGCGGGAGGTCGTCGAGGATCGGGCAGTACACGCCGGCGAAGTCGTACGGCCCTGGCGCACCCGGCGTGAAGCTCACGCTGAGCAGGGCGACCAGGGCCAGTGGCATGGCCGTGAGGTTGGCCCCCGGAGGAGGCAGCAGCGCGCGGCGCGGCGGTGCGGGCTGCGGGGCGGTGCCGCCGGCGAGCCGGTCCTGCAGGCGGGCGTGGCGGAACTCGTAGACCCCGCCCGCCTGACGCAGCACCCCGCGACGGTGCGCGTCCTCCAGGAAGGAGGCGAACCCCCAGGGGAGGCGGCCGGTGAGCGCGAGGGCGATGCGCGTGGCCGTGAATCCCCACCAGGCCGATCCGGCTACGCCGAGCAGGGCCAGCGCGATGAACGAACTCGCTCCGCCGGCGGTCCAGATGAGCGGGCCCACGACATCACGGCCGCCGGTGCGGTGCCAGGCGGCCGTGACGAGCAGGGGGCCGAGGGCCGCGAAGGCCAGCAGCCAGGAGCGGACCGCGCCCGGGCCCTCGCCGCGCAGGGCGTACACGGGGGCGAGCACCACCACCGCCGTACGGTCGGCCCGCAGCAACTCCTGCGGGCTGCCGGCCCGGGAGATGTCGACGGCGTGGTCGACGAGCCTGCGCATGCCGAAGAGCAAGGGAAGTACGGCCAGGATCACCGGGTTGACCCGCATCGCCAACCCGACCGGCAGGACGACGGCGGCCGCGAGCGAGGCCTGTGTGACGAACGCGCGCAGCCGTCCGCGCACCACCAGGCGGCGTGGTGCGATCCCGGTGTCCGTGCCGCGGGGCCGTCGGGTCAGCAGCGCGATCAGACAGACCGCCGACTGAACGATCAGCGCGGCCGGCGGAGGCGGCTGTTCCGTCCGCTGCGGCTGGCCGAACACCAGCCACCCGGTCACGCCGAGCGTGAGCGCGAGAGCGGCCGTCTCCAGCGCCAGCCGACAGGCCTCGGGGACGCCGGGGCTCAGCCGCCACCAGACGATCTCGCGCAGCCCGAGCCGTTGCAGCCGCCGGGCCAGGGACCTGAGCCAATCCCTGGCCTCATCGGCAGACCAGCGGTCGGTGGGGGTGGAGTAGGTGCTCGGAGGTGTGCGGTAGACCGCCGTGACGAACTGGTCGAGCAGATGGTCCTCGACCTTCTCGCGTTTCCGGAACCGCTTGGACTTGAGGAGTTCGTCGGGGGAGGCGGAGGTGTCGCTGTAGGCGGTGCGTGCGAGGGCGACCATCAGGGGGGTGGACAGCACGTCGCGGAGCATGGCGGCGCGGGCCGACTTCTGTTCGCCGTCGGGGCCGTGGACCAAGCCGCTGCCCGACAGGGCGTCCAGGACGGGCTGCCACTTGGAGTCGCCGGACGGGTCCTTGCCGCCCGGGCCGTCGTGGTTGTCCGAACCATCCGAGGTCTTACGGCCGTTGGTGCCGACGGTCAGCGGCAGGAAGTGCCGTAGGTCCTCGGTGCCGAGCGATTCGAGCTCGATCACCGCGGCGGCGCTCAGGAACCCCGCTTCCTCGACCGCCGCCGCGTACTCGGCAGGACGGCTGGTCAGCAGCACCTTGCCCTCATCGCGGCCCCGCATGGCGTTGAGGGCCCTCAGAACCTGGGGGCGCGCCTCCGCGGCCAGTTCGTCGAATCCGTCCAGGACCAGCAGCAGCCGTCCGTTGTCCAGCAGTTCGGCCGCCGCCGAGGAACCGGTGCCGCCCATGTCGGCGAGCGCGGGGTAGTCACGGGCGATCCGGCTCGCGGCCCACTCCATGAACTTCGGCTGCGCTGACGGGTTCCAGGAGGACAAGGACAGGAGTACGGCGACGGGTGCGGTCTGCTGGTCTTCGCGGCGGTCAGTGAGGTAGTCCAGCAGGAAGCGCACGGCGAGGACGGACTTCCCCGACCCTGGTCCGCCCAGGACGACCAGGCGGCGCGAGGGGACCTTGCGGAAGACCGCCAGGATGTCCGCGAACTGCCCGTCCAGGTCGCGCGGTGACACGTCCTTGTCGCCGTCGCAGATGATCTCCCAACTGTCGTGGCCGGTGGCCGTCCGCCAGCGCACCGGCATGGCCTTCGGGTCGTACAGCCGCAGCGCCTTCTCTTCCTTCTGCCAGGCTGCCGCGGTCGCGTGGGCCAGATGGTCGGCGGCGACGAGCAGCCGGTGGCGCATGCCGAGACTGCGGTACGCCCGCCACGCCGCCGAACACCTGCGCAGCCCCCAGCTCATGCCGCCCAGGCAGGTGAGCCCGGCCCCGGCCAGCGCCCACGTCGGGCCAGCCGGCGCTGGTGACGAGACGCGGTCCAGTGCCAGCCAGCCGAGGAGCCCCGCCGCGGCGGACAGCAGCATCGACGCCGTCAGCCAGGCGAAGGCCGGCCAGGGTGTGCCGCTGCCTCCGGCGAAGACGACGTTGCCCTTGAAGACCCCGGTCTGCACCAGGTTCAAGGTGTCGCCGAGGTTGATGTTCGTCGTACTTCCCGGCTGCTCCGGATTCCCGGCCGGGTCGGGTCCCTCGTGCGCCATGTGCCCCTCGCGCGATGGCTCTTGTCGGATCGTCGGCAAGATACACGGTAGGCCAACAGGGCTTCGGCATACGGGAGTTCGAGCGCCGTGATCGTCTCTGGTGCCCTAGGCTCAGTCCTGGACGACATCGGAGGCGCCCATGGACCCGATCACACCCGAACTGCTCATGGCCGTCGCGGGCGGCACCGCGAGTGCGGCGGGGCAGCAGATCTGGACGACGCTGCGTGAACTGGTCACCCGCCGGTCATCGGACGGCGAGGCGGAGCTGACGGCTCTCGCGCAGGCGACGGCCAGCGAGCAGCGGGCCGGCGCGCTGGCCGAGGTCCTGGCGTTGCGCGCCCGCCAGGACCCCGACTTCGCCGCGGCACTCGACGCCTGGCGCCGTCAGGCCGAGGCACTGGAGCCCGCGCCCGCGCCACCGGCGTCGACCGGCTCCGGTGACGTGACCAACCGGTCCGAGGGCACGGTCCACGGCAATCTCGTCCAGGCGCGGGACATCCACGGGTCCATTCATTTCGGGAACCCCGGTAACTAGGGACCCGCGGGGCCTTCCCGACGGCAACGCGCCTTTGACGCCCGGGTCTGCGGGTGGTTCTCGCCCAGCACTCGTCGGCGGCGCTGCCAGGTGTCCTCGTCCAGTGCCCTCGCGGCCTCGGCCTTTCCTAGTTCCTCGAGGGTGAAGGCGAGGTTGGCGGCCTCGTGCAGGGTCTGGGGATGGTCCTCGCCGAGGGTGCGCCGATAGCGGGTGAGCGCGTCCTCCTGAAGAGCCCGCGCCCCCTCGAAGTCCCGGGTTTGGTAGAGGCTGATCGCCAGGTTGGAGACCGCGTGCAGGGTTTCGGCGTGGTCGTCGCCGAGCGCCTGCCTGTTCAACCGCAGCC
This sequence comes from Streptomyces regalis, assembly GCF_001509475.1. Lineage (GTDB taxonomy): Bacteria > Actinomycetota > Actinomycetes > Streptomycetales > Streptomycetaceae > Streptomyces > Streptomyces regalis. The sequence goes on from NZ_LLZG01000400.1 coordinate 26,849, forward strand.
TGTCCTCCATCAGATCCCTGGCACGCTCATGCTCGCCGAGCGCGTTGAGGCTCGCGGCCAAGTTGCCCACAACGCTCAGGGTGTCGGCGTGCGATTCGCCCAGTGTCCTGCAGAGCCGGGGAAGTGCGTCCTCCCACAGGGCGCGCGCCTCCTGGTGCTTCCCGGAGCCGAAGAGGCATCCGGCGAGCCTGTTGGCCATGGCCAGGGTGTCCCGGTGATCCTCCCCGAGGTTCGCGGCCCACTGGCGGTGAACCGGGCGCGCGACGGTGATACCGACCTGATGCTGGCCCGACAGGAAGAAGTAGCGCACGACGCGTACGAGAAGGTCACGGAACTGCGCGGACTCCTGGCCGGCGAAGTCCGGGCGGCCGAGCAGCATCCGCACTTGACTGGCGAGCGCGCGGTAGTCGTCCCAGGAGGCCGGGTCGTCGGGATCGGTCACCCGCAGGCCGGCGTCCCGGTCCAGTACCGCACGATAGGGGTCGTCGGACACGGCGGCCCGCTGAGTGGGCCGGATCGCTGGGGCCGGCTCGGACTCGAAGCGGAGAGCCGGGCAGCCGGGTTCATGGCCGATGAACCCGCAGCCCGAGTTGATCGGGGACGGAGCGCGGTCCTCGGAATAGAGCGCGGCCACTGGGTACGCCTCGAACGGCTCGCCGTTGTTGTCGATGACGACGGTTCCCTCGTATTCCGCACACTCCCAGTCGAGCTCGATCCGCCAGCGGACCTCGTAGCTCCGCACGACGGCCTCGAAGTGGAACTCCTCCACGTCGGTGGCGCTGATGGAGAACGGGAAGTCCGGCCCCTGCGCGTGCAGTTGTGGCGGGTCGGTGTCCAGCTCGGTCTTGAAGTACCGGGGCGCCATCGCCCGGCCGATCCTGGGCTTGAGACAGGCCGGTCGAGGAGCCCGACGGGACTCCACGACGACCCGGGCAGCGCGCAGAATCACCGCCCGCGTCGTGGGCCGGGCCTGCAGAGTGACGATGTAGAGCGTGCCGCTGGGCGCCATGGGCCTCGGCGGGTCGGCGTCCACGACCAGGTCGGCCAAGGTCGAACCGGGCTGCCGCCGCACCCGGACGATGACCGGGTTCTGGAGATTGCTCAGTTCGTCGCGCTGGCCCTGGTGGAAGTGCACATCGCCGCGGATGCTGCCCGCCATGACGACATCGCCGTAATATCCGTCACAGATCTCGTTGCGCACATGAGTGGACTGGACTTCGTCTTCCATGGGCATCCCCCGTCGCTCACGAACCACTGACTGCTCCGCAAACCAGCGTAGGCATTAACTCCCCTTTGAAACCATGGAGTTGAGCATTCACACGAGCAACTGGGGACAACGTTGGCTTCTTGACGGAATGCGGCCGTACCAGTGGCCTGAAGAGATGGACCCCAACGCGTCGGACGACACCCCACAGATCGTCGCGCTCATACGCGGAGCCCTCGAACCCGGGGACGAGTCCCGGAAGTTCGCCTCACCACTGTTCCGCGCTGCCCGCCTCGCCGAGAAGCGGATACGCACCGCGCAGAGCGACGACGACGTGCTGCGCTACGCATGGCTGCGCGGCACCGCTCTGCACCCGCTCGCGGTCATCTGGGCCCACTTCGGGAAGCCGACGGTGAGCATGGCGCACGCGCAGCCGGCCCTGGCCTCCTACGACTATGTGCGCCTCAGCGGTTTCGCTCTGCCCAGAGAACTGGTCATCCCGCACATCGGCCTCTCCGAGGAGGCCGTCGCGCAGGCCGAGCACCCTTCCGCCAAGCTGCCGGTCCTGGCCCACGCCGACCTGAACGCGAGGTTCGCCCTGCTCCTGGCCCGGCATGCGAAGTACGACGATCCCGGCCGCCCGTACCGCCGGGGCGTCCCGCGCCTTCCGTCGCCCTCGCCCTACGCCGGCCTGTGGCTGCCCCGCGAGGTGCTCCAGCGGATGCAGGACGTCAATGAAACCGTCAGGGACCTGGATGTTCCCCTGTTCGACAAGTCCCGCATCCACGATGTCCTGTTCAAGGCCGGGGCGGCACTGAAGGAACGCCTCGACGGCGACCTCAGTGGGCGGCGTCGCCGATGAAGAGGGCCCAGGCGTCGGTGGAGACGGTGAGGTTTGGGCCGTCGGGGTTTTTGGAGTCGCGGATGTGGATGGTGGTGGCGGTGTGGGGGCAGAGGGCGACTTCGACGCATTCGCCGCCGCTGCTGCTGCTGTACGACGACTTGCGCCAGGCGTAGGCGACTTCGAGGCATTCGCCGCCACTGTCACTGCTGTAGCTGGTCTTGAACCACCGCAGGGTGCCGGTCACTGGAATTCTCCTGCCAACTGCTCGATGAGGCCCAGCGATTCCCGTGGACCCAGGGCCTGTGATCGGATCTTCGCATAGCGGTGCATGTATGTCGTCACCTTGGCAGGCTCGCTGACGAGGATGCTTTCGTCCTGGGGCTCCAGGTAGACGAGGTGCTCGTGATCGGGGGTTTCCACGAGCGTCACGTCACCGCGGTCGCCAGCGTGTTCACCGTCCAGCCCGCAGCCCATCGGCAGCACATGGACCGTGACGTTGCGGCGCTTCGCGCACTCCACGAGGCGCAGTAGCTGCCCGCGCATGACCTCCCGGCTGCCGATCGTACGTCGCAGTGCGGACTCCTCGATGATCAGCTCGATCAGTGCCGTCGGATCCCGGTCGAAGAGCGACCGTCGCGCCAACCGCGCCTCGACCAGCTCTTCCACGCGCTCGTCCTTGAGCGGTGGATAGCCGCCGCCGATCAGCGCACGGGCGTACTCCTCCGTCTGGAAGAGGCCGTGGACCACGAAGGTGACGTACGTGGAGAGCGTCAACGCCCGCTGCTCCAGCAGGACGTAGTTCTTGAACTGCGCCGGGTACTTGTCCAGCCGCATCAACTCACGTGCCTTCTCGAAGACCCCCAGCCCGCCCCCGATCTCCTGCTCCAACCCCACCAGCATCTGATCACTCGCGGGCTGCGCACACGTCTCCATCGCGCTGATTGCCGCCGCCGTGTACCCGAGTTTCTCGCCCAACTGCGGCTGCGTCAACCCGTGTTGCTCCCGCAACGCCTTCGCCAGGGCGGCGACCAAATGGGCCGTACCGCCTGCCTCCGTCTTGTTCTCCGCCCGCGCCATTGCGGTCACCTCCGAACTCAACCGAACTCAACCGGTCACAACTCACGGACGTCGCCACTCAACCGTGTTCAACCGACGACTCAGAGTCATGGATCACGCTAGCCCCGCACCCGCAAACTGGCCCCGTGAATACGCAAAGTGACTTGACCTGGCTCCCGGCCACCGGCGTTCAACTCCGCAAGGCAGGCGTCCAGTTCGACGCGATCAGAGTCGACGGCGAGAAGGGCCGGGACGTCGCCGACTGGCTGGCGCGGATGACCGGCGGCGATCCGGGGCCCATCGTCGAGACGGCGACGGGTCGGCGCGGGGTGTACTTCCTCGTGCCCGTGGGCAGCGTGTCCCATCGTGCCTGGCCCGACGGCGTCACCCGCTTCACCGCAAGCGCGGGCCATGTCTCGTACATCCCGGTACCCGCGCTCAACGGTCCGACCTGGCCCTTGAGTTGGCGCTATCGGCCCACGACCCCCGACCGCCTCGTCCACACGCGTCTGCTGTGCACCGCCCTTCACTCTCAGGAGTGAAGAACGCGAACTTCCGCCCGGGAAAAGGCGGTTTCGACTTGCAATCGTCGCTCTGCGTGGCCTTAGAGTCACGCCAACAGAAATGCCCCCGCGGTGCGCCAACACCCGGGGGCTCGACACCAGGAGCAGTCCCTCCGGATGCGTACTCATCGTACGACGCCTGCCCGCGTCTTTTCAGGCCTGTCTGCCGCCCTTCTCCGTGACCGGAGCATCTCCTGGCGCGCGGTGAGCGTACTGACGTACCTGCTGGCCCTCCCGCACCACACCCGCGTCACCCTCCGCGCGCTGGCCTCGCCGAGTGTCGAGAAGCGGGCGGGGATCGTCGCCGCCCTGCGTGAACTGGAGGAACGACGGTATCTGCGGCGGGTCGTGCGGGACGGGCGCGGCGACGGGGCGGCAGGCCAACTCTCCGTCGTCTACGAGGTGTTCGACGCCCCGTACGAAGCCGCGCCACGAACGGGTGAAACCAAAAAAGTGCCCGGCCGGGCTGCGTCGCCGGGCAGGCGGACCGCCGCAGCCGTCCGTCTGCTCCTCCTGCTCGGGGAGTACGACCGGCGTCTCACGCTCGACGGCGCCGAGGCGCGGCGGCTCGCGCCGCTGGTGGAGGAGTGGTGGCGGCGGGGCGCGAGCAGTGCCCAGGTGCGGGCGGCGGTGACGGGTGGCTGGCCTCGGTGGGCGGGCTCGGCGTACGGCCACATCGAGGCTCGGCTGCGGGACGGGCTGCATCGCCGGGTGGCACCAACAGGCGTTCCTGTCGGGGCTGTTGAGGTTGATTTCCGTAGGCGGCGAGGGTTCGCCTGGCGGTTCCTTCGAGAGAAATGGAGTGTTTTCGATGACCGTCGCACTAGAGCGGCCTGAGGTGGTATACCGACGGTATACTGTCGTCATGGCTGACACCACCGTCAAGGTCGACCCCGCTGTCCGTGACCGCCTCATGGTCCTCGCCCGCGAGCGCGGGATGACCATGCGTGACCTGATTGCCGAGCTGGCGGGGGCCACGCCGACCAAGGAGGAGCTGCGGAAGCGGTACGAGGAGACGAAGGCGTACTGCGAGACGCACTTCGGGGTGACGCTCACGGACGAAGACCACGACAGGGTGGAGAAGGTCTGGCAGGACCTTGAGGCCGGTCGGCCCGTGGACAGCCTGTGAGCGCGGCGAGGGCCGGGTCGACCGGCGTCGTGTTCGACGAGTCGGCCCTGCTGGCGCTCGGCTCGGGGAACTCGCTGGCCTCTCAGTTCGTCGCGAACACCGAGCACGGGCCCACTCGGCATGTGTACGTTCCGGCGCTTTGCCTGGCCGCTGCCGACGGCATGCGCAAGGGACTTGCCGAGCATGTCGGAGCGCTGCCCGCCGTGGAGATCGTCGAGTTGGACTTCGCCGGGGCGTCCACCGTGGGTGGGCTGTTGCGTGACGGGGTGGAGTGGCGGCTCGGCCACGCGGTCCATCTGTCCCGGCCGACGCCGGACTGGCCAGACGGGCGCCATGTGCTGACCGTCGAACCCGACCTGTACGCGGACATGCCCCTCGTACGGACCATCAGGTTGCCGCGCCAGCGATGACCACAAGGCGAGGGTGCCCGCCGGGTGCCCTCGCCCGGCGCCCCGGTCCGCTCAGATGGGCCGGGGCCCTGGTGTTCGTGGGGAACGGGTAAGCGGGTAAGGGGAGTTGAGCAGAGGAGTGTGGCGGAGGGAACGGGGACGGGAGCGTGCGGAGCGACGGGGGCGGCACTTCGGTGCAGAACAGGATCGACTCGGGGACATTCCACGGGCCGGTCGTCATGGTCGGTCGGGTCGACCGCCTGATCCTCCAGGTCGGGGCGCCGATGCGGATCGTCGGCTGCGGCGCGCTCGCCGTGCTCGGGCTGGTCTGCCTCCTGAACGCACCCGAACTGCCGCCCCTGCGCCGACTCGGTATCGGGCCCACGCTCGCGGGCACGGCGTTGCTGGGGCTGGCCGTCGCGCTGTACGTCGTGCTGAGCGTCCGGGAGGCCGCCGTACGGCGCGCTGAGGCCGCGTGGCTGTCGGAGGAGAACCTCGGCCGGGCCGCCGACGCGCTCGCCCGGGACCTCGCCCTGCAGTACGCCCAGGACGAGCGGCTGACGCAGGTCAACGACCCGTACCCGCTCGACGTGGACTGGACGACGGTCCACGGCGGCGGACCCGGCGCAGACATCGACTCCGGCTCCGGCACTGTTGGTCAGCTCTCCATTGCCGCCTACTTCACCCGACTGCCCACCCGCCGCCTCGTCGTGCTCGGCGGCGCGGGCGCCGGGAAGTCCATCCTGGCCCTGCGCCTCGCCGAGGAACTGGTGCGTACCCGCCCGCCCGGCTCGGCGGCGCCGGTCGCGGTCGTCGTGCCGCTGGCGTCCTGGAACCCTCGCGAGGGGCTGATCGGATGGATGGGGGCACAGATCGCGGCGGCCCACCCGCGTGCCTGTACGCCGGTGCGTGGTGCGCCCGCCGCCGACGTGGCCCGGCGCCTGATCGAGACGCAGCGGGTGCTGCCGGTCCTCGACGGTTTCGACGAACTCCCGGGCGAACTGCGGGCCGACGCCCTGGAGCAACTCCGGGCGAGTACGTCGGGCCGCCGCCCGTTCGTGCTGACCAGCCGGGAGCCGGAGTACCGGCGGCATGTGAGGGACGGCAGCGTCTTCGATCGCACCGAGATCGAACTGCGGCCGCTGAGCACCCTCGCCCTGGACCGCTATCTGAACCCGGAGGGAGCCGCCGACGCCAAGTGGGCCCCCGTCCTGCGGCGGCTCACCAGCGACTCCGACGACTCGCCCGAGGTACGCCGACTGCGCGGCGTGCTGGGCGCGCCGCTCATGGCGGGCCTCGCCCGGGAGGCGTACGGCGGGTCCGGCACAGACCCGCAGGAACTGCTCGCACCCGGCGCGTTCGGCACCCGGCGGGATGTCGAGCGGCATCTCCTGGACGCCTTCCTGAGCGTCGCCTACAGCGCCTCGCACGACGTACGGGACCGGCCCGGCAACTGGGACCCGGAGCGGGCGCGGGCCTGGCTCGCGTTCCTCGCGGCGCGGATGAAGGCGGGCGGCGAGCACGAGTTCGCCTGGTGGCGGCTGGTGGAGGACGTGCCGCGGCTGCTGCGGACGGCGGCGCTGCTGCCGGCGTTCGCGGTGTGCTGTCTCGCCGTTTCCTATGGGGAGTACGGGACGCCCTGGTGGGATCGGTGGGTGGGGTTGTCGTTCGTCGGCGGGTACGCGGTGCTGGCGCTGGTCGTGCTCGGTTGCGTCCACGTCTTTCGGACGCGGCCGCAGAACGGGCCGCGGCAGTTGCGCCTGCCGACGGGGCAGGAGGTGCGGGCGGGGCTGCGGCGGGGCCCGAACCAGGCGTCCGCCGCCCTCTCGGTGAGCGCCCTCGCGTTCCTCTGGTGGCTCGTCCTGGACTACGGGGGGAGCACAACGGCGCAGTTCTTCGGGCTGGTGACCGTCGTGGTCCTCTGGCGGATGTGCCGGAAGCCGCTGAAGCCGCTGTGGAGTCCGGCGGACCCGTCCGTCGCGCCCTCCCCGCGTGCCCTGCTGCTGGCCGACCGGCGCGCGGCGATCCGCTTCGGCTGGCTCGCCTACGCCAGGGACGGCGAGGAGTATCTGCCCGTCGAACTGCTCGGCCTGTCGGCGGCCGGCCTGCTCCTCTTCTGGAACACGAACGGCGGGCAGGACATCGCCTCGATCGACACCTGGATCCGGACACTCGGACTCGCGTATCTCAGCTGCGTCCTGGGCTCGCTGGTGGAGTCGGCGTGGTTCGGATTCGCCCTGGCCCGGGGGCACGTCGCCCTCAGGGGAGACCTGCCCCGACGGCTGATGGCCTTCCTCGACGACGCGCACCGGCGGGGCGTCCTGCGCCAGAGCGGCGGGGTGTACCGGTTCCGCCACGTCGAGCTGCGGGACCGGCTCGCGGCGCACGCCACCGTCCAGGGTGACGGCGAACAATCGCCGACGGCCACCCGGAGAGCCAGGCCGGTGCGACGGACGGCCGCCGTGATCGTCGTCCTGCTGCTGCTCGCCGTCGGTGGTGCCGTGGCCCGCGGGCCCTTCGTGATGGCCGCCGCCCCCGGGCCGAGGACCCAGTTGCCCGCCGCCTGCGACCTGCTGGCCGCGGACCTGCCACGGCTCACCGTGGACGGCAGGAAGCTCGCGACCGGCCGGCAGCACTGCCAGGCCGGCGAACAGTCGCCGTTCGCGCCGGACGTTCAGGTGACCATGTCGGCCCTGCTGTACAAGAGGGAAGGAACCACCGGCGGCCCGTACCGTGCGGCGCTCGGCTCCGCCACCCGGATCGGTGAGATCCGGCGGAACCTGGCCGCGGGGTCTCAGTCGACCGCGGACGCCGGACTGGGAGACCAGTCCGTCCGCATGGTGGGGCACAGCGCCCAGCCACGCCGCACCGCCCTGGAGACAGTCCCGTACGAGGCATCCTTCGTGGTCCGCGTGGACAACGTCCTTCTCTCCGTCACCTACGCAGAGGAGTTCGCAACCCGGGACAGGGTCGCGGAGGTCGCGCGGATCCTCACCCGCAACGCCCTGCGGCGGGCCGGACTCTCCGACGCCGTGCCGTCGTCGGAGAACGACGAGCGCTCCCTGGCGGACGTGCCGCGCACCCGCGTCCCCGAGACCGACAACCGCTTCGCCCACTACGAGCGCCGCCCGGCGCGTGCCCTGCACGGCGCGGTCTGGCGGGCCGGGGAACGCTCCTACCTCTGGTACCTGCCGTACACCTACTTCGTCTTCCGTGCCCCCAAGCACCTCCACTGCCCGCTTCGTCCGGAGGAGGTCGCGAAGGACACCGTGGGCTACAGCTGCGGGAGGGTGCCGGAGTGGGAGCGTGCGGGGTGGGTGCCGAAGACGAGCGTGGAGATCAGGTCCCGGTACTGCGGCTCCTCGTGCGACAGCCGCGAGACCCGCGACTTCCTGGACCGGATCCCCGACCACGACCGGACCGATTGGCGGGAGGACGACAAGGACCGCACGTACTACGCCATCGGCTCCGCCGCCGACGGGACCCGGTACCGGACGTCGATGAAACGGAGCTGGGGCCTCAGGGACCTGGACAAGGGCGAGGACCATGCGTTCCTGCTGTGGGTGCGGGTCGAGGTGCCCGACGACGAAGCGGAACTGGCACAGAAGATCGTGAACGACGTCCATGCCCAGACTGCCCGCTACGAGACCACACCGCAGTGAAGTGATGGGAGAGTGTGTTCGTGGATCAGATCGCACCTGAACTGCTCATGGCCCTCGCCGGCGCACCGCAGGCGCCGCCGGCCAGCAGATCTGGGCCTCGCTGCGGGACCTGGTCAGGCGTCGGCCGTCCGGGCAGCCCGCATGCGGCGAGGCCGAGTTGACCGCCCTCGGTACGGCGGCGGACGACGCGGAACGAGCCAGGGAGCTCGCCGAGGTGTTGGCCCAGCGGGCCGGGCAGGATCCGGCCTTCGCCCAGGCCCTGGAAACCTGGCGTCACCGGGCCGAGGCGTGGGACGACGCGCGGACCGGCGCCGGCGACGTGCACAACGAGATCTCCGGGGGGACGTTCCAGGGGCCCGTCGTCCAGGCACGGGACATCAACGGGCCCCTCACGTTCGGCCCCTAGGGGTCCACCCGATGGAGCCGTGAGCGGGCGAAGCGCGCGCAGCGCCCCTAGCGTGCGGTGGTGGGGGGCGATCACAGAAGAAGGTGAGTGCTATGCGCGTGCTGCTCAAGGCCAATCTCGACACCGAGAAGTCGAACGACCTCATCCGCAGCGGCAAGATGCCCCAGGTGGTCCAGGAGCTTCTGGAGCGGATCAAGCCGGAGGCCTCCTACTTCACCGTCGACCAGGGGCAGCGCACCATGCTCCTGGTCTTCGACATGCAGGACAGCTCCCAAATGCCCCCGCTCGCGGAGGGTCTCTTCTTGCAACTCGATGCCAAGGTCGACTACACGCCGGTCATGAACCTCGACGACCTGCAGAAAGGGCTGTCCCAGTTGAAGGTCAGCTGAAGACGATCATCGAACCCTGCGCCAGGCTCCGTGTCGCTGCCGCGTGCAGCCCCAGCCAGACGTGCCGTTCGCGGGCGAAGGGGCTCGGGTCGTACGGGGCGGCGACGGCCGGTTCCTCCAGGGCCGTGGGTGCGAGCGGGGGCTGGGGGGCCGTCGGGGGGTTGGCCGGGTCGATGCCGATGACCGGGGCCACGAACTCCAGCTCCCGCAGCAGCGCCTGCGAGGAGCCCAACGGGCCGCCGCCCGCGAGGAGTTCCTCGTTGGAGAGCGGGTTCGGGAAGTCGACGGGGACGTACGCGCCCGCGTGGTCGTAGTGCCAGACCAGGTGCGACTGCTGGGCCGTCGTCTCGAACATCTCCAGGAGTTGCTCGTAGTCGCCGCCCAGTTCGTCGACCGGCGTCACCGGCAGCTGGCACACCTGGAGCAGGTACGCGCGGCGCAGGAAGTGCAGCGCGTCGTAGTCGAAGCCGGCGACCGGGGCGACGTCGCCGGACAGGCCCGGCATGTACTGGTACACCGGCACCGGTGGCAGCCCGGCCTCGGCGAGCACCTTGTTGTATTGCGCGAGTTCCTCGGCGAAGGGGTTGTCGGGGGTGTGGCACAACACGTCGACAAGCGGCACCAGCCACAGGTCACAGGCCAAAAGAGGGCTCCTCGCGTAGCACGTTGGTCAGGGAAGGGTAATCGGTGCGGCTCGGGGGCGGATCCCCTTATGCGGGTCTTCATGAGGCCCTTCTGGGGCTTGTCATGCAAGTCCCCGCTCGTGCAGGTCCCATACCCACACTCCGTCGACCCACCTACCCGGCCCGCCCACCAGCTTCTCCGGGGATGACCACGGAGAGGTCCGGGAGTTCGGGTTCCTCCGGCAGCTCCCGCTCCTGGCTCATCCGGACGCCAGTCGCTCGATCAGGGCGAGGGAGTCCGCGTCGTGGGCGGCGATGATCGAACGGGCCGTCGGCAGGTCGCGGAGCATCAGGGCGTCGACCAGGTCGGTGTGCCGGGACCACAGGTGGCCGCGCAGGTCGTCGAGGCGGCGCAGATGCTGGACCGCGCAGACCCAGGACTGCACGCGCAGCCGGTGCAGGAAGTCGGCGAGGTAGGGGTTGCCGAAGAGGGCGCCGAGTTCGCGCCAGAAGCGCAGGTCGTAGCCGATGAGCACGGTGAGGTCGCCGGCGGTGGCGGCGCGCTGGGCCTCCTCGGCACGGCGGCGTACCCCGGCCACGGCGGTCAGGACGCGGGGGTCGTCGGCGTCCCGGTGGCCGGCGCCTTCGGTGGCCAGGACCTGGAACATGCCGTCGATGACCAGGCCGCGGGCCTCGATGATGCCGCGGTAGTCCTTGACGGAGTACTCGTGTACGCGGAAGCCGCGGTGCTGGTCGGCCTCCAGGAGGCCCTGCGCGGAGAGGTCGACGAGGGCTTCGCGTACCGGGGTTGCGGAGACGCCGTACTGCTCGGCGATCTCCTTGACGGTGAATTCCCGTCCTGCCTGCAGCCGCCCGGCCAGTACTTCGTCCCGCAGCGCGTCCGCGATCTGCTGCCGCAGGGTGCTCCGGGTTACGGAGCCGTTGCTGCCGTTGGCGGGCATGGTCAGGGCGTCTCCCGTCGGCGCGATGGGGTGGCGTGCACGTATATGTCTACGAGCACGCCACCTTACGCGTTCGGGTGTCGGGGGTACTTCTGCGGGGAACGGCGGTTTCCTCGCCCCCGCCTCCTGGGGGCCTACGGCCCCCAGACCCCCGCTTCGGCCCTGAACGGGCCTCGTCCTCAAACGCCGGACGGGCTGGATGATGCGGACCTGCGCTGAGAAGCGATGGCCGGTGGCGGCTCCGTCACTCCGCGTACTCGTCCGCCACAGCCAGCGCAGCGTCCAGCGCCGCGAACCCCTCCTTCAGCTCGGCCTCGCTCACGTTGCACGGCGGTACGACATGCGTGCGGTTCATGTTCACGAACGGCCAGATGCCCCCCGCCTTCGCGGCGGAGCCGAACGCCGTCATCGGGGCGTTCGCCTCGCCGGCCGCGTTGTACGGCACCAGGGGCTCGCGGGTCTCCCGGTTCCGTACCAGCTCGAGCGCCCAGAACATGCCCACGCCCCGCACCTCCCCGACGCTCGGGTGCCGCTCGGCCAGTTCGCGCAACGCCGGTCCGACCACCTCGGCGCCCAGCCGGGCGGCGTTCTCGACGATGCCCTCCTCCGCCATGACGTTGATCGTCGCGACGGCGGCCGCGCAGGCCAGCGGGTGCCCGGAGTAGGTGAGACCGCCCGGGTAGGGCCGCTTCGCGAACGTCTCCGCGATGGCCCCGGAGATGGCGACTCCGCCCAGCGGCACATACCCGGAGTTCACGCCCTTCGCGAAGGTCATCAGGTCCGGCGTGACGTCGAACAGGTCCGCCGCGAACCACTCCCCGGTCCGCCCGAACCCCGCCATGACCTCGTCGAGGATGAAGACGATCCTGTACTTGTCGCAGATCTCACGGACCCCGGCCAGGTATCCCGGCGGCGGCACCATGATCCCCGCCGTCCCCGGAATCGTCTCCAGGATGATTGCGGCGACGGTCGACGGCCCCTCGAAGGCGATCGTCGTCTCCAGGTGCTCCAGCGCCCGCGCGCACTCCTGCTCCTCGGTCTCCGCGTAGAAACGGGAGCGGTAGAGGAACGGCGTCCAGAAGTGCACGACACCGGCCGCGGCGCTGTCGGAGGCCCAGCGGCGCGGGTCGCCGGTGATGTTCACGGCCTGCTGGGTGCCCCCGTGGTACGAGCGGTACGCCGACAGCACCTTCGGCCGCCCCGTGTGCAGCCGCGCCATCCGTACGGCGTGCTCCACGGCGTCCGCGCCGCCGTTGGTGAAGAAGATCTTGTCGAGGTCACCCGGCGTCCGCTCGGCGATCAGCCGCGCCGCCTCCGACCGGGCCTCGATGGCGAAGGCGGGCGCGAAGGTGGTCAGGTGTGCGGCCTGCTCCTGTATCGCGGCGACGACCTTCGGGTGCTGGTAGCCGATGTTCGTGTAGACGAGCCCGCTGGTGAAGTCGAGGTAGCGCCTGCCGTCGTAGTCCCAGAAGTACGACCCCTCCGCGCCGGCGACGGCGAGCGGGTCGATGAGCTCCTGCGCGGACCAGGAGTGGAACACATGCGCACGGTCCGCGGCCTTCACGGCGGCGCCGACCTCGGGATGGGGGTGAGGGGTCATGCGGCGAGCGTAGGTATCGGGGCTACGGGCGCGATATCGGCGTCCTGTCTGCGGTCGGCCGGTTTCCGCGACAGGTTGTCGACGCGGGGGGGGAGGAGGGGGGGACGCGGGTCACGAGAATGTCATTGACAGCAGACTGTCCAAGTGACAGCATGTTGTCATATTCGGGGTCTTTAGGAGGAGCCATGAGCAAGCCCGTGTACCTCGCCGTCTACGACAGCCTGGCCGACTGGGAGCCGGGCCACGCCACCGCGCAGCTCGCCCGCGCCGGATACGAGATCCGCACCGTCGGCCCCACCCGCGAACCCGTCACCACCGTCGGCGGCCTGCGCATCCAGCCCGACCTGGCCCTGGACGACGTACGGCCGTCCGACGCGTCCCTGCTGATACTCCCGGGCGCCGACCTCTGGGACGCAGGCGACGACCTTGCCCCCTTCGCCCGCAAGGCGCGGGAGTTCCTCGACGCCGGTGTGCCCGTCGCCGCGATCTGCGGGGCGACGGCCGGACTGGCCCGCGAAGGCCTGCTCGACGACCGGGACCACACCAGCGCGGTCTCCTTCTACCTGGCCGCGACCGGGTACGGCGGCGGCGAGCGGTACGTCGAGGCCGACGCCGTCACCGACGGTGGGCTCGTCACCGCCGGGCCCACCGAACCCGTCGCCTTCGCCCGGGAGGTCCTTCGGCTCTTGCACGTGTACGACGACGAGGCCGTCGACGCCTGGTACCGCCTGTTCCACGACTCCGACGCGACGGCGTACGCCGTACTCGAGAAGGCCGGCGTTCTGTGAGCCGCGAACGCCAGGACCTGCTCAGCCGCAGCGCGCTCGGTGTCTTCCGGCTCAACGGCCAGTTCCTCGCGGTCGCCGAGGAACTGGCCCGGCCGGCCGGGCTGACGGCGGCCTGGTGGCAGGTGCTGGGCGCGGTGCTCGGTGAACCCCTCCCCGTCTCCGGGATCGCCCGTGCCATGGGTATCACGCGGCAGAGCGTGCAGCGCATCGCCGACCTGCTGGTGGAGAAGGGGCTTGCCGAGTACCGGCCCAACCCGGCCCACCGCCGCGCCAAGCTCCTCGCGCCCACGGAGGAGGGGCGGGCGGCGATCTCCCGGATCAATCCCGGGCACGCGGCCTTCGCGGAGCTGCTGGCTGAGGCCTTCGGGGAGGCGGAACTCGCCGATGCCGTACGGATTCTGGAACGGTTGTCGAAGGTGCTCGACCAGATCGCCGTTCCTGTTACGGAACCGTAGGCGCAGCCCCGCTCACCTCCGCATATGCCGCACTATCGTGGGGCCGTTGCGTAAGCGGGGGTTTGCGTGGGTGGGGTTGGGGCGTGTGATGGAGCAGCTGGGGCCGGGCGATTTGCAGCAGATCGGGGTGTATCGGCTGCTGGCGCGGCTGGGCGCGGGCGGCATGGGGGACGTGTATCTCGCCCGGTCGGATCGCGGCCGTACCGTCGCCGTCAAACTCGTACGGCGGGAGCTGGCCGCACAGGAGGAGTTCCGGGCCCGGTTCCGGCAGGAGGTGCAGGCCGCGCGGCAGGTCGGCGGGTTCTGGACCGCGCCGGTGCTCGACGCGGACACCGAGGCCGACGTGCCCTGGGTCGCCACCGGGTATGTGGCCGGGCCCAGCCTGCAGCAGGTCGTCGGGCGCGACCACGGGGCGTTGCCCGAGCGTTCGGTACGGATCCTGGCGGCCGGTCTTGCGTATGCGCTCAAGGACATCCATGCCGCGGGGATAGTGCACCGGGATCTGAAACCGTCCAATGTCCTGGTCACCATCGACGGGCCCCGCGTCATCGACTTCGGGATCGCCCGCGCGCTGGAGACGGTCGGCGAGAGCGGGCTCACGCGCACCGGCGCGCTCATAGGGTCGCCGGGGTTCATGGCACCCGAGCAGGTGCGCGGGGACCGGATCACGCCCGCGTGCGACGTGTTCTGCCTCGGCTCGGTGCTCTCCTACGCCGCGACCGGCACGCTGCCCTTCGGATCCGTCGACAGCGGCGCGCACGCCGTGATGTTCCGGATCGCCCAGGAGGAGCCCGATCTGGAGGGGGTGCCCGAGGGGATCGCCGAGCTGGTGCACGACTGCTTGCGCAAGGACCCCGGCGCCCGGCCGACGCTGGACCGGATCCTGGAGCGTACGGGGGCCGAGGACACCGTCTCCGGGGGGCGGTCCCGGGATCCGTGGTTGCCGAGTGCGCTGGTGGCGCAGCTGGGGCGGCACGCGGTGCGGTTGCTGGATGCGGAGGATCCGGTGGGGCCAGTGGGTCCGGTGGGTCCGGTGGGGTCGGTCCGGCCTGGCTCGGAGGGGGGCCCGGCGGCTCAGGGCGGCCCGGTGGAGGTGCGTTCGCCGGAGGTGGGCTCCGGGGCTGTGCCGGGCTCCGGGGAGCCGACTCCCGCCGCCTCCCCCGAGCACGCTCCGGCCGCCGGAGCGACGCCGCCGGACCAACTCCCCACCCTGGCCGCGCAACAGAGCGGCCCGACCTCGCCGCCCGGACCGGGCACTCCGCCCCACCCGGCGTACGGCACCCCGCAGCAGCACCCACAGCCCTCGCAGCAGCCGTCGTACGGCTACCCGCCGCCCGCCCCGAACCCGCCGTACGGCGCTCG